>DASZFU010000173.1:0-7452 GCA_035939495.1 Candidatus Angelobacter sp. | reverse complement strand
TGAAAATCACACCCTATAATCTTCATAGACAGCTCCTTTCGTCCTCCGAGCTCTTGGTCTTAAAAGCAACCACAGTGTACGCGGTCGAGGGGAGCTGTCGTAGTCATCCAATCAAACGCAGCGCGGCAAAGATTTCACAATTGCGAATATGATCGGCGCGGAGTGAGGGACCCCGATAATTTTTCGGGCTTAATTGCAGACACGAGGTGTTCTACCCGTGTTTGCATAAAGTAGAGTTGAGAGGGATGGCGGTAAGTTGCAAATATCCCATGCAATCATCTAGAATATTCATCTAGATGAGTTTTGCCTGTGTTTTTCGAGAGGATATTCGATGCAAAAAGTGGGATTGTTTGAAGCAAAACAAAAGCTCTCCGAACTAGTCGAGCGCGCGGTTGCGGGTGAACGAACCGGCATAACACGTCGCGGCCAACTGGCAGCGATAATAGGCCCTGCTAGGCCTCAATATGATTTAAAAACGATTTTTAAGGAATTGGAAGGCATTCGAAAAAGAACGCGACGGATGAAAAATACAACCATAAAGGAGTTGATTGAGGAAGGCCGTTCATGAAACAATTTGTTCTCGATGCCTCGATCACGCTTGGCTGGATCCTGGACAAACCGGTTCCAGCGCAGGCGCTCCGCACAAAGCACGCCCTATCGCAGGGAGCTAGAGCTGTTGTCCCGGCTCTTTGGAACCTTGAAATTGCGAATTCATTAGCCGTCGCTGAGAGACGGGGAATCGTAAACGCTTCAGATGTGATGTTGGCCCTTCAGCTACTTGAAGGTTTGTACTCACAATCACTCGATGTCGAACCGGAAGTCGTACCAATGCGGCGCGTACTGGCCACCGCACGGCTTCATCAATTGCCGGCTTACGATTCGGTATATCTGGATTTAGCGCACAGACTAAAATTGCCGCTAGCTACTTTAGATAACGCTCTTCGTGCTGCCGCTGTTAAAACCGGAGTAGAGCTATTGCGGTGATGGGCTTGAGTTTTGGTTGTCGTTCGTGTTCCTTCACGTTACGAGGCGCTTTGAAGTCGTGTTTTTTCTCGAAAATTCTAGATTGGCTTAAAACCGCCATTCTCCTTCTGCGTAATCTGCGGTTGACGTTGCTCTATTGATTTTCTCAGCGTCTCCGTGCCTCCGTGGTGGGTTTGGATTTTTGGTTGTGTCTCTATGATGATCTTTGCTTTCCTTCTGCTTCCTCTGCGATACTCTCGACTCCGAGGAACCCTATGCCACGTTGGACACGTCGCGATGTACTAAAAGCAGGTTTGGCCGCCTCTGTCGGAGCGGTTACCAGTTCAGCTTTGCCTTTGTCCAGAGCTGCCGGCAGTTCAACCAACAACGCCCCGGCCATTGAACCCAACACAGATGATTCGTCTTCACCACGCGAGCGTTTATTGCTGGACTTCGGCTGGCGCTTTCAGTTAGGGCACGCAGCCGATTCGCAAAGCGATTTTGGCTATGGTGCGCGGCGGCGTGAGTCGGCCTTTGCCAAATCCGGCAACTTTTTACCGGTTGCCGGTCTGAGGTTTGACGATAGCGCCTGGAAGAGCATGGACCTGCCTCACGATTGGGGCGTGGAATTGCCTTTTAAGAATGATCCTCTCCTTCCTCACCACGGGGCCAAGCCGCTCGGGCGCGAATATCCTGAGACCAGCATCGGCTGGTACAGGCGTGTCTTTGATATTCCTGCTTCGGATTCGGGCAAGCGCATCGTGGTTGACTTCGAGGGTGTCTTCCGTCATGCCATCGTCATGTTCAATGGGCATTACATTGGCGAAAATTTCAGCGGATATGCCCCCTTCCGCTTCGACCTGACCGACTTCGCCAATGTCGGCGACAAAAACATTCTGACGGTTCGAGTGGACGCAACCCTCGGCGAAGGATGGTTCTACGAAGGCGCCGGAATCTACCGCCACGTCTGGCTGGTGAAGACTGCGCCGCTCCACATTGCGCAATGGGGGAATTACGTAAAGTCTGAGGTACGCGGTAACTCCGCCGCGATCACCATCAGCACGGAAGTTGAAAACCAGAGCGATAACCAACGAGCCTGTCGTGCAACATCACGCATCGTAGACGCCAATGGCAACGTCGTCGCCACTGCGCAGGCGAAGCCAGCAACGATTTCGCCGTGGGGGAATGCGACGTTCGAAGCCCAGACCTCGATCAATCATCCTGCGCTGTGGTCGGTGGACGAGCCGAATCTTTATCGTGCAATTACCTCGGTGGAAAATGATGGCAGCGTGATCGATCATGAAGAAACCACCTTCGGCATTCGCACGATTCGCTTCGATGCCGATAAAGGTTTCTTTCTCAATGGCAAGCCGGTCAAGATGAAGGGAACCTGCAATCATCAGGACCATGCGGGCGTCGGTGCAGCCCTGCCCGACCGTCTGCAGGATTACCGCATCGAACGGCTCAAAGAGATGGGATCCAACGCCTATCGCACCTCCCACAATCCTCCAACCCCGGAGCTTCTGGACGCCTGCGACCGTCTTGGCATGTTGGTCATGGATGAGACCCGCATGATGTCCTCCGACCCTGAAGGCCTGAGCCAGCTTGAACGACTGGTGCGCCGTGATCGCAACCATCCGAGCGTGGTGATCTGGTCGCTGGGCAACGAAGAGCGCGAGCAAGGCACGGACCGCGGCGCTCGCATCGCCACCACCATGAAGCGGTTGGCGCGCCAGCTCGATCCAACCCGGCCGGTTACGATTGCCATGAACGGCTCGTGGGGAAAAGGTGTAACTAATGTCGTAGACGTTCAGGGCTTCAACTATGCCGGCTCGGGTGGCAACGGCGGACGCGACACCGGCAAAAACATCGACGCCTTCCATCAGAAGTTCCCAAAACTGCCCACAGTCGGCAGCGAGACCGCCAGCGTTCAATGTACGCGCGGCATTTACGTCAAAGACAAAGATAAGGGATACGTAAGCGCCTACGACTTGACCTTTCCCGGATACACCATGAGTTCCGAAGGATGGTGGAAGGTCTTCGACGAGCGTCCTTTCGTCGCCGGTGGATTTGCCTGGACCGGTTTCGACTATCGCGGCGAGCCTTCGCCTTATGGATGGCCTTGTGTCAGCTCCCACTTTGGCATCATGGATCTCTGCGGTTTTCCCAAGGATATCTATTTCTACTACCAATCATGGTGGGGCAGTAAGCCTGTGCTGCATCTCTTCCCCCATTGGAATTGGAGCGGACAAGAAGGCCAGGAGATCGACGTATGGGTCTTCAGCAATCTGGATATGATTGAACTTTTCCTGAACGGCACAAGCCTCGGCTCCAAGACCATCGAGCACAACTCGCACGCCGAATGGAAGGTTCAGTACGCGCCCGGCGTGCTGGAGGCTCGCGGCTCGAAAAACGGCCAAGTGGTACTCACCGCAAAACGAGAGACCACAGGCGCTCCCGCAAAACTGTCACTTCGCGCCGACCGCCAAAAGATTGCGGCCAACGGTGAAGACATCTCCGTCGTTACGATAGAAGTTGTGGATAGCCAGGGCCGCCTGATGCCGGTAGCGTCCAATGAAATAAGCTTCAAGATCGGCGGACCAGGACGCCTGATTGGCCTGGGCAATGGCGACCCCAGTTGCCACGAACCCGACAAAGGCGACAAGCGCAGCGCATTCAACGGCCTATGTGCGGCAATCATACAGGCACTCAAGCAACCAGGAGAGATTCGGGTCGAAGCATCGGCAGACGGTCTCGAAAGCGCGACCTTAACCATTCAGTCGGAAGCTGTCAAATTGCGTCCGGCAGTTGCGTAAGACGTACTCCATTATGTCCGTCATCCCGAGACGCGTCCGCGAAGCGGAGACCGAGAGGGACCTTGCGTTTCGTCCCATTTGGCACAGCACTTTTTGCTTTTCCTTCGTGTCCTTGGGGTTTCTCTTCGTGTTCCTTTGTGGTTAAGATGTTGGTTTTCCTTCGCGGCCTTCGCGTCCTTTGCGGTGAGTTGGTTTTGGTTGTGGCTCCGCTACGTTTCGTAGTCTGCGGCGGATTGGCTTGATCTTCTCCGTAGTCGAGGTGCTGTGGAATCGTGCTTTTTCTCAAATTCCACAGGTTGACCTAAATTCCCCATTTCTTCTCTGCGGTCTCTGCGTACTCTGCGGTTAATTTTGGTTTTGAATTCCCGGCGTGTTTCGCTTTCTGCCCAATATTTGTTATCGCTCCAAAATCTCTTTGTAGGCATTGAGAGCGACCTTTTGCGGTTTGGACGGCAGTTCGACATCGCTGGTACGAGTGCTGTTACCTTTGAGACCGACCTGGCCGATACGCATCATGCCTTTGCCAAAATCAACATAGACCGGAACCAGCATCATGAATTGGTCATCCACGTCACTCTGGGTGATGGTCATGTGCAGCTTCACCTTGCCGCCTTCGGCGGGAAGAAGCTGGTACTCGAAGTGATATCGCGGCACTTGCGTTCCATAGACCCATTCGGCGAAAAACCAATCGAGCTTCCCGTTGCCTCCAAGGTCCATCAGCTTCGACATGTGCTTTTCCGCGACGGCTTTGAATGACTCGGTGGAAGCCGCGTGGTCACGATGTTTCTCCACGAACTCATGCATCATGGCAATGAAGGGTTTGTCCTGGTCCTGCGGGCTGTACATGATGGAGCGCAGCATCTGCAGGACATAGGCGCCTTTAGGGTAAGTTACATCCTGATAGGCGTTGCCCGAACGGGGGGCGATGAGACGCAACCCCATCCAGATAGGGCCGGCGTCGTTAGGAGCTGTTCCGAAATTATTCTTCTCCAGAATGCGCTTTCGCAGCCGCTCCCAAAACTCGATGTAGTCCTTCCGCCAGTCTCCGGCCACGGCTTGCTGCAGAAAGAGTGCCGCGGAAAAGTCGGCAAACCCTTCCGAGAGCCACAGATCGTGGTACGAAGCCCAGCTCACAGCGTGTCCCCACCACTGGTGGGCAACTTCATGAGGCGTTACTTCCTGCACAAACCCGCTAAACCCGGCGCTGATGCGTCCGAATAACATCCAACGCTGGGTTGAGTCTGTGTAGGCCGATATGGGGAGATAAATCAGGTTCGGCCATGACTGCCCAAAGTTGAAATTAGGCTGCTCCGTGATGTAGATCTCCTCGTAGGGACTCTTCCCGAAGTACGAGGTGCAAAGCTGCAACTGGGCGCGCGTCTGCTCCAAGACATATTTGGTCATGGCATGGGGAGCCATGGTCTGGAGCGCGCTGTAATTGCGCAAGTTGTCGGGTAGTTGCGTCAAGTAGTACCCGGAGATCTTATAGCCGGTAATCTCGTCAGGTAGCTCCATCTTCTGGTACTCGCCGTAGTTGAATCCGGCCACCGCCACCGGCTTGGGAGTGGTCCAATGGCTGACAGCGTAGTTTTGCTCGACTGACTCTTGCTGCAGCGTGCCGACACTCACGACCTTGTACTTGGGCGGCACCTTGTACGTAAGGTCATACATGACGTGTTCGCCAAATCCATTCAGGTTCGGATACCACGATGTCCGGGCACGGACATAATAGCTGCCATCCCCGGCGCTCTCCAGGACCTTATCGCCTTCATATTGCACGGTGATGGAAAACTCTTTGCCGGCTTCCGGGGCCTGGGAAAGGATGGCATAAAACGAACCATCTGCCTTACGGTTCTCTTGGATGTAGTAGATGTCCTGTCCCTGATCGTCGGCAACCCGCGTGACTCGCAGGTTCGGCAATAACCCGAATTTGAGAACTCTCTCGCCTTTGACGAGTGGCTGGATGGTAATCACAGCGGTACTGAATAAATGGTCGTTTTTCGAAATGGCCGTTTCGATTTTGTAGTTGCGGGTGGCAAACAAGCGGCGGTCCTCGTGCGAACTGGCGGTGCCCTTCTGGTACTCAGACTTCAAATGCGCCAGATACCAGAAACCATCGTCCATGGCTTCAGGATCGTAATTGATAAGTCCGACTTCTTCCGGCGAATCAAGCTGGGGGAGCGCTCCCACGCGCGTCCTTACGAAAAAGCGCAGGTCGCTGTGTTTCTTTCCCCGAATGTATGCATTCAGGAATGGAGGATGCTGCGGATTGTAAACGGCCGCCAGAATATCGGCATCGACGTTGTCCATGTTTTCGTCGTGAAGCATGGCCTCGGTAAAGCCCATCGCCTGCTCCCGGCGTTTGCGCATCTTCTCCTTCCAATGCTCGAATGCCTTGGCCGCCTCGTCCGGGGGTTCCACTTTCTCCCCCAGGCCTTTAAGAAACATCAGGCGCTCACCCCCGGTAAACCGTATGACCACTTCGGTGAAATCTTCGTCGGCTTCCACAGCGCCAATGCGCCGTTTCAGGTCAAGGGTATCCAAGGGAGTTACAGGCTTTAGATTGAAGTGCCCTTCCCCAACAAAGATGGCGCCGGTCACGATTCCGTCCACTGGCGCCAGGAACGTCAGCGTACCTTTTTGAAACTGCAAGATAGCCGTATCCACCGGCACGGTGACATTTTCTATGTGAAAAGTTTCCCCCAATCCCAGGTCGCGCAGTTTCTTGTAAACAGGGTCGGAATTGGCATAAGTCAGGGCTTTGCCGGGAACAATCACTTCCACGCGCTGCTGCGCGATGGCCATCTTCAGTTCCAGGCTCGCGGCTCCGTGCAGTTCCACCATCTTGACCAGGGGCTCAAAACCATCGCGCGTCACGTGCACAGAATATGTCCCAGGCTTCAGGTTGGGAGCGGAGAATTTGCCCGCTGAGTCCGATGAAATCACCAGCGGCTGGGCAAGCTCTCCCCCGGTAATCTCGATGCGCGCACCGGGTATTAAAGCCCCGGTCTGGTCCATGACCGACCCGGAAAGCGTGTCGGCATAGAGACGCAATGGCCCAGCAAGCCAGCACAGCAATACAATCATCGGCAGCAGGAGAGAAAAGTGTTTACGGTGAATCGAAGTTTCGCGAAGCATATAGGGTGACATTTAGGTCCAATACCGTTCACTTAAGGGACTAGAACCAGATCTCACGATAGCTAAACCCCGAAGGGGTGAAATTATTGAGCCCACCCGCGTAAGCGGTGGGTAAAGTTAGAGATAACAACAAAGCCCCAGAGGGGCGACATAAGATTTGCATCCCAGCTTGCCAAGCCTTGTTGATATCGCAGCCTGTGAAGTCCGCTTGTCGTGTTTCCTTGTGAGTACCTTTACAGAATATGGTGAACAAAGCAAGCGTAAATGTTAGCGCTCGCTAATCAGTGGCTATTTTGGCCACTTTTGATCGAGGCGACGGCAGAGGTCACTAGCACTTCAACCGCTTAAAAAAAGCATTTTTCGTGAAGACGTGTAGCAGGGCAGCGACCCACTTCCCCCTTGTCATCCCGTCTATGACTACGACGGCTCCTGTCAAGCTAAAAAAAGACAGACGGGGGTATCGCGTTGAAAATGGTGTCAAGGGCGGCGCGTTCTTGGCGCCGTTCATCTCGACCCTTGACGCCATTTTCAACGC
>DASZFU010000172.1:0-17333 GCA_035939495.1 Candidatus Angelobacter sp. | reverse complement strand
GGCGTTGAAAATGGCGTCAAGGGTCGAGATGAACGGCGCCAAGAACGCGCCGCCCTTGACACCATTTTCAACGCGATACCCCCGTCTGTCTTTTTTTAGCTTGACAGGAGCCGTCGTAGTCATAGACGGGATGACAGGGTGTAATGGTTTTAGATTTTGGCGCCAACAAGCTCAGGGTCCCTCCACTCCACCCGCGCTAACTAACGCGCGAGTGGAGCCTCGGGATGACGAGTTCTTTTTGGGCAGCGATGATCACCGAGGCATCAACGTCTATGTTGAGCTTTGTGATGTCATAGGCTCCTGCTCTCCGCTACGAAGTGTCAGCACCAAACCAGCCGCGATCACTGCTGACAGAGAAAGGTAGATGATTCCTGCGGAAAAGGAATGTGTGCTCCGATTCAGGTAGCCGACGATATAAGGACCGGCAAATCCTCCAAGGTTCCCAATTGAATTGATCAGGCCGATGGAGGCGGCTGCCACGGTTCCGGTGAGAAAGTTCGCGGGCAAAGACCAGAAACCAGGAAGATAGCCATAGATCCCAGCCGCCGCCAAGGAGAACATCGATATGGTGACGAGCGGTGTATTCTGCGAAACCACGCCTAGCGCCAACGCGATCCCGGCGACGATCATAGGACATGCGGTGTGCCAGCGCCTTTCTCCCGTCCGATCCGAGGACCATCCGGCGAACAACGTAGCACCCAATCCCATACAATATGGCAACGCAGCCAGCAGAGAGACCGCCAGATTGGAGAAACCGGAAAGCTTCTTGACGATGGTGGGCAGCCAGAAAGTAAAGCCGTACACCGATGCGACCATGAAGAAATATGCCAGGGAAAGCACGACGACACGTTGGTCACTCAGAGTCCGCCAAACACCTGAAGGGTGCGCTTTCTGTTTGGCTCGTTTTTCCCGCTCCAACTCTGAGGTGATCCACTGGCGTTCGTCATGAGGCATCCACTTGGCCTGGTGCGGCCAATCGGTAAGATAGGCGAGGGTAATTACGCCCAAGACAACAGCCGGAATTCCCTCCAGGATGAACAGCCACCTCCAGCCCTGCAAGTGCAGCCAGTTTATGCCCAGCAACAAACCTGAGATGGGCGAACCGATCATGTTGGAGACTGGCAGTGCCGCCAAAAAAAGAGCCAGCGCTTTGGCCCGGTCTGCATAGCGAAACCAGTGGCCCAGATAGACAATGATGCCGGGGAAAAAACCGGCCTCGGCCGCACCCAGGAAAAAACGGACCCAGTAAAATTGGCGCGCCGTCTGCACAAAGGCGGTAAGGATCGCGACGATGCCCCAGGAGATCATGATGCGCGCAATCCACGCACGGGCGCTCCATCGTTCCACCAGAATGGCGCCGGGAATCTCCAGCAGAAAATAGCCGGCAAAGAAAATGCCTGCGCCAAACCCATAGACCTCCGGGCTGAAATTCAAATCCTTGGTCATCTCGAGTGCTGCATAACTGACATTGACCCTGTCCAGGAAGGCAACGATAAACAGGATGAATAAGTAAGGCAGAATGCGCCGGGTAATGCGCCGGCGAGCCCGGTCGGCCACCGGTTCGGCAACTATTGGGGCAGTGCTCATGTTTGGATTTTTCCGCAGCGTGTCATTTTACATTCAGCCGTGCTGTATCCTTGTACGCGGAGTTCGAACCATGCGTCGCTTTTTTTGCTTCCTGACAATTACCACTTGTTTATCTCTCGTGCCGGCAATCTCGGCGAAAACCACCAAGCCACTTGAGATCTACTTCATCGATGTGGAAGGCGGGCAGGCAACACTGGTGATCGATCCAGGCGGCCTTTCCCTGCTGGTGGATACCGGTTGGTCGGACGTCAATGGCCGAGATGCGGAGCGCATCGTGGCTGCGGCGCGGGCGGCAGGCCTGAAACAGATCGACTACCTGTTGATTACTCATTATCATCGCGACCACGTCGGCGGAGTCGCAGACCTGGCCCAGAAAATCAAGATCGGCACATTTGTGGATCACGGCCCCAACATGGAAGACTCCGACTCATCGCGCCAGCTTTATGCCGATTATCAAAAAGTGATTGGCCAGAGCAAGCATCTGGTCGTGAAGCCGGGCGACCGGCTGCCATTCAAAGCCATCACCGTGCAGATCCTCACTGCCGCCGGAGAGCATATTGGCGCTCCTCTCGCCGGAGCCAACCAGCCCAATCCGGTCTGCGCTTCCGACCCTGAAGCCGCGGTCGATACCAGTGAAAACTCGCGTTCACTTGGATTATTGATCACCTACGGAAAGTTCCAATTCATTGACCTGGGTGACCTGACGAAAAGAAAAGAACGCGAACTGGCTTGTCCCAACAATCTGATCGGAACGGTTGACCTATATCTCGCAACCCACCACGGTGTGTCCCAGTCCAATGCCAAGTCCATTGTTGAGGCGCTCCATCCGCGCGTGGCTGTCATCAACAATGGTCCACATAAAGGTGGCAGCAAAGACGCATGGGAGATCATCCACAATTCGCCCGGGCTCGAAGATCTTTGGCAATTGCATTACGCCATGGATTCCGACAAAGACCACAATGCTCCCGAGATGTTGATTGCCAATCCTGCGGAAAAGTGTGAAGGCCGGTACATTAAAGTAACAGCGGATTCAGGGGGAGCTTTTGCGGTATTCAATTCCAGAAACGACTATCAAAAAAGATATCCAAACTTGCACGCTTCTAACCGCTGACCTTAATTTAAGTAGGCTCTGACGGACAAAAGGCGACGCCCTGCGCAAGCGTCGCCTTTTTCTCGGGGGGCACAACACAGGTTTTCTTATTTTCGTTTCAAAAGGCTTCCGGCGGCGAAGACAGCTACAGCGGCCAGCAACCACTCGATCCGCCAGACCTGGACTGCCTGCCAGTCGAGCAGTGTGGTCGCCGTGAACAGGAAGCCTGTTACTGCTGCGGCGATCAGGCAAGCCACGCCCAGGAAAAGTGTCACCAGCGAGGCGCTGGTCTGCCCCAGTGCCTCTCGCAACGAGGCAAAATCGAACCAGGCGCGAATGCCTTTGTTTTCAGCTAATGCAGTATGGCGATCGGCGCCACAAACGTGACAGAATCGCGACCCCACCACAAAATCCGTGCCGCAACGCTCACATACGTGTTCGGCAACCTCGGATGTAGCAACCTCTTGCTGCTGGGATACGGCGGGCTTCCAGAACTCCTGCCGCTCTTCGTAGTTCTCTGCGGTGCGTGCCATAACAAATGTCCCTCTTTTTAGAATTTAGAATGGCATCCCACGTACCAAACAGAATTTGGAGGTAACCCTTGCAAATAGAGGGATTTGCAGGCATATGCCCGGGCAGGCTTGGGCGGCATAAGAAAGAATTACGTTGTAAAACCTTCAGAGTAAAAGACTAAGGGCGCTTGGGCATGCGGATTACTTTGGGGTTCTCGTGGCTCCGGCTCCAAAACTCCAGCAGAACCAAGTCAGATTCGCGGAAGGTGAGGGCCATAGGACGCCCGGTGCCATCGTTGAAGACGAACTCGTCCAGGATCAAGTAAAGATGCCCGAGGGAAATATTGAGTAAGCGGGCGGCTTCAACTTCCGAATAGTATTCCTTCCGGGGACTCAGCGGCTTGATCATGAGGGTCATTCCTGCCTTCGGAAGAAGATTCCTTCTTGCCGGTATTCTTTTTACAGCTTCTACTCCGCTTGAGAAATCAGGTAAACTTCCCGATAAGCAAGCACTTGACACCTTACCATTGCTCGACTCCAGGCAAGCTGGAAAAGAAGCTCCTCATCATGACGATAGTCATTTCAGGTGTTTCACTGACTCTGAACCCGGCCCGTCTACCTAACTCCCCGGCGATATCACAACCCTTGAATACAAACTTTTTCCAGGATCAATAAGCTCCCTCCGTCATCTAAATAATTGAATCTTAAAGCCTATTCCCGATTTCACGGTTCACCCCACCCTACGGCGATCCGCGATTGGAACTTTTTGAGGGACTCATTCGTAAGAATACTCAGCGAGGGGAAATCATGTACTGCAATTACTGTGGCAAGGTTATTCAGGAAGATGCGTTACTTTGCGCTTATTGTGGAAAACGCGTAGCAGGGGTTGTGGCCCGGCAGCGTTTGGTTCGTCCGCGTCAGGGCCGGAAGATAGCCGGAGTCTGCCTGGGTTTCGCCGAATACTTTGACATCGACGTTACCTTGATCCGGATCGTGTGGATCCTTTGTATTTTGTGTGGATTTGGTGTGCTCGCCTATCTGGTCGCCTGGATCGTAATGCCTGAAGAGCCACTCTATTTGGCGGCGCCGGCAGCTCCTCAAGGTGCAAATCAAACAACGGCCTGAGGAGTGCGGGTCAAATAGCCAATTTCTTTTGTGTAACGCCAGAAGCTAAGAACTAACGGCTAAAAGCTAATGGCTAGGACCAACGGCTAAGTTACTTCCCTTCGCCGCGAATGCCCGTGCTCGATCCAGCATCTTTTGCGCCTGGGCGCTATTGGGACCACTGGGTTCCTTCGCCAAGTAGGTTTGCAGCTCAGACATGGCATCGGAGTAATTGCTCAGGGCCAGCATGGCATGGGCTTTGACCAGATGGATCAACGGATAATCTTGTTGGACGAGCGTTTGGGCGCGGTCAAGCTGAACGAGCGCATCCTGGTATTTGGCTTTTCCGATGAGCGCCTTGGCCATTTCAAAACAGGCTTGCCATGAGGTTGGAGCCAAAGTCTGTGCCCGCTGCAAGGTGCGGATGGCATCGTCGAACTTTGAATCCATATTCTTAGCTGCACCCATCACAATGTACGCGAGAGCATAATTGCTGTCTGCCTCGATGGCTTTTTCAAGATCGGCGATAGCGCCATCGTGATCGTGTGCATCAATCTTGAGAATAGCGCGTAGCGTATAGGCATCCGCATAGGCAGGATAGATTGCCAGAGCATTCTCCAGATGTTTCTTGGCCTCTTCCGGTTTTTGCTGTTCCACCAGCTTGTTGGCTTTCTTCAACTCTTCGCGGGCTTTGCCTGGAATCTTGTACTGTGCTACCGAGATACTGTTGTGTCCTCTGCCATCGGACGCTTGTGTTTGAACGGCCAAACGCATGTTCACGGTGCCCGGTAAGCCGTTCATCTCAATACGGTCACGGGCTTCTTCCAGACCGGCGGTTGCGACAACTTCATATAGACCTTTGGATACCCGCGGAAATTCGAAGTTGCCGGCGACATTCGTGTACACGGAGCCGACAATCACACCACTATTGGCCTCCCGCAACTCAACACGCACATCCTTCAGTGGTTTATCATCAGCACTGCGGACATTGCCGCTGAGTGTAGTGAGATTTCCTTGATTCATCCCCGGCGCGTGCATTTGGGGTTCATTGAATGGATTTCCCTGGGCAAGCAAATAAGGACTGGCGAAAACGAATGCTAAGGCAAAGACAGCGGGGCGGAAAAACATAAAACACAACCTGTGATACCTGAGATTCCCAAAAGAGAGGAACATTTCCGGATCAGGTGGACAGGTGACCTGGCCTGGTACTACCTCTGCTGGCACGATATTTTCAATCGCGCTACCACATAGGATGTTTTTTTTCAAGCTGAGTTGTATCTACAAGAACTCATAGACAACAAATATTTAGTACGTGTTAAGGCAACTCTGGAGCTTTCATTGGTTATTCATCCTGCAAAAAATATTCTGGGTGCAATCCGTCTTCCCGGGGACAAATCTGTCTCTCATCGGTACGCGATGCTGGCGGCACTGGCGAAGGGAGTTACCCGTCTTGGGAACTTTTCCACGGGTGCCGATTGCGCCAGCACATTAGGCTGCCTGAAACAACTCGGTTGCAATATCCGGCAAACAAATGGGGATGGCGTGTTAGAGATTGAAGGCCGCGAGCGGTTGCAACAGCCCACTGAAAGTCTGGACTGCGGCAATTCAGGATCGACGATGCGCATGATGTCGGGCATACTCGCCGGACACGATTTCGAGTGTCATCTCCACGGCGACGAATCGCTCTCGAGGCGGCCTATGGGACGCGTCATGGCGCCACTGCGGCAGATGGGGGCTGAAATCAGTGGAGCAGCAGGTGACCGTCCCCCGCTCAGGATACGAGGCGGACACCTTAAGATCATTGAGTATGTAACTCCAGTCGCAAGCGCTCAGGTGAAATCTGCCGTTCTTTTCGCGGGGCTTTTTGCCGAGGGCGAGACAACCGTGGAAGAGCCGTATCGCACCCGCGATCATTCCGAGCTGGCTCTTCGCGCTTTTGGCGTGGAGCTTTCCCGCAGCCGCAACCGCGTAACAATTCGTGGAGGCCAAACATTGCACTCCATTGACGCGGCCGTGCCGGGCGACATTTCGTCGGCTGCATTTTTCCTCTGTGCTGCAGCGCTGTTCCCAGACTCCAACCTGGTCATTGAAAACCTGCTACTGAACCCTACGCGCGCTTCCCTGCTCGATGTGCTGACCGGCCTGGGCGCGCGCATCTCCGTAATCAACTTGGAAGAACATCACGGAGAGTTGGTGGGAACCGTGAAGCTGCAGCACGGCCCGTTGAAGGGCGCAACGATTGCCGGCGCACAATCGGTAGCTCTCATCGACGAATTGCCAGTCCTGGCAGCCATGGCGCCTTATACCCAAGAAGGTATTGAGATTCGAGATGCCAAAGAATTACGTGTGAAAGAATCGGACCGCATTGCGGCCGTCGCCCGGAACCTTCGCGCGATGGGTGCCCAGTGCGAAGAGTGTGAAGATGGACTGCGCATTGCCGGAAATCAAAAACTGCATGGAGCGGAAATCGACTCGCAAGGCGATCATCGCATTGCTATGGCCTTTTCAGTGGCTGCACTGCGCGCAGAAGGCGAAAGCCTGATTCAGGGAGCCGACGCCGCCCGCATCTCGTTTCCAGGGTTCTTCCAGATGCTGGAGAGCATCATAGAGAGATGATCGTGTTCCAATCATTCTCAGGGTTGTCATCCTGTCTGTTCGCACACGATCGCGATCGGAAGAATCTTGTGTTTCGTTTGTTTGCTAGATCTATGAGGTTAGTAAGCCTGTGCAGGAAGCCTTAGCATCCACTTACTTTTACTTTAGAAATATGTCCCCGTTGTACTACCTCTTATCGACGTGTCATCCTGAACGGAGCGCGGCAAGAATCTCAGACATCGAAGATGAACGGCGCGTAGTGAAGGACCCCGATAGTGTTTCAGTCTGACTTGCAGATACGAGGTGTTCTACCCGGTTTGTAAC
The DNA here is from genome assembly GCA_035939495.1 of Candidatus Angelobacter sp. Classification (GTDB taxonomy): domain Bacteria; phylum Acidobacteriota; class Terriglobia; order Terriglobales; family Acidobacteriaceae; genus Angelobacter. The sequence continues at coordinate 10,121 of DASZFU010000172.1, read as the reverse complement.
CAAGAGTATCTTAAAGATGGCCAAGCTATTGCGCGAGATTAGCTCATTACCTCAGTGACTTGGGTCGAATACCTCGGATCAGCGATTTAAACTGACGCATTATCGGGGTCCTTCACTCCGCGCCCATCTACATTCCCGAGGCTCAGCTTTTTCGCGGCGCTCCGTTCAGGATGACAGAGGAAGGATTATGGATGAGGGATAGCCCTGTGAAGTAGGTGTGACCACTGAATTTCTAAAACGGTGGTGCTCATCAAAAAGCAATCCGAGACATGGATTATCTGCTTCGCCATACGTGAATTATAACTCTAGCAAACCAACTGTTCCCGCGAGAGCTTTAATCCATCAAGGTTGCCCAGAGCAGTGATCGCGATCTTGTCGGCCTGAAACAGCTCATTGGCCATCTCGGTAATTCCTTCGGCGGTCACGGACTCGATCTGGGCGATGGTTTCATCAAGGCTGAAGAAGCGTTCGAAATAAGTTTCCTGGCGGGCCAGGTTCGACATTCTCGAGGTGCTCGATTCCAGGCTCAGCATCAGGCTGCCTTTGAGTTGGTCTTTAGCACGACGCAATTCCTCTTCAGGAATGGGATGATCTTTCAGTTCGCGGAATTCTGCCAGGACTGAGTCAACAACGCTTTTCGTGGATTCCAACGATGTGCCCGCACATACCGTCATGCAACCGGTGTCACGATAAGGATTCAGGTCGCTATAGATGGAATACGCAAGGCCCTGCTCTTCGCGAATTTTCTGGAAAAGCCGGGAGCTCATGCCGCCACCCAGCACGGTATTCAATACATAAGAAACGTACCGCTTCTCGTGAGAGATAGAATGTGAAGGCACTCCGACGCAGAGCTGCACCTGCTCAAGAGATTTCTTGTTGCGAGTAATGACCCGTGGGGTAATCTTTGGAGCCGGCCCATGGAAGCCGTTGGGGACTGCCATCAGTTCGGCAAAACGTGACTTGATCAATTCCACAAACTGCGCGTGATTCAGATTTCCGGCCGCCGATATGATGATGTTGTTGGGCGCGAACCGCTGGCGATAAAAGGTAAACAGCTTTTCCTGCTCAAAAGATCGCACTGTTTCCTTCGTGCCCAGGATCGGCTTGCCCAGCGGATGGTCCTTCCAGAAATTCTGGGTAAATATTTCATGGATAAGGTAGTCGGGATTGTCCTCATCCATCTTGATCTCTTCCAGGATCACGCCCTTTTCGCGGATGATGTCTTTCGGATCAAAAACGGGGTTCAGCACCAGATCGCTAAGGATGTCGATGGCAATGGGAACATGTTCATCCAACACCTTGATGTTGAAGCAGATCGTTTCTTTTCCCGTAAAAGCATCCATGTTGCCGCCAATGGAATCGACCTGGCGGGCAATCTGCTGGGCAGAACGCGTAGTGGTTCCTTTAAACACCATGTGCTCAGCGAAGTGAGAAATGCCATTGACCTCAGGAGCTTCATCGCGTGAGCCGGTCTTGAGCCAAATACCAATGGAGATGGAGCGAATGTGCGACATCTCTTCGCTAAGGACGATCAGCCCGTTGGGTAGAACCTCTCGATGAATGTTCCGGGCCTCGTTAAGTGCGGGTTTTTGAGCGACGGTTTGCATTATGGTCTACTCTACGATTCTTACACATGCAGCACACCTGCCCGGTAAAAATATGTCTTTTATAATCATAGAGTTGCATCAAACATGACTTTTGTTAGCAAGCTTTAGAAGCTAACTGTAAAATTTATCCAGGGAAGTTGGATGCATGTCTGAGACACTGGAAACTGCTCTTTTGGGCCTTGATTTTCAAGAGCTTACAGCTCTCGTTCAACGCCATGGCCAGCCCCCCTACCGGGCCAGGCAGCTCTTTCAGGCGATCTATCCTCAACGCGCGGCTACGCTGCAATCGATTTCCACACTGCCGAAGAACTTCATTGCGGCACTCCACGGTGAAGGTTTGGAAATCCTTCCGCCTCGAATTGAAAAACGTTTTCAGTCTTCCGATGGCACCATCCGTTATTTGATCGCTATGTCCGACGGGGAAACAGTTGAGACCGTCTGGATGCCTGAAGGTGACGGTGGCCAAGCCGCCGATGGCAGCGATGCCGGTGACGAGCAATGGGACCGAGGGACGATCTGTGTTTCAAGCCAGGTGGGCTGTGCTGTGAATTGCCAGTTCTGCTTGACCGCGCTCCTGGGAGTAAAACGCAATCTGCAAGCCGGCGAGATTGTGGGCCAGGTCGCAGCGGTGCTGAACGACCGCATGATCGATCTGGAGCGCCAACATGTGAACATCGTGTTTATGGGAATGGGAGAACCCTTCCTCAATTATGCAGATTTCATGAAGGCTGTAAGGCTGCTGGTTGAGGGCGTTGGGTTCCCGGAGTCGCGGATGACCGTGTCTACCTCCGGGATTATTCCCCGCATTTATGATTTTGGCAACGAACCTGTTCGCACTAAGCTGGCTATTTCGTTGAACGCTTCCAACGATGAGATTCGCAACCGCATCATGCCCATCAATAAGAAATGGAACCTTGAACTGCTCATGCGCGCGGCGCGAGACTTTCCGTTGCGAAGCCGGGAGCGGATCACATTCGAATACGTTGTTCTGAGAGGGTTGAACGACGAACCCTCTCATGCACGCGAGCTGTTGGAGCTTGTGCGAGGCATCCGCTGTAAAATCAATCTGATCGCTCTCAATCCCGGTCCCGGCATCTCTTTTGAAACCCCGGACGACGCGCAAGTTCGTAATTTTCAAAGCGTGTTGGTACGCGCCGGAATTCCAACCTTCATTCGCCGCCCCCGAGGCAGAGACATCTACGCCGCCTGCGGACAACTCAAGCGGACAGTAGCTTAAGGTTCTAATAATTTGGTGCTTCGCTCTAATCTTCTAATCTATTCACCGTAGAATGGGGCCTTTTGAATGTCGAGCAAGTTCGAAGTTTACAATTCTTTTACTACAACGGCTTGACACAAAATTCATGTTCCGTTAACGTTCCACCGCTGCTTCTTGGCGGGTACCTATTGCACAAGAAGATTTGTTCTAAAGTTGCAGTCCTGTCTTAAACCGCGTCTTTTCTAACAGGCTCTTCCGGGGCTACCTGGGTGCGGGGCAATCCAAATTAAATTTCAAAATTTTCATTGCGCTCCATGTCAATGGTGCGCACTATGGAGGAAATTACTGCATGAGCACGTCGGATTTCAGGAAATATTTGATGTTTGCGTCAATCTTACTTGCCGGAATGGCATTCGCCCAAACCGATCCCGGACCTCGTGGCGGCGCTGCCGGCGCAGGCGGTCCTTTAGCTGGTCTGAATGCCAATGAATCTGCATTTTTCACGGCGGCCAAAGCCCGGTTCGGCGAGGTCGATTCCGTCTCTGGCACGGTCACCGGTGAGGCTGGAGTCGGTCTTGGACCACGGTTCAACGGCAATAGTTGCGCTCAGTGCCACGTACAGCCGGCGGTGGGCGGTAGCAGCCCTATCAGCGTAAACCCGCAGGTAGCGTTAGCTACCCTGGATGGCGCAACTAACACTGTGTACCCATTCATTCACTCCCCAGGACCTGTTCGCGAGATCCGCTTGATCAACGTTCCCGGCACCAATACCCCGGATGGCGGCGTTCACGATCTCTATACGATCAAAGGCCGGAAGGATGCCGGAGCTTGCAATGCTGCGCAAGAAGACCTCCAAGGGCAGAATCTGGCCGGAAATGCCATCGCCCGCATTCCTACACCGACGTTCGGAGCAGGATTGGTGGAGCTAACCTCCGACACCACGCTTCAAGCCGACGCCAACAACGCGAACAATGCCAATTTTGGCATTTCGCCGCAGTTCAACCGCAGCGGCAACGATGGCACGATCACCCGCTTCGGCTGGAAGGCCCAGAATAAATCGCTGCTCATCTTTGCCGGTGAGGCTTACAACGTCGAGCAAGGCGTGAGCAACGAAGCCTTTCCCCAAGAGCGCGATGAAAACCCCACCTGCCAATTCAATCCGTTGCCGGAAGATATGACTCCGCTTACCAATGGCAACAACAGCGGGAGCCTGTCTTCAGACTTTTCCTCCGATGTCGTGAACTTTGCGGCTTTCATGCGTCTTACTGCGGCCCCGGCGCCGGCGCCGTCAACAACTTCCATCAACAACGGCAGGAACGACTTCATCGCCATTGGCTGCGCCCTTTGCCATGTGCAAAACCATAAGACCGTTCCTAAGGCCAATATTACGGCTCAGAGCAACGTGACCTACAGCCCGTGGAGCGACTTTGCTACTCACAACATGGGCACAGGATTGTTCGATGGCGTAACCCAGGGGAATGCGGGCACGCAGCATTTCCGCAGCGCTCCGTTGTGGGGCGTGGGACAACGTTCATTCTTCCTGCACGATGGCCGCACCAACAACCTCATCACGGCGATCGAAGACCACTCCAGCAGCGGCTCTGAGGCCAACACAGCAATCAATAACTTCAACCTGCTTACGGCAGCCCAACAGCAGGACGTCTTGAACTTCCTGCGTTCGTTGTAAACATTTGGTGAATCTTTTTTCTGCGGATGCCTTTTTGGCATCCGCAATTTTTTTAAACCCTTCTAGGTACTAAATATTAATTACTAAAGACTGGGAGCCAAGGGCTACTACCCAGTGACGACCGGCTTCGTTCTGCATTAGAATTTCCTCTGCTCATGAACACTTTTCGCGCTGCTTGCAAGACCATCTTTGTTGTTTGCATTTTTCTTTGGACCACGTTTTGCACGGCCCAAACCATTACCGGTAGCGTTCATAACGAGACCACAGGCAAGCCTTCGGCCGGCGACGGCGTCGTGTTGCTTCGACTTTCCAATGGAATGTTGGACGAAGCGCAAACAAAAACCGACGACCAGGGCATGTTCACGTTCAAGATGCAGTTTCCCGATCAGTCTTACGTTGTCCGCGCGCTGCATCAGGGCGTGAACTATGACCGGTCCGTGATCTCGAACGCGCCGCTGGATATCAAGGTTTTTGACTCCGCCCCCAAAGTTGAGGGTATCAGCGACTACATAAGCATTATTAAAGTTGAATCCGATGGAAAAGATTTCAAAGTTATCGAGCAGCATATGCTCAATAACGCGTCGAATCCGCCCCGGACTCAGGCCAACGCCGGGAATTTCGAGTGGGCGCTTCCCGCGAAAGCACAAATCGACTCTGTGATGGTAGCCGGACCTGGTGGAATTCCGGTCAAGGAAGAGCCACACCTGATGGCCAGACAACAGAATCTTTACGCCGTTGGATTTGCGCTCAAGCCGGGATTGACGCGGTATTGGGTGACCTATCACTTACCGTACCAGGAGCGTATTGTTTTTCATCCTTTTCTTCCCTATCCCGCTCAGATGTATTCCATCCAACACCCGAAATCCATGACGTTTATAACCTCGGAGAAGAGCGGATTTCATCCCATTCTCGATCAAAACGGAATGCAGGTGGAGGCCATTGCTGCCGCCAAGGCCGGTCCAGTGCCTGAGTTCCAACTTTCCGGTGTAGGGGCCTTGCCTCCCGACCGTCAGATAACCGATGCTCAATCCCGAACAGTTCCCGCGCGTCCCTCCTCGGCTGCAACTTCGGTTGGAAGCGGCACGAATCACACTCAAACAGCAGCCAACCCGGCCTCGGCAACTACCCCGCAGCCATGGACGGGGAAGCGATGGGTTATCGGCGGGGTGGTCGTCCTGGGAATCGCGACGTTGATCGTTCTTTTGTGGAGAACGCAGGTAGCAAGACGTCAGGCCGAACGAGAAGCCCTCAAAGAAAAGCTCTTTAAGCTCGAGAACGACCGCCTGCAAGGTTCAATCTCTGCCGAACAATATGAGGCAACCAGAGAAACATTGAACCAGAGTCTGGAGCAACTGGTTGGAAAAGGAAAATCGTAATTCATCGAATTACGATTTTCCCAATTCCAATCAAACTCTTACTTAATTGACGTCTGTGTAGGTTGAATGCCAGGTTTTTGCGGCCCCTTAGGCTTGAATTCAAAGAGGATGCCGGTTTCAACTTCTACTGGCTGGCCGTTCACTTTGTAGGGTTTAATCTCCCATTGAGCCAGGGCCGTCTCTACGCTTTTTGCCTGGTCGGGAAATGCATTGATCACGTGAATATGTTTCACGTAGCCGTCGGTTCCAATGATGAAGCGGGTTGGCACCTGAGTGTATTTCTGGCCGACTATCTCAGGATCAATCTTTTTGATCACATTATCGCCAGTAGCATAGTCCTTGATGCACACCGGCGCCGCGGACTCACCAGCCATAGCTTGCGGTTCAGCGATCTTCATGTTGCTGACGGCCTGGACAAGTCTATCCCTCACTTTCGGATCGCGAGTAGTAACTACGAAGCTCAAAATGTGGCAGCGCAGATCGGTGGCAATTTGAGTAAAGTGCAGTTCGGCTCCGGTGAAATCAAACCGCCCAAACGTGTGGTTTGAAATCTTCAACTCCAGGGGACCGCCCTCGGCCTGCTGGGCCTCGTTCAGATTCGCTTTGACGTCTTTGAGCATTTCCAATGAGTTGCTGACAGGCCGGGAGTAAAAAAACATGTCCTGAGCCGCGATCAACACGCTACCGTTGAGTGCTCCTTTCGGCCGTAGAGAAGCTAAGACGTAGTATCCGCTGTCAGAAGGCCTTGGACCCTTGAAACCCTCTTGCCAGTCCGCAGGAAAAGTAACATCGAGGCCGAAGTACTTGTTGGCATAAACGTTCTGAGCCACTGCTCCCTCTTCCGGTACTGCCGCAGGAATTCCTGCAACTGCCGGATGAGGGTCGCGGTCAAGAAGAGTAGCCGAGATCTTCGGTTTGGGTACCGTGGGGTCATCACCGGGCGGAGGTGCGGGGTTGCCATTCGGCGAATTCGATGTGCCCTGCCCCAGGGCGAAAGTACCTGCCAACATTGCAAAAGATAAAATATGAGCTTTGGTTTTCAAGTGATTCGGCCCCCTGCGAAGCGAACGATATCTTACCCTAGATTATCCAAGTCGTGCTGTAATATTTGAAAAAATTAATAAAACCTGTGAATACATAGCGCTGATAGATCACCCATAGTTTAGGACAATATCATCCATATCTTAAAGCAATAGATCGGGAAACTGGCCCGACGGGCCTTAACAAGCCTTGCGTCCCTAAAACTTCGCTTCGATCCATCGTAGGCCCGGCTTAAATTAATTTCTTTTAATTTATGTTGACAATGGATTACGAGTTGCTGTATTTTTACGCCCGCTTCTTGGTTGCCAGAATTTATGACAACTAACTCAAAATGCGCTCCAAGAAGGGTTTCTGATGTTCCTTCACGCCGCGGCCTTTCGAACGGGCTCACTTCCTTCGGGTCCGGGTGCGGTTTTTTCTACAGGGAAGCTGTCGCTACAAAACGTTCAAACAACAATGCGAACAGATCATATTTAGGAGAATCTCAAAAAACATGAAAACAGCTAAGCTCGCGTCGGTTATTACAGTCGCGGCGCTCATCCTTGCCGGGATGGCGTTCGCTCAAGTCGATCCAGGAGTCCGTGGAGGTGCATCCGGTGCAGGAGGCCCCTTGGGCGGTCTCAATGCAAATGAATCTGCATTCTTCACAGCAGCCAAAGCGCGGTTTGGAGAAGTTGACTCGGTTTCAGGCACCATCACTGGTGAAAATGGTGTTGGTCTTGGGCCGCGGTTCAACGGCAATAGCTGCGCCCAATGCCATGCCCAACCTGCCGTTGGCGGCAGCAGCCCTGTATCCATCAATCCGCAGGTAGCTCTGGCTACATTAGATGGAGCGACCAACACCGTTTATCCCTTCATTCACTCCCCCGGAGCGGTGCGTGAAATTCGCTTAATCAATGTTCCGGGCACCAACACTCCTGATGGCGGAGTTCATGATATTTATACGATTCGCGGCCGCAGAGATGCTGGCGCCTGCAATGCTGCCCAGGAAGACCTCCAGGGGCAGAACCTGCAAGGCAATGCTATTGCTCGCATCCCAACGCCGACTTTCGGCACGGGACTGGTGGAACTGACAAACGATGGCACCTTGACCGCAGATGCCAACAACTCCAACAATGCCAATTTCGGCATCTCGCCAAAATTCAACCGCAGCGGCAACGATGGCACCATCACCCGTTTCGGCTGGAAAGCACAGAACAAATCACTGTTGATCTTCGCCGGTGAGGCTTACAACGTCGAGCAGGGCGTGAGCAACGAAGCATTCCCGCAAGAGCGCGACGAAAACCCCACCTGCCAGTTCAATCCATTGCCGGAAGATATGACACCGCTAACCAATGGTAACAACAGCGGCAGCTTGTCATCGGACTTCTCGTCTGACGTTGTCAACTTTGCCGCTTTCATGCGTCTGACCGCAGCTCCCGTGCCGGCGCCTTCGACTGCTTCCATCAACAACGGCCGCAGTCTGTTCATCGCCATCGGTTGCGCCCTTTGCCATGTGCAGAGCCACAAAACCACCACTCATGCCAACATCACTGGCCAGAGTGCTGTCACTTACAGCCCGTGGAGCGACTTTGCCACCCATCTGATGGGCGATGGCCTGTTCGATGGCGTGACCCAGGGCAATGCCGGAACCGAGCATTTCCGTAGCGCTCCTCTGTGGGGCGTCGGTCAACGTGCTTTCTTCCTGCATGACGGCCGCACCAACAACCTGATTACCGCCATCGAGGACCATGCCAGCAACGGTTCCGAGGCCAACACAACCATCAACAACTTCAACCTGCTGTCGGCAAGCCAGGAACAGGACATTTTGAATTTCCTGCGCTCCCTGTAGTTCTTTTGCAACACTTTGTGGCCGCGGATGCGTTGTCGTCCGCGGCTTTTTTGCTTAGCGCTTTTCCCATGAAAATTGATACTCCTGTACGACGAGGCGCTTTCAAATCGTGCTTTTTCTCGCAAATTCTAGATTGGCTTAAGATCCCATTCTCCTTCTGCGGTCTCTGCGTTTTCTGCGGTTGACTGCTTTGATGTTTTCCGTGTCTCAACTGTCTCCGTGGTGGGTTTGCTTTTGGTTGTGGCTCTGTTCTTGGTATTCGGTTTTCAAAATTACTCACTTACCAAATTACCCAATTACCAAATTCTTAAAAGGGATTTTGCCCCATGCTGCGTCTTGCATGAATAGGAGAGGCTGCTGGGGGGATCTGGGTAATGGTTGTCCCTAGGGCTAGGGACGCCGGCAGCCTCTCAAAAATACTTGCATTCCCAGAAAACAGGTTGTAACGCTTCTTGTCTTTCTTTCACTATTCAATAACGGAACATTAATTAGAGAAACAACGCCAAAAAGCCCGGCATCGTCAGCTTTGGGCTTACAAGGCGTTACAAGGAGAGGGAGGCAAACCATGTTGCAGCAACAAGTCACGCGAGAGATTGCTTCGGAGAAAGACAAGCCGCTACTTTGTCCCAGCGCGCAACCCGATATGGAGGGCAGCCGTATTATCGGAGTCGTCGCCGGCGCGGCCCCGGCAGGCCACATTGCGTATCTGAGCGAGCACCTTGCTGTAACCGACGAATTGCTGGTCAGCGCCGCCCCAGCCAAACCCACCGATATCTTTCGCTTTGCCGCTCCCTGTGAAGAGATCGCCTGCCGTCATTTCGATGGTACGAATTGCCACTTGGCCACACGCCTTGTCCAGATCCACCCTGCGGTGACCGATACTCTGCCATCCTGTCTTATCCGGTTGAAGTGTCGCTGGTTTGAGCAGGAAGGTAAACCAGCCTGTATGCGCTGTCCCCAAGCGGCCATAGAAAGCTATGCCCCGAGTGAAGATTTCCTGCACACAACCCTAAGTGAAATACTGCCCTCGGGCGGGCAGGAGAATATCGCCCGCGCATAACGCCGAACGGAAGGCCTCTGCCGCTTCTAGCGGAGACTCTTTCTGAACCATCACTCGGCGGGATGGCTACGAGACGCAGAAACTCGCTCTGCTATGCCGTAGCGCGAACAGAAAGTGTCCAATGTCACTTACAAAAGATGTCTCCGCTCTGTGACCTCACTCCCCCCTTGTCATCCCGTCTATGACTACGACGGCTCCTGTCAAGCTAAAAAAAGACAGACGGGGGTATCGCGTTGAAAATGGTGTCAAGGGCGGCGCGTTCTTGGCGCCGTTCATCTCGACCCTTGACGCCATTTTCAACGC
>DASZFU010000171.1:0-103648 GCA_035939495.1 Candidatus Angelobacter sp. | reverse complement strand
TAGCAATTTGTTGAAAGCTCGGATGAAAATCACACCCTATAATCTTCATAGACAGCTCCTTTCGTCCTCCGAGCTCTTGGTCTTAAAAGCAACCACAGTGTACGCGGTCGAGGGGAGCTGTCGTAGTCATCCAATCAAACGTAGCGCAGCCAGAACCTCGGACCCACAACGATGATCGGCGCGGAGTGAGGGACCCCGATAATATTCCGGTCTGACTTGCAGATACGAGGTGTTCTACCCGGTTTTGTACCGACGGGTCCTGAAAGGATGGCGACCAGTTTGCGCGAGACTTTAGGTCAATATGCTTCAGCGACATAGTTCGAATATTCGGGATCAGCTATTTAACTAAAACGTTGCCAGGGGCTTTCACTCTGCGCCATCTTTAATTCCTGAAAAACATGAATTCCTAAAAAACATGCATTTAACTCACGCCTTGATCGCTTCCTCACGAAACGTTACTCCCAATTCCGAAACTACTTTCCCAATTCTTCCCAACGCAGTTTCAATTTTTTCCGATGGATACCCAACCGCCATGCGCAGGTGATACTCCGTTCCGAGATGCGCGCCCGGAGCTACAAGCACCGATGCCCTTCGCCGGATTTCATCGGCCAGCTTCATCGACGGCATATCGAAATGGTATTGCACAAAAGCGATGGAAGTTGCTGCCGCCTCGTTCATCGAGAAGAGTCCTTTTTGATCTCGAATCCAGTCTGCCATCAGCTTCTGTCCGGCGCGGGAGAGGTTTTTCTGGCGTTCCAGCAACATGCGCCTCCGGTCATTCTGCAAGGCGATCTCGACCAGTTTCATGCTGGGACCGCTGGCCGCGATGACTGCGTATTCGTGTCTTCGCCACAGGGCTTCGATCATTTCGGAGGAGGCAACGATCCATCCAATGCGCAGGCCCGCTAGCCCGTATGCCTTCGACATGCTGTTAACGCAGACCACTTTGTCATATTGGTTCCAGAATGTTGGAGTTTCATCCTGATGCATCTCCGTGCCGCGATAGACCTCATCGGCGTGCAGCCACGCCCCGGCCTTTTTGCAAACCTCGACAACCTGCCGCATCTCCTCGGATGACAGCACCGTTCCCGTAGGGTTGTTGGGATTGACGATGGCAACTAGCTTCGTGTTTGGGCCGGCCAAGGACTCAAGTTTTTCGGGATTCAGTTTCCAGCCATCCCCCGGTCGCAAATCCAGCTCCTTGACCCGGCAACCAAGGTTTCCAGCCAGGCCCCACACCTGCCGGTAGCCCGGAGAAATCACGATCACTTCATCACCAGGCTCCAGCAACGTACTGCAAACCAGGCTGTTTGCCTGCGCCGCCCCAACCGTCACCAGGACGTTGCGGGCATCTGCGCGTGGATACAGGCCGGCAATTCGTTCGCGCAAGGCTGCTGTCCCGTTGACCTCCGGGTAGAAGAGGCGCATATCCAGAAGCTCTTCAATCTCGCCCGGCTGCAACAGCTCCCGTACATTTGTGCATTGCACGGAACTATCGGCAAGGTTGTATTCGACAGTCCGTTCGAACTGCGACTGAAACCGCTCAAGCTCAAATTCTTGAAATTGCATATTCCTCTTTCCGGGAGACATCACCCTTTGCGCACCCGATTGATTTAACTTCCTCTGTGGTGGGCTTTGGGTTTTGGATGTAGCCCGGCTATGCCGGGCGTTTCTTCCTTCTCCAATAAAAGTAAAATGGTACCGCCAGCAAGACAATCAAAGCTCCCATCCCGGTCTCCCGGGGCTTTTGCAGAACGGCGATGACCGCCCAAATGCCGCCGAGCACCACATACAGTCCTGGAAGCCAGGGATACCCCGAGCAGAGATAAGGCCTTGGCGCATCCGGCATTTTGCGGCGCAGGACAAACAAAGCCACTACAGTCAGTACATAGCTCAGCACCATCATGAACATTACATAAGTGAACAGCGCATCATAACCTCCGCTGAGCGCCAGGGCCGATGCCCATACTCCCTGTAACAGCAGGCTGAAAACGGGCGTGCGCCATCGCGGATTTACGCGGGCAAAGACACGAAAAAAGACGCCATCTTCCGCCATCGCATAATAAACGCGCGCTCCAGTCATGATACCTGTGGCCATTGCGCCGAAACAGGAGACGGCAATCATCAGGGCAAGCCAGCGGGCCACGCCGCCTGAAAACAGAGAAACAGCGGCGGTTTGCGCTACCGTTTCGTCGGAAGCAATGGTGGCCATGGGAAGGGCATAAAGATAAACGGCATTGATCGCCAAATAGATAATTCCAACGATGGTGATTCCCAGGATCAGCGAGCGGGGAAGAGCCCTTTGTGGATTCTTGATCTCTCCCGCCACCCAGGTGATGTAGACCCAGCCATCATAAGCCCAGAACACTGCAATCAAAGCTACACCGATGCCGGTCAGGAGTGATGGAGCATTCGTGGACGAGGGAAGCGCCGCTGCCGAGTAATGGTTCCATGAGCCTTTCCCCAACAACAAGCCAAGTATGACAAATGCTCCAATAGCGGCAAACTTGGCCCAGGTCGCAATATTCTGAAGGATCGCGCCTCGCCGCACGCCATAAACATTGACCAGGGTTTGGAAAGCGATGGCTGCAACCGCAACCAGGTGCCCGCGAGTGAGCGTGAAGTGGCTCAAGATCCATACTGCCTGATCGGCGGCGAGCGCAGGAAACACCTTGCCGATATAGAGCGCGAATCCTGCGCCGAGGGCGGCAATCGTCCCACCCACACTGACAGTAAAGATCATCCAGCCGTAGAGAAATGCCACAAATTCTCCATAGGCTTCACGCAGGTAAACATACTGTCCCCCAGCCTCGGGAAACATGGCCCCCATCTCGGCAAAGGCGAAGCAGGCCAGCAGGGTGATCACCCCGCCAATGGCCCATATCGAAAGAAAAAGCAACGGAGAGCGCGTATTGGTGGCAATCTCTTTAGCTGTTAGAAAGATACCCGAGCCAATAATTCCGCTCGCCAGCAGCAGCACGGAATCCAGCAGGGAAAGCTCGCGAACGAGTTTGGAGTCTTTGGACAAGAGATGGCCGCAGCCATAATAAAGGACTTTAAGCAAAAGAAAATCCAAAATGCACGAAAAGCACAGCGCAGCGGAGCCAAAACCAAACCCAACCCGGAGACGCGGAGAAGATCAAACCAAAAGTCAATCGCAGAGACCGCAGCGAAGAAATGGAGATTTTAAGAAGCCAGTGGCTAGAAGCTCCGTGAGCGATAGGGTTCACGTATCGCTCACGAAGCTCCTGCGAATGGCTGAGTACTAAATTTAATAGGATCGAGTTAGCGGTTGCCGGTACCGGCGGCCGTCGAACTGGCATGTTGCGTCAGCCACGAAGTCAGGTTTTTCTGTTGATGATCGCGGAAGGAGATACAGGAATTTACGTTCTCTATAACCCGGCGAAGGACTCGATCCGCCGATGGGACTTTGTGCTCCTGGAAGAATTGTTGGACTTCGTCACGGGATTCAGCCTCGCAGAAAGACGCGGTGGCGCCCACGATTGATGCCCCGCTCGACATCGTAGTCTTCTTTTCGATTTCCGGCCAATGCGCTTTCACCCACGGCCAGACAGTCTGGCGAAGCTCATATCTGCTCAAGACTTCGGCGATCTGAAGAGCAGCATCTTGATTTCGGGTGGTGTCAGAAACCGAGATTTCGAGCCAGCGCTGCACAAGCTGAGGGTCGCGAAAGCCCGGCATGGCAGATGTCAACGCGTAGAACTGCTCGGGGGATTGTGCCTTGCGCATGGCTGCCAAATAACGATCAAACAACGCCGCATCGCCCCAATGAGCTGCTTCGGTCAACGCGATTCTGGCAAGACCAGGCTCCACCGATTCAGGGTTCTGCAAATAACGATCTGCAAGAGTCGCAGACTGGCGAATGGCCACCGGGTCCTCTCCCATGTTGGCAAGGATTCCCAGGAGATATTGCCGCAGTTCGCCTACATCGGAAGACTCGCCAGCCGAAGGAGTCCAGCCGATTTTTTCCATCATGGGCCGGAAATTTGAGTTGATCCAGGACTTGAATGCCGGACGGTCCTGCGGCGTGAGCAGATAGTTGTAGGCTACAAACAGGGACCTTAGATAGCTTCCCATTACTTCTTTTTCGGAATCCTGATTCAAGGCTGCCACCAAATCTAAGAAGCTGGCTACACTCTCTTTGCCGGATTGCACCAGGGCAGCCTCGTCATGTACCAATGACATCCGCTCTACCGGCGCTAACTGGGCCATCGCCGACCCGTTTAATTTCTGCAAGGCTTCCCCAGCATATTGAGTGCGATAGTAACCGACTGCATTGGCGTTGGTAAAAACCCAGGCGGAGCAACCGGTAAGGGGAATTGTCTCCTCACGCTGGCTCAGAATCTGGCAAAAGGGTTTGCCGTCGGAAGATTTGAAACACACCGGGATCATCCAACGGTCGCTTTCTTGAGTTTTGCCATTGGGATCGGCTAGAAAGCGCTCTTGCGACAACGTAACTTCGGTCTTGGGATGCGGAGTAACCTTGGTCTTCGATTTTCGGCCCTTGCGGGTGCGCATGGTAACGACCTGGGGTGGAGGTGCAACGCATTTGGTCGTGACGCTCACCAATGGCTCCCCTGGTTGATTGACAAATGTCATCATGATTTTGTCCACAGGACGTCCCGAGGCCTGCGTTACAGCGTCCCAAAAATCCTCTGCGCTGGCATTGCTATAAGAAAACTTGTGCAGATAGGAAATCACTCCCCGGCGAAAGACATCGGGGCTTACGTAGGATTCGATCATGCGCAGGACGGCCGCCGCCTTTTCATAGGAGATGGCATCGAACAATGCGTTAATCTCCTGCGGTGTCTCGGCCTTGACCCGAATCGGATGCGTATTTTTCAAGGAGTCGAACTGGAGCGCGCCATTGGTGGCGCTAACCGCCCCAAGATTTGCCTTCCATTCTGGATGCAGCGCCAGGGATGGTTTGAGCGCCATCCAGGTAGCAAAACCTTCATTGAGCCACAGGTTGTCCCACCACTTCATCGTCACCAGATCGCCAAACCACTGATGGGCCATTTCGTGGGCCAATACTTCGAAAACTGCCTGGCGCGTGTCTGTGGAAGAATGCTTTTCGTCCAGGAACAGCAATGATTCACGGTAGAAAATGGCACCAGTATTTTCCATCGCCCCAGCTTCGAAATCGGGAATTCCCGCGATGTCCAGCTTCTCGAATGGGTACTTGATGCCGTAATACTGGTTATAGAACTTCAGGATCTCCTCGGCATAATGCACGGCTACCACGCCCAAGAGTTTCTTGTCGGGCGTGCCACAAACACGGATAGGAATGCCATCGGCGGATCCTTCGTTGCACTGAAAATCACCCACCGCCATCGCCACCAGGTAGGTTGACATTTTTTTGGTCGGCGAAAACTTGAGCGTATGTTTCTCAGGGCCGGGACCGGGCGTATCTGAGATGATGCGGCCGTTGGAGATGGCTGTATCCTCTTTGTCCACAATCAGGGTCAGATCGAAAGTGGCTTTCAATGCCGGTTCATCGAATGATGGAAAGGCGCGGCGCGCATCCGTTGCCTCAAACTGAGTGGCAGCGTAGCGGCGCAACCTAGTCTTGGCCAGATAGAAGCCCCGAAGTTTGTCGTTGAGTATCCCGGTGAACTGGGCTTCGATGGTTGCGGGACCGGCCAGCAGCGGACTGGACACAGTAAGCGTCGCCTGTTCTTTGGCAGGATCGAAAGCGACCTTTGCTTCCTGAGCATTACCACCCTGAATGATCTTGACCTTCTGGAACTCGATTTCCGCAGAGTTCAACGTGATAGAACTGCCAGGATGAAGAACCCGTACATCAATGGCTTCTTGGCCGGCAAAAGTGGCGCTCCGAAGGTCGGGAGTGAAAGTAAGGCTATAGTGATCGGGAACAACGTTTTCCGGCAACCGTTGCGCGAGCACCCCAATGGGGAGTGCGACCAGGAGTATAAGAATCTTCTTTAACTGCATAAGCCTTCCTTGTTTGTCGCGAACGGCGACGCGTTGATGCCCCTTTGCGGCGGGCAACCGTTCCCTGAACTAAAGCGCAGGACCCGCGCCAATGACATTTCCACCAGCTACAACTTGAGAGCAACGATTCCAGGCAAACCAATAACCGATCTCGCGATAATCTTGCACGTCAAACAGCGCAAGGTCGGCATCTTTTCCTGGCTCGATGCTTCCTTTACGTGCCTGCAAGCGAAGCGCGCAGGCAGCGTTGATCGTGCTGGCGGCAATTGCCTCTCGAGGAGTCATCCGCATATGCGTGCATGCCAGCGAGAGAACAAAGGCCATACTAGGAGTGGGGGAAGTACCTGGATTGTAATCTGTTGCCAGCGAAACCGCTACCCCTGAATCAATAAGCCTGCGGGCGTCGGGGAAGCTGGAGTGGCCAAGAAAGTAGTTGGCGCCGGGCAAGAGGGTGGCCACGGTATCCTGGCTGGCGAGCAATTTCAGGTCGTCCTGGGCAACACAATCCATGTGGTCCAACGAGGCCGGGTCAAATGAAAGCAACGTATGTAGTTTTGACGGCGTGAACTGGCAAACGTGAGCGCGTACTCCCAAACCTGCCTTTTTCCCGGCAGCAAAGATTCTCTCCGATTGCTCCAGGGTAAACGCGCTTCTCTCGCAAAAGACGTCGACGAAAGCCGCCAGCTTTTTTTTCACCACCTTAGGAATGACGTCCCGGCAAACCATGTCTACGTACTGGTCTTCTTTGCCTGTAAATTCTTGCGGAACTACGTGGGCCGCGAGCAAAGTAGGGATCACAGTGCCCGGCCAGTGGCGTGCTGCATCGTTGATTGCCTGCAAAGACTTGATCTCGTCATCCAACGTCAGTCCGTAGCCGGATTTGGCCTCGATGGTGGTTGTACCGTGTTTCAGCATCACATCGAATGTATGGAGAACACCCTGGCTAAGCTGTTTCCTTGTGGCTTTGCGCACAGCGGCCACACTCGAGCGAATTCCTCCTCCAGCGGCGGCAATCTCTTCATACGAAGCGCCAGAAATGCGTTTCTCAAAGTCCACCAGGCGAGGTTCGGCGAATACTGGATGCGTATGAGAGTCGATCAGGCCAGGAATCACAACGCCGTGCCGGCAATCGATCTCTCGCAGCTTGCGTGAGTTTTTGCCAAGCAATTTACGTAAGCCGGGATCACGAAGAATTGATTTCTGCGGACCTGCCGTGATGATCCTGCCGCCTCCACATAACACCGCAGCATTTTCGATTAATCCGATTTCTTCGAGAGCTGAGCCACGCCTGGGGAGGGGACCACCTTGCACGGTCAAGAGCTGGCCGATGTTGGCCAGAAGAAGATAAGGTGAGGAAGTCAAATTTATAATTTTATGGTAATAAAGTAGGGTTGCGAAAAGTGCATCCTTGGCAAAACTAAACCACTTCAAGCGATCAGGGAAGAGAAATTATTCGCGGGCATTTTGGTGCATTGGAATCTTGATTCCCTTGCGGTCGGCGAAGCCAGCAGCTTCTTCGTAGCCTGCATCTACGTGGCGCGCAACGCCGATTCCAGGATCATTGGTAAGCACTCGTTCGATGCGACGCGCCATGGCGCCACTGCCGTCGGCGACGGTCACTTGTCCGGCATGGAGAGAATAGCCGATGCCCACTCCCCCGCCATTGTGAACCGAGACCCAACTCGCGCCGCTGGCGGTATTCAACAAGGCATTCAAAATGGGCCAGTCGGCGATTGCGTCGCTGCCATCTTTCATGGACTCGGTTTCCCGGTAAGGAGATGCTACCGAGCCGCAATCCAGATGATCGCGGCCCATCACGATTGGAGCTTTGATCTTTCCCGTCCTGACCAGATCGTTGATGGCCAAGCCGAATTTTGCCCGCTCGCCGTATCCCAGCCAACAAATCCGGGCGGGAAACCCTTGGAATTTAATTCGCTTGCGCGCCAGCTTGATCCAGCGTTCGAGAATGTGATTGTGTGGAAACAGTTCGAGCACCAGATCATCGGTAACGGCGATATCGGCTGGATCGCCCGAGAGCGCCGCCCATCGGAACGGTCCCCGCCCTTCACAGAACAGCGGACGAATGTAGGCAGGCACAAAGCCGGGAAAATCGTAAGCGTTCTTGACGCCACGTTGAAAGGCGAATGTGCGTATGTTGTTGCCGTAATCGAAGGTCACGCTGCCCATCTTCTGGAGCCGTAACATGCCCTCGACGTGACGGGCCATCGAATCCAGCGAACGCTCCAGATAACCCTGCGGGTCGTGCCGCCGCAACTCCATTGCTTTTTCCAGCGGCATTCCTGCCGGCACGTATCCGTTCAGCGGATCGTGCGCGGAAGTTTGATCGGTGAGGATGTCCGGCAGCACTCCCCGCTCGCCAAGCTCTGGAATGATCTCGGCGCAGTTCCCTATCAACCCGACCGAGACTGCTTCTTTCTTGCGAATCGAATTCTTGAGGATGCGAAGCGCTTCATCAAGATTGTTGACCATGAAATCGCAATAGCCGGTCTTGAGGCGCTTCTTAATACGCTCAGCATCTACGTCGATGCCCAGGAAGCAGGCGCCGGTCATCGTCGCTGCCAGTGGCTGAGCGCCACCCATGCCGCCCATGCCACCGCTCACAATCAACTTACCGGCGAGGTCGCCACCAAAATGTTTTTCACCAGCTGCGGAGAGCGTTTCAAATGTCCCCTGGATGATTCCTTGAGAACCGATATAAATCCACGAGCCAGCGGTCATCTGGCCGTACATCATCAAGCCGGCCCGCTCCAGTTCGTTGAACTTCTCCCAGGTCGACCAGTGTCCTACCAGGTTGGAATTAGCAATAAGTACCCTTGGAGCATATTCGTGGGTTTTGAACACGCCCACAGGCTTGCCTGATTGGACCAATAGAGTTTCGTCATTTTCCAGAGACTTGAGTTCATTGATGATCGCATCCAGGCACTGCTGATTGCGGGCCGCTTTGCCGGTGCCTCCATAAACCACCAAGTCACGCGGACGCTCAGCGACCTCCTCATCGAGATTGTTCATCAACATGCGGAGGGCAGCTTCCTGAGACCAGCCCTTGCAGCTCATTTGGTTGCCGCGCGGCGCCTTCAAAGGGGGCAAATAGGTAGTCTGGACTTCGGTATCAACCGGCATGAGGAAATGGTAACACCGGATCGGGTGATCGGGTGATCGGGTGATCCTACACCAGAAAGTCGGGATTACAAGTTGAATTCATTTTTTGGAGAGCTTCAAAGGGCTAGCGGCCAAGAGTACTGGCTATTAATAAATGCGTGCCTCTGAGCCTGGTGTTCCGATCATCCGATTTTCCTTATCCAATATCTTCGTTGAAATTCTCCAGGTAGCTCCTAACGGCGACCATGAATTGATCAGCGTCAGCGCCGTCGATGATTCGATGGTCGTAGCCCAGAGTCAACCGGATAATGTGACGGATGGCGATGGAGTCGCTTCCATCCTCATCCGTGATCACCACCGGTTCTTTGAATATCCCGCCCATGCCAAGGATCGCGACCTGGGGTTGCAGAATAATCGGAGTACCGAATTGCGGGCCGAAGATTCCAGGGTTAGTGATGGTGATGGTGCCTCCTTGAACGTCCTCGGGCTTCAGCTTCTTCGTGCGGGCACGCTCTCCCAAATCGGAGATGCCTCTTTGCAGGCCAACAAAACTAAGATTCTCCGCCTGTTTCACGACGGGCACGATCAATCCCCATTCGAGCGCGACAGCGATGCCGATGTTGATGTTCCTGTGGTACTGAATGGCATCGCCGGCCACGGAAGCATTGACGATTGGCTTCACCCGAATGCCATGCATCAGCGCTTTGGCAATGAACGGCATAAAAGTGAGCTTCGTTCCATTGCGCTCTTCCCATCCCTTGCGCAGCTTCTCGCGCAGCTTCACAATTCGCGTCATATCGACTTTGAAGACCGTATGAACGTGGGCGCTCGTGCGGCGCGACTCCACCATGCGTTCGGCAATTTTCTTGCGCATGGGCGTCATGGGAACCAAGTCGCCTTGTAATTCCGGTGAAACCGGCGCAGGTGGTTCTATATAAGGACGCGGCTGCGGTTGAGGTGCCGGTTGTATCCGTTCTGCTGGCGGCTGCGGAGCTTGCGTGTAGGCAGGCGCCACAGGTTCTGGACGTCCGCCCTCAGCTCCGTGCCGCTGAATGAAGCCCTGGATGTCGTGCTTCGTGATGCGCCCGCCCAGTCCCGTACCGGGAACATCCGTGAGATCAATGTTGTTCTCGCGGGCCATGCGGCGCACGAGAGGCGAAGAGCGAAGACGTTCGCCGTGCTCGGCCCGATCGCGGGCTGGAAAATCAATGACCTGTTCATCGCGCGGTGGCTGGACTGCGGGCTTCTCTTTCTCCACGGGCTTGAGTGTTGGAGCCGCCTCAACAGCTTTTGCCGGAGCACCGGCCTTGCCGATCAGAGCCACGACCGTATTGACCTGGACTGTGCTGCCTTCAGAGGCTTTAACCTCAAGCAGAACACCGCTTGCCGGTGCAGGAATCTCGGCATCCACCTTGTCGGTGGAAATTTCGAAGAGCGGCTCATCGCGCTGAACTTTGTCACCGACTTTCTTGAGCCATTTCGTAATCGTGCCTTCGAAGATGGACTCACCCATCTGCGGCATCACTACATCGGTAGGCGCTTCGCCATTGGCGCCCTTTGCGGCCGGAGGAGCTGCAGCCGCAGGAGCTGGCGGGCGGGTCGAGCCGCCACCGACCGGAGACGAACCATTGGTCTTGGAACCGGGAGAAGGAGGTGCGCTCTGGGTTTTTGCAGCGGCGGCCGGTAGCGCAGGCGGCGCGCTGCTTGCCGTGGCGCCGCCATCTGTGTCAATCAATCCAACCACGGTATTGACCTGGACAGTCGCGCCTTCCGCGATTTTGATCTCCTTCAAAACGCCGCTAACCGGCGCGGGGATTTCCGCGTCCACTTTGTCGGTGGAGATCTCAAACAGAGGCTCGTCACGCTGGACTTTGTCGCCCGGCTTTTTCAGCCACTTGGTGATCGTTCCTTCGAAAATCGATTCCCCCATCTGGGGCATGACTACATCAGTTGGCATGATGTCCTTCCGCTGGTATGAACCGAGGAATTAGAGCAACCTTAAATTATAAATGGTTTTGGTTTCCCCATCTTTTGCAAAGAACGCAAAAGATGGGGAAAATCAAACCCGTTGCGCTCAAGAGCAGCGCCTCAGGCATTGCCACGTATCTCTTGCCGGTGTCTCTATTCGCCCGCAAGAAATGCGAACTGCTGAGCACTCAAGGGCACTACGGAAAGTCGCCCTTGCCGAACCAATGGCGAATCAGAAAAGAGTTTGTGATTTTTGATTTCAGCCAGGGTGACCGGCTTGGGGACAGGTTTGCCTGCCTTGATCTTCACCAGTGGCACTTTGGGGTCGCTGGCATCGACCGACTCTACCGTTGCCGTGCCGACAGCTTGTTTTTCATCGCCGGTATGATAGATCACCAACTTGGCGCCCTTAGGCATCTCGCGCAGATGCCGGACTGCAACGGGATTGGTCACTCCATCCCAAATCGTAGCTTTCTCTCGCTGCAAATCAGCAAAGCTGTAAACAGTTGGTTCGGTTTTAAGTAGATAGTACATGGGAATTGATTTCCAATTTTTAATTTCCAATATTTCCAATTTCTAATTTGGCAGAGTGCTTGCCGCCGTTGCCGTTCAAATTTCAAATTATAAATTCCTACGTCACGATGCTCCTGGTCGAAGCATCGACCACCGTGCTTATGCTGGCGCTCGCTACCTCTGGCTTTGGTTTGCCGGCAAGCAACTGGCGCAACACGTACTGCAGGATTCCGCCATGCTCGTAATAGAGGACCTCCTGGGGTGTATCGATGCGCACCAGGGCATCGAACTCAGTGATGGTTCCGTCAGGACAAGTAGCACGAACCTTCACCTGGCGGCCACCTGCAAATTTGTCGTCCAGCAGCGCCTGCAGGCCAACGATTTCATAAACCTCATCGCCATTCAGGCCGTGCGTTTCAGCATCCTCTTCCAGCAGGTATTGCAGAGGAAGAATGCCCATGCCGACCAGGTTGGAGCGATGGATACGCTCATAGCTCTCGGCAATTACAGCTTTCACTCCCAGCAAGTTAGGTCCTTTGGCCGCCCAGTCGCGTGACGAGCCTGAGCCGTATTCCTTCCCCGCAAGGACGATCAGTGGCACGCCTTCAGCCCGATATTTTTCTGATGCGTCGAAGATCGACATGACTTCACCACTGGGAAAATGTTTGGTCACCCCGCCTTCGGCTTCAGGGACCAACCGGTTGCGTAAACGGACGTTGGCAAACGTCCCGCGCACCATGACCTCATGATTGCCACGCCGCGAACCGTAAGAGTTGAAATCCTTTGGCTCGACGCCGCGCTCCTGAAGGTACTTGCCAGCCGGGCTGTTGGGTTTGATCGATCCTGCAGGGGAAATGTGATCGGTGGTAACGCTGTGACCCAACTTGGCCAGTACCCTTGCTCCTTTTATGTCTTGGACCGGTGCAGGCTTGGCTGGCATATCATCGAAATAAGGAGCGCGCTTGATGTAGGTAGAATCACGCTCCCACTGATAAGTTTCGCCCTGAGGAACTTTCAGCCGCTTCCATTCTTCGTCGCCGTCAAAGATTGTGGTGTAATTGCTGGTGAACATAGTGGAGTCAATGGCGGCTGCAACTGCGTCTTGTACTTCTTTTTGGCTCGGCCAAATATCGCGCAGATAGACTGGATCGCCATTCTTGTCTTTGCCCAGCGGGTCGTTAACCATGTCGGCGTCGATGCGTCCGGCAAGAGCATAGGCCACCACTAATGGCGGGGACATCAGATAATTGGCGCGCACTTCAGAGTTAATGCGTCCTTCAAAGTTCCGGTTTCCGGAAAGCACCGATGCCACCACTAATTCTTTTTCGCTGATGGCATACGAGACATCTGCAGGAAGCGGACCAGAGTTGCCGATACAGGTGGTGCATCCGTACCCGACAATGTGGAAGCCGAGTTCTTCGAGATAAGGAATCAGTCCAGCCTTTCGATAATATTCGGTGACAA
Source organism: Candidatus Angelobacter sp. (assembly GCA_035939495.1). GTDB lineage: Bacteria > Acidobacteriota > Terriglobia > Terriglobales > Acidobacteriaceae > Angelobacter. The sequence goes on along the minus strand of DASZFU010000171.1, from coordinate 90,607 downwards.
CGCGCGACCCCGGAGCCAGCGAAGTCTTGACCCACGGTTTGCGGCGAAGTCCTTTCTCAACGGCCTTTTTCGCGAGCAACCCTGCGGCCATCATCACGTAGGGGTTCGATGTATTGGTGCAACTGGTAATGGCAGCAATCACCACCGAGCCATCATGCAGATATTCAAAAATACCTTCTGAAACCGGCGCGACTGCTGCCGGAGCTTGAGCATCTTCGACTGCCACTGCCGTGGGATTTCCACCCTCACTCTCGAAACGGGCAACCTGCTTGGGCGCGGCCTTGCTGGCTGCGGCACGAGAGCGTGGCCCTATCAGTGTCGGCAGCGCCTGCTCAAATGATTCTTTCGCCTTCGAGAGCGGCACGCGATCCTGAGGACGGCGCGGCCCAGCTACGCTAGGTTCGATCGTCCCAAGATCCAGTTCCACTACTTCGGAGTATTCCGCCTCCGGTGTGGTTGTCGTGTGGAAGAGTCCCTGCTCTTTGCAATATGCCTCAACCAATGCGATCTGCGAATCCGCGCGCCCGGTCATGCGCAGGTATTGCAGAGTGACTTCGTCGACGGGAAAGATGCCGCACGTGGCTCCATATTCCGGCGCCATGTTCGCAATAGTAGCGCGGTCGGCCAGGGACAATGCCGGAAGGCCCGGTCCAAAGAATTCCACGAATTTTCCGACCACACCGGTCTTGCGCAACATCTCGGTTACAGTGAGTACCAGATCGGTAGCGGTTGAGCCTTCCCGTAACTCGCCGGTGAGTTTGAATCCGACCACTTGGGGCAACAACATCGAGACCGGCTGGCCCAGCATGGCAGCCTCGGCCTCGATTCCACCAACACCCCATCCAAGAACTCCCAGTCCATTGATCATGGTGGTGTGCGAGTCGGTGCCTACGAGCGTATCGGGATAAGCGAGCGAAGTGCCATTCCTTTGTTCCGAGAACACAACCCGCGCCAGGTATTCAAGGTTGACCTGATGAACGATTCCCATGTCGGGCGGCACAGCCTTGAAATTACGAAATGCCGTTTGTCCCCAGCGAAGAAAAGCATAGCGTTCCCGGTTGCGTTGAAACTCCAAAAGTGCATTCGTATGAAAAGCATTCTTGGAAGCAAACTCATCTACCTGAACAGAATGGTCAATCACCAGTTCGGCCGGTTGCAGAGGATTAATCAATGTCGGATCGCCGCCCATGGTCTTCATGGCATCGCGCATGGCCGCTAAGTCGACGACTGCCGGTACACCAGTGAAATCCTGCATGAGCACCCGGGCAGGCGTGAAGGCAATCTCTTTCGATGGGATGGCATGCGGCTTCCACTGGGCCAGAAAACGGATGTCATCGGCAGTCACGCTGCGGCCGTTTTCGGTACGTAACAGGTTTTCGAGAAGCACCCTCAAGGAGTAGGGGAGGTGCTGGGTGGCACATACATGTTTGTCGATTGCGCTGATACGAAAGATATCAAATTCCTGCCCCCCGGCATGAATCTTCGAGAGGGCGCCGAACGTATTATTCATGAATCCACCTTACCTGATTAGATTACCGGGCGATGGCCAGGGCTGCAAAAAGCCCGTCGTACTGGATCGCGATCAGATGTTCTGAGAAAGTCTGAACAAAATATTATAAGGGATTTGAAGTTCACTCCTCGGTTGCCTTCCCGGTACAATAACGAGACTCAAGTCCAGACATGAGGTCCAATGAAGCAAAAGAAGGAATCTGCCCCGCCTGCTCAACCGACATTCAAATTCGACCTTGCCGAAGCTTCGCCTTCCATCAGCGAGCATGGAAACACCATTCGCGAGGCGAACCAGAACGACTTTCCGGTACTGGCAGGAAATGGAGTCGCATTCTTCATGATCGACATGAAACCGGGCGCGCTTCGCGTTCCTCACTGGCATCCCAACGCGTGGGAACTGGACTACTGCGTCCAAGGGGAAGCTCAGTTTTGGCTCGTGGGGCCTGACAATGCCGGGAACATGGTGAAACAAGTAGTGCGCATCAAACCGGGGCAACTCTTTTTCATTCCGCAAGGATGGTTCCACGCCATCAAAAACGTTGACAGCGGAGACTTGAAGCTTTTGCTCACATTTAATAATGGAATGCCGACCGACATCGGCATTCCCGTGGGGCTCAATGGAATCGGGAGCGACGTATTTGCACAGACCTTCGAGGTATCGCCGGAGTTATTCAATGATTTCAATGAGAGCAATAAGTTTTTTGCTCCTGCGGTACCGCAAAAGCAAAACCCACTACGGAAACGTTGAGATGCAGAGCCTTATAGCTTTACGGAAGCAGCGTTCCAGAGAAGCCCTCGGCTAAAAACGCGTTGTGCTGGCGGCGGTCGGCAGTGATGTATTCGATTCTCGTGACCCCAAACTGTGCCTGCATTTCAGCACAGGATGCAATGTGCAAAGCATCCAGAGTTCTTAGTCCAAGTCCAGTGCGATGGCGGCGAACCAATGTTCGCGCGTGATTGAGGACGGCAGGCGTTAGCTGGATGATCTGCATTCCGTCCAGAATCGTATTGAGTATTTGTTCAGATGCAGGAAGGCCGGTGCGGGCGACAGAAAACTGAAATGAGAGCCCAGCTTGGCATTCAATCTCCGAGAGTTGACTGGTGCATGACTCACGCGAACCCAGAATGGTTCGCGCCTGAGGCGCCCGTGGGTCGTTCATCACCAAAGAAACCAGAATGGATGAATCCAAGTACACGGGCGCCATCAGTCGTCCTCACGATCTTCTAAAATAGCGCGAAGCGCCAAGGAGGCATCGCCCGGCGGTATATCAAGCTTCAATTCACACAACGGACGAGGCTTCGGTCCCGGTCGCAGGATTCCTAAATCCACGAGTCGCTGATAGGGATCCTTAGGGATTGGGGTGATTTGGGCCACTTCCTGGTTATTCTTGGTAATCAATATGGCCTGGCCGGTGCGCTGAACTGTGGCAACGATTTCTGATGCCCGGTCTTTTAGTTCCTTGATTCCAACCGAACGTTTTTTATAGCTACGCATAGCCATAGCATATAGCTACTCTGGCTACTTTTCAATTATTCTGTGAGTGACTGGGAATCTCACAGTATCCATTTTCCGGGTTTCTGCGCCGAATGGTCTGCGGCCCCAGCCCGCTTACGTCAAGCAAAAGCTGTATGAACTGGCGCACGATGGGCAGGCGAAGACATGCACCCACATAAGCCCAGGCGAAATTCAAGTGTTCCAACCCGCGCGCGAAGGCTCTGATTCCCTCTTCCGGTAGAGTTCCATCCATGGGATCGTAGGTGATTCGAGACAAGTCTCTGGACGGATGATCTTCGGCCGCCATAATGTTCAAGGCAACGGGATGCCGCGCTTCAAACCAGCGCCTCACCTCCGAGCACGGCCCGCAACTTTCGGCCACGTAAAGACGAGGCATGGGATTCTGCGGATCATGCCAGGGACGCCAGCGTAGCTTCCAGTCTTTGACGTCACTTCGATAACGCGGCCAACTTGCTCCGAAGCGCTCGCGCATCTCGTCGCCTTCATTCCATCTGGCCAACCCGCTGCTATAGATAAGAGCCATCAAGCCAGAAGCCGCAAGCCATGGGTTTTTCAGCAAGAGGCCCCACGCAGTCAGGGTCAGCACACATGAAGTCTGCATGGGGTTCGCAATATATCGGTATAAACCGCTGCTGACCAGGCGCTTTGGCGGATCGTAGGGAATCGGCGTTCCCGCGCCACGTTGTGCGAACTCCTGGACTGCTGAGACGCCTCCTACAGCAAGCAACGCAATGCATTGCAGGGCCAAGTTGCGAATCCATAATCGGCCCGTGTGCAACGGTGCCCAACTTCCATGCCCCGTAGCTGCAAAAATCACTTCCGGCAACAGGAGCAGGAAAACCATTCCTGCCGTAACAACCTGAAGTGTCACGCGGGCACTCAGGTGAAGATCATGCAGTGTCCATCGTGAAAACAATTGCGCGGGTATCAAGACGAGACAGACTGCGGCCAATTCACCCACCAGCCAGTCAGGCGAGAGTTGAACGGCCGGAAAACATAACGGCATCGCCACCAGATCAATTCCCAGAAAGATCAGGATTACCTGCCACAATCTTGTTCGGGGAAAGGCCAATGTAGGAAGAACGCCCCAAAGTACAGTCCATCCAAGATAGAGGTCTGCGGGCATATGGCGGAGGAGCGCCGAAGAGACATGAAATTGCCACCAGCCAAAATGGAGATTCAGTAGCTGCAATACCAGCAATGAACCCAAAGCATAGAACGCCCCCACCAACACAGCGCCAATGTGCCGCCGGGTACGCAACCTGCTTACGCCGAAAGCTGCCGCCAGCAAAGTGGGCGCATACAGTGCAGCGGCGCGCACGGCCAATGCGCGGTCCATCATGGCTCGGCCACCGCAACCGGATTTTGAGGATGCTGAGTGGCGTTCGCCCGTATCAAATAATCTGCTGCCAGACGTGTCGCATACCGTTCCCAGGGCCGGAAGTACCAGGCCGGATCAAGCAGGCGACGGTAGTGGAGAGTCCAAGTGACCCGCGTGTGATTCGCGTCGATGGTCCGCCAGTCCACCTCAGCACCTTCCCACTCCAACCAGTGCGCAACCTTGCTCTTGTCGGTGACTGCCACAAAGCGCACGTGTCCCGGCGCGTGCTCAGCCACTCTCATTACCAGATCGCCCGGATGTCCTTCTCCTCCCGCGAAGTGAATCGTGCGCAGATCGCCTGGATTGAGTCCCGAGCCGTGGGCCTCTACCGCCCGGGGAAATCCCATGCGCAGATAAAAAGGAAGAGGCAAGTCAGTACGTGGGCTTTGACTGAGGGCTTGCTCGACCATCTCCGCCGAAGCGTCAACGGCCTGCGAAGCCTGTACGGTCTCTTCGCGATTGAAAGAAAGCCGGGGATGCACTCCCTCGGAACTCATAGGCAATAACCACACCAGAACGAGGCATGAAACAACTGTACTTTTACCATGCCGCTTCATGCTTGCGATCACGGCCCCACAATTGCTCCCACAAGATAGAAGAGAGGAGCAGCCATGATAATGCAAATGAAACCTTCGCCCAGAAACGGCCCGGACAGCAAAAGAGCGATGGTAATGGCCTTCATGATGGCACCGGTCACGCTCTTGGCGCGCGGGGTAGCGGCAACAAGGATGGCCAGTATCGAAGGTATGCCTATGAAGAGCAAGGCCGTCTGCTCCAGGCGCATCCCAAGGACCAGGCGGTATGCGATACCGGCAACTGCAATGCCTGACACCAGCCATAGATTGATGGCCTTGTTTGAATCCGGCATAGAAAGCTTCCTCCTGAAAGCTCGAGAAAAACGTCTTATTGAACATGTTCAAAATAGAATGCCCGAACCGCTCATGTCAAGAAAAATATTGAACCTGTTCAAAGTTGTGCGATCCAGAAGACCATAGGGCGCTGAAATCTCGCGCAGATTAACGGGGCTTCGGTAGAGTACCTCGTATCTGCAAAAAGGAGGGCCAAGCATCCTGGTGAAGTGAGTGGCATTCCTGTTGAGGACAAATCATTTCAGCGGATAACCGCTCATCCCCGGAACACGTCCTTCGATCTTTATGACTTTCACGCCCTGGTGAATATCGGCGACGGAGATCAGGGCGATAGCGCCTCGTTCGGCGCGGATGGCTTCCAGTTGCATGCCGTTGGAGAGCAGCGCCAACGGCTGACGCGGCGACTCTCCGCTGTAGACCTTTCTTACCCAATACTGCTGGTACTCTGACTCGTTCATTTTCAATATGCGGTTCAGCAATACTTCGCGCTCACGGGCGCCTGGTCCGCGGACAAACAGCGAGATGGGGCCCGGCGCACCCCAAGACTGTTTTTCTCCAGAAAAGATCTTGCGCAAGTCGGCCAGGGTAAGCGCCTCTATGGGATTTGCGGGATTGACGATCACCGCCACTTCTACATCCTCGTCTTTCTGCTTTTCTTTGGTCTGAGTGGCGAAGGCGCAGCAGGCGGCCAGCAAGAGCGCCATCCCGAAGCAGACCAGATGTTTACGATATTTCTTCATCGTGTACTTCCCTGCCCTTAGAACCGAAACGCCAGTTGCAACGCCAGGTCATTGATCGTTGCCAGTTGACGGCGCAGGATTCGGTTGTACTGGATCTTGAATGCCAAATAGTCGTTGTAATCGAACCGCACGCCGGCGCTGGGTCCATGCCGCAAGCCTACATCGGCGAAAAGCGGGGACTGCGCAGAGGCGTTCGCGTACTGATAGCGGAAATAAGGCCGCCATTTCCTTCCAAATTTTTGGGAAATCAAGCTGTAGAATGCGGGAGTATTAAATGTCTGCCCTGTACCCTCGACCTTGTGCTGGATCATGAATCCCTCATTGAGAAACTCGAACCTGGGCGTGGTGTAGACAACGTGGGCCGAGCCAATGGATTGATCGATGTGAATCGGTTGGTTATCAGGACTCAGGCGGTCATTATAGAAGGATCCGCCGACATCCAATCCGGGAAGCCAATCGGGTTTGGCGAACAATCCGACCGTCACTTCGTTCCCATTGTTCTCATCAATCTCAACCGCGCCCGGCTGGTTGATTTGCGGACGAATGGTATCGGCGCTTCCATACTCAGCAACATAGTTCAATCCCAGCTTGCCCGACGGAATTCTTCCCTTGACTGAAACTCCAATGACCTGCGTGGGCAAGAGTCCTCCATCGTCGGCAAATTCAACGGCCAACGGACGATCCACGGCCGTTTGCAGCCATCGTCCATGATGAAAAACCGAGTTGTAGTAACTGGTCGCAGTATGGAATCGGCCAAACGAAGTTTTGAAATAGTCGTTGAAGTCATATTTAACCAACAACCGTTCGATATCGGTTTCGAACTTCTGGCTGTCAGTTTCGGTGAAAACAATCTCGCTTAAGACTGTGGCCTTTTGGGTAAGCGTCGAGGTCACAAAAAGATCGACGTCACCTATGGCGAAGTTGCCCATGGAGCCAGGACGGAATCCAAAAAAGGAATTCTCCGGAACCTTGATATCGCTGGCCTTGTAGCCCAGCGATCCAAATCCTTGCAGTTTGATCCCGCGCAGGAAGCCAAACGGAGTTGTCTCACCGCTGGCGGCGGTCTGTGACGGAGGATCGTCATTCGCCATGCCAGTACCTGACTGGGTAGCTGCTTGTACAGGAACAACCGGAGGCGGTGTCCCTGCCTGCTTCGCTTCCAGCACGGCAATGCGGGCCTTAAGCTCATTCACTTCCTGAATCAGAGCTTTGATCTGGGTCGATTCAGAGGAGTCCTGGCTTTGAGCGCCAGGCGCCGCGACAAAGATTCCGATCAGAACGGCCACTGTTAAAGTCCGTCTCATGAGATCTTCACTTTCTTAAATATCTTTAATTATCCGCCGCGATTGCAAGAATAAATGTGCTTTTTTGGGAAGGCAAGTTACGAAGTCCTAATGCTCCGGTTACGAAGGTAACATTAGAACCGAGGCGGTTTCATTAGAATTCTTCGTTCCAGAATGGGAATCTGGCCAGAACCGTCTTTATTTCTGATCACTTTACCTGCAGATGCGTTTTCATGAAATCCACTGCGGTCTTAATAATTTCGCGAGAACGGTCGTCATCGTTTTGATTGTCAAAACCGTGAACCCCGACCGGGTGGTTCATGAACTCTAATGCAACATTCTGGTGGATAGCTTCAGCCACAAACCGGTCGAGCGCCGGTTCCAGGTCCTGTATCTGGTCTCGACCGGCGCGCGCAATGAAGATAGGCGGAAGCTTATCTGGTCCCCGACTGAGAAACACAACCGGCGAGAAATCATTACGTTGCTGCTCGGACATATATTTCTTGTGCAATGCTGACTCGCGCAGATCAAGAAAAGGATAGAACCCTACCAAACAGCGAACATAGGCAGGCGTTTCGCGCATGGTCATGCTCAAGAGCGGTCCACCGGCTGAATAGGCGGCCAGGCAGATGCGGTTTCCATCCAGGTTCCACTCCTGAGCATGAGCGCGCACAAAACCAACGAGGTCATTCACATCCTGGGATGCTTGCTCAAGATTTGGGTCAGGATAGCTACCGCGATGGTTGAATGTGACCGCACCCATGCCCGAGGCCGCAACCAGTTTTCCCCAGGACTTGTAAATGCCCCAGTCCTTCGCGTGCAGCGGGACATTCGGCGGCACTCCCCCATGGATGAAAACCACTACAGGCGCCGGGCCGTGGGCATCGCCGGGCGTGAAGACGTCCATCTTCAAGAAATCTGCGGTTGCATCTTTCTTGTAGACGATATCGGCAGTGACCTTGACGGGCCCTGAGACGCTGTACACAACGGGCCGGTTCACCAGGTCTGACAGATTCCTGCGCTGCTCTTGGGCTGGCGGTTGTGATTGCGGGCTTGTTGTGGAAACCAACCAAAGCAGTTGCAGCAAAAGCAGAGACGCTATTCTTTTCTGGCGTGTGAATTGCATGAATTCATCGTCTCATGCACAGGTGCTCTTATGGGAACTTTTTAATCCCCACTTAGTCCGGTATGAATTTTTTTTGAAAAAAACGCAGAAGCGATTGACACCCTATGCTTGAAAGATCACTATAGCTTCTTGTGGGTATCTGAATCGGCTGTTTCAGAAACTCCGTTCTACCTCTACTCAAGAACCGGTGTTCTTCTGTCCCAGGCAGTATCGGGCTTCTCGACATAGCCTTTCCTCTGGCCCAGCCTATAAGCAAATCGAAAGGAGTATCCCATGCCCCCTATTGTGCCAAAAACACCTAACCTGTTCCGTCTCCATGGCCACAACCTGCAAGTCACCTACTCGACTTCAGGCTTCGATGGGATCCCGCATCTGCAATACCACGATGCCTTTCAGACCCTTCATTTCTCCGGAGACCAGATCCGGACCCAACCTACGGAAATTGGCACGCTGGTGACTGTAACCATCAGAATGACGGTCGACAGCGGCTCAACTGCGTTTACCCTGTTAGTGCCTAACGTGAACCTAGAAGAAGAGACCAACATGGTCGATATCACCACCTTCGGCATCACAACCATTCGCCGGTTTTCGATTGTGCCGGAATTCAATGAAGGCCAGTTGGATAGCTATGCCGTAACCGAACTGCGGGGAACCGCTGCACGTGTCGTGTTTGCGACGGTCGCTGCAAAAGTGCCTGTTGCGGCTTAAGTAAGAAGGGATCAGATACCATATTTCAGTTCGACTTGGGAGCGATATTTTTCGCTCCCAGACTTTTTGGGAGGTCTATTGGCCAAAAAGCCCACTTGTGCTTGACCGTATGAAAATGGGAATGACGTACAGCTATGTCGCTGGCTTCGCCAGCTCTGCTTCTATTCTGTCTCTTTTTACCCACAACTCGCGTTGTGGGCTAGAAGAATGTCGCCAGCTTCGCTGGCTGGTAGTATCCAAAAATCATGCGGTCAGGGCACTAGAGTCCTCTGCGTAACTCTGCGATCTCTGCGGTTAGCTTTCATTGCCTATTGATTTTCTCAGTGTCTCCGTGTTGGGTTTTTGATTTTTGGTTGTAAGCTCCACTACGCTGTACGTCGAATCTATTCCCTGCCTTGCAGTTGACGTGAATCACCTCATTCCGATAGGTTGGCATGTCTTTTGTCCAGGAGAAAAATCCATGAGAGCGGTTTTGTGCAAAGCCTACGGTCCTCCAAGTTCACTGGTGCTCGAAGAGGTGCCTTCGCCGCAGCCGAAAGCCAAGGAAGTTGTAATCGGCGTAAAGGCATGTGGCGTCAACTTCCCCGATACCCTGATCATTCAGGGTAAATACCAGTTCAAGCCATCCTTCCCGTTTGCTCCCGGAAGCGAGGTCGCGGGCACGATTCTGCGCAAGGGCTCCGACGTTAACCACTTCAACGTTGGAGACCGCGTGATTGCCTCTGTCGGAAACGGCGGGTTTGCTGAAGAGGTAGTGGCCGCAGGCGACCGTCTTATTCCGATTCCGCAAGGCATGGATTATGTTCCGGCTTCGGCCTTTCTCATGACATATGGAACATCGCTACATGCCCTCCAAGACCGTGGACATCTAAAAAAAGGCGAGACCCTCCTGGTTCTTGGAGCTGCGGGCGGTGTGGGCATAGCGGCCATTGAGATCGGCAAAGCGATGGGCGCCCACGTAATCGCCGCTGCGTCGTCGGACGACAAGATCGCTCTCTGCCGCGAGCACGGCGCCGATCAGGCCATCAATTACGCTACCGAGAATCTGCGTGAACGCCTGCGCGAACTGACTTCAGATCGAGGAGTTGATGTAGTCTACGATCCGGTGGGCGGTCCTTACTCCGAGCCTGCCCTCCGCGCCATGGCCTGGGAAGGACGTTTCCTGGTCGTCGGCTTCGCCGCCGGCGAGATTCCCAAAATCCCGTTGAACCTGGTGCTGTTGAAGAGTTGCGACATCGTCGGCGTCTTCTGGGGAGCGTTTCTGCAACGCGACCCGCAAAAAACCAAAACCCATCTGAGCGAACTGGTTGGTCTTTACACGTCGGGCAAGCTGAAGCCCGCCGTGACTGCGACCTATCCACTGGAAGGTGTGCCTCAAGCGCTGGTTGAGGTGATGGAAAGACGAGCCAAGGGCAAGATCGTGATCGTGCCGTAGCTTTGATGACGAAAGAATTCCTTCTACCAAAAACCGCTAAGAACCGTCAAAATAGCTGAATGATTCGCGCGGGCTCGCTCGTACAGGATTTACGGTTTGCATTTCGGCAATTGCGAAAAACACCTGGATTCAGCCTGACAGCCATTCTGATCATGGCGCTCGGGATCGGAGCGGCGACTTCCATTTTTTCGCTGGTGGAAGGCATTCTCCTGCGTCCTCTCCCCTTCAGCGATCCTGACCGGCTCGTGCTCCTGGGCGAACACCTGGGCAGCAGCCCGAATATCCCAGTGAGGGCGCGCGAGATTGGTACATATTCAACGGCAGCGCACGCGTTCTCTTCGATGGGGAGCTTTGCCACCAGGAACTACGAGATCTCCGGTGGTTCCATTCCAGAAGAAGTTGTTGCGGCCCGGTTGACTGCGGGTGTCTTCCCTACCCTGGGTGTTCCTCCAGTCCTTGGCCGAGTGTTTACGGAGCAGGAAGAAGAGGATGCGCGCCAGCTTCTGGCCGTCCTCAGTTACAGCTTGTGGACGAATCGGTACAACCGCGATTCCCATGTCCTTGGGAGTTCGATTGTTCTTGATCGCAAGTCCTATACGATCATCGGCGTAATGCCCCGCGACTTTGAGTTCCCCCTGCAGCCCGGACGTCTCGGTCAAGTACAGCTTTGGGTACCGATGAGCCTGACTGATCAGGAACTCTCCGAGCAGAGCACGGGATATTGGGGATACAACATGGTTGCCCGGATGAAGCAGGGCATCACCGCAACGCAGGCGGCAACCGATGTGGACCGCGTTGCTCAACAGATCATGCGCGATTTTCCACCCAGCATGTCGGCGCTCCGCATCCGGGGCGACACTACACTGCTGCGCGAATCTGTGGTTGCCAATGTCAGCAAGTTACTGCGGTATTTGTTGGTTGGGGTGTTCGTTGTCCTGTTGATTGCATGTGTGAACGTCTCCGGGCTGCTGTTGGTCCGAGCCATCCGCCGTCGCCGCGAGGATGCGGTTTGTTTGGCCCTGGGCGCAGGTTCCGGCGTTATCGTCCGCAAAGCCATCTTTGAAGGCATGGTGCTCAGCGTATTTGGCGCGGTCTTGGGCCTGGCGTTGGCCGCCGGGGTTATACGAACTTCGTTGTACCTCCTGCCGGATTCGATGCCGCGCATCAGCTCGATTTCCATGGACACAACCGTCGCCACATTTGCCCTGCTGGTCGGCCTGGCCAGCGGCATATTGTGCAGCCTTGCGCCGGCCTTTGCCGCGTTACGTACAAATCTTATCGAGAGCCTCAAGGAAGGCGGGCCATCCACAACGGGCGCAACCAGTCATTCCTGGCTGCGGTCGGCGCTGGTCGTCGCGGAAATAGCTGTCGCCCTGATCCTGGTGATCCTATCCACCGCCTTTCTGCGGAGCTTCCAGAAGATGCGCGCCGTCAATCCGGGGTTCAGTGTCGACCATGTTCTTGTCGCTCATTACCGCCTGCTTCCCGGAGGCACAAGTGCGGAATCCTTCAACCGTGAAGTGGTCGACCGGCTGTCGAACAAGCCGGGAGTGATTGCCGCTGGCATCTCCAGTGTGCTGCCGGCTGCATCAGGCGGCATACCGCAAAGCGCATACACAGCCGAGGGGATGTCGGCAGAGCGATGGAAACTGAAGTTTGCAGGATTCTCTCTTACCTACGGAGATTACTTTCGCGCCATGGGCATTCCACTGATCGAGGGCCGGACGTTCACTGCGAACGATCGTTCCAACGCGCCCCTGGTTGTGATCGTCAATCAATCGATGGCCAGAACCTGTTGGCCTGGGCAGAAAGCTGTTGGTAAGCGAATCCATGTGGGCAACCCGCACAAAGCAATGCCGTGGGCAACGGTGGTGGGCGTGGTTGCCGATACCAAGCTTGGCTCTCGCGATGAGCCCAGCATCGATCAATGGTATATCCCAGCGCAGCAGCCCGCGATTTTAGCCCTTCCAGAAGAATCGAGCGGCCTGCCCAGTGCAAACATTACTCTACGCGCAAGCCTCCCTCCCGAGCAGATGATTGAAACGCTGCGCTCGACCGTAGCCGAAATCGATCCGCTGTTGCCGCTGCAAGACGTGCAACCGATGAAGGATGCTCTTACGAACGTGGAGGCCCCGCGCCGTTTCAACACCGATCTGATCACCGCCTTTGCCCTGGGTGCGTTTCTGCTGGCTGTGATCGGGATCTACGCCGTCGTCGCCTTCTCTGTATCATCGCGCACACATGAGATCGCGATTCGCATGGCCCTGGGCGCGAATCGCTCCGGCATTGCGCGGCTGGTTCTGTTTTCCGGCACAAAGCTCGGGATCATCGGATGCGCCATCGGTGTGCTCGGTTCGTGGGCGGTATCACGCTTTGTTGAATCTTTCCTCTTCGAGGTCAGCGCGACCGATCCGTACATTTACGCAACCGGTGTGGTGATGATGATGTTGATGGCGTTGTTGGCTTCGGTACTTCCTGCCACGCGGGCGGCATCAGCCGATCCTATCGATGCTTTGCGGGCGATGTAGACCCAAAACACCAGTGCGATTGTTTCCGACAGTGCTGCTGCTGATCGACTTCTCGTCTCTTGACTAGCGGCTTTTCGGCAAGCGCAAGTCAACATCGGTGCGCTTTTCTGCATGGCCGAGTTCGATGATCACTGCCGACGCCCTGGTTCGCACGCCGGGATAATAAATGCGGGATCGCCACTCGGGCGTGCCGGGGTCAGCTTGGATACCGATACCAACCAAGTAACGGCCAGGGCGCAACCCATTGAACTGAAAATACCCTTCTTCGTCGACATAAGCTGATCTGGATTCCCCGCGTTCTTCGGATACAACCTCCACCCAAGGGTGTTCCTTGAAGGGCTTCCCATTCGCGGTCGTGACATGGCCGGAAATCTGACCATCCGGACTGAGTTCGAATGGAATAAGGTTACAACTCCGCGAACCAACCGTCGTAGACCCGTCGTCTGCCCATAGTCCCTGGGTTGTATTGGCTGTCACATCGTAGGTTCCGGCAGGGTGTGGTTCAAATTCAAAATTACCACTAGAATCCGTGAATGCCCAGTGTTCCGTACCGTTCGATTCTTGCTTGGCAACGATCTTATGATTGGGTATGCCGTGGAAATTCTTCCGACTTGAATTTATCATTCCAGACCGACATACTTACGTGCCCGCGGATAATTCCCAAATTCGTCATCCCCACCAAACGTCGCAACTCGGCGAGCGATCTTTCAGCTTCCGCAACGGGTTCGCTCGCGCTCCCGTATGACAGCAAAAGCTGATTCGTCTTCTCATCTCGACGTAAATAAAACAGCCAGTAATCGCCTGGTTGAATGTCTCCAAGACAGTCTCCCTGGTTGGTTGTAACCGTCAGCTCGCCTACGGGCGCCCAGAAAGAACTCCTGCGGTTTTAATTGCAGGCGTTTCTCGTTGTCCGATTCTTCGGCGACTGACAGAAACCGTTCCGGTAAGAATGTAAGCATAGTTGCCGTCAAGTCCGCACGGACTGCTAAATCCCCTTAGGCCACTTAACCAGCATGAAATCTGTTTGCCGTGGTGCTCACGGATCAACTCAATTTGGGCGAAGAGACTTGGCGCCGCAGAAAGCATCACAACAGCCAGCACAAGGGTCGAGGTTGCACGACGCTTCAACGGCATATGCAGTAAGAACGCTGAACTTTAACTATTTTGCTATTTTTTTTGGACAGAATACCCCATCCGAATCGTGGGTGAAATCTCCGAATTTCGGGATTTGCAAAGAGCCGCAGCCGGGGGCAGATGCAGCCCACGTTTTTTTTGCAAATCTGCCGCTACACGACTTACGCATTCGCCATTCTCGTTCCTGACCCTGAAGTGAGACATTGAGACAAAGGGCATATTTATTGGCTGAAATGCACCTCCGCGAGAAAGTGCTACCCCTATGGTGAGAGTGTCGCCAGAGATTCCAAAAAACTGGACAGAAGTTGGTTTAAAGTTGGTTAACGTTAGTGGCCGGGCAGATGTTCTCAGTATGTGGGATCGTTTACCTCAAGGTAAAGCTACGCCACCCAGTGAAAAATGAGCCACGGAAGTTATAGTCCCCGCGAATGACTCGAATTGTTAAGATCCTTCGCTTCCGCTCAGGATTTCGCCTGCGGGCTCCCGCTCCGCTAACGCCCGCAGAACGGCTCAAGTTAACGTCCCCGCGAATGACAGCGACAATTAGATTACAAGACGAATAATACACGAAAATCTGCGGATCTGTCGAGATTTTCTTTTGACCGGGTCTTAGTTGCTGCAAAGTAGGGGTTCGTTCCCTTGCTGACAATGTTGAAGTAGTGCGAGTAGGTGAAGAGACGATCTCTATCGAGCATTAATCCTTTGGACCAGATTTGTTGCATTCTAGTGCTCCGACCGGGTGAAAATGGGAATGACGTACAACTTATGCCGCTGGCTTCTCTGAATTTAGCCGTTGGAGCGCAGTGGTTCGGTTCCTTTACTCACAATATTGAAGTAGCGCGAGTAGGTGAAGAGACGGTCTCTCCGTTTTCCCGTTACCTCTTCCACAACCCCGATGCGAACCAAATGATTTAAAGCGACCGTCACGGTCGGGATGGAGAGCTTCAGGGGCTTTGCCATTGCCCGGATATTGGCGATGGGTTTTCGCTGCATGTATTCATGGATTTGTAGAGCGGAAGAAGCTGGACGGCCCAATCTTTGAATCTTTCGGCGATCGGCGGCAAATAACCGCAAGACTCTGGCCGCGGTCTCCGCAGCTTCCCGAGCCGTTGTGGTGACGCCGTCCAGAAAAAATTCCAACCACTCTTCCCAAGCCCCTTGAGTTCGGACACGCTGGAGTTGATCGTAGTATTGGTTGCGGTGCAGCTTAAAGTGCAAACTCAGATACAGGAGAGGTTCTTTCAATGCTCCCTTTGCGCAGAGCAGCAGTGTGATAAGCAGGCGTCCGAGGCGGCCGTTTCCGTCGAGGAATGGATGGATTGACTCGAACTGCACGTGCACCAGGCCGGCCACAACAAGAAGAGGCAATTGATGTTTTTCGTCGTGCAGGAAACGCTCGAAACTATCCAGGCATTTCATCATTTCATTGGGTGGCGGTGGCACAAACGATGCGTTGCCAGGCCGGGTTCCGCCAATCCAATTCTGTGAGCGACGGAATTCTCCCGGTGTTTTGTTCGCTCCGCGCCCACCACGCAGCAAGATCGTGTGAATCTCCCGGATCAACCGCAACGATAGAGGAAACCCTGAGGCCATACGACGCAATCCATGTTGCATGGCTGCGACGTAGTTTGATACTTCCTCGACATCCTCCTTCGGTATATCGGTGGGAGCTTTGTTTTCAAAGAGCAGGAGGTCTGTGAGCGATGATTGGGTACCTTCGATCTGAGATGAAACGAGCGCCTCTTTACGGACATACAGATAAAGCAGGAACCGCGCATCGGGAAGCAGCACGGTCAGCCCATCCAGGCGGCCGAGGGCTTGATTCGCCTTATCAAGACGCTGATTAAGGCGAGCTAAATTCAGACCGGCGGGGGGAAGCGCCGGAGGCACAAACGCCTTAACTGGCTCGCCCGCAACTGTAGTCGTGATGTAGCGGTCTGGCCTCGATGTGTACTCGGATGGGTTGGGCACTATTAAAGGATCCTTTAATAACAAGAATCGTTATTTAAGGATATGGCATTATCCTTTAATAAGCAATTTCACTCATTCGAAGCGGTGCGACTTAGGTGCTACCGGCTGCTGTGGGAGCAGCACAGTCCTTGTGCGTGGGCGAACAGACTGCCGGTCCCATCGACGCCCATCTAGAGGATCTACCCGCGCGTCAGCTAGGCTTGACTAGAAATCGAAGCAGCGCTGCATCAGCGCCAACGACTGGCAAGTCATCTACCGGGTACTTCAAACAAATCGGTACGAGAGTTTTATCTCAATACCTGGAAATTTATGCGGGTGCAGTAAAGCGAAGCGAAGATTCGTTTCTTCAGGCGTCAGCGATCTGCTCAATAGGAATTCCAAACAGAACATAATAGGGCAGCGATGTTGGCAGACGATGTTCGGCGCACAACTGAAGGATTGTTCGCCTGGAGAGTCGAAGGGCGCGAGGATACATGCCATATTTCTGTTGCCACCATTGCAGGTACGCAACCAAGGCTTGAGTTGTGCTCTGGCTTGATGCCATGGGATTGTCGACCTCCATCGAATCGTCTCTCGTATTCACAGCTAAACGCGGCCCCCTGTTATTGATTTCATTACGGCCCTTGAAGGCGAAAATAAGTACAGTTTCGGTCAGGCAACCACTGCCGCCGGTAGATTCATGAGCCTGGCTGATGGAACGCTACCCGGACTCGCTTCTGGCGCGAGCGACGGATTCGATCCAGAGACGATTTGATGCGAACGCACAAGAGTAAGAGATTCTTCACCCACCTCGATGGCCATCGAGCTCTGGATAAGACTTACCGAAACGACCAGCCGGCGCTTATTTCTGCACGCAACCAGGATTCCTTGGAGACCTGTAAGCGGGCCTTCGTTGATTTGGACCCGGTCCCCAACCTGGAAATACGTCCAGGGTTCGACCTCGCGGCCTGACCTTTCCGCCATACGAATGGTTTCAATTTCCTCATCTTCAATAAACCCAATGCCTCGACGCGTTCCCACAATGCGGATTACGCCCGGGGTTGTAACCATCGGGAAGTTTATGCTCGAGTCCATTCTGCAAAAGACGTAACCGCTAAACAGCGGCGCGACAATTTTTTTAGTCCTATCCGACCACTTTCTTTTAACCGTATAGACAGGAAGAAATTCCTCGTAACCTTTACTGCGCAAAATACTCGCGGCGATAAACTCATATCTTGGCCTGACCTGCAGCGCCAGCCATCGTTTATTGTATTGTCCGAAATCCATGATGACTCCTCTTCCTCATCGAAAAAAGGCCTTACGCCAACCCGGTGGACTACTGTACGCCTCAGGCTGCCTCCTTCTGATTCCTTGAAAGTTGCTGCCCTGGCGATTCGATCGTCGTAAGTGCAATCCTGTTGCCAAATTGGTAACTGCTCAGGAATCCTGCTGATAACGCGTTCAAACTAAGCCAGTTCGCGTTGCGGTGATGCAAAGAGGTTCTCAGGAGCGCTAGCAAATAGGGAATTGATCGACCCGCACAACTGTCCAGCCACGGACCTTTTGTCCAGAAGCGGACACGTCCAAGCCAACCAAGAATGGCAAAACTGTCTATCAGGCCTGCAAACCTCAAGAAAAGATCAACCGGCTGCCACAAGATCAACCCAATCGACGTTTCCCACAGATGATCTTCGGTTGATCTGGAGTTGCGACGCGGTGCATTGCCCGTTGGACCGTGACTCTCCAGAATGTCGCATGGCAAGCATGCAGGATGAGTGTGCCGGCTTCGCCCTCAACAATTCCAAAAAATTTAAGGAGAACGACATGAAGAGCATCCTATTGATCATTAGTATTCTGACATTTTTGAGTCTGACGGCTACGCCTCAGGGGACTGCGAATGGCCCTTCGGCTGGTCAGATTGCCGAACTTCTATCGCTGCGAGAAAAGGTTGCGAACCCGGATACGCGTACACGCGTCGAGGCCACGCACCGCGTCTGGGCCGTAGGTTTGGCTACTGTTGATCCTGAAATCAAGCTTACGGCATTGCAGCTTCTTGCTGAACCCGTGGGGAGCGCTTCTGACCATATTCGAATGCCGGCCATTTACGCCATGGCGGAAATTGCGAACAGCACAGCCGACACTAAAGTCAAAATCAGGGCCCTGGAACTGTTAGGGGAACCGCTACGTGCCGGCCAAGTGCCGGTGCGCGACGTGGCTGTCGATGCCGTGAACAATATCGTCAATTCCGCGGACCGCGGCGCCATTGCTTTGGCTGCTGTACATGCTTTGAGTGAACCTGTGCGAAGCGGTAATAACGGTGTAAGAATTCCCGCAATCAATGCGATCGTGAATGCGGTCAAGGGAAGTCATAACGAGGCCGCCTACCTTGCTGCCCTCGACGCGCTGGCTGCGCCTTTGGACTCCAGCGCTCTTATCGGTGGGATGGAAGTGCGAATGATGGCTGTCGTCGCCGTTCAGCACATTGGAGTGGAGTCGCCGGAGACTGGCGCCAAAGCAAAGGCGATGGGACTTCTGCAGTCGTACATGAACAAAGGCACGTGGGAAGCGGAAGCAAAACGACGCGCCGAAGAAGCTGTGGCCGCAATTCAGAGCAGCATGAAATAACAAGCTGAGTGCAGGAGCATCCGTGAGTACAACTCCGGCGGACAGCTCCTGCTCTTCAAAAATCCTGCAATCTCGTTTCAAGCCTAGGTTGGGGCAGGAAAATACGATCGTTGAGCTTCCCTGCTGGTATGTGTTGTGATCGGGAAAGAGCCACTAATAGTAGTAGTGATTGAACCTGGAAAAACGTTACAAGGATTTGCAAATTTTTTTATGTTGGAGCATATACGAAAAAAATTAGAAATCTTGGCCTACTGTGCACTACAATCTGTCCGTAGTTATACGGTACCTGCATGAGATGCGGCTCTCTGATGTCACAATAGTTCCAAAATAGAACCCCACTTTTGTCAATGACAAAAAGAGAGCCAAGAGAGTTTCTATTTCTTGTGAGAAAGGCAGCAGAAGTCAAATGTACCGAAAACCTCTTCTTTGGATCATCATCCTAGCGTCGCTTGCTTGGCCGGTGGTCGTCAAGTTGCATACCGGCCAATGGCCTAAGCCACACACCAGTCTCGATTTTGCGGGCGGCATTAGGTTAGCTTACGAAATGGATCCCTCAGATCAAGTTGCCAAAGGAATCACAAACGACACGCTCAGAAAGCAGGCACTGCAACAAGCCAAAGACACATTCCTATTTCGTTTGCGGGATTTTAACCTGAGTGAACTGTCAGTTCGAACGGTGGGGGATCAAACCCTACTCGTGGAGGCTCCTGGTATCGAAGAAATACAGGACGTTCTTGACAGACTAGGGCATGCTCAAGTCATCACTTTCCGAGTGCTTGAGGAGGGGATGCCGTTTGAGCCTGACGATGTTCGGCCCTGCTTTCATTTCAGTCGAGAGCAGATGTGTCGTGTTGTGGGGGAGTCCGTTATGGAACACGACGATTTCAAGTATGAGGCTACCAGGGTAGAGCAGCAGCAGCCTGACCCCCAATCCAATCTCGGCCACCAATCCAATGCCGACCAATATGTGGTGGTGCTCAGTATCAAATCTCAGACTAAGTTTACTGAAGTGACCTCCAAATACTATCAGCGTCGTCTCGCGATTTGCCTTGATCGAGAAATTGTAACTGCACCGCAAATTCGGGATGTCATACATGGAGATGCAATCATCACCGGGTATCAGGCGCGAAGCGAAGCTGAGGACATCGTAAAACTCTTGAGGGCTGGTCCGCTTCCTGTCTCTTTCAATCTCACAGAACAGAGGGTGATTAGCCCAACTCTGGGACAACGCAGCTTACACAGTGCACTCATTATTTTGCCTGTGGGAGTAGTTCTGATTTTTGTTCTCCTTTTTCTTGCATATTCCAATCAACCTGAGTTTGTAGCAATGATTGTGGTCTGCCAATTGGTCCAGGCCAGCGCGGTCTATTTTCTTGCATGGGTAGGATTGTTGGTTCTGAGCCTACTCTCAGTTTGTGCGCTCGCGATTCTGAGCGGAGTAGCAGTCGATGGTCTTATCCTCATTTTTGAAGAATTTGCGCGCGTGAAGCGCAAGGAAGAAAGAATGCTAACCGGAAATGTGTTGCGAAGCCTGGATAAAGCGCTGGTGACGGAAAGGCCAGTAATCCGGTGGGCGAACTTTCTGGGCATGTTGCCTGTAATACCGTTGTATTTCGTTGGAGAGCCGGTTCGTAGCTTGGTAGTCACCATGGCAATTGGCACGTTGCTGGCAGTAGTTACAACGCTCGTGGTCGGCCGGTGGATGGTTGCAAGCGAATGGGTGCTGGAGGGATTGAAGAAAACGACCCGGCAACTTCGGCCTCTTCTGGGTCTCCATTTCAATCTGTTCGCAGTAAGCAAATACTTGCTCGGAATCTATTTGATCGCTCTAGCTATGTCTCCTTATCTGCTGATCCACAAAGGGCAAGTAAATAGCATCGACTTTACCAGCGGCGCGGAGATCGTGCTTCAATTAGACGTTGGAATTGACACAGAATTTCTTGAACGATTTGCAGGCGAATATTTTAAGAGACGGTGTTCTGTTCGGCATCTCACCGCCAGTGTATTGCAACCGGGCGGATCTTTGAGCTATGCGATCCAGGTGCCTGGCTTGGAATCGCAACTACAAAGTTCGCAAGCAGCATCGTCCCGTTCCGGGCCTACACCTGCGGGTTTGGCGGCCAGCCTGCAGGAGTCTGTCTCACATCCTGTGCGTCTCGCGAGCGTCTCGTCGGTAGGAGCAACCGTCACAGGAATAACCGAGCAGACCACCATCATTGCTTCCATCATTGGTCTCGTCGTGCTCACTGTGTTTCTTATAGGAATTTTCGACGTGGCAACAGGAATGTCCATTGTAGTGGTAATGGTACTTGATGCCACCATCACTCTTGGAGCCATCAGTTTTTTTAATATTCCTTGGTCTCTTCCGATTTTGAGCGCTTTGCTAACGGTTGTAGGATATTCCGTTTATGATTCGATTGTGGTCGCGCGTCATGTGTGGAATGATTGCCAGAGCGGCCAGTATTCAGGCCATGCATTCAACGAGTCCTTAAAGAATTTGAGCCGCCGAATGGTTTTGACGGTCGCAACAACCGCTGCGTCGGGGATTGCGGTTGCCATCTATTGTGAGGGTCTTCTGCGGGATTTTGGCATCGTGATGTCAACCGGAGCGATCTTTGGAATGATGTCTACTGCCGCAGTTGTCGCGAGAGCAATAAGGTTCAGCTTAAAGCGTTTGCCAAGGAAACCTGTGGAACCGAATGACGCCCAAGAGATGTCCGTTGGCCGCCCCGCGACTGTGTGATTCGGCCTATTTCGGTTGAGCTTGATGATGACAGTGAAATGGTAAAGTGGCTTGGTTTGACGAGATGATTACCGGGATCAAGGCCTTCCTTCAATTCATTGGTGTTGGAAGACAGCATTCTGCTGGAAAGAAGAAAGTTGCTCACATCGGTGATCCGGATGCTCTCGCTAACTATCTGGTACGCGATTTTGCGGCGACTCTATTCGTGATTCCACAAGCCATTCAAGGTCTTTCACCCGAGAACGCCGCGGCATTTCTGCTCAAAACCAAGGAAATCCTCTCCGACTTAGGTTACGAAAAGCGCTGTAGGCTGTTGGTGTTATTTGCTGCCTTCATCGAAACTGGGTCTATCAAAAACCTTGAGTCGCTTTGCGCCTTTATTGATGATCCGGCCCAGGATGATCTTAAAAAAAGCCTGGATGACGAGGGCAATGGCGACGCATACTATGCTGTAGTGGTTTTGAGCTATTTGAGCCAGCTGATGAGCAGGAAGGCAACGCGCGTCTCCTCAAAACGGGCGCGAAAACAGGCGCGAAAACGGGCGCGCCCTGTGCAGAGAGATTTCCAGGGCAAGGAAATCAAAATATTGAGCACTGAGCAAAAGCAAATACATAAAGAGTGGAAGGCCATTCGAGAGCTCTTAAAAAAGCTCGACGCCCATTCTTCTTCCCCAGGCAGAGATGACAGGCGTGTCAGATGGCAGCGCCAACGCGATGATCAGCTCAAGAAGCTACACTATCTCTCATTTTTTTCACCGGCAATTATAGAGTTATCTGACAAATTGCTGTCTTTATCGCGCGATTGAAGAAACTTCCCTCTTTTTTGGAAATGATCATGAAGACAACGAAAATGATTGCTTTGCAAATCCTAGTCTGCTGTATTGTCATCGCCACTTGGAAAGCCCTTGAGAGTGATACAAGAAGAAGATGGGAGCAAGCGTATGATTCCGCTGACAATGCAGTAGTCGAAGTTGCAACATTGACGACCATCGGAACCGGATTTATTTTTCGATATTCGCGGCAGTCTCTAATCGTTACCAATGAACATGTGATAGAAGGAGCGAGCAATATAAAAATTCATTTTCAAGATTCTATTGTTGCCGATGCGGACATAGTAGACGCCTCAAGTACAAACGACATAGCCGTCTTGCGTCCTCGTGGTGTCGACCTTACCCGCTATGCCCAGCTAACTGAAGGCACCTCTCATAATCTTCAGATCGGCGACGAGTTGATGACGATAGGATATCCGTTAGGGGAGAGCCATCATTTGTCGATTGGATTGTACGCGGGCCGGGAGAAAAGACAGGAAATCGGCCATTTGCTGCGCTTGAATATGCCTGTCGACCCAGGTAACAGCGGAGGACCTTTGATTGACGACGAGGGGCGCGTCGTTGGTATTGTTACCCTGAAGGACAGTAGGTCTTCAAGCATCTCCTTTGCGATTCCAATTGAGCAAATTAGGCTTTTGAAACTGCCTTGATCTGGTGCTTGATGGTTGTCACTGTCTGTGTGGCAGTTTTCATTTTAATAAAACCCCACAATTGAACGATCGTTGGCTCTTTCGGATCTGAGGATTTCGCGCCTCTGGGAAGAAGCCAGCCGGTCATTATTAGCTTCCTCTAATTATTATTCCTTTTACGAACAAATTTTTATTTCCCATTCTTTAGGTTTGTAGAGAACACAGGCATTCGTTATATTGCGCGTGCGTGAAGCGCATTGTTACAATGCCGCGCACTTCTGAAATCACTGTTTCGGTAGACGGAGGACACATGGCAAGCGCGCCGCAAATGCCCAGATTTGAACCGTCGAATCAGGTTACGCCGGCAGCACAGCGGGGAATGAACGAGGACTGGTTGGCAGTTTGTATTGGCCTGCTGGTTTTCACGCTCTCCCTTGGGTTGCTATTTGGAGCAGATCTGCTGGGATGGGCGGTTAAAACGTCAGTATGGATGGTTCCTGCCAAAGCACTCTCACCCGTTTCCAAGAATTTTTCAGCGTGGTCGGGAATCGGATCTCTGCTGGCAACATTCGGATTTGTGCTAATCGTCCTGGTTCTCGGTTCTCGGGCGATGCGCACCAACGTGACGCGTTTTGTTGTTGGCGTGACCGCGATCTTTGCTGTCAGCTATGCCTGTTGGTTCCTTGGCAGTTGGGCCTACATCGCGGCCACGCCCGACACTCGAAAGGTATTTGGGATTGGGTGGTCATTGAACTTGACCAACGAGTCCGGATACATACTGGCGCTGCTGGCTGGGTTGGTGTTTGGAAACTTCATGCCAGGGCTCGTGCAGAAATTCAAGGATGCAATCCGCCCTGAGCTGTTTATCAAGTCGGGCATCGTGATGCTGGGCGGGTTTCTTGGTATTACCGCTTTGGGACAGCGCAAGTTAGCGTCCGTGATGCTGTTCCAGGGATTGTGTGCCATCGTCTGCGCTTACCTGATTTTCTGGCCCATCGTTTATTACGTGGCGCGCCGTTATTTCCGCTTTAGTCGTGAGTGGGCGGCCCCTTTGGCATCGGGCATTTCCATCTGCGGAGTCTCGGCGGCCATTGCGACCGGAAGCGCGATCAAAGCCCGGCCTCAAATACCGGTGATGGTGTCGTCGCTGGTGGTTATCTTTTCTGTAGTTGAATTGCTAATCCTTCCTTTTGCCGCACAGCACTACCTTTTTGGACAGCCAATGGTAGCCGGTGCATGGATGGGCCTGGCGGTCAAAACCGACGGCGCAGCGGTGGCCAGTGGGGCCATCGCCGATGCGCTGGTCCAATCCAAGGCGATCGCTGCAGGAATGCATTTTCAACCAGGCTGGACACTCGGCGTGGCAACTACTGTAAAGGTGTTCATCGATATTTTCATTGGTGTGTGGGCCTTTCTTCTGGCTTGGGTTTGGTCGGCCAAGATTGAGCGCCGGCAAGACGAGAAGGTCCGGGGGATGCAGATCTGGCAGCGTTTCCCCAAATTTATTTTGGGCTATGTAGCTACGTTTTTGATCGTGCTCGCCTTGGGGGCGCT
This sequence comes from Candidatus Angelobacter sp., assembly GCA_035939495.1. Taxonomy (GTDB): domain Bacteria; phylum Acidobacteriota; class Terriglobia; order Terriglobales; family Acidobacteriaceae; genus Angelobacter. Next base: position 66,048 of record DASZFU010000171.1, on the reverse strand, counting down.
GGTTCCTCGACTGGTGCCCACAATCACAACGGCGATGGGAGAAGCCAATGTATTTCGAACCATCTTCTTCGTGATGACCTTCTTCGCCATCGGCGCGCTCTCGAATTTCAGAAAACTATGGCAGGATGGGATCGCCAAGCTGGCCGCAGTCTATGTTCTTTGCCTGTTTGGATACATCATCTGGATCGGCCTGCTGATCTCATGGCTGTTTTTCCACGGAATGCTGCCGCCCGCTGTGAAAGGATGACCTATGCCGGAACCTCGCTTAACCGATGAATTGCGCAGGATGGAAACTGAGTACGAAGCGCTGCTTCCGATTGAAAAGAAGCTGATCTGGTACACGTTTGGCACGGGGGTTGCCCTGCTTGTGGTGTTGGTCTTGGCCAGCCGGATATTTGCTTAGGAAAAGGACGAAGAGTTTCTTTTGGAGCGGGAGACGGGGATCGAACCCGCGACATCAAGCTTGGGAAGCTTGCGTTCTACCACTGAACTACTCCCGCCCGCTCAACAGTTACTTTACAAGTTTAGAGCATTTCCTGGCTCACTGCATATTGAAATTGAAAAGATTACGTTGAGGGAACGCCAACTTGTGATACGCTCTGGCGGTGCAATTCCTAGATGTCAGGTCGGGACTGCTTTCCATCATAACGGTCATCCTGTTGCTGGTGATTGTGGCTGTGGTTATAGCCCCGCAAGTTGATCTGGAAGATGGAGTTCTGGGAGTAGAGCAAATCCTCTACGCCCTCTTAATGGCTTTAGCCAGCATTGTGGCTCTGAGGGTCATTCGTACGCCGAGTCCATCGTTTGTCCCCAGATCGTTCTGTGCCTTGAATACGTTAGCCGACCTTTTCCCATCCTGTTCTGTTTGCCGCCTGCTTTGCTGATTCCTTCCCATAGTTCGCCGGTTGTGATTTCCAGAACAAGCAAAAATCATAATAACTGCTATCTCTGGGGTGGATTATGGACCGAATACTCTCGGTCGGAATGCTACAGGACCTCCTAAAAGCGAGAAATGAAACATTAAGAAACGCCGGGTTTGAAGTGTCATCCTGTGCCGGGACAGCCCATGCAAAATGGCTCTTCCGCAAGCACCGGCATTCGGCTGTTGTCGTTGGTCACGCTGTTCCGGTGGCCGAGCGCAACCAGTTTGCCGCTTACCTGCGAAGGACTTCTCCGCAGACCAAGATTGTTTTTCTTTATGAGGGCCGGGCGGAAGACGCGCAGCTTGCCGATGGCATTGTCAACGTTGAGGAAGGACCGGCCTACCTGGCCCAGACTGTGCAGTACCTCCTGCGCAGGCAGACGCTGGAGAGCGAAGCCGCAACCGCCGGCAGGTCGTTGCCGGGAAAAAATCCAAGTTCCAAACTGCTCTGCATCGCAATCAACGAGAACGCGTTGTTATCGCGCAGGAAGATGCTTCTTGAAGCTGGTTTTGATGTAACAGGCGCTCTCAATGTCAAAGAGATCGAGGCTGCGTGCCAGCAATGCGATTTTGATCTGGTCATTCTGGGTCCCCACATTGGGCCAAGGATGAAGACAATGATCGCCCATGTGTTGGAAAACCGCTGTCCCTCTGTTCCCGTCCTTGAGATGGGCCGTGTTTCTCCGGAGATTCAAGGCGCCCATTGCGTGATCGGCGACTCTCCCGCGGAATTGGTCCAGGCAGTTCGCCTTGTCCTCCAGCGAGAGACAGCAACAATCGCCTGATTGCAGTCCAACCGCACAAGTAAAAAAGGCGGCCCGGTTGTGGGGGCCGCCATTGCATCGAATTTCGAAGGAACCTATTGCAAGCCTGACTTATACAACCACTGCGTCCGCGAAAATGTCGGTGGATTCAGGGAGGTGTTGTCCTGAGCAACCGAGCTTGTGGTGGTCGAGGTTACGGTGGTCGAAGGGAACCAGGGCGGAGCAAAGCCGCTGGAGAAGCGTCTGTCGAAATAGACATTTCTTGTGGTGGTGTTAATGCCCTTGATGTTGTTCTGAATACGGCCGCCAACAATGTTCAATGTCTTGATTGCAGTGCCAGTATTGGTCAAACCGCCCGTACCACCCTGGGAAATGGTAGCCAGAGAGGCATCGACCTGCAGTGTCTGGTCCGACTGACCGTTGTTCAACTGGATATCGCCCTTCGCGGTGAAGATCCCAAGAACCTGGCCATGATCGGCGCCGGTAACCAGAGTATCCCCAGGGATGGTTATAGGCTCGGTCTTGTAGCGGATATCCCCTGTGATGGCTACATTGTTGGTCGCAGTAATGGTCAACGCTGTGCCGTCGTTAATGGCGGCCTGGCCCTCGCCCGGACCCTTAAGCGAGGTAATGTTGCCGTTTACATAGAGCATGGTGCCATCGGCTGTCGGATTACTGCTGGAGTCCTGTATCGCTGGAACTCCAACGATGCTGAGAGTAGTGCTTCCGCTCTGCACAACCGTGGTACCCGACCCCGGCGTAGCTCCTGGAGTAATGGTTATGGTTGTTGTCACTCCGTTGTTCAGGATGGTGTAAACCTGTCCGTTGATTCCTGACGGTGTAAGGGTCACTTGAGCATCGCCTTGGACAAAGATGCCTCCACCGGTCAACGTAGGTGGAACCGCCTTGGGGTTGCCTGTCACAGGATCGGTGATCGTGGTCGTGTAGGGCAGGTAGACTCCCGACGACGCTCCAGTGGTGGGATAAGCAGTCTGACTAATGTTTTTGAGAACCGCGTTAAGGTCGGTGTTGGTCACAGTTGCGCTGCTTGTGCCTTTGCCGTCCAAGACTGCCCGTTCCTGACTGAAGGCGTTAGGTGGAAGCGGAACAGAGGGCTGCCCCCGATTGAATCCCTGATTAAACTTGGGAGCGATGGTCGTGCCGCCATTGGTGTCGGTATTGCCGTTCACCTGATCGCAGGTTCCACCGCTGAATTGGTAGCCACCATTGGCGCCAGCGCTGCCCACCGAGTCGGTGAAGTTGTAGGCGCCGGTGTCGCCAAAAGTCCAGGAGCCATTGGTAAATACAGGTCCCGAAATGGTGCCAGGCACCAGGATTGATCCGCTGCAAATAGTTTGCTGATCAATAAACATGCCCCAAGCGGCGAAACTGGTATTGGTTGTGGTGGTTGTCGTCGTAGCGCCTGGAGTGGTGCTCACAACCAAAGTGAATTTCCCAGCGTCATTGATAGTGGCTTTTTCCGCGCCGCGGGCTTGCCCGATGGCTGCCAGGGTGTAGATGTATTGATACACGTAGCCTGGTGGGTTATTCAGGGGCGCCACGCAGGTCCCGCTATTGGTTCCTTGAGGGACACAGCTCAAGAGCGTCAGTTGGGTCTGATTTGTATCAATGTTGAAGCTTGATGGCCAGGAGTTAGCGACGTTGGCATTCACAGCTTGGCCGGTAATTTGATAATTAACTCCGTATGTGTTGTTGATCGCGGTCTTAACATTGCCCTCCGTACCAGCCGGTATGGGCGAAATGTTGGGCTGCACACTGGCCGGGATTGCCGCCTTAATCCGATTGACGATGTCTCCACGCACAATGCTCAAGCCCGAATCGGCAGCATAGAACGATCCCCGGAAATTGCGATAGTAGCCGTTGACCAAAAGGTCGGATCGCACCGAAATCACCATGGCCAGGCTCAACCCGGTCAGCAACAACAGCAGCAGCAGCGTAGTGAGCAGAGCTACGCCGCTCTCGGGCTGCCGTTGACGAGTGCGTGACGGCTTCGACAGACGAACTGACATGCGTTGCATACTACCTCCTGACGAGCTAGTCATTCATGCTTAGATTTCTTGGGTTAATAGTCACCGAGATGCCCTGAATCCTATACGGCCCGTTGTCGAACGAGTTTCTGAACTGATCGGCGCCATCCTGGTTAGGGGTCGTCCGCCCAATTAACGACACACGCACCGAGCGAATCTCGGTCCAGTCGCCGCTATAACCACAATTCTGCGTGCACCCGCTGCTGATGGTTGGCCCGTTGACGTTGAAGCTATAGGGCTGGTCTATGCTGGCGTGCCGGATCGATGCACCCACGCGAAAACCGATAATCTGTTCAGCCACGACATCCCCTTTGCCGGCCGCCAGATTCTGCGTCCCCTGCTTTCGCATGAGTTTGGGATTGGTAGGATCGGTCAAATCTATAGAGTATTGGACAGCGTTCAACCTGAGTATCCAGTCCGTTGCGGCTGCAAATGAAGTTGTGAGCGGCGGCGCTGAATCGCCGGGGTCGGTGCCAAGTCCCTTGGTAATCAGGTATGACTCGCTGTTGTTGATGCCCGCTGTGTCGGTCGAAGTAAACGACAGTTGGACATTGGCTCCTGCAACCGTACCGTCCGCCGTCAAGGTCGTGGTGGTGAGACTTGATTTTGGGCTGCCCGGCTTTAACCACAGGAGTTCATCTCCATTTTTAAACAGCGCCGCAAAAGCAGTCGCAGTGGTACCCAGCGGAGGCGCAACCTGGACAGTCGTCGCTGTGTGCACATTTACATCTGCAACCGGGTGGACAGCGCCCACGGTGCTATCGGTAGTAATGATGTTGAGCGTATCGAAGCAATTTGCTCCGAAAGTAAAGGTGGCGGCATTGTTGCATGCCGCCCCTGGAGGTTGATTGACAAGTGTAATGCCGATCGGCCAGTCCGCGGGATTGGATCCGGTGACGAAAAAGCCCGCGCCTGCATTCGAGGCGTCAAGTTCCATCATGGCGACTGCATTTCTCAAACCCATGGTGAGGTTGACCTGTCCTTGGGTCTGGTTGGAAAGCTTGCCATGGGTGCTGACCAAACTTACAGCCGCTCCGCCTATCACGAGGAAGACTGCCATCGCTACCATCAACTCCAAGAGCGAAAATCCAGCTTTACCCTTCCGAAGTGTGATCGATCTGTTTCGCATGCTTCTCATGGCCTCACCAAGGTTGATCAAATTGTTTTTCGGTTGTGCTTTTTGACAGAATTATGGACAGGGAGTTGCGGAGCACTGTTTGACCATGCTCATCTGAAATGATTGCTGCCTGCCCAATCCCTGCATGGCCGGAGAAGCAACCAGCACAGTAATGCGGCGCACCCCTTGAACCGGCTGGTCCTTCTCAATCAGCCAGCGCCGGTCGAAGGTGACCATGTCTGCAGTGGCAGCCGGTGGAGCTCCGTAGGTTTTGGTGGAATCGGCGGTGCCATTCGGATTATGTCTCACCTGCCAGAAGAAATTCCCTCCGGCATCGCTTCCTTGGGAGATCTCCACGATATCGCCAGTGGCCGAGACGTCTTTTCCAGATGAGACCTGTATCTGGTCCGAAAATTGAGGTACGTCAGCACCCAGTCCCCCGCCGTCTGTAAGGGCTGCATCGCCCAACCCATAGCGGTTGAGGTCCTCAAGCTTTTCCGACGCCAGTAGAGCCTCAGTGCTCATGTAGCGAGACTGTACCGAGGTATCCGACATCTGGCCCATGAGAGCTGCGACGCCCAACATTCCCACGGCCATAATGAACATAGCCACGAGGGTTTCAACCAGGGTGAAGCCCTCTTCGTGAGCTCTCGATTGTGGCATTCGCCTACGGCGGTGTGATATTGATGTTTCCATAAGTTCCTACTGTGACCGTTTTGGTTCTGTTGTTCAGAGTCAACGTCATTGGTAACGCCCCGACGACCGTTGAAACAACACCATTGGGGCGAAATTGCAAAGTGATATCCGCGTTCAGGACCGGTTTAATGGAAGCACTGGCAATTGGGACAGCAGTGCCAACGTTGCCCCACGTGCCATTGCTATTGGGATCGCTCTGCACCTGATAGGTTAAAGCCGCGGCCGTGAATGCCACCCGGTATGGATACCCTGAGGAGATTGCCCGGTAACGCGTGGCCTGGATAATCCCACTCACGGATAGCACGGCGCTATTCATCTTGAACTGCGCGATGGCGTTTGCGACCAGGGGAACGGCGATGGCGGTTGCGATCATCATGACCGCCAGAGTCACTACTAATTCGAGCAAGCTGAAACCGAACCGACGAGTTCGGCGTATCCTGGCTGAATCAGCTCCGGCCAAAGCACAGCTCATAGAAATTCTTCTCCATGCAAGCCCTACAGGCAAAACAGTCCCTGTAGACTTGTATCGTTATTTTCTAATTTATTGACGACCATGGTTCAAGTTACGGAAGTTGTGGTTTTCGGGCTTTGGACTAGCGAGTAAACCATTTTGCAGCCACTCGCCTCCCAAGCCATTTGGCTCCTGTAAGTCTTTTAGTATCAGAATTATGCCGAAAGCATTTATGTCCCAGGAAATATTATAAAAACGGGGGAAATGAAAGAGGAAGTGACTTTGTAAACTACCGCCAATTGACCCGATTTGTCAATCAACCTAAAGACATCAACCTAAAGACGAGGCAACGGGAGCAATCAAACCCGCCAAAAGCGTCCCCCGGTCTGAGCGTGCTCTCCGGTTTCTACTGCGGTATGCGGGGTTTGAGCGGAGCGATTGGTTGTGGATTCTGTCCGTTTTGTTGTTGGTTTTGCTGCTGTTGCTGTATTCGTTTTAAATCCTCAAACAATTGCTCTTGAGTTTTAACGTTGTTGCCTTGCGCTGCATTTCCGGGTTGCTGCACTGGTTGCGGCTGGATCACCGGTTGCGGTACAGGTTGAACTTGAGGTTGGGATATGTTGGCTTCATCCGGGTTGGCTTCGTCGTCATCTACGGGTTGAACCATAACCATTCCCGGACGGGGCTGGAACGGTTGAGCCGGGTTGGAGGCGGTGGCTGTCCCTGATATTGGCGTGAGAATCACTCTTTGCACAATGCTAGGTTGGCCCGGACGGCCCAAAATCATATAGTCAAAATGTGAGCCGCGCAGCAAGCCGATAAGCACAGCCTCCGCCGGTGCTGGTCCTAGCTTGGCCGCAACGCGTTCCTGAGCGCCCTGAAAGCCTTCGATCTGGATGCCGGCCTTGGAGCGAATCCCATTCAGAACATCGCTCAGCGTAGAGTTTGTAGCTTCCACGCTCAATAGCCCGTTCTGATAAATGACCTTGGGAGGTACGGGAGGCATCTGTTCCGGACGCAGCGGAACCGCCACCTGCTGTTGCTGCGGAACAACCGGCGCTAGGGTTCCGGTAATTGCAGGGCTTGGTTTCTGCTGATCTTGCTTGACCGGGACGCTACCCGCTGCATTGGTGGCAGGATTCATCACTTGCGCGCCGTTGGCGGATACGCCAGTCTGGATCTGGGCTTGAGGCAAAGCGGTTGCCCATCCGCACAGCAATATAAGAATCCCGGAAATACCGAATCCAAAACGCGCCATTGTGAACAATTACCGCCTATTGCGAAGACTGAACAAATTTTACTCCGAATACTCTTAGAACGGCGGTGCAAACAGAAATTTGCTATTCAAAAGCACCTTAGGCCAAGATAAATTGAGTGGAAGCCGTTTTCGCCGCCGTTTGGGTGAAAACCCGATTCCATGGCAATGCCGATTCACGAAGTTGGCTGGATAAGCATCGATGTTTCAACCGCTTAGCTCATGGTACTTCGTGCATCTGGCCAGCTTGATCGAGCATCTTAACGTACTAAGTAAAAACAGCACTGCTGTTCATGGCACATCATTATGATTAAATTCGGTTTTAGAGTTGTCTGGGCGTTTTTGATGGTTGCGGGTAGTGTTTCGGCATGGGCGCAAACCTGCCAGGTTCGGGACGAAATTCCCGATCCAGTGAAATCGGCGGTTGAGAATTCCGCGCAGCAGATTTTTGAGCAGGCAGGCCGTGGCGATGCGGCCACGGTCCGGGCCAATAGCATTACCGCGCTGCAATCGAACTTCAACGGAATTGCCGCTGCCATTACCGACAACAAAGCGGCCTTTGCCGGCGCGAAGCCGCAGATTCGAAACACATTCTTGATGGAAACCGGCCCTAACCCCTCCGCTGATGGGCGTTTCTATTGCGGTGTCTTCGAGGCCAACGGCATGAGCGCCAGCAGCGCCGCATTCGATCTCCCTGGCCTTCCCGTGGGCAAGTACAGCATCGTGATCCAGGATTTCATTGGCAGCCGCGGACCTTATTCGCTGACCACAATTTTTCAGGACCAGAACGGCTGGAAGCTGGCTGGATTTTATGTTCGTCCTCAATCGGCCCTGGGGCACGACGGAATCTGGTTCTTAGAGCATGCCCGTGATTACAAGTCCAAGGGGCAAACTCACAATTCCTGGTTCTACTATTCAACCTCTTGGGAGTTGCTGGCTCCAGTGACGTTCATGGACACGCGGTTGCTGTCAAAAATTATTCAGGAATCGACTAATATCCAGCCCAAAGATATCCCGGCCGGCGGCAAACCTGTTACATATTCTGCCAACGGCAAGACTTATAACATTACGGATATCAGTGTCTTTCGTCTCGCCAATACTTTTGACCTCAATATCAAGTATTCCGTGCCCAGCACAGCGGATTTCAACGCCACTCAGGCAGATGCCCGTCAACTGGCCTCCGCCTACATCGCCCAGTACCCCGAGTTGAAAGATACATTTAACAATGTCTACGCCCACGCGGTGGACGCCTCCGGTGGTGACGTAGTGGGACTGGTGACTCTCAAGGCGGCAAAGTAGCACTCAGCAATCAGCACTCGGCATTCAGCCCGCGAACAGTTTGGGCTAAAGGAATACATCATCTTGGGCATGGTTAGGAGTTTCCAACCCTTCACAAAGAACGCAAAGGGTTGAACCCATTCCATTTACGCTCAAGACCCTCCTTTGCGCCTTTGGCGTACTTTGCGGTAAAAAAGTACGTGCTGATTAAATTCTGACTTCCGGCGACTGAGAAACATGAGCAAAAAATTAATATGGGTTCCGACAGGCGCCGTAACCACACCGACGACAATGTGTGCCTTTAGCCCAAACTGTTCGCGGGCTGAATGCTGAGTGCTAATTGCTGACTGCTTCCCATGAAACCACTCGTTTTGATCATCCTTGACGGTTGGGGTTATGCGCCGCCTTCCAACGCCAATGCAATCTCACTGGCGCGCAAACCCAACTATGACCGTTTGCTCAAAGAATTTCCCAACACCTTGATTCACACCAGCGGACGCCACGTTGGCCTGCCCACAGGACAAATGGGCAACAGCGAAGTGGGCCATCTGAATATTGGCGCGGGACGCGTCGTTTACATGGACATTACCAAGATCGATCTCATGATCGAGAATGGCGACTTCTTCTCCAATCCGGTCTTGCTGGAAGCAATCAAGAGTGCCCGCAGTGGAGGACGGCAGCTCCACTTCTGCGGATTACTCTCCGATGGCGGAGTTCACTCCCACCAGAACCATCTCTATGCCTTGTTGCGCATGGCGAAGCTGAACGGAGTGGATCGCACCTTCGTGCATTGCTTTATGGACGGCCGCGATACTCTGCCTACCAATGGAGCGGGATATATCCAGCAGCTTCAACAGAAGATGCGCGAATACGGCGTGGGTAAGATTGCCAGTGTGAGCGGCCGCTATTACGCCATGGACCGCGACAAGCGCTGGGAAAGGGAATTGAAAGCCTTCAATGCGATGGTGGCCGGTCACGGTGAAAGCGGAACAACCATTGATCCAGTGCAGGGCGTAAAGGAATCTTACAACCGCGATGTAACCGATGAATTCATCGTCCCTTTCGTTTGTGTGGACAATCGAGGCGGGCCGCTGGGTGTCATTCGCGACGAAGATACGGTAATCAATTTCAACTTCCGGGCTGACCGCGCCCGTCAGATCACGCGCTGTCTCGCCCGTGAGAGCGGACTCACCGCCCAGTCCGGCCGTGATCTGCCCGATGCGGAGGCGCTCGATGCTGTTATTCCCTGCGACCGCGTGCCAAAAAAGCTGAAATACGTCTGCATGACGCGATACGACAAGCAGTTCGCCGTGCCCATCGTGGTGCCACCGGACTCGTTGAAGAACATCCTGGCCGATGTGATGGCCGAACATGCGCTGCGCAACTTGCGCGTGGCCGAGACCGAGAAGTACGCACATGTTACCTATTTCTTCAATGGCGGGATCGAGAAACCTTTCCCTGGCGAAGATCGCATTCTGGTGCCGTCGCAGAAAGTCGCGACCTATGATCTGAAGCCGGAAATGTCGGCGGCGGGAATCGCCGAGACCGTGGTCAAAGCCGTGAATGATTCCGCGTTCGACGTAGTGATCGTAAACTTTGCCAACGCCGATATGGTGGGCCATTCCGGCAAGATTCCTCCCACTATTAAAGGAGTGGAAGCCGTAGACGCCTGTCTGGGAGAAATCTACAATGCCATGCGTCAGCGCGGAGGCGCCATGCTGGTGACCGCCGACCATGGCAATGCGGAGATGATGATCGATCCGGCGACCGGTGGTCCGCATACAGCCCACACTACGAACCCGGTGCCGTTGATTGTGGTAAGCGAAGATGCCCAGAGGATCAACCTGCGTCCCGATGGTTCACTCCAGGACATATCGCCGACGATTCTTGGGATGTTGCGCTACAAGCAACCGAAAAACATGACCGGCCGAGACCTACGGATTGTTCATTCCCAATGAAAGTCCTCATCGTCCACTATCATCCTTTCGAACTCTGGCGAGCTCCTGCATGGCTGCTGGATCGGTTGCAGAAAGCCTTTCCTCAGATCCAATGGGTGCATCTTCCCAACTATGATCGCGTGCCCCAGGAAATCGCAGACACCGATGTGATGATTGGCTGGGCGATCAACCCTAAACATTTTCGGGAGGCACCCAATCTCAAGTGGATTCATTCACCTGCGGCTGGAATCCATCAACTCATGTTCCCCGATCTGATCAACAGCCCTGTGGTCGTGACCAATTCGCGTGACGTCCACGGGGTAGTCGTAGCAGAACATGCCATTGCAATGGTCCTGGCGCTGGCCAAGCGCATTCCCCAGTCGGTAAGGTATCAGTCCAAAAAAGAATGGGCGCAGGAAAAACTGTGGCATGAATATCCGCGCCCGCGCGAAGTTTCCGGTGCAACTGTAGCGGTGATCGGCATGGGGGGAATTGGCCGCGAATTCACGGTGCGTGCCAAAGCCTTGGGGATGCGAGTGCTGGCAGTACGCGAGAATCCTGCGAATGGCACAAGCGGTGCAGACGCCGTTTACGGCCCCAGCCAGTTGGATGAGGTGCTGTCCCAGGCAGATTACGTTTTGCTCTGCACTCCGGTCACGCCGGCAACGACGGGAATGATCAATCGGTCGCGACTGGCAAAGATGAAACCCGATGCCTACCTGCTCAATGTGGGACGCGGCCCTCTAGTCGATGATGAAGCGTTGTTGGACGCGTTACAAGCCCGCCGCATCGGAGGAGCGGCCCTGGATGTCTTTGTGGAAGAGCCTCTCCCGCCGGAATCCCCCTATTGGCCGCTCGATAACTTGTTAATCACCCCCCATACGGCTGCGGTGACAGATAAACTGTGGGACCGGCACTATGATCTGATCGTCGAGAATATGACCCGGTTCCTGGAAGGACGTCCGCTGCTCTACGTAGTAGATAAGCAGCGGGGATACTGAAGGGATACCACAATTGCCATGAATGCCATGATTTGAAAAACCTGTCAGGGCACAAATTATGGCAATGGTTCATTTTGCGTGGCAGAAGTAAAACCATGAAACTCCAAATCAATGGCGATCAACGTGATTTTCCTGAAAACCTCACCATTGCCACGCTCGTAGAACATCTCGGAATGAAAGCCGATCGTGTGGCGGTCGAATTGAATCTTCAGATTGTTCCCCGCACACAATGGACATCCGCATCACTCAAAGATGGCGACAAGCTGGAGATAGTCCACTTCGTGGGCGGCGGGTAAAAACTTACCCAATTACCAAATTACCCAATTACCCAATCCCCGTCTCCCAATCCATCAACAAGAAACAACTTGACATTCAACTCTCTCATCCTACAATCGAAACATTCGAGCTTGGAAATGTTTTAAACATTTCACTTGAGAGATGGAGCAACGATTCACATCAGCGCAGGTTGTCCGGTTGACCGGCATTACGCCGCGGCAGTTGCAATGGTGGGACGAGCGCAAGGTGGTTGTCGCCCAGCGCGAGGGACGGAAGCGGCTTTACTCCGTCGAAGATTTGACTGAGATCGCTGTCATCTGCGCTCTACGCCGCAAGGGCGTGCCCCTACAGCGTGTTCGCCGCATCATTAAGTTTCTGCAAAAAGAATTTGGACGGCGACTGGCTGAGGCGGCGGGCAGCGGTTCTGACTATCATCTGCTAACTGACGGCAAATATATCTACCTGGAAAACTCGCAGCAGCAGATAATCGACATCTTGAAGAACTCCCGCCAGCCATTGCTTGGGATTTGCCTCAACGATGCTGTGCGGGAGGTGCGCGCCGAAATATTCAGCCGCCGGCCGGCCCAGTCCCACCCGGCGCAAAATGGCCGCAGGAGAAGGAGTTCTTAAAAGGGAACCGCGAAGGTTTCCTGGTACGAACCGGAGAGGTGAACATGGTGGCAGAGCTGAACATCCTTACAGAGTGGATTCCCGAACAAATGGAACCAGGAACGCTGTTCGTCCTCGAAAATGCCGGTCAAGTCGGCGAACCGGAAGACCCTTACTGGGCCGTGCTCTCCTGCCCCGAATGCGGAACCCTGGGCCTGATCACCCGCAGACAGATGAGCGGCCTCGTCCCCGTCATCTGCGGCTCAGCCTCATGCTCAGCCCAGTTCATCATTCAAGACCAACAGGTCGTACCGAAGAAACCAAATTAGCAGGCAGCCAGGAAATTGCCATAATTTCGAAGATGTCCACCTTCAATTATGGCAATTTTGGCACTTATGGCAATTTAACTCAGTCTGCTAAATAACTTATCTCAACCTTCCGAATCCGCCAGCAGGCGAATACCAGGATTCCGGCACACAGGATCAGAAGGCCAGGAACGGCCAGCCAAGGAGGAACAGGCTCTGAGCCGACAGCAAAGAGCGCCAGAATATCTTCTGAGGGAACCGGTACCGGGCAGAGCTGTTTCAGGTAGAACATGATGCTGAATTTTTGCAGCAGCGACGGAAGAACGGCGTGAAAAGTCTCCCACACGAATACAAATACCGCAGGAATGATCGGGTTCCTGATCAACAGGCTGAACGCAATAAATATCGATCCGTATCCAAGGCAGGCCAGCACCGTGACCCCTAAGTAAGCTGCCAGATGTCCCAACCCCGGCCCGTTGAACATAAAAGCCCGGCCGGCAGCTCCGCCGTTGGTGTAAATCAGAAAAAACGATCCAAAGACTCCCAAAATAAAGATCAAGGAAGTCGTAACCATGCCCGATAAGAACTTGCCCAATACCAATAGTTCGCGACGCAGCGGAGAGAGAAAGTGATAGTGCAGGGTCTTTTCAACGATTTCACCGCGGAAGAGCCAGGTAAAGATTCCCAGGCAGCCGATAAAAATCGCCACATGCAGATAGTAAAGCTGAAACAACACCGCCAGGAGCTGAGTTCTATCCTGAATGTTGCCGCCAGATGGCTCTTGGGCCAGGGCTATCGTCAAAATAACGACGGGCGCAAAAGCGACCAGGTAGATCCAGAGGCTGCGCTTTTTCAGGAAATTTCGTTTAACTTCCGACTGAATCAACGAGGTCAGTTGGGCTGTCCACAACTGCCAGGGAGCTTCCTGAAAGAACTTGCGGGAAGAGGCCATTACGTTCATACCGTACCTCCGCTACCACCACCGCCGATCAGATATTGATAAAGCGAGTTTACGTCATCGTCGGCAGGGGCCACTGCTTCGACGGCGATATTGTCTTCCAGCACAATCCGATTCAACAGCAGATAAAACTGGTCGGCATTTTGGGTACGCACCAGCAAGCCATTACCATCGCTGTGCAATTTAGCTTCAACCACGTGGTCCTGGCAAAAGAGGCGGGAGGCCACCAGGTTGGGCCGGGAGCAGCGCACCAGAATCTGCATCGGGTGCTCTTTAACTTCGCTGCGCACGCCATGGATTTGGCCCTCGGCGACCACATAGCCATAGCTCATCAGCACTACCTGGTCCGAGATCTTGTCCACCTCATGCAAAACGTGGCTGGAAATGATCACGTGCAATCCATCCTTCCCCAGCGCCTGAAAAAGAGCAATCGACTCAGCTCGGGCCATGGGGTCAAGACCGTTCAGAGGCTCGTCGAGCACCAGCACCGTGGGGTGATGAGCGATCGACTGCGCCAGACGTATCCGCTGCCTCATGCCTTTGCTGTAGCCTGCAATCCTTCGGGCGGCCGCCTCGCCCATATTGACACGTTCAATTGCTTCCTTCGTAAGCTGCTGCGCCTCGTTGTTGCTGATGCCGTGGAGCTTGAGCGATTGGTAAATGAACTCGTAGCCGGTGATGCCCTTGGGAAAGGAATCGAACTGAGTACAATAGCCAACCTGCCGGAAGAATTCTTCCGGACGATCAGGTGTAAGCCCCAGCACACTGACACGTCCCTGCGTAGGCTTGATCAGGCCGGTCATCAAGTTCATGAGTGTGGTCTTACCCGAACCGTTGGGTCCAACGAGGCTGGTGACTCCCGGAGGAAGCGTCAGGTTCACGCGATTGATCCCCAGAACCTCGCCGTAAAACTTGGAGACGTTTTCGAATACGATCTTGTTGTTTTCAGCCGTCATCCGCGCTCCACTTCACGCGCTTTCAAGCGCCGATTTAGCAGTATCAGACAGATCAGGCAGATGCTGAAGACGGATGCCCAGGCGGACCATAGCGGCACCCGCGCATATCGAAATTCGCGCACAAATGACGAAGGCAAGCGAAAAAGGTGCGCCCATATCAATGCCATCACATAAGGGATGTTCAATAACCGACCCCATTGCGTACGCAGGATGGAGTCGATAACCTGGCCAAGACCGGGCAAAACAAAAAAGACCGCGAACATAAGACCGCTGGCCGCAATTCGCCACTTCACCCAAACGGAGAGCGCCATGGCCAGCAGAGCCATCACAGAAATCCAAAGCAGACATCCGATGAAAATTGCCCACATCAGCCATAAATTTTGGCCGCCCCAACCATGGCCTTCAAGTTGGGCTTGCAGGCCGAAGAGCAGCAATCCGGGCACCCAGGTAATCGCCGAGAGCAACAGCATGACTGCGGAGATTTTCCCCAGCAGATATTCCGTTCGGGAAAGCGGCCGGCTCAGATAGAGCTGCAAAGCATTATTGGCAAGGTCTCTCATCAGGATGCCGGGCACCGCCCAAACCGTCATCACAAAAGCCATCCAGCCCTCGATTTGCAGGAAGACCCAAAACCAGATGTTGTTGATAATCTCGCCACCGCTCAAACGCATGCCCAGCAAAAGCTGCACCGTTGAGCTGTGGAGAACGTAAATACTGACCGCGCCAAACAGAAACGGAAGGCAACACAGAATGGCGAAGGCTGTGAACAAACGCGAGTCAAAAAGCGAAGCAGCCGAATAGCGCGAAAGCACGAAGAATCGCGAACCGCTGGGCGTCAGGGGTCCATCGTAGACTTTGTAAGTTCTCTTATAGACGGCCACTTGCGATTTCCCTCGCTTCCGGTTTGTCTTCCATAGCTTTTAAGAAGATGTCTTCCAAAGAATCGCGCCGGTAATTCATGCGCCGGATCTGCACAGTATGTTGCGCGGCCAATTCGTAAATCTGCCGAATAGCGATGTTGTCGGGAAGCACGACTTTGAGCCGTCCGCCGGCAAAAGCAGCACACTCACAGCCCAGGCTGCTGATGGCTTCGACAAAGCCGTTCTGCTGGTTGACTTCGAGTTCAAGAAACTTGCGATTGGCCTTGCGCTCTTCTTCCAGGTTGCAGAGCGCAGCAACGCGGCCCTTTTTAAGAATCAGCACTTGATCGCAGCACTCCTCAATATCGCGGAGCAGGTGGGTAGAAATCACGATGTGGACTTTGCCAGTGTCACGAATCTCGCGGACGAGTTGCAACATGCGCTGCCGCGCTTCCGGGTCGAGACCGTTGGTCGGCTCATCCAGCAATAACAACTTGGGGCCGTGGACCAAGGCCTGGGCCAGCTTGACTAACTGCTTCATCCCCAGCGAATATGTGCCTACTTTGCGATAGCGGACTTCGCCCAATCCAACATAGAAGAAAGCTTCGTGCGCGCGTTCCATGGCTTCACGGGCAGGAAGCCCGGAAATCTCAGCCATATAGCGGACGAATTTGATTCCAGTCATGTCCGCAATGAAAGCATCGCTTTCCGGCATGTAGCCGATCATCGAACGCAACCGGCCAGCCTTAACCCGAATGTCGTTGTCGAAGATTCTGGCCGTGCCGCCAAAGGGCGGATAAAAACCCAGCAAGGTATTGAGCAGGGTTGATTTGCCTGAGCCATTCGGTCCAAGCAGACCGATGCACAGTCCTGTCAACGAGCCATTCAAATGATCAAGGATGGTCCGGTTGCCTAACCTGACAACCAGACCATCCAAGTCAATAACAGAAGCCATCAAACTTTTCTTCCCTTCAGCACGAAACTCTAGCGATGTTCCAGATTGTGCATCTTCTTTCCTGACCGTGGACCTTCATGGTACGTCTTTGCGCCTCCCGGCGAGTGCGTCGCCTCCAGGATTTGAGTGAGCGCCAGTGTATTCAAATCAAACAAACGGGTATTGCTGGCTACCAGGATGGCATTTTCTTCTCCGTAGGCGCAAACTGCGCTGGGTTTGCTCTCGGCCGCCAATTGCTGGAATATCTGCAACTGCGAGGCAGAAAGCGTCTGCGCCAGAGGAGACAAAACCGGCGAAATGTTCTGGTAGAGCAATGCCGAAACGTTGGTATTGCGGTCCTGCGGCAGCAGCTTATGGAAATTGGCTGACTTGGCCAATGAATTCCCGCTCTTATGGGTCTGCACTGCGGCCTTGATCAACGCGCGGCTGGGACCAATGATCAGATAACCATCATTAAATGCATAGTTGACCTGCACGCTGTTGCCTATATGTGGAGGAGTGATGGTGTAATAAGTAATGCCATCCTCGGTCTGCTGATCGATATTGATTTTTTCGCCACCCTTCATTTGCGTACCGGCAAAGGCAACCAGTTTGCGCAACGTTTCCTGCAAGCGGGTTGGATCATTCACCTCGGCCACGACCTTCCACGAAGGCATCGGCAAGACCGGGCCATCCAGGGCAATGGTGATTTCTCCTCCCAATGTATCTACCAGATCTTCGCGGACGCGGATATTGAGCGCCGCTCCCAGCATCGCCAATCCAGCGTTGACGTCGTTGCCGGAAGCCGCCTCAGCCATCTCAGCGGCGTCATTGAGAATCTGTCCCGGCTTCTTCAACACCAGGGTGATCACAACGCCTGCATCCTGGGAGACAAAATCCAGGCCGCCCATCGGCGCTGGCGCTCCCAGCCACGACGCAACACCGTGACGCGCCCCACTAAAGGCCAACTCAGCGCGATTGAGCGCCTGTCCATTGACATCTTTGCGCTCGGCAATCAGGAAGCGCACATCGGAGAATCCGCTGCTCTGGAAAGCCGCGCGTTCGCTCTCTCGCTTCATCCCGGTCTGCACCCTGTTCGACATCTGCTCCAGATCTGCTCCGATCAAGAGGCCGGCGCCCTCCGCGTAGGCTTGCGTGAGGCGTTGCCCGAAGGGGGTGGATGCAAATCCGCCGGAACCACGCTTTGCGCGTGCCACGAAATCGCGCAATGCATCAACGGAAGGCGCCGCAACCACGAAGTCGGAGCCGATGAAAATAAACATCTCATCGTGCTTGCCCTTGCCAGGAGTGCTCGGCTGGCTTGGCTGTACAGCGCTCATCAGTTGCTGTTCATCCAGGATATGGAGTGGGGCCTCTTTCCCGTGCAAAGTCGCAATCTGCTGCTCAAGGAACGCTTTCAATCCGGGCTTGCTTACTTCTGCGGCGATCAAAGGCACGGGATCTTCCTTGCCGGTAAGCGCCATCGAGAAAACAATCTCGTTGCCCAGGTATTGACCGAGGTCGTGGACCTTATCAATTACCATCTGCAATCCAATGCCGGAGCCGGGCTTGGATTCGTTGACGTGCTGCCACCACTCACGCAGCACAGAGCTGCTTTGCAATTCCTGTTGAAAAAGTTTATTGGCCTGCTGAATCGCGTCACTGTAATTGGGGACGCTGGCAACAAACATTGAAGTTTGGGGTAAAGCCGGTAGAATGCGGCTTTGATAACGGAGTCCAGGAAGCTGGACAGCCTCCATCTGCTTCGAGAGATGGCTGAACTCTGCCAGAAGCGCCATCAATTTGTCGCGGTCCTTGCTCCAGGCAACCTCGTCGCGGATGGGAGCCACGCCCACGGTGGCGCTGGTCGAAAGCTGGTCTCCGGGATGCAAAACACTAGTGACTCCCGATTCAGCTACGCGCACCTCTCCTTCAACAACCGAGACACGCGAGCCTTTCAAACCGCTATTAACGGAAAACACGGTTCCAGTGACGGAAACGGTGCAGTCCGGCGCTGCGACATATAAGTGTCCAGTGCGCCGCTTGGCCGCTTGCACGATGATGTCGCCACGGTCCAGATGAACCGTAGTGTCTTTGCGCCCGAGCGAAACAGAAAATTCGGCGTGCTCATTCATCTCCACGGTTGAGCCGTCGCGCAGCCGCACCGTAGCCCTGGAATCGTTGGCCGTGCGTATTTTGTCGCCTTCGGCAATTTCGTCGCCCGGCTTCAAAGCTTGTTCGCCGCTGCCACTCACCTTATACAAAGATCCATCGACAGACTCGACGTGCGCCCGCGCGCCTGCAGGTATGGTCAATTTGTCGAGCAACAGATAGCCGGCAAAGGCGAAAATCACTACCGCGGCCACCGCACTGACCCATCGAAACGGCGTCTTGGTGGTTCTTGCTTTCTCCTGCTTCCACGGAAGCAACGTCGAACCATCTGTCTTTTCCGCCTCTTTACGGCAAGCCACGCATTCGCGCAGATGGTCCGTTACCAGCAACGCCTTGGCCTGGGGCAGTCTGCCGGCGCGATGTTGAGGCAAGAGAGCACGAATATCTTCGCAACCATGAATGGACTCAGGCACAGAGACCTGCATGACGGCGTGCGCTTTCTCGCCGAGCCGCTGCCACACGCGCTGGCCCGCGGCCTCCACGATTTTCTGATCCGGTTGATCTTCCCGAAGCGCGTTAATCGCCCGCTCTAATTCTTTTTTGGGGTTATTTTCGTAAGCCATTATCGTCTCCCTCCGGCGGTTGCCATGAAGTCTCTCTTGAGTTGGGAACGCGTGCGATGCAGCACCACTGCAACTACGGCGGACGAGGTGTTCAGCAGGGCCGCGATTTCGCCATTGCTATAATCCTCGATAAAGCGCAGCACGAACATCTCTGCCCATTTAGGATTCAGCTTGCTGAGTGCATGGCGTAACCAATCGCGGACCTCATCAGACTCGCGCATGTCTTTGGCCACAGGCTGGATTTCGCTGTCCTCTTCTGCCAACGCAAGGTTTTGTGTATCCTTCCTTTGGCGTAAGAGGTCAAGAGCGGTATTGATAGCGGCGCGATGCAGATAGGCCTTGATGAACCGGATCTCCGGTAACTCCCGCTGCCGAAGGAGCTTCAGAAAAACAGATTGAAGGATGTCTTCGGCATCATTCGCATTCCCGGTGATCTTGTATGCGGCTCTAAAGACCAGCTCTTTGTGGTCCATGAAGATTTGCTCAAGCCCTGATATCGGCTGGGCGCTTTCGGCCTGGCCTGCCATCAAGGACCCCATATTCGCTCGTGCTATTTCCATTGTGGCCTGCATTTGGGTGCTGTGCCCCCTGCTTGAGAGACGGAGGGAAGACCGAGTTATTAATAGGAGCGTTAAAATAATTTTTAACCCTGCTCGGCTTACGCGATAAAGTACGCGAGCGTTGCAGCTAAAGTTCCCGGAGCTTTCCTGGTTGATTGTATGGATCAAGTATACGGGAATTCCTGGGTTATCTGGCCGGGAGAAACCCTAAGCTATTGATGACAAACTACTTAATGAATCGAAAAGAGCCCGGATGAAGACCATCGAACTGCCGTCTGAATTCAACGCCGCTACCCATTTTGTCGACCGCAACGTGCGGGAGGGTCGCGGACACAAAGTCGCTATCGAATGCGGAGACCAGCAGGTTACCTACGCGCAACTTTTGGAACGCGTCAACCGCTTCGGAAATGTCCTGAAAAAACTCGCCGTGCAACAGGAAGAGCGCATCGCGCTTCTGCTCCTCGATACTCCCGAGTTCTTTTATGGATTCTTCGGGAGCATCAAGATCGGGGCAATCCCAATTCCCTTGAATACCTTACTGAAGGCGGCAGAGTACGAATACATCCTCAACGACTGCCGCGCCCGGATTGCGGTTGTAAGCGCAACTTTATATCCGCTGATCCAGGCAATTCCCAAAACGAACCTTCGTCATCTTCAGAAAATCGTGATCGTTGGAGACACTGCTCAAGACACGGAAACATTGCAGCAGCTCATGGATGCAAGTTCAAGCGAACTCCAGGCCGAGGCCACCAACAAAGATGATGCAGCGTTCTGGCTGTATTCGTCCGGCAGCACCGGATTTCCCAAGGGCTGCGTCCACCTCCACCACGACATGGTGGTGTGTGCCGAACGCTATGCCAAAGCCATTCTGAAGATTACCGAGCAGGACCGCTTCTTCAGCGTGGCCAAACTATTCTTCGCCTACGGCCTGGGAAACGGATGCTATTTCCCGCTCTCGATCGGAGCAACCACCATCCTGTTGTCGGGTTCTCCATCACCTCCAAATATCTACGAAACTATCGAGCGCTTCAAACCCACCCTGTTTTTCTCGGTGCCTTCCAATTACGTGTCGCTCTTGTCGTATCAACGACAGGATGGCCCCGACTTTGATCTTTCCACCATCCGCCATGCGGTCTCCGCCGGTGAGCCTCTACCAGCTCCGGTCTTTCATCGCTTCAAGGAACGCTTCGGAGTGGAGATTCTCGATGCCATTGGTTCTACCGAGGCGTTGCACATGTTCATCGCGAACTGTCCTGGTGCGGTGCGTCCCGGCTCCAGCGGCCAACTCATCCCAGGATACGACGCTCGCATCGTCGACGAAAACGACCAACCAGTCCCCGACCACCAGATTGGCAGCCTGATGATCAAGAGCGACGCCGTCTGTTCCTGCTACTGGAACCAGCACGAGAAAACCAAAGACACAATCCAAGGACACTGGCTGCGTACCGGCGACAAATATTATCGCGATCCCGATGGCTACTACTGGTACGTAGGCCGTTCTGACGACATGTTGAAAGTCAAAGGAATGTGGGTGAGCCCGGTAGAAATTGAGAGCCTGCTGCTGGAGCATCCTCTAGTTCAAGAAGCCGCAGTCATAGGCCTGGCTGACGGAAATGAACTCGTCAAGCCTGCGGCCTACGTCGTGCTAAAAAACGGCTCCGCCAAGGACGACCGCCTGAGCGAAGAACTAAAACAACTAATCACTTCAAGGCTTGCTGCCCATAAATGCCCCCACTGGATCGAATTTGTCACCGAGCTTCCTAAAACTGCAACAGGGAAGATTCAGAGGTATAAGTTGAGGAAGACGGCGGAACGTGAGTGAGTTGGACCTTATACGACACACTGCGAACTTGCAATGATACATAGGGCGAGAACGCTTTCGCCCTCTCCCATACTCACTGTCATCCTGAGCGACAGCGAAGGACCTGCTCCGCCGCACTTAAGGGTTGCCCAAGCTGCTCGCAGCGTTAATTTGAGGGACAGATGGCTTCAAAAACCTACTACGTCTACATCATGTCCAATAAATCACGGCGTCTCTATGTGGGCATCACAAGCAGGCTTGCAGCACGCGTTTGCGAACACAGAAATAAGGTAAATAAAGGGTTTACTGCTCGTTACAATTTTGACGTGCTCGTCTATTACGAAGAGTTTTTGTACGTCTTGGAGGCCATCGCTCGCGAGAAAGAAATCAAGGGTTGGCTTCGTGAGAAGAAGCTAACGCTCATACTGTCATTGAATCCGAACTGGGCAGATCTGAGCCAGGAGTGGGAAGAAGATCTTTCCTGGCAAGCGATTCCTGATGCAAGACCGGTGTTGAAACGAAAGCTTGGCGACCCTTAGTGCAGCCGAGCAGTTCCTTCGCTGCCGCTCAGGATGACAATTCGAATCCCACCCACCCCCGACTAGAACCGCCAAGCTAATGAACCTGCCCACACCGGTCTTTCCCAAAACAAGATCACACTCCAAGTGATAAATGAGTCACAACCCAGCCAGCACATCATCATGAAACTGCTGGCCATAGGGGAGTGCCAGCTTGGCTGCGTCTTTTTTGAGCTCTTCGTAGAGGCGGATTAAATCTAATTCGCCATTGCCTCCCAGGTTGCGCAAGCTGGCAACGCTCGGCATGTGACTGACTGGCCAACAGTCAATTCTGAGAGTCATCCACGCAGTCACTTTAATACGCTGCATCCTGGAAAGGCTGCGGAAGTCGGCTGCCATTTGTGCCGTTTCGCGGAGTTGATGCCCTGAGTTGGCTGAAGAACCCGATGCGCTTTCCCGCAATTTCTTTAGTTCAGTATTCGCCCATTCCTGCACGACCTGTGCATTGTGCGACATGCGCGATAGAAACTCTCGCGCTTTCAGCAAATTGGTCCGCATGATCTTTCGCAGATGATCCCCAGATTGCGTCCTCCGGGTATATTGTTCTCGCGTCCTGTCAAAAACCTCACGCAGATCATCCCAGTCAATCTTGCGAAGAAACACTTTGACATCATCAATAGTGCGCTCCCGCACCCAGAACTGCCATTCATGGGCTATCGAGTAACCGTTCTTCCGGGTGAGATGGTCCAAGCTTGCGCAATACCCCCAAATTGGATAATTGCATACAAACCATCTCAGTTAAGAAAAAGCTCATTTTTGTTCCAGAATCAGAACGGGCATAAACGGTGCCTTAAAACATTTCACCCTCAAGACACCTTTGGAGGTGATTTGCCTCGACAAGTACCCGTTAAATTAGAGAAAACAAAGAACGTTTTGTACGGGCTGGCTACTGGACCAAGGTAGAATCTGAGGGGACTTATGAACGAAGAGCCTGGAGAGAAGCGGATGCCCCAGCCATTGAAGAAGATCACTTTAGTAACCCTTGTCTTGGCGTTAACTGTGCCGGTTATATCCGCCCAGACAAAAAAGGGCCCGCAATCTGCAATGGATGAGACGGTGCATGCGCTCTTTGCCGGCAAAGGTTTCGCAGGCGTTGTCATCTCGCCCGACGGCAAGCAGGTGGCCTGGGTGCAGGATTCGTCAATCTATGTCGCGGAATCCCATTCCGGAGCGAAGCCGCGTCGCATCACTGCCGGGGATGGGAAAACGGGTCACGACGAAAGCGCTCCCTCATGGTCTCGGGATAGCAAGAGGTTGGCTTTTCTTTCCGATGCCGCAAAATCAGGACAGCAGCAACTCTACGTGGTGAATGCTGCTGGAGGTACTGCCAGAAAAATCACCAACGTGAAAGGCTTTCTTGCAGCTCCCGGCTGGTCGCCCGATGGCAAGACAATCGCTTTGCTCTTCACAGAAAATGCGGAGCGTGCCGCAGGTCCTCTGGTAGCCGAGGTCGCACAGACGGGAGTCATCAAGGAATCCGTAACCGAACAGCGGCTCGCCCTTGTCGATGTTGCTGGCGGAAACCTGCGACAGATATCGCCAGCCGACATGTACGTTTACGAATATGACTGGTCGCCGGATGGCAAGCGCTTCGTGACAACGGCAGCCTATGGCAATGGCGATAACAACTGGTACATTGCACAGATTTACACGCTTGGCGTCGATGGAGGAGAGATGACCTCCATCCACGCAACTCCGCTCCAGATCGCCAACCCAACTTGGTCTCCCGACGGCAAATCTGTGGCCTTTATCGAGGGTCTCATGAGCGACGAGCCTTCGGTAGGCGGAGACATTCTTGTGGTGACGTCCAACGGAGGCGAAGCCAGAAACGCTGCTCCGGGTATGAAGGCATCGGCTAGCTGGCTGACCTGGACCCCAGATGGCAAAAAGATTTTCTTCGGTGAAGAAATCGATGGTGGCAGCGGCCTGGCCACTGTAGATTTCGCTACCGGAACGATCGATACTCTTTTCCAAACCGGCGATCAGATCAACGCCAATGGTTGGGGCACCGCAGTGTCGCTTTCATCGGATCATCATATGACGGCCATGATCCGTCAGTCGCTCGCTCATCCACCGGAACTCTGGGCAGGTCCCATTGGCAATTGGCAACAAATTACCTCCAGCAATGCCAATCTCAAGCCGGCCTGGGGCGAAGCCAAGAGCATTCATTGGACGAACGAAGGCTTCAATCTACAGGGATGGTTGCTCTATCCCCGCAACTTCGATCCTTCGCGGAAATATCCAATGGTGGTAGATGTTCATGGTGGCCCCGGAGCCATGGCCCGCTCTTCCTGGCCGGGACCGCACAGCTTTGGAGTCGCTCTTTCCGGTGCTGGTTACTTTGTCTTCTTTCCTAATCCTCGCGGAAGCTTTGGTGAAGGCGAAGATTTTACCCGCGCCAACGTGAAGGACTTTGGGTATGGCGACTGGCGCGACATCATGACGGGTGTTGATCAGGTACTGAAAGAAGTTCCTGTTGACGAGCACCGGCTCGGACTTACCGGCTGGAGTTATGGCGGCTACATGACCATGTGGGGCGTAACACAAACGAACCGCTTTGCTGCAGCCGTAGCCGGCGCGGGCATCGCAAATTATCAAAGCTATTATGGAGAAAACCAGATCGATCAGTGGATGATTCCGTTTTTCGGCGCTTCCGTCTATGACGATCCGCAAGTTTATGCGAAAAGTTCTCCGATCACCTTTATCAAGAATGCCAAAACGCCCACACTGGTCTTGGTAGGCGATAGTGATGGCGAGTGTCCGACACCACAGTCGTATGAATTCTGGCACGCTCTAAAGACCATCGGAACTGACACCGAGTTCGTGGTTTATGAACACGAGGGCCACGCATTTGCACGGCCCGAACACCAGAAAGATGTAATTGAGCGTGTGAGGACCTGGTTCGATAAACGTTTGAAATGAATGAGAAATTTTCCAACCTCTCTGGAAAATCCATAAGATAGACCAGTATCATTGCCCTTGTCATTTCTCACAAAAACCAAGACTTCTCCATTCTTAAGAATCCTCCAATCATTCAGTTGAGCAGTTAGCTCACAATTCCCAACCCCCTGACGCTCAAAGCTTTACTTCATGCACGTATCTGAAAATCTAGAAAGAATTTTGATATTGAAATTGTTCTTTGGGCGTCGAATGAAAAGTGCCCGGCTGCGGGAATGTGACTTTAGGTGTTATCTAAAAGATAAAGGACTTGCTTTACTTGCCTTTTTAAGATTAAAGTGTACTCACTCTTTACTAACCCCCCCACACTGGCACCTCTTAGCGCCAGCATGTAGTAAACGCCCAAAATCTAACGAAGGTTATAAGGTGGAGAATGGAGATTGTCTTACGAAATGAAAAACTAATGGACCAGATTGGCTGGAAGTTGCTACATGAGCTTCAACTCAATGGGCGGCTTTCCTATGCCGAACTGGGCCGAAGAGTTGGCCTAACAACCCCGGCAGTCGTGGAACGGGTCAAGCGAATGGAAGAAGCCGGGATCATTGTCGGATATCACGCCGATGTCGATCCAACCGTCATAGGTATGCCGATCACAGCGTTTATTCGTATGTCTGTGGTGGGCGACGTCTTTACCCGGATCACTGCGGTGGTGAAAAACTCGCCTGAAGTAGTTGAGTGTCACCGCGGAACCGGCGCCGATTCGTTCATCATGAAGGTGCATGTGCGTTCGGTTGAACACCTGGAATCGCTGATTGACCGGCTCACGCCTTATGGCACGACCTCGACCTCGATCGTTCTCTCGTCACCCGTCGAGAAGCGTGAGATCAAAAGACCGGAAGAGATGATGCCTCCAGAGGCCCAACCCATCCGGCGCGCCAAGAGTTCCTGACGAGCGGCGAAAAGGCTGTGGCCGTTGTAACCTCTCCTCCCGGCGGCCAAATTCTTTACGCGAGATTCGGTCTGATTCTGGAATGACAGCGCGCGTGTGTCTGCGGCCTGCTACTTGAGCTTGGCTCGCTCGTATTGCGGCGGCCACTGGATGTCGTGTCCCAGTACGCGGGCGGCATCGAGTGGCCAGTAAGGCTCCCGTAGTAACTGGCGGGCAAGAAAAACCAGGTCGGCTTGTCCTGTCCTGATGATTTGGTCTGCCTGAGCAGGGTCGGTGATCATGCCTACGGCCCCGGTTGCAATCGTAGTTTCACCGCGAATGCGCTGCGCGAAAGGCACTTGGTATCCTGGACCAATAGGAATCTTTGCGTGAGGAACAACTCCTCCCGAGGAGCAGTCAACAACATCGACTCCCAACGATTTCAGGATTTTGGCGAGGGCCACGGAATCCTCCACCGTCCAGCCGCCATCAACCCAGTCCGAGGCTGAAATCCTGACAAAGAGCGGATATTGCTCCGGCCAGACCTTCCTCACCGATGTAATCACTTCTCGCAAAGCGCGAGTGCGATTTTCGAACGAGCCTCCATATTCATCCTGGCGATGATTGCTCAAAGGCGAGAGGAAAGAATGCAGCAGGTAGCCATGAGCGGCGTGAATCTCCACGACTTTGGCGCCTGCGGCTTCAGCCCGCTTGGCCGCAATTGCAAAAGCTTCTGCGATGCCGGCGATATGTGCCACGCTCAGCGCCTGCGGAACCTGATACCCCTCGTTGAAGGCAATCGGGGAAGGTGCAAATATCGGCGTCCATCCCCCCTCTTCGAGACTGAGCGGACGCCCCCCTTTCCAGGGTTCACTCGTGCTAGCCTTGCGGCCTGCATGAGCAAGTTGGATTCCGGGGACCGATCCCTGCTGCCCGATGAACGAGAATGCTCGCTGCAACGGCTCAATATGCGCGTCACTCCAGATGCCCAGGTCTTTGGGGCTGATCCGGGCTTCCGGTGTCACGGCCGTAGCTTCGGCCATCACCAACGCAGCTTTGCCGACTGCCCGGCTCCCCAGATGGACCAGATGCCATTCATTCGCAAACCCGTCGATGCACGAGTATTGGCACATGGGCGAAACGGCAATTCGATTCGCAAGCTCTAAATTACGAAGCCGAAGAGGTTGAAATAGATGGGTCATAATTTGGAAACATGTATTGTAATCGTGAGCAGGGCAAGGGGAATCGGGCCAAGCCCCCGGTGGAGCAAGTACCCTGTTGTCCTTTTGGCAGTTGAATTTCATCGCAAAATGGGACAAAGTGTAATCATGCAGCAGCCCCCCAAAAACAAAGTGTTTCAGGACGAGTGGGGTACCACCTCTCGCGAAGCCTATGAAGACCGCCCTATCTACCAATCCAGAGGAGCGAAGCCCAAGAAACAGGGGAGCGGATTTATCAAAACCATCGGCGGACTCATGATGGTAGGCGGAATCTTTTGGGGTACATACATGGTAACCAACGGAGCAGAACCCAGCACCTTGTGGCAAGCCCAGGGTCCCGTTCCCCTCTGCGGCCTGGGAGTTGTCGTCTCGATCCTCGGCAAGTATCTGCGGTACTGAGAGAACTGGGTAAACGGGTAATTTGGTGAGTGGGTAATTGAAAAACCCAACCGTAGTTGCTCGTTTGCCACTTCTACATTCTAGATTTTGCTCATCCCACCCTCGAAATTACCCAATTACCCAATTACCCAATTTCTTCACCCAATCTTCATCTTGACAAATCTTCCTCGCAGCGTTAAATTTTGAACATGTTCAATTATCGCGAAAGGAGACCTCATGATTATCGTCATTAGTTACCTCATTTATCTGCTCATCAGCATTGCCCTTACGGTTTGGGTGGCTCGCACCCTTCACCTGCGAGGAGCAATCTTCCTGGTGGATGCGTTTCACGGAAGCACCGATTTGGCCGCGTCCGTCAATCATTTGCTGGTTGTAGGTTTTTACTTGATCAACATCGGGTTTGTCTCTTTGGCCTTAAAAAGTGACCTCTTCATTCACGATTGGCGCGAGGCGATTGAGATGCTGAGTGCGAAGATCGGCTGGGTATTGCTCACGCTGGGCGCCATGCATTTCTTTAATCTGTTCGTTTTCTCCAGGATCCGGAATCACGGATGGTCGATGGATCGCCCTCCGGTAGCGCCCAACACAATACTCGGAGTCGGACCTGTCACACATTACCCGGGGGCAGACCTGTCCTGAGTCGCCGGCCAAAAGGACTGTCCTGAGGTGTCAGCCGAAGGGCCTGTCCTGAGGTATCAGCCGAAGGAAAGTGACATGCGAGGTTCCTTTTATGACGAAGCTTTATGTTCTCTATGATCCACGATGTGAGCTTTGCCTCCGTCTCAGAGATTGGCTGAGCGGCCAGCGGCACTGGCTGGAGTTAGAGATGATTCCTGCTGGCTCGCCGCTGGCGAAACAGACTTTTCCGGGCCTGGAGCAGATTGCATCATCCGATGACCTGGTTGTGATCAGTGATGAAGGCAATGTCTATCTGAACAACCGTGCCTGGATCATGTGCCTGTACGCGCTGCAAGCCTATCGAAGTTGGTCCTTCCGGCTGGCGCATCCTCTGTTGCTGCCGTTGGCCAGACAGGCATTTGATACATTGTCGAAGAACCGCCACAAAATCTCACTCTGGCTGGCCAGCAAAGACCCGGCCCGAGTAGCCAACGAACTTAGGCAGGTTACGCTGGAGCCGTGCCCACTCCAAGGAACGATATCGGACTATCTGAAATGAACAAGATGGCAAAGGAACGCATTACCGCCAGGGCTGAGGAGACGCGCCAGAAAATCTACGACTCAGCCCTTCAACTTTTCCGCGAGAAAGGTTTTGAAGAGACCACCATGCGTGATATCGCCCAAAAAGCCGGTGTGGCCCTGGGCGCCGCCTATTATTACTTCTCCTCCAAGGACGCCATTGTGCTGGCCTTCTATGGCGAAATGCAGCACGGCAGTCACGAAGCCGTGCTCGAAGAGATGCAGAAGCACAAGAAGATGAAAGACCGCATCCGCTGTGTCCTCGAAAAACGCCTTGAGCTGCTGGAGCCGAACCGCAAATTCTGCGACGCGCTCTTCCGTCACGCTCCTGACACCCAGGACCCTCTTTCCCCTTTCAGCGAAGAAACTCGTCCAATCCGGGAGCAAGCGATTGAACACCTGCGCCTGGCCGTAGAAGGCAGCGACACAAAGGTGCCGCCCGACCTGCAAAAGCGTCTGCCGTATCTGCTATGGCTTTATCAGATGGCGTTGATCCTTTTCTGGATCTACGATCGCTCGCCCCGCCGGCAACGAACGCAGCAACTCATCGAAAAGAGCCTGGGATTGATTGTGACTCTTATCCGTCTCTCAACTCTTCCATTGATGAAGCCGGTCCGCAGAACGGTGCTCGAGTTGGTGGAGACCATGGGGACGCCTTAACGATCAGTCTCACGTTTCTGCCGGTAATACCGCCAGCAAAACCATGCGATTGTGGCGATCATGCCGCACCATGCGAGAAACCGCACGGTATTTCCGATTTGAATTGCGCGTGGCAACACCCCCAGCGAGTTGAAAATGCGCGCCCAATCATGCTCGGCTTCTTCAGAGGCCGCGCCCACTGTGACCAAGGGCAGTTCGCGATACAAGGCGTCGATCATGTATGTGGCGACACCCATAAGGCTATGAAAGAAAGCGACGGCACAAAACGTGACGCCGGGTAACTCCGCTCGGACCACAAAGGCGACCACCAGCAGGACCGGTACGAGCAACTGAAGGATCGTCCCACCCCATAGTTCGGCCGTCTCGCCAAACCAGCGAAAAAGCAGGTGCCCAGCTTCATGAACTGGCAGATGCACGTTGTCCAACAATGTGGGCGTGGAGAAATTAGCCGCCAGAAAACACAAAATAAGGACATAAAAGACCAGCCAGGCGAAGAACTGGATGCGTGGCAAAGGCTTCCATTCAATTTCGGGAAAATGCATTGTCCCTTGGATACCACAAAACCATAACGGAAAGCATGATTTCCGGTGTGATGGACGTTACTTCCGGTTCACTTCATGGCAATGATTACAAATATCCTCGCGAGCCGGCAGCTCGGCCGCGCGATTGGGTAACTATCGTCACCAATAATTTCTAATCCAACGAGCCAGTAGAACAGGACAATCGCAAGCATCTCAGCCCGCCTTTTGAGTACAAATGCCAGGTGAGAGCTCCCGGATTCTGAAACTTTCTAAAGAGAAGTTCTTACCGGCGGGCATCTGCCCACAGTAAACACTCGTCGAAGATTATTTGCACGTTAAGCCCCTGGAAATGGTTACCGATAAACATCACGCCGGAGGAGAGCTGATTCCTCCGGAAATGAACGGAGCCAATCATGTGGGGCAACAGGCAAATCAACAAATCGGTTTTGATCCTTCTGATGCTGGCAAGCGCCAGTTTGGCATTTGGCCAGCGGAAAAACACCGCTCCTGCTGCAATGATGGCGTCCCCCGGAAACTCCGCCAGCGGCACGCTCACGGTCACATGTATCGTAGCCACCTCCGTAGGAGTAGTTACCGATGAAAACGGGCAGTCGAGAATTGTGATCGCCAACGCACCCGACCGTGCCGACAACGTCTCTCAATTCGTAATGCTCACAGACCCGGGCAATCCGGCTCCCGGTGGTGACTCCAAAAAGACCAAAAAGCAATAATCTCCCGGGTTCCATGGTTCATAATGGAACCGACACAAAATGCGCGAGCGTTTTCATTTCTCCGACCTGCCTGAACTGCTGGCCAAGGCCAATGAGGAAAAATCAGGCGACCAACTTGCCGGCATTGCAGCGCGTTCTGAACAGGAACGTGTAGCCGCCAAATGTGCCCTTGCAGACCGGAGTCTCGAAGAGATTCTGGCGAATCCCGTGATCGATCCCGATCAAGATGATGTGAGCCGCCTGATCCTTGAAACTCACGATGCCAAAGGCTTCTCGGCGATCAAAAGCATGACCGTTGGAGAGTTCCGCGAGTTCATCCTCGGCGACGAGACTGATGAAGCTACACTCGGCCAATTGCACTGGGCCATCACTCCGGAGATGGCCGCCGCCGTAGCCAAGATCATGAGCAACAAAGACCTGGTGTTGGCAGCGTCTAAGATTCGAGTTGTGACTCGCTGCCGCAACACCATGGGCCAGCGCGGAGTCCTGGGAATCCGCTTGCAGCCCAACCACCCCACCGACGATCTTGGCGGAATTCTGCTCTCCGCCCTGGATGGACTGCTCTTTGGCTGCGGCGATGCAGTGATCGGAGTCAACCCTGCCACCGATTCGGTTGAGACCGTCACCGCAATTCTTGTGGCTCTCGACCGCCTTATTACCGCCTGGAATATCCCTACACAAGCTTGTTGCCTGGCGCATGTAACCACACAACTGGCGGCGCTGGAACGTGGGGCGCCCATCGATCTGCTATTTCAATCCATCGCCGGGACGGAAGCGGCGAATCGCAGCTTCGGGGTCACGCTCAGCATGTTGTCCGACGGCCAACAGAAAGTACTCGAACATCACAAAGACCGAGGGATGGACCGATCACCCGATCTCCCGATTTCCCGATCTACCGATTCCCACAATGTAATGTATTTCGAGACCGGCCAGGGCAGTGCGCTGTCTGCAGAGGCGCATCATGGCGTGGACCAACTGACCTTGGAGGCCCGCGCTTACGGTGTAGCTCGCGTGTTTTCACCATTTCTGGTAAACACCGTGGTCGGCTTCATTGGTCCCGAATATCTTTACGACGAGCGGCAGATCATCCGTGCGGGCCTCGAAGACCATTTCATGGGCAAGTTGTTGGGCCTGCCTATGGGATGCGATGTCTGCTACACCAACCACGCCGCTGCCGACCAGAATTCGGCTGATAATCTGCTTCTTCTGCTGGCGGCGGCTGGCTGCAATTACTTTATGGGCGTTCCGTGCGCCGATGACGTAATGCTGAACTATCAATCCACCAGCTTCCATGATGCCTTGGCAGTGCGCAGGCTTTTCAATTTGCAGCCCGCACCGGAATTTCTCGAATGGCTGAACCGGATGAAGATTTACGATGGTGACGAACCTCGAAAGTTAGAGCCTGAAACGAGAAAAGCCCTAGCTGCCGGTATCGAGACCGTCATGAAGGCATGACAACACCTCACGGCCTGACCCTCTGTAAATTACGTTTTGGGCACAGAAGCCCTTTGTGTCAGACTGGACCTCAATGGTGAGAGAGGGCTTCTTGGTTTGCGCGGCGAGTATGATCTGGCCGGTAGTGCTGGCTCAAAAGCAAATTTATGAAAGCCTCTGGAGAACTCACTGCTTCATCAAGCCACTCATTTTTCATCAGGGTCACCAGAAGGGCACATGACCGAGCCTGACAGTTTATTGACCGTTCCGGGTTGAACTCGATGTCTGTAAATCCGGCATAACGAAAAATGTGTGCTCGTAGCCACTCGCGGTGTTCATACAGAGCCGTGATATAGAGCCAATCGTAAAAAGCTGTCTTCGGTTGAAGTGGAAACCACAAGCTTTCAAACTTAAATCCCTTGAGCTGGCCCGACTCCTTCAGGCGTGGGTCTCGCTTGGCATCCCTGACATCCCTAACTGTATAAAGGTCTGTGTATGGTCCCCCGCGCTCAAAGACTTTGCTTCCCTGAAAGGCTGCCTCTAGAGGCAAACTTCCGAGGTGATCATTATGCACCTTCAAATTAAATGCGCTGAGGTGCCGCCCAAGCTTTTCCTCTGACTTGGTAGAGACTTCTAATAGCGGAGCATATCCCGCTTTGGCAGATGCAGAGTGAAGTGCGATGATGTTCTTTTTCTTTTGGATCGGAGCAAACCCCGGATTCCACCTGATCTGCATAGACAGCTCTCTAACCAGCTCAGGTGAATCCGGCGCCGGAATAAAGATTGGACGTTCAGCCATGAGGAAAATTCCTTATGAGATCCAGGGGGATGTGATCTGGAACTAGCAGTTCACATTTCTCAGCGTGCTGCAATCGTTTCTGGATATCCGGGTCCTTCCAATCAGTCTTCGTATATAGTACCTCGAAATCCACCATTTCTTTTGCTTGGTCGAGCGAGTAAATCTCAACTCCTGACTTGTTGGAGACGTCAGCGGCATACATTACTCCGTCAATCTGAAGGACGTCCGGATGAACTTCAAGATAAACTGGCACTTCGATCCTTTTGTCTTGCATGGCCCGAAAGAGCATCGGATGGTTCGTACGAAAGCACAGATGCACGTACCTATCGAGCCCCTTTCGCATGTCAGCTTCGTGGCTCCAGTCGTTTCCACCAGGAGCTGGTACCTGAATCTTTAACTCCCGAAGCCTGGCAAGAGAATATAACCCTCCGTATTCCCGAATCATCGACAAGTTACGACGATCCGTGAAATGGTAAAAAGCCACGACTCCATACCGATAGAACGGACCTTCGTTGACCATAAATCGGGAAGTCCCGACGCAATCTTACCGCAGGTAGACGACTTACCAAAGCCTGGGCCTCATATCACAACTTGTCATTTTCAATTGACTCAAAATCCGTCAACGTTTTCTGCGTGACATGTACATCTTCCGCTCCGGCTCAGGAAAACGCTCAATCGCATAGCGAAGCATGGTGCGCGGCATCACGGCGCAGTGTATGTTGAGAAATTTCTTCAAAGCCGCTTGATCCTGCTTGCCGACTTCGCGCAGCATCCATCCTGTGGCTTTGTGGATCAAGTCTTCGCCGTCCCCGAGCACTATTTGTGCAAGCTTCAGCGTGTCGGCGATCTCGCCCTGGCGGATAAACCAAAGAGTAGAGACGATGGCGATACGACGGTCCCATAGGCGTGGGGAACGAGCCCACTCGTAAAGTAGCTTCTTGCTCCTGCCTAACAGGTAGGGACCAACAATATAAGGGGCGCTGCCATTGACTCCGTCCCATTCGCGGATGAACTTCCGATTCTTGACGTAGAAATCAAAAATCTGCTTTTGCTGCCGTGGCCCACTCTTGCGAAATTGGATGCGCAGGATCTCGTTAGCCAGGGAACGTTCCTCATGAACCTGAGACTGCATCAGCTTGCGAATCTCAGAGAGCTTCATTTCCCAGTATTCCCCGGCAAGGCGACGGAGTTGGGGAGTCGTTATCCCGAGAAAGACATCCTGCGTGCAGTTTTTGAAGTAAGCTCGCGCGGTGCGCGCCCTGCCCGAGTCAGCCAGGGTTTGGAGCGCCTGGCTTGCGGATTTATAGGTCATGGCTCCTCTTGGATTCCACAGGCATACTGCGAGTCAGAAAGGAATCGTCATCCCCGGCGCCATCTGCGCGCCAGGGCTGATTAGATGGGATCATAAGCTCGGCAGTTGCGGCCGAGGAAGGGATCACAGTGAAACTCACACCCTGCTTATCTGGGTGCAATTAAAAGTGCGAGTCAAGCTCGTGATAAGTGGGAAAAGTGAAATCGTCATCCCGACAGTATCCCCGCGCGCCAGCGAGGGGAGATCGGAGGAGCCCGCCCTGAGTCGCCTATAGCCTTCAGCCCACCGAAGAAGATGAAAATGGGCGTCACATTCAAGGGCATTGAGGAACCAGCCCCTAAGAGCCTGCCCTGGGGGCGGAGCGGAGCGCAATAAATAATGATTTTCGACAGAGGTGAGCCGAAGGACCTTGCATTTAGCGTGGATCACAAAGGCCCAACTGCGGATCGCAATCTGCTGCATCGTGACTCGCACTTTTAATTACACCCGATAAGCAGTAGAGATAAGTTGCTGTTGGCGCGGCACCTCAAGCTAAAACTCGGTCCATAAAACTACTACTAATTTATTCTTGACACAATGATACAATCGTGGTAGAATCGACTTTTTAGATTCGCAAAACTCAAGGTCATTCGCGCGGACTTTAACTTGAGTCGTAATGCGGGCGTGATCCTGAGTCATCCAAGGGGTGGAGCCCGCAGGCGAAATCCTGAGCAGAGCGAACGGATTTGGATCTCAATTCATGGTCATTCGCGCGGACCTTAACTGGCGTGGCTACTTCGATGGCGGAGCTATGTTCGCAACATGCTTAAACTGTCCCAAAAGCACAGATTGTGAAATCTTAACCATTGGTTCTTCCACCCCCCACCCCCTGGTAACTTCAAACCAACTTTAAACCAACTTTTGACTTGTTAAGCCCAATCCTAACATTAAGATACTTTAATTTTATTACTGACCAAGGATTCTCTGGGGGTAATCGTCGTGTAACAAAGGGGCGTGCTGAACAAACCCCAAGTGGAAACCAAACTTTTTGTAGCGGCAGATTTGCAAAATTCACTCAGGCAACTCCACCCAACCAACGTGGGAGCACAGCCGCCGGCTGTGGAGACGAAATCTCGGTAGAAAATATTATGCACAGCGACTCGCACTTTTAATTACACCCTGCTTATCTTCCAACCTTTGTGGTTTTTGGCCGTCGATGTACACTCTGAGTTTCATCTACAAACAAACCTGGAGCCGGCTTGTGAAGCATTTTTTATTGGTTGTTTTCTTGGCTGGAGTATGTGTTGCACAGCAATCCTCTACTGAGACGCAGGAACTTACGATTCGGTCCATCTATGCGTCCAATGGCATTCCAGACCTGATGCCGGAGGCCATCAAGTGGAGTCCCGATGGGAACAAGGTTTCTTATTTCCTTCAGGACGAAAAGAGCGGAAAGACCCAGCTTTATTACATCGACGTCTCAACCGGGAAATCTGCTGTGCTGGTTGCTTCTGAAAAGCTGAGTTCGATGACGCCGCCTCCCGCCAAAACCAAGGATGACCGTGAAAAGGACAACCGCGCCCGGTACCACGTTGCTCCGTATCATTGGTCTCCTGATTCCCAGCACATACTCTTCGACGTGAATGGCCAACTCTGGCTGCATACGCTGTCGACCGGCACGTCGCTTGCTTTAAGCTCGTCGGGCGATCCGATCGGTGATCCCAAGTTCTCGCCGGATGGTAAGCGGCTGGCGTTCATCCGGCGGCACAATCTGCGAGTTCAACCCATCGCCGGAGGCGAAGAGGTTGCGGTGACACGCGATAAGGATGAGAACCTTCTGAGCGGAGAGGTTGATTGGGTTTACGCCGAGGAACTTTCCGTCCGCAGCAATTATTTCTGGTCGCCCAACGGAAAAAAGATTGTTTTCCTGCAGATGGATGAGACCAAGGTGCCAACGTATCCGATTACGGATTTCATTCCGCAGCATCCTACCGTGTCGGAGGAAAAATATCCCAAAGTGGGAGACCCCAATCCCGAAGTGCGGCTGGCGGTTGTGAACTCCGATGGCGGTAAGCCCCATTGGATCAACCTCACGGACAACAAAGACATTTACATTCCCCGGTTTGGATGGGTACGCGACGATCTGATATGGGCCACGGTGCTGAATCGCGCTCAGAACCAACTCGATCTTTATTTCTTCGATGCCGCAAGCGGGAAATCCCGCAAGGTTTTGAGCGAGAAGAGCGACACATGGATCGAGACAGATGATAATTTCCGCATCCTCAGTTCCGGCGATAAATTCATTTGGCCGAGCTGGCGCGATGGTTACACTCATCTTTATCTCTATTCTTTTGATATGGGCAGCCCGCTTTCCTCCGCGGCCAAACTGGAACACCAGATCACCAAGGGCGAATTCGAAGTCTTCAGCATCGAAGGTATTGATGAAAGCTCAGGGACACTCTATGCGACGACCAATGCCCTCGACGACCGCCAGCGTCATCTTTGTTCGGTAAAACTGGATGGCAGCGGCTTTCGCGTCCTGACCCAAGATGAGCCGGGCACCCACGCATCCGATTTTTCTCCGAACGCCAAGGCTTACATCGACGATTTTTCTGCGCTGATGACTCCCCCGCGAATGTCTTTTTGTCGAGTGGGCGGAAACTGCGATGTCCTGTGGAAGTCCCCAGGCCTGGAGCAGCGCTACCACCTTGCTGCCCCGCAATTCGTCGACTTTCAGGCGGAAGATGGAACCAGGCTGCACGGAGTGCTCTTCCTGCCTCCGCAATCGGACGGGAAAAAGATTCCGCTGCTGATGAACCCCTATGGCGGTCCCGCGGTGCAGACCATACGAGACCAGTGGGAAAGCAACGGTCTTCTTTTCAACAATATTCTTATGCGAGATGGCATTGCGGTCTTGAGCGTTGATAATCGCGGCATGGCCGGACGGGGCAAGAAGTTCGCCTCGGTGGTCATGCACAATTTTGGCGAGACGGAACTCAAAGACCAACTGGCGGCGTTGGACCAGGTGCTTAGTAGATTCCCGCAACTGGATGGCACGCGCTTGGGATGGTGGGGTTGGAGTTATGGCGGTTATATGACTTTGAACGCCCTCACTCACACCGATCGCTTCAAAGCTGGAGTGGCAGTGGCGCCGGTCACCGACTGGCATGACTACGACAGTATTTACACCGAGCGCTACGCGGGGCTCGTTCCCGAGTTTGAAGCGGCCTACAAGAAAAGCTCGCCTATTACTTACGCCAAGCAACTTCACGGACATCTGCTGGAAGTGCATGGCACCAGCGACGATAACGTCCACATGCAGAACACAATGCAGATGATCAATGCCCTTATCGATGCGGGAAAGCAATTTGACATTCTGCTTTATCCGCGCAAGACGCATGCTATTTCGGGTGCGGCGGCGCGCATCCATTTGTTCACGCGGATTCGCGACCATTTCCGTCGTGAATTGCTGGGCCAACGGCCGGTAGAGACGGAGAAGGCCGAGTGAAGAACCGGAAAATTCTTCTTGGCGGCTTCGAATTGATGGTGGTTTCCGATGGCGTTTATGTTGCCGACGGAGGCGCCTTCTTCGGAGTCGTTCCGAAGGTGCTGTGGGAGCGAAAGGTCAAACCCGACGAACTCAATCGCCTGTCTGTAGGTCTCAACTCGATTCTGGTGCGGACGGGAAAACTCAACGTGCTGATCGAGACGGGCATCGGCAACAAGCTGACGGAAAAGCAGAAACGAATCTGGGCAACCCAGGAAAAACTGCTGGAGAATCTCAGCCTGGCTGGCGTGGAACCCGAAGACATCGACATTGTGATCAATTCACATCTCCATTTCGATCACTGCGGCTGGAATACGGTGTATCGGGAGGGCCGCGCCGTGGCCACGTTTCCAAAGGCAAAATACTATGCGCCGGAAGGTGAATGGCAGCACGGGCAATTGCAGTTAGAGCGCGATCGCGTAAGTTACATCAGCGACAATTACAATCCGCTGATCGATTCAGGCCAGATGCAGTTATTCAAAGGGCAGACTGAAATCGCTCCCGGCATTTCCGTTGTCCCCTATCCCGGCCACACCCGCGATATGCATGCCATCCTGATCGAGAGCGGCGGCAAAACTGCATGCTACATTTCCGATCTCGTGCCCACCTCATGGCACCTGGAGCCTACCTGGCTCATGGCCTACGACCTGTATCCTCTGGAAACCATTGAGAACAAAAAGAAGTATTATGAAAAAGCGATCCCGGAGCAATGGCTAACGATCTTTACTCACGATCCGGAGAT
Source organism: Candidatus Angelobacter sp. (assembly GCA_035939495.1). GTDB lineage: Bacteria > Acidobacteriota > Terriglobia > Terriglobales > Acidobacteriaceae > Angelobacter. Next base: position 27,640 of record DASZFU010000171.1, on the reverse strand, counting down.
ACCTTGGGGATATCTGGATAGGGCAGGCGACAAGATTGTTCTCAATCGAGTCTAAAAACGTCCTCTACTCAAATTGACTCTTCAAGTCTGATAGGGCCTTTTTGATCTCATCCTTGAGATCCGACATCAGTTGAGCCGCCGAGCCTTCACGAAGCATTCGCACTCCTTGTCCGGCCCATAGAGAAAGCATTCCGGCCTGATTGGCTGCGGCCGCGGCGCGACGCATCTGCGCCGTGAATGCGTTTTGCCAGGGATAGGGAAGATGAGTCATACCTGAGGCGTTCCATTGATCGACGAATTCATTGTGCAAACCACGGGCCATGCGCCCGGAGAAGGCACGCGTGAGCGTAGTTTGGTCTTCATGAGCTTGAGCGAGCGCGGCACGATATGCAGGGCTGGTACCGGCTTCTTTGCAGTTGAGAAATGCCGTTCCCATCTGGACGGCGCATGCGCCCAGCACAAGAGCAGCAACGATGCCACGCCCATCCATGATGCCGCCGGAGGCAATTACAGGAATTCGCACGGCGTCAACTACCTGTGGCGCCAGCGCCACGGTACCAATCAGGGACTCTTCGGCTGGCAATGCAAATGTGCCTCGGTGCGCTCCAGCTTCGCTGCCTTGGGCAACAATGGCATCTACTTGAGCGTCTTCAAGCTGGCGGGCTTCGTCCACCGTAGTGGCTGTGCCGATGAGGTATATGCCTTGAGACTTGAGACGCTGGGTTGCGTCCGGTGGCAGAAGGCCAAACGTGAAGCTGACGATGGGTGGCGCGGCTTTGCATACGGCAGCCACCTGATCGTCAAAATCCTCGATTGGTTTTTGTGGAAGTTCTGGCGGATTTATGCCAAGCCTTTCGTGGTAAGGCCGAAGAAAATCAGCAACTTGCTTCAGGCCATCGTTCATCGGCAGTTGGGCTAGCGGAGAAAAAAGATTCACCGCAAACGGCCGCCTGGTCAATTCGCGAATCCTGGCAATATCCCGCTCGATCCGCGCCGGGTTGCAATAGGCAATGGCCAGCGACCCTAAGCCCCCTGCATTGGAGACGGCAGCAGCCAATTCAGGTGTCGATGGGTCGCCGCCCATAGGAGCCAACACCACCGGAACTGTCATCTCGAACCGTTGCCGGAAGTCTGTATTCATGGTCATTGGAACTAGATCCTTATGAAAGTGACTACGTTACCGCGCAGCACGTGACAAATTTTGCTGACGATCATGCCGTTTCAAGATACACTGAATCAGCAATCCAGGTTGCACCCCGTCCGCGGAAAGGGATGATCCCGCCTGAGCATTTTGTTAGACCGAACAATTACCTCTCTTCTGCCCAGCATAGCGGACGCCGGGCCATAAAGAAGGAGGAATAATGTCTCGCGTTTTACCTGCACATCCAAGCCTGGAACACCTTAAGAAACAAGCCAAAGATTTGTTGCACAGTTTTGAGCAGGGCGATCCTGCGGCCACGGAGCAGTTGAACTCTGTCGTCTCAAAATCTTCGGGAACAGGTCCAAAACTCGCCGATGCCCAACATGCGGTGGCCCGCGAATATGGTTTCGACAGTTGGACCAAGCTCAAAGAGCACGTGGAAGCCCTGACCGTGCCATTCGATCCTATGGCCGCTTTGGTTGCTGCGGTCAATGTTAGCGACGATGTGCGTGTTGGAGAATTGCTGCGCCAGTATCCCGAGCTAAGAGCAAAACTCAACGATCCGCTGCCTGGATTTGCCTTTGGCGGCACGGCGCTGCTACAGGCAGTGCGTGCAGCCAATCGCAAAATGGTTGACCTTCTGCTAGAAGCTGGGGCTGACATCAACCAACGAAGCCATTGGTGGGCCGGCAGCTTCGGTGTCCTGGACGACGATCGTGGCCTCGCGCCCTATCTCATCGAGCGTGGCGCCATCCTGGATGTCCACGCTGCGGCCCGGCTAGGAATGATTGACGATCTCAAAAAGCTAGTCTCAGCGCACCCTGAATTGGTCCACGCCCGTGGCGGTGATGGACAGACGCCATTGCATTTTGCTTCGACTGTGGAGATTGCCGAATTCCTCCTCGAAAACGGCGCCGGCATTGACGTACGCGATATCGACCACGAGTCTACGCCGGCGCAATATATGGTCCGCAAACGCCAGGAGATTGCCCGTTATCTGGTCTCACGAGGCTGCTGGACCGACATCCTTATGGCCGCAGCCCTGGGCGACCTGGATCTTGTAAGAAGACACCTGGATGCAGATCCTGACTGTGTGCACAAGAGCGTTTCAGAGCGCTACTTCCCCAAAAAGGATCCGCGCTCCGGAGGGACGATCTACACCTGGTTCCTTGGCTCCAACAAAACTGCCCACCTTGTTGCGCGCGAGTTTCGGCATCAAGAGATTTTTCAATTGCTGATGGAACGAAGCCCTGCGCCTCTCAAGCTTTCCATTGCCTGTGAACTGGGCGATGAGGTTGCATTCCAATCTCTGCTGACAGAGAATCCCAACGTGTCGCAGTCGCTTTCCGATGACGAACGCTCCAAGATCGTTGCGGCCGCCGAGGGCAACAACACGGAGGCCGTCAGAATGATGCTGGCCGCCGGCTGGCGGGTGGACGCGCGCGGCGGCATGGGTGCGACTGCGCTCCATTTCGCCGCATGGCACGGCAATACAGAAATGCTGAAAGAAGTGCTGAAACATCGTCCGCCGGTAGAGGCAACGGACATCAGATACGGCGATACGCCTCTCGGCTGGGCATTGGTCGGTTCCAAGCATAGCTGGGAGCGGCACAAAGGGGATTACGCCGCTGCCGTGGAAATGTTGCTCCAGGCCGGGGCCAAGCCGCCCGAGCCGGCAAAGACGCTGGAAGCGAGTGAGGCAGTGCAACTCGCGCTTCGGCGAGTTTCCCCGGCGTGACACGCTAGGGATGGGTTACTGGCGCGTCCCTTGTCATTCAATGCCAGAATCGGGTGATCGGTATGTGTGGTAAAAAACTGAGATGGTTTTCCGATCACCCGATGCACCGATCACCCGATTCTCCGCCTTAGTGCATTGCAGTCTGAATCACACGATCGGCTGACTTGGCCATCCCTCCACTACCAGATAGAATCTTCAGGACCATGCGCCGGGCCTTTTTCATCCTCATTTTATTGGCGGCTTGTCAGGCGCAGAAGTTGCGATTTTCTCCGGTAGAAAAATCGATCATTTTGGAAAGAGCTGGAAACGTTCCCTCGAATGGTCAGGAACGGCTTTCCAAAATGAAAGAACTCTTTCTTGAGTCTGGATGCCTTTCCCTTAGCGAACAGAGCGTGCCCTCTTCAGAGATGCCCAACGTGGTTTGCCGCCTCACCGGAGAAAGTGAAGAAACCATTATTGTGGGAGCAAATTTCGGGCAGATTTCTCCGGATAACTGGGCGGGGGCGTCATTGCTGCCGAGCCTCTACCAAAGCCTTGCGTCAAGAAAACGGCGGCATACATTCATCTTTGTCGCTTTTGCCGACGAGGAAAAAACTCCGACCGGCGCTCGTTTTTTTGCGGACCACATGACTGACAAAGAGGTTAAGCGCAGCGAAGCGATGATCGATCTCGACGCTCTGGGCTGGTCGCCAACCAAATTTTGGGCTGCTCATTCCGATAAAAGCCTGATCAAAGCCCTGGTCGTGGTGATGTATGCCTTGAAGCTGCCGGCAAGCCAGGTTGACATTGCCCAAGCCGGGGATGCCGACTCAGAAGCCTTTGCTTCCCGCCATATACCGCAGATCACGCTCCATTCGCTCACCCGCGAAGCCGTGGCCGTGATGCGCAGTCAACAGGAGCTGGCACAGAAATTTCGTCCCAACAACTATTACGACTCCTACCATCTCATCAGCGGCTATCTTGCTTACCTGGATGAAACTCTCAAAGCGAGGCCGGCCGCCAAATGACCCTACGTCCGCTGCGGACGATCTTTCGATTGGAGCAGCACCAGACCACATTTTCGCGTGAGGTGATTGCCGGACTCACGACGTTCACCACCATGTCGTACATCGTGGTGGTGAATCCCGCCATTTTGGCCAATGCCGGCATTCCGGTAGGACCAAGTTTCGTTGCCACGGCGCTGGCCGCCATTTTCGGATGCGTGCTGATGGGTTTGTACGCCAACCGTCCGTTTGCCATTGCTCCTTACATGGGCGAAAACGCTTTTATCGCTTTTACGGTTTGTCAGGTGCTGGGGTATCGCTGGCAAACCGCCTTGGCAGCAATTTTTATTTCAGGCGCACTGTTTGCCCTGATGACTGTCCTTCACATGAGGAAGTGGCTTGTGGAGGCCGTGCCTCAGTCTTTGCGTTACAGTTTTGCCGTGGGGATTGGATTGTTCTTGACGTTCATCGGACTCAATCAGGCCGGTATCGTGACTCTCGGCAGCGCCGGCGCACCGGTGCGCTCTGGACACCTCACAGCCAAACCTGTGATGGTTGCGATAGCAGGCTTTATCCTGATTTCCGTGCTGGTCATCCGCCGGATACGCGGAGCAATTCTGCTCGGCATCGTGCTCACCGCGGCCCTGGCATTTGTGACCAAAACGGCTCAAACTCCGGATCACTGGCTGAGCATGCCACCTACCCTGCGGCCGATCTTCTGGCAGCTTGATTTTGCCGGCGCGTTTACCTGGCGCAGCTTTCCTATTGTGTTCATCATGTTCATCATGGCCTTTGTGGACACCATGGGTACGCTGATTGGCCTGTCGGCACGCGCCGGATTTCTCGACGAGCACGGCAACTTGCCTCAGATCGAGCGGCCCATGCTGGTGGATGCTCTTTCCACCTGTTTTTCTGCGTCTATTGGTACTACGACATCGGGAGCATTCATCGAATCGGCTACGGGCATCGAAGCCGGCGGACGCACGGGCCTGACCGCCTTGGTCACAGCAGGATGTTTCGCTTTGACTCTTTTCTTTGCTCCGCTGGTAAGCTCGATTCCGCCACAGGCCTACGGTCCCGCGTTGATCGTGACCGGGCTGTTCATGCTGGCGCCCATCACCAGGATCGACTTTAGCGACTACACCGAATCCATTCCGGCATTTGCGGTAGTCGCTCTGATGAGCTTCACGTTCAATATTGCTGTGGGAATTACTGCCGGGTTTGTGCTGTATCCGCTCTGCAAGATGGTGGGTGGAAAAGGCAGGCAGATCAGGCCGGCATTGTGGGTGCTTACAGCGCTGTCGCTGCTGTTTTTTGTTTTTTATCCGTATACGTAGGCGGCTCGAAACGGATTACAAAGTCAGGCTTAGGTCAGGGCATGAGGAACGCTTTTTTCCACAGGAGTGGGCCGAGAGAAATCCTTGCAGACTCACGGCGTAAAGCAATGACAAAAATTGTCCTTGCGAAAACCATCTTCTCTGGTTACTATTCACACACCCCCTGGCAGTAATTCAATAGTAAATTCGAAACGAGTTGCGTCGCGCATGAATATCGGCGAAACGATCAGAAACTATCGACTGCAAAAAGGCATGTCCCAGGGCGATATCGAGAAACGCACTGGGTTACTGCGGTGTTACCTTTCTCGAGTCGAGAATGGACACACCATTCCTTCCCTGGACACACTAGCCAAAATTGCCTCAGCCATGGAATTGCCATTAGGCCAGTTCTTTACCGATCATCATGCCAATGGCAACTCCCGGAATCTCCCGCCATTGACCGAAGAAGAGGTCCGCTTCCTGAGCCAGATCCGCCGATATTCTTCCAATCTCAACGACAGCGACCGCAAGCTGGTGTTGGCCATGGTGAAGAAGATGGCGGCCAGCACCGGGAAATAATTTGCAATAGTCACTTTGGCTGCGTTTCCCGTAACATGTTCCTTCGACACAGCCAAGGCTCCTTCGGCTGACATCTTAAGAACAGGGTGCTTGTACTAACATTTCTTAAATTTTCTTTCCGCTTCTTCTCTTTCACAAGTGGAACAATATCCTTGCTTACGGTGTCAGCAATCGGTAGGCAGAGATTCATCTCGGTTTCCGGATAAGCTACTTCTATGAAAACCCTATTAGTTTGGATCTTGGGTACATTTCTGTGTGCCCCGTTTCTTTTTGGAATTTCCGGGCAGCACGCTCCGGCACAGTGGATTGAGGTCAAGTCTCCTCATTTCCGGGTATTGACCGATGCCAATGAGAAACGGGGGCGCGAGCTTGCGGAGCAATTTGAGCAGATGCGCGCAGTGTTCGCGGAGCTGCTGTTGAATGGCAAAGAGATCCAGTCGCCTTTGGTACAGATCGTCGCCATGGAAGATGAAAAGCGGCTGATTGAATATGCGTTGCGGATGGACCAGGACCAGCCGTTTGCCGGCAACGTGCTCGACAGCGGCAACCTGATTACCGAAGCCGACAATGAACCTCCGGGCGTGGAGCCGGGGCCTGAATCCGGGCTGAAAACCGTCATCAAGTATGCAGTGAAAGGGGTGTATCTGCACCATCAGGATGTGGACTACATTCTCCTTAATCTCAAGATGCTGAACCGCCAGCCAACGCCTCTGCGCCGAACGAGGGTGGGGCGAGAAGTGGTGTTGCACGAGTATGCGCATCGACTGATCGAGAACAACTTCCCTCCACTGCCGCGCTGGTTCGAGGAGGGGTTTGCGGTGTATTTTTCCACCATAAAGATTCAAAAAGACCAGTTGATCCTGGGAGATTCAGCGCAAGCCATTTCCAATACTTCCCGCGACCAATTCATTCCTGTAGCAACATTGTTCAGCAGCGCCTATCTGGCCGCCCACGCCCGTCACAGTGACAGCGAGGAATCGGCGTTTTATGCCGAGTCGAGGCGCATTGTTGATTACCTGCTCACGTATCACAAGATGGACCAGGCCCAGAAATATTTTCAGCTCGTCCGTCGGCAGACTTCCGTACCAGAAGCTATCAAGCAGGCCTTCAACATGACTCCCGACGAATTCGACGCTGCGATTAAGAATCTTCCAGAAGGCCCCAAAAAAGCACTAGCAGACTCCTCGTCGGGTGCGACAGTCTTGTCGGCGCCGCACGTGGATGTCCCAATCACTGTCGCGCCGCTGAACGATCTGGCCGTGGAAACGATTCTGGCTGATGTCCATTTACATGAACCCGGTTACCACGCAATAGCAGTCAAGGAGTTCGAGGCGATCCTGGCCAAAGAGCCTCGGAGCACCGGAGCTCAGCGCGGCTTAGGGCTCGACAGCCTTCGCCATCGCAATCTCGATGCCGCGGAGAAATATTTTCGCAAAGCCATTGAAGGCGACCCTAAGAATTGGTTGGGTCATTATTACCTGGCTTTGGTTTTGCAACAGCGGGCTGATCCCTACAAGGTGAAAGATCTGGAGCAGGAAGCCCGGCAAGTAACGGAATTGAATCCCACCTTTGCCGACGGATTTGCGATCCTGGCAGCCACGCTGGCTACTGAACAAAAGACGGCAGAGGCAGAGGCAGCTTACCAAAATGCCATTCGCCTTAATCCCTCGAATGAGACTTATGCCGGAAACCTTGGCATCATCTACATGGCGCAATCCAGATTTGACGAAGCGAAGACCATCTTCGCCGGCCTGGAAGGCAGCCAAGACCGGAAGATTTCCGGCTTGGCCAAGACATATTTGCAGGCCCTGGCTGTGCGGGAGAAGAGGAGCAATTGAATTTATGAAGACGCCCATCGCAGACAGGCTGAAGAAATGGCAGATCGCGAAGAAGCCCGACGGCCAGCAAATTCGCTGACGGGTAAAATGGGCAAATTGTTTGGCGTGTGATCTAAACAATACAAGAGGCTGAGCAGCCGTCATTAAATCGCTGGCACTACCCGGACTGCCAATCCGGCAGGCTCTCCTGACAGGTTCTGCCATTCATCAAAACGCCGGGAGGAGGTGGCAGAATCCCTTCTTGAGGAGCCATAGAACTGCTTCCGCAGTGATTCTATCGCTGTCCTTCAGAAGTTCTCCAACTGTTTGGGGTGCGGAGCACTTTTCGAATATCATCTCGATGGCATCGATTAAAGAAGGATTGAGCATATAACCAAGACGATTGCGCAGAAGTTCAGCGCCTCCCGGCAGGTTCTTGTCTGCAGCGATGCGACAATCAACAGTCAGGCTCTGGCTCGCATACCGGCGGAAAATGGCATCGTGGTCGAAACAAACATGGTCCGGTGACGTAAACGGATTCGGGGCGGCACGGAATTCTTCCAGCTGCTGCAGCCACAGATTGCGAAACTTCTCAATCACAAGGCGCCACGCAAACAGCTTCTCAACACGTGCTTTTCCAAGAGCACCGCATTCCCGTCTCAGCTCCGGGCTTGCAGCCAGCAGGCGCAACCGATCATATAGAAGATTAGTGTCTACGATTGTCCGCTGGGCTAGATAGTATTCATTGCTCATTGACATCATGGTGGCAAAATGACTCGCAATTTTTGCAACTGGAGAGTTCCAGTATGTGGGAATAAGAAAACCCTCTTTGCCGTCTTCTATTATGTCGCGATATCCGCTCCAGTCTGAGGCTACAACAGGAAGCCCGCTCGCCATGGCCTCTAAGAGCGCCAAGCCGAATGTTTCCTGAATATTATCGACTGGCGACACAAATATATCTGCCGCTGAATAAAGGAATGGTTTAAGTCTCGGAGCGATATTTGGAATTATTCTCAAATTCTCGCTTATCCCATTCACTGTGCCTAGTTCTGATAGCATTCGGGAATAAACCTGCTGCGTGTCTTGGCCGCTTAAAACAAGGCATACCTCGGGCATTTCGCGAACCAACTTTGAGGTTGCTAGCAGAAGAGGTTCCAAATCGGCCTTAAAGTGTTCGGTGATCCTCCCGAGGTATAGAATTACGATGGCCGTATCTGGTATGTCGAATTGCTTTCGCGCCAATTCCCGGTCACGCGCGATAAACCGGTTCTCGTCTACTCCCAGTGGAATATTGACAAGCTGGGGGCTGGGCATGGATACCGTGTCTACAGGTTGCGATTTAGCGGTTAAGTTGCTCGTTACTCCCAAGATGGCCTCAACGGCCTCTCTCCCGGCAGCGCTGGGAGCCACCAGCACGTCGTAGGGTTGGCAAAGAAGTTTTGTGTATGTATATGCTGCGAACAACATGTCCCATTTCACGGCATACAAGATAGAGCAGATGGGAAAGCTGCCGTTTGCCAGATAAGGGCGCGCGGTGGCGTAATAGGTCAATTCAGAACCCCCAGCCAGCAAGAGACAGTCGCGTTCCCGGAAGCAGGAATGGGCATTCAGGAGGCTTGTGATGAGCACTCTATCCGGCCCAAATTGCTGAATGAGATCGTGTGCTATACCGTCGCGGCCGTCGACGGGATGCAAGTACATCCCAGGAGAGTGGATGTCGTCCACCAGCACATGGACGGCCTCAACTACATTGAACTCCAGAGCCGCCTTTACGAGGTCAGTTTGCGCGACCGCGGCTCCGTGTCCCTCTCCAACTCCCAGTACGTCAACTCCCCGATTTGGCCATCCTTTAACTGCAAGCTTCATAGGACATGATTACCGCGAAGGGCTTAGTGCTACGCTTCTGGTTTTGAGGTTTTGCGTAAGGTGACATAGCCGCTGACAGTGCTGATGCGAATCCAGCCATCTCCTTTCCCGATAGCCCCAGTTATGTGGCCACTTCGGTTCGAGTGCAGTCTTAGGATCGCAAATTGGGAACGCAGATGCCGGCCGGGAATCTGCAAATCAAGATTTGCGCTGATCGCCTTTGGAAGTTGCAGATCAATATTCCCGGAGATGGTGCGAATAGAGAACTGGTCCGGCCAGGCTTGCTCAGTAAAGCGTCCGGCAACAACCGTGTTGACGCCGGCAAGATTAAGCGAGCGAATGCCCTGGGGCAATCGAACCACAAAATCTACTTTGGGACCACGCCCGTCACACTCGCTCTTGCACCACGATGTTTCATCATCACATGCGCTTGGGTCCGTTCCTTTTGCATTGGCGTAGATCGCGCAGATGGCCACCGTTCCTCTGCCCTGCACTACTTGGACGTGAACCGTATCCTCTCCGGCGGCACGGGTAACCGCCGTGACATCGACAGTATCACCGGCAACTGATTCAACAGTGATAGTGCCGACCATGCCTTTAATCGCAAGTTTTTGAATGTCGCTGGACTTGCCTGTCCAGTGGAACTCCGGTGCTGGCGTAAACTTGTCGGCCGTGAAACCTGGGCTGGCGGCAAGCGTGGGAATCATGAGCAACAGGAATACATAATTGAGGTGCACAGAATAACCTCCCAATGATGGTATCTAAGCCGCAATCGGCTGCTATTCATAACGCATTGCGACAGTTGGATCAATTTTGGTTGCCCGCGCAGAGGGAATGTAGCTTGCGACAATCCCCGCCAGCAACAAGAGAAATGACACAAGGCAAAAACTGACCGGATCGTTTGGCTTGATTCCGTACAACAAGCTTGCTACGAATCGGCCAAGAAACAAGGCGCCAACAATTCCCAGGGCCAAGCCAATCGCCGTGAGCACGAGGCCTTGTTTCAAAAACAACCGTAATATACCCGCGCGCGTGGCGCCCAGTGCCATCCGAGTTCCAATTTCCTGCCGCCGGCAAGCAACAGAGAAAGAGAGCAGCCCATATACGCCGATTCCCGAAAGCGCCAACGCCAAGGCGGCAAATGTTCCGAAAAGCCACGCATCAAACCTTGAAGTCGCCATCGTGGTGGCCACCACATCCTCCATCCCTCTTAGTTCCTGGATATTTTGCTCTCGATCCAACTCTGTGATGATTGTCCGGATTTGTTTAGGGATTCCGGCGCGGCTGTCGACCCCGGCAATCCATACCAGCTTGCCTGTCATATTGACAAATACGTTCTTTGCCTGCGCGATGGGGATGAAGAGCGTAGGTTTGGGCGGCTCTTTAAGGTTCACCGTCTTTGTATCCCCGGCAATGCCGACAACTTCCCGAGGCAGATCCAGGATTTCCGGATATTCTTTGCCTTGAAAGCGTCCGACAATCACGCGGTCACCTAGCGGGCTGCCTTGCGGCCACCATTGATGCGCAAGAGCATCATTGATGATGACAACCGGCGTTGTCCCTGCGCTATCATCCATCGTAAGAGACCGTCCTTGACGCAAGGGAATTCCCATGACTCGAAAATAATCAGGTGTCACAAGGCGGATCTCCGTACCACCGATGCTGTGGTCGGGATAACCTTCGTGTTCCGAGGGCAGGTTTGCTCCTCCAGTGAGCGGCAAAACGTTGATCGCGGCTATGTCCCGAACTCCAGGCAGCGTGCCGACACGGGTAAGGATGTTATTGGCAAAGTTCCAGGTACTGAGCGTATCCGGATAACGGTCGGGCGCCAGAGAAGTGGTAAATGTTATGAGTCCGTGAGGACTGAAACCGAGTGGTTCCAGGTGCAAACGATACAGGCTCTGAATCAGCAGGCCGGCCGAGACCAGCAGCATAGCCGAAACGGCAATCTGCCCGGTTACGAGCACGTGGCGAACCCGCTGATGGGCAGCTCCTGTTCCCGCTATTTGCCCCACAGCCTTTAGAGCTTCATGGACCTTAAGCCGGCTTGCATTCAGAGTTGGGGCTATCGTAAATATCAATGCGAGCACGCCCAAAATCCCAATTGCGAATAAGAGCACCGTTCTATCGAGGCCGATGTGGACGGCAGTGGGCAAGTGAAATGGAATGAGAGCCAGAAGCCCACTCAGCATTCCCTGAGCCACCAAGAGTCCGGCGAGAATGCCGATTGAGGTGAGGAGAATATTTTCAATCACGAACTGCTGTAGGATACGGCTGCTATTGCTGCCCAGCGCCATGCGAATGGCAATTTCCTTTTCCCGGCCGGCGAGACGAACCAAGAACAGGCTGCTCAGGTTTGCACATACCATCAGAAACAAGAAGCCAGTGGTGCCGAAGAGAAGCAATAGGTTCTGCCGTACATTTCCCACCAGCCAGTCCTGGTACGAGACAGTAGCCAGCCCTTTGTATCTGGCAGAGACGCGGGTTCCATATACGTGACGAAGATTTTCTGTGACATTGGTGTTTTCTGCCTGGGCCCGCTTCAATGTGACGCCGTTCTGAAGGCGGGCTATTACGGAGGTGTTTGTACCGGTATCTTCCACGCCGCCCGAGGATTGTAAAGCTACTAAAGCATCTGCGGCTTGTGGAAACCAAAAATCGCGGGACAACACTCCCACAATAGAATATGTTGCTTTGTCCAGTTTGACCACGCGGCCAAGTATGTCCGGATCGTTGTGAAAGATGTCCTGCCAAATCCGATAGGAGATCATGATAGCGGGAGGACCTGTTGCACGCACTTCCTGGGCATTGAACTCACGCCCTAATGCCGTACTGCTTCCCAAGGTCCGAAGGAAATCTGTGCCCACAGTCAAGGTCTTGATCCATTCCTGATCGCGTCCCACAACGAGGTGCCGGTCCGTTACCCCTCGGTAACCGGCCATGGAAGAATACGCCTTGCTGTGTTCCTTCCAAAACGTGTACTCCAGCATCGTGACGGCGTCCTGATTTGTAAACCGCGCGAGGCGCACGAGATGATCAGATTCAGGATAAGGCAGAGGTCGCACCAAGACAGCATTCACAACGCTGAACATCGCCGTAATAGCACCCACGCCAAAGGCAAGCAATAGAACAGCCACCAAAGTAAAGCTGGGATTCTTGTAGAGTCCCCGCACGGCATAACGCAAATCGTGTTTGGCTGTAGTTGCAAATTCCTGAATGTTCATACTCGCGCAAAGCCCCAATTCATGTATCAGTAATCAGCCTCCAGATCGAAAAGTATACTCGGAACCCACGATCCTGTCCCTTTAGTTTCTTAAAAATCGCTTGTGTCCACTGTCAAGTGACCTGAAGTCGTTAACCTCAATTAAGAATGTCTTAATGTTCGTTTGTTAAAATCATAATTCCACCCGTAGTTCCATATTGACACAATCTTTAGTATGCCTGTATAACCGTTGCCGCGTATTTTCGATATGCGAAAGGATGCGAAATGAAGAAAATACTCGCGCTTCAAATGCTGGCTATGGGAGGTAACTCCCTTAGCTTTGATAGCACTAGCAGCGTCAACTGTTTTGCAGGAGACGCTTTCAATTCAAACTGCAGCGTAAATTGTGGTCCGGCACCTGCTCCGGATCCCATACTTCCACCAGTTGATTCCACCGCATGTTAACCTTAGGGTCCGGCGGAGCTATGGTGCCGCCGGGCCTTTTTGAATCCCGGCCTGAAAATTGTAATTCCATTGCAATTCCATAATGAACACAATTTTCAGAACGCCTGTATAACCGTTTCATGCTCTATCACCACATGCGTTCCATCCTTGGGATAGAAGATAGTTGTAGCTTAACCCGAGCCAAGGCGACACTCTATGTTTTTCCGAACCACGATGACGCCCTGACCACAACCACAGAACCTTATGGGGGTGCATTATGGATGATGCCAGCTTTTATACTGTTGGTCATCCAGAATATTTTGAGACACTGAGGCAGGTTCCCATTCAGCCAGTGTATTCTGATTTGCTCCGGTCTGTTTTGCCATCGCAATGGGAAATCGTTCGTTCTGACATATGGTTGCAGGCTCGCAGCAACACAAGCACTCTACCGGCTGAAGGATTCAAGATACACTTATCATCTTCACTACCTCTTGCCCTCACCATGATTCAGCGGTTCGTGCCCGTATGCGCGAGCGCCGATGTGCAGTTTAAGATTGTTGCCGACCCCATGTTCCATGGCTTTATAAATTCCAAGCGCTATCCCCGCGGTGGATCGGGCAAATTTGCTACCATTTATCCGCCTGACCACGATAGTTTTCTGAAACTCCTTGCGGCTCTGCACGAGGTTACAAAGGATTTGCAAGGCCCTTACATTTTGTCGGACAAAAGATATCCTGTAAGCAAGGTGATTTTCTACCGCTGGGGTGGATTCCATCGCATTCGTGAGTTGAGGTTTGATGGCATTCATCGAATGATGGTGCATGCTCCAAATGGCAGCCTTGTGTTTGATGACCGAATGCCGTACTTTAAGCTTCCCGACTGGGTTGCGGATCCCTTTCCAGATACGCCGGAACCCGAAGAAGACAGTGACCTATTGCATAACCGATATCGGGTGGAAAGGGTCTTGGCATTCACCAACACGGGTGGAGTTTATCGCGCTCATGATACTCATACCGATCTCAAAGTGGTTATTAAAGAAGCCCGGCCCCACACGCTGATCTGGGGACCCAAAAAAGTTGCTTTGGATGCTACGTTAGTCCTGAAAAACGAGTATGTGGCTCTCGAACGCCTGCAAGGCTTGCCCTGCGTCCCACAACCCGTTGAATTCTACCAGGAGTGGGAACATACGTTTCTGGTGCAGACCTATTTTGATGGCATCCCCCTTTCGAGTTTCAGGGCTCTTGATGATTTTGTTGTCATGAGCCGCATGGATGACCTGGAGGCGGTAAGTCGCTTTACACAGACCTGGCGTGAAATATGTCTCCATCTGCTCGATTCTGTAGATGCTGTCCACTTGCGCGGTGTTATTATTGGTGATATTTCTCCAGGAAATGTTCTAATCAATCCCGAAACCCGCGAAATAGTATTTATTGATCTCGAGGGCGCCCTATTATCGGACTCCGGCAAAGAGATCACACTTTTGGGAACACAATGGTTTAATCCAGGTTTTCGGAGACGGGAAAGCCGCGAGGCCGCATCTCTATCTCGTTTTGATGACTCTTATTCCTGCGGAATGCTCTTGTACAACCTAGTGTGCCCTATTCAATCGCTTTTTGAGCTTGACCGGAATCAGCCAATATTCCGTATTCTTGACCATTTCGTTGAGGCCGGCTTGCCGCCCCAGATTCGCGCTGTGATTCAAGCCTTTTTATCCGGGCGTCCAGGCGAGGCACGCAATATAGCGGAGTCGTGGCGTCTGCCAGATCCGGAGAATTTTGGCGTCTCCCGCGGAGCTCTAGCCGAAGTCAGAATGGGATCTTGAGCCGTTTTAATTCCCAGCGCACCACGGAACCGCCAACCGAACATTTGGCGGACATGTCTAGCGGTTCGTCATACCAGCAGAATAAGGTTGAATCATGCTGATCTCCAGCCAAAGCAATCTTGAGTTAATACCTGAATCCGATCAATTACTGCAAACCCTTTCCAGTCTCGCAGAACACATGTTGGCATCAATGGATGTGGCGCGAAAGGATCGCCTTTGGCCTGCTGACGCAATGGTTTTTCAGACCAATCCTCTGTCCGTGGCTTATGGTGGCTGTGGCCCAGCGCTCTTTATTCACGATGTACTGGGCGAACTTCCTATCGCAGCACGGGATTGGCTGTTAAACCAACCCGTCAGTGTTGCAACTTATCCGCCTGGATTGTATTCCGGAATCGCAGGTATAGCGTGGAGCTTTGCTGAGATTGGGATGACGGAATACGCGGTGGATCTTTTCAAACTAGTGCCACAATCCCCATTGTCGTTTAATGTCGCGGATATTTTCAACGGCGTTGCCGGTTGGGGCCTGGCTTCTCTCGCACTTTTTGCGCGGACTCAAGATGAATGGTTCAGGGAACTTGCTGGTGAAGCAGGAAATCACCTGATCAAGACAGCACAGCATGAATCCACTGGAGCTTTTTGGCCAGACGCGGAAAGTAATGACGTTCCCCTCGGTTTTGCCTTGGGCGGAAGTGGCATCGCCCTTTTCTTACTATATTTATGGCAGGCTACTGATGAGCTTGCATATCTTCAACTGGCACAAGACGCCCTGGAGTTTGATCTGGCCCACGCCCAAGCTCATGGTGACGCGCTGGTATGGGGCAACAGCGTGGCCAGTGTCGGCCATCGCCCCTATTGGCTGCGGGGCGGGGCGGGTGTCACTACGGCCCTGATTCGGTTTGCACAGATCCTGAAGGAAAACCGATATCTGGAATTGGCCCGCAAGGCCGTGCGTCCATGCGCATCATTCTTTTCCGCGGCGCCTCACCTCTTCGAAGGCCTGGCATCCATGGGCGAACCACTGCTCGACATGTTCCTTGCCACCAACGATGAAATGTATTTGCAAAAAGCGCGCCAAAAAGCTTCCCAAATACTGCTCTTTACGATTCAACGGCCACAAGGCACTGCCTTTCCCGGCAGATATTTATTCAAAATCAGCCATGACTATGGAGTCGGAGGGGCAGGAATTGGGCTCTTCCTTCACCGTCTCGTGAAGCTTGCACCACGAAGATTTCACGATATTGCACTGTCGCCGCTAGCGTGTTGACCTGATTTATGGGTCAGAGCCAAAGGGATACATATCAATTTTTTGATCCAATCCGGTTCTGATTTCCGGTTAGGATCTAGGCCCGAGATTTTAGCGAAGGCTTTCTGAACTGGAATCAGGTTCGAGAAGGATTGCACCATGGATGGGTTGGCTGAAGCGACAAAGAAAACTAAAAAGTCGCAAATCGAACAACTGAAATCTGTCTGGCCTCAGATCAAAGAGCTGGTAGTCCCCCGCTCCTGGCGGCTGATCACCGGCTTTATTCTTCTGCTTACCAATCGCGTCATGGGGTTAGCGCTTCCTTATTCGAGTAAACTGTTGCTGGATCGAGTGATCGCAAAGAAAGACGTGCACTTTCTAGGGTTACTCATTGCTGGGGTCCTTCTCGCTACCTTGATTCAGGCGTGTACTTCGTTTGCCCTGACACAGTTGCTGGGCAAGGAGGGACAACGGGCCATCGCGGAACTGCGGCGCAGGGTGCAAGCCCATATCGGCAGGCTCACAATGAGCTTCTACGATTCCAATAAAACAGGTTCGCTTGTTTCGCGTATCATGAGTGATGTTGAAGGCGTGCGAAATATCATTGGCACTGGGCTGCTCGACTTTGTCGGCAGCATATTGACTGCGGCAATCGTCCTGATTCTCATGCTGCGAATCAGCTTCACGATGACTTCGATAGCGCTCGGCATACTAGCCCTGTTTTTCATTGTTCTGGATCGTGCGTTCGGTGTAATACGGCCCATTTTTCGCGAGCGCGGCCGGCTTAACGCCGAGGTCACAGGCCGGCTCACGGAATCGCTCGGCGGAGTGCGCGTGGTGAAGGGGTATCACGCGGAATCGCGTGAGGCGCAAGTGTTCAGCCGGGGCATCCAAAGAATTCTCGATAATGTCATGAAAACTCTCACGGCTATGTCGGCGATGGGATTGGCTTCCACGCTCATCATGGGAGTCGTGGGTTGCGTCATTATGTATCTCGGATGCAGGCAGGTCATCGCCGGCACCATGACCGCTGGGGGCCTGTTTCAATACACGATGTTCATGGGGTATCTGGCGGCGCCCGTATTCCAGATTGCGAGTGTCGGAACCCAAGTGACCGAGGCGGTAGCTGGTCTCGATCGCACCCGCGAGGTTTTGAACGAGGGCCCTGAACACCCCGATCCCGATCGTACGATTGCGCTCGATCAAGTTCAGGGTGAACTCAGCTTTACACATGTGGATTTTGCCTATGAAACTGGAAAGCCAGTCCTGGAGGACGTGAGCTTTGTGGCCAAGCCTGACACAGTTACGGCTCTGATTGGTTCGTCCGGTTCAGGCAAATCGACCATCATTGGGCTCGTCGCCGCATTCTACAAACCAGTACGGGGCACGGTGCTGATTGACAATGTCGATCTGAGCCGCGTATGCCTGGAGTCCTATCGTCCTCTCCTGGGGGTCGTTTTGCAAGAATCATTTTTGTTTGACGGGAGCATTCGAGACAATGTCGCTTTCTCGCGCCCGGAGGCCACGGAAGAGGAAATCATGAGCGCCTGTCGCGTTGCTCACGTAGACGAATTTGCTGAACGGTTCAGGGACCGATACAACACCATCATTGGCGAACGCGGTGTAAAGCTCTCTGGAGGACAGCGGCAGCGCATTTCGATTGCTCGCGCCGTGCTCGCAGATCCAAAAATATTGATCCTTGATGAAGCTACCTCCAGCCTCGACTCGGAGTCGGAAGCTTTGATACAGCGAGGTCTTAGGTACCTGATGAAGGGACGTACTACGTTTGTAATTGCACATCGACTCTCAACGATCCGCCAGGCTGATCAGATACTCGTGGTCGAAGCCGGCCATATTGTCGAACGCGGCACACATGCATCTCTATATGCTCTTGCAGGTAGATACTACGACCTGTACAGGAGGCAATACGACGTTAATGCGAATCTGCTCGTTGACTCTAGCGCCACCGACGACCAGGAGGAAAGACAGGAAGTGGATGTAATGCTTTTGGAAAACGAGGAGAAAGTGGATCCGCTCATGTTGGTTCCCGGTCAGGGACCTTCGCTCTAAAGCCCAATCCGCGCGGTAAGAGAAGTTACGCGAACATCTCCCGGTAGTGCCGGTACCAGTTGCTTTGGAAGACCTCATCCGGGTCATATTCCCGCTTCAGCTTTAGGAACTCCGTGAATTGTGGATAACATGTTTCCACTTGTTGCCGACTGGCAAAGCGATGATAGGTGAGGTAGTAACTTCCGTTCCGTTTGGCGCCCAGGTCGATCAGCGAACGGAAGCTACGGGCGGCATTCTCGATGCCCTGAGTGTCGTGGGGCACATGAAGGTTGAAGACTACACAGGCATAGCGATCCTTGGCCCAGGGCATGAAGCTCTCATCGTCTTTTTCAATCAGCCGCACTACCCCGTAAATAACGTTGGCGCCTTCGTTGCGCAGCACAATTCGGGCCTCTTCCATAAAGTCCACCAGGTCTTTCCTCGGGACATCGATTTCGGTAATCATCTCAGTAGCAGGGACTTTGGCGTGGAGCTTGCGATCCAGTTCTTCGTGATAGTTATCCAGATAGCGGCCAAAGAGCTGCGAATCCGCCCAATAGATTTGGCCGGAGGTCTGCAGGTATCGTTTGGTATAAATCTCAAATGCGAGCCGCTTGTATTTATGAGTGTAATAGGTAAGTTTGGCCCAATCTTCGGCGCTGAATCTTGTGGGGTTTTGAGTTAACGGGGTATGCATGGAAACCGGCTGGTAACAGGAGAAGACCCCCCGCCGGAGAAAGCTTTCCCGGTTGCTATCGATGGCGAACTGGTAATCGCCGTAGAGATAGCCGTCAGCAATACGCTTCTCGAAAGCCTCGGGAATCTCTTTCGTGTCACGCAGCTCCACTACCCTTCGGACCTTCACGCGGTCGCGCAACCGCAGATTGACGGAAGTGATGATCCCGAATAATCCATAACCACCGATCGCAAGGCGAAATAACAGCGGGTTCTGCTGGCGGCTGCACTCATGAAGTTTCCCTTCGTGATCTAGAAGGGTGAAGGATTCTACATTGGCGATGATGGGCTTCTCCGTCAGGACACGCCCATGGATGTTGGAGGAGAGCGATCCTCCAAGAGTGAAATTGTCGGCGCCGGTCTGTTTCTGGACGATTGCCCACTGATGTCCATCTTCCTTTTGCTGATCGTGCAGATATTGAATGAGTTCCGGCCACTCGATGCCGGCTTCTACATTCAGCAACCCTTTCTGGCGGTCGAAATTCAACACCTTCTTCATCGTTCTGGTATCGATCAAAAGCGAATCGTCAGCAAACTGTTGCCCGCCCATCGAGTGGCGGCCGCCGGCAACCGAGATCGCTTTGCCCATCTTGCGGGCTTTGCGAATGATGTCCTGGCACTCGTCGATCGAGGAGGGCTTTAGAATCTCTTGCACGAAGGCTGAATTGAGTTGCGAGTGCACATCGTTTACAGCAAGCGCAGTTGCCGGTGAATGCGGCCCAGCTGGCGGCTGAAAGGCGCTGGCACGCCGTTTTTCTTCGAGACAGCCAGTCAGGAAAAGGCCTCCAGCAGCCATTGATGTGGTTTTAAGAAAGGTGCGGCGCGACAGTTGCAGGCGGGTGGATTTCATGTTGCCCTCGATATCCACATTAGCCAGCGGGCTAGGGTTGCTCAAGCGACATGGAGCGGCAGGAAGGGGTTGTCGTGGAATGTCGTGAGAAGGACACAGCAGCGGAGCGCCAGAGACTTCATAGAATGACAGAGGGTGAAATTACGAACCTGCGCGCAGGTTTGGAGACTCCTTTCCATCTGAGGTAAGAATGCGGATCTCGCCCAATCCCAAATCTTTGATTCCCGATTCGATCTTGGAGCGATCGCCTACAACCACCCAAACCATATTATCGGGGTGGACAACTGTCCTGGCGGCATCGGCTACATCCTGGGGCTTCAACGCGCGAATCTTGCCGGCAAGAGTTTCGTAGTAATCATCGGGCAATCCGAATTGCACGAGGTCGAGGATGGATTGCCCCACGTCAGCCACAGTTTCTCTGGAGCCGGGAAGACTCAGGGTTTCACTGGCCTGAACTGTAGCCAATTCATCCGCAGTGATGGGCCGGTCGGCGAGAATTCCTCGAAACTCCTTGTTCATCTCTGCCATTGATTCTTTGGTCTTGTCGGTTTGTACAGGGGCCACCGCAATAAAAGGACGTTGGCCTCGTGCTCCTTGCAGGAAGCTGCTGGCGCCATACGACCAGTGCTTGTCTTCGCGCAGGTTAGCATTCAGGCGCGAACTGAACATGCCACCCAATTCATCGTTCATGGCTACTATGGCGATCTCTTGGGGGTTGGCTGTGGGTGGGGCGACATGTCCGGCAATGATTACAGATTGGAGAGCTCCGGGTTTGTCGATCAAGTAAACAACCGGCTTCGGGGCTAACTGCACCGTGTTGATGTTCTTGGCTGGAACTGCGCCGGATTTCCAGCCGGCAAACAGTTTTTCAAGCTTCGGCTTTATTTCGTTGAGAGTAGTATCGCCCACGATGACAAGTGTTGCGTTATTGGGAAGGAACCAGGTCTTATGAAACTTGACTAGATCTTCGCGGGTCATCTTAGTAACGCTTTCCGGTGTTCCCGACCCTGTGCCTGGATTTCCATAGGCATGAGTGGGTCCATACAGCAAGGCCGGGAAGATGCGTTGGGCCATCTGAAAAGGAGTATTCTGCTCGCGCTGGATGGCAGCCAGTTGCTGCTTTTGTTGCCGGCGGAAATCGGTCTCAGGAAAAGCAGGATTCAAAACCACGTCGGCCAACAATTCCAGCGATGGGTCAAGTTTGGATTTGAGAACGGAGAAATTGACAGTGGACATGTCCAGATTGGAGAAAGCAGCCATTTGGGCGCCAAGCAGCGCGAGTTGATCGCTAAGCTGTAAAGCGGTGCGGGTACGGGTGCCTCCATCCAGCAGCGAGGTGGTCATTCTGGCAGTTCCAGGCGTTGCCAGTTGGTCGGCGGCATAGCCGGAATCCATAGCCATCCAAAACTCCACCAGTGGTATTTCATGGCGCTCCGCCAAAATCACCTTTAATCCGTTGGAAAGGGTCGTCTTCTGGAGCTTGGGCAGTTTCAGCTCAGGCGGAGTTCCCGGTTCGGGCGCTTTGGAGCGGTCGGCGCCGCCCGAGGCTACTTTGTACTGGGGAAAGGGATTTACTTCGAGAATATAGACGCCATCCGTGAGCCAGCGATTGGCGACCGCCTTCAGGTTCTCGGCGGTGGCTTCCTGAATGCGCTTGAAGGTGGTTTTGTAGGCGTCCGGGCTGCCTCTGAATGCCTGGCTCTGCGCCAGGATGTCGGATTTCCCGCCAAAACCTCCAATGCGCTCGACGCCGCGTATGAAGTTGGCGGCATATTGAGTCTTCACTCGCTGCAGCTCTTCCGCGGTTGGCCCCTCCTTCAGAAAACGGGCCAGTTCCTCGTCCAACGCCTTTTCGACACGCGTGAGATCATCGCCCGGACGGGCGGTCGCCTGCATGCGGAACTGTCCGCCAATTTCGCTTAGCCGGGCGAACGAAAAAGCATCCGTCGCAATCTGGTCATCATAGACAAGACGCTTGTAAAGCCGTGAACTCTTGCCGGCGCTCAGGCAAGCAGCCACCAAAGAAAGATAGTCGCCGTCGGCGCTTCCATACTCAGGTATGTTCCATACTTTGTAGATGCGAGCCTGGGGAACGCGGTCTTGCACAACGCCCCGGTGAGTCCCCGACATTTTTGCAATCCATGCCTCTTGATGGCCAATCGGCGGACCTGAGGGAATGTCTCCAAAATACTTCTCAACTTTTTCTTTTGCAGTTTTGGGATCAATGTCCCCAGCTAAAGCAATGATCGTATTCGCTGGACCGTAGTACGTTTTGAACCAATCCTGGACGTCTTTCATGGATGCGGCATCCAGGTCTGCCATCTCGCCAATCGTGGTCCAGGAATAAGGATGGCCGGCAGGATAAGTATTCTGGGTGAGCAACTGGCCCGTTACTCCATA
Organism: Candidatus Angelobacter sp.; assembly: GCA_035939495.1. Classification (GTDB taxonomy): domain Bacteria; phylum Acidobacteriota; class Terriglobia; order Terriglobales; family Acidobacteriaceae; genus Angelobacter. The sequence goes on along the minus strand of DASZFU010000171.1, from coordinate 5,455 downwards.
AGGCTGGTTTTCGCCCTGGCGTTTTTCGTTCTGCACCACGCCACGTTGCAGATCAAGAGTGGTCTGGTCGAGAGCGCCCAGCAAATGTCCCATGCGATCGGATTCCATCCACAGCGTGTAATCGAGGGCCGAGGTGGGAACATTCTCAAAATAGTTGGTCCGGTCGGAATTGGTGGTGCCGTTTGCATCGGTGGCTCCAATTCGTTCCATGGCATCGATGTACCGGCCTTTCGCGTGTTCGCTACCTCCGAACATGAGATGTTCAAAGAGATGGGCGAATCCGGTCTTACCCGGTTTTTCATTCTTCGATCCCACGTGGTACCACATGTTGACCGCGACGATCGGGGCTTTATGGTCCTCATGCACGATCAACGTGAGGCCGTTATCCAGAACAAATTTCTGAAAAGGAATATCTATGTTGGCTGCCGCGTTGTTGGCCTGGGCCCAGGCGCCGCTGGTAATCACGAACAGTAAAAACAATACTCGAATCCACATAGTCAATCTCCGCCAAAGAAAGTATGGATAGCTGCTAGTCTACACCCCGTTACCAAGCTTTAGAACGCGCTGGGGCTTGATTTCTTGCAAGGAATCAATTACGCATTATTTCGACATGAGAATTCTGGTTGCCATACTCCTTTTGCTCTTCTCCAGTAGCTTTGCCGCCAGCCCAACACCCAGCGTGTTTCGCGTGAGGATTGAGACCACGGCGGGAAACTTCGTTATTGAAGCTCACCGCGATTGGGCGCCAAATGGTGCGGACCGGCTTCACGAACTGGTGCTCGCAAAGTTCTTCAATGACTCGCGCTTTTTTCGCGTAGTTCCTGGTTTTGTGGCCCAATTTGGAATTGCAGGTAAACCGGAGACCGCCCAGGCATGGAGAGACAAGACTTTTCCCGATGATCCGGTGGTCGAGAGCAATCAACGTGGATTTGTCGGTTATGCGATGACCGGACCGAACACCCGCGCAACTCAGCTTTATATCAATCTTGCAGACAATACGCGGCTCGACCCCCAAGGTTTCGCTCCGATCGGCAAAGTAGTCGAAGGGATGGAGGTTGTGGACAAACTCTACTCGGGGTACGGCGAAACTTCTGGCGGCGGAATGCGAGGTGGAAAACAAGAAAGGCTCTTCAAAGAGGGGAATGCCTGGCTGGACCGGGAATTTCCGAAGCTCGATAAATTGATCCGGGCAGCAATTCTCACCGGCCACCAACGCTGATGAACGCGGATCAGCAACCAGATTAATTTGAAGAGTTGGATTACTTACCTACAGGTTGCTTCTGGTAAACAGGGGAGATTTCACGCAGCCGGGCCACGGTCTCGGGAATCAGACCGAGAGCGTAATCGATTTCTTCCCCGGTGGTCTGCTTGCCCAGGCTGATGCGGATGCTGCCTCTGGCACGCTGATGCGACATGCCCATGGCTAACAATACATGCGAGGGTTCAATGGCTCCTGATGAGCAAGCCGCACCGCTCGAAACAGCCAGTCCCTTCAAGTCGAGAGCAATTACCAGGGCTTCGCCTTCGATATGATCGACATAGATGTTGGTGGTATTGGGTACGCGTGGAGCGTCTTTGCCGTTCACACCTATGTCTTCCATGAGACGCAGCAAGCTGTTTTCCAGACGATCACGCATGGCCGCCATCTCGGCCGATCCGTTGTTGGCAAGCCACTCCCTGGAGATTTCCGCCGCCTTTCCCAACCCGACGATCCCGGGGAGATTTTCGGTGCCGGCGCGTCGTTGACGCTCGTGGTTGCCACCGTAGAGCAGCGGCTGGATCAATGTCCCTTTCTTAAGGAAAAGAGCACCTGTTCCTTGTGGTCCATGGATCTTATGCCCGGAGACGGAGAGCGCATCACAATCGATCTTCCGCACATCTACGGGTACTTTACCGGCAGACTGAACGGCATCGGTGTGAAAGAACACGTCGGCCTCTTTGGCGATCCTGCCTATCTCCTCTACCGGCTGCAATACACCGGTTTCGTTGTTGGCCATCATGATGGTGATCAGCTTGGTGGTGGGACGAAGTGCGTCCCGGACATCCTGAGGATCGATCTCGCCGCGGCTATTCACACCTACATAGGTAACCTCGCATCCCAGCTGCTCGAGCCGCTTGCAGCTATTCAAGACTGCACTGTGCTCGATGGTCGAGGTGATGACATGATCGCCCTTGTTCAAGAAGCCAAAGATACCGAGATTATCGGACTCGGTACCGCCGCTGGTCAGAACAATCTCAGCAGGGCGCGCATTCAACAAAGCGGCGACCGAGGCGCGCGCTTTCTCCACCGCGGCCCGGGCATGTTGCCCATAATGATGGATCGACGAAGCATTGCCGAATCGCTCCAGATAATAGGGCTTCATCGCCTCAAACACTTCAGGCAGCACAGGAGTAGAAGCGTTGTTATCAAGGTAGATTCGGTGCATAGGAATATTGTAAAGCACTCAGCAGTCAGCTTTCAGCATTCAGCCCGCAAGCGGTCTGGGCTAAAGGGGGCTAAAGGAGTACATGATCGGGGGCATGGTTGAATGATTGCTGAAGGGTCTTTACTCTTGGCTTCTCTGCGTTTTCTGCGCGTTCTGCGGTTTAAAACCTAAGGGTGATGGTAGCCAATCAATTAATTCGCGTTCATTCGCGTGGATTCGTGGCTAAAAAAGGTTTGGCACACACCAACCATGCCCACGACGCAGTCTCCCCTTCAGCCCAAAAAACCGAGCGGGCTGAGTGCTGAAAGCTGACGGCTGACTGCTATCTCTGATCGATCGGCACGTATTTCGTTGGATACGGCGATCCGATGTAATCTGCGCGCGGACGGATCAGGCGATTATCGTCGTGCTGCTCGATTACGTGGGCTGCCCAGCCGCTGATGCGTGACACCGCAAAAATTGGCGTAAATAGATCCAGGTCGATGCCCAAGGTGGTGTAGGTTGAAGCGGAGTAGAAATCCACGTTGGCATTCAGGTGTTTTTCGTTTTTGATATATTGCTCGATCTTGGCCGACATCTCATACCATTTGGGATTGGCTGAGCGACCCAGGTCACGTGACATCTGCCGCAAGTGTGTGGCGCGTGGATCTTCGGTGTGATAAACACGGTGTCCGAAGCCTGAGATCTTTTTCTTCTGGTCAAAGTAGTTCTTCTTGATGTATTCAACCGGGTCTTCGCCCTTCTTGTCGATATCGAAGAGGATGCGCATGACTGCCTCATTGGCTCCGCCGTGCAGCGGTCCTTTCAACGCCCCAAGCGCGCCCGTGATGGCGGAATGCATATCGGCCAGAGTTGCGGCTATGACTCTTCCGGCAAACGTGGATGCATTCAGCTCGTGGTCGGCGTGCAGGATCAAGGCAACGTCCAAAGCCTTAGCAGCGGTGCTGGTGGGCTTTTCACCATTGAGTTGCAACAGGAAATTACCGGCAATGGAAAGCGAAGGATCGGGCTGGACAACATTCTTGCCTTTACGGATTCGATCATAGCTCGCCACAATCATGGCGATTTGAGAGGTCAGGCGAATGGCTTTGCGGACATTTGCGTCGTGGTCAACCTTTTCCGCGTCGGGATCATAGAACGACAGCGCCGAGACAGCAGTGCGCAACACTTCCATCGGCAAGGCAGTCTTGGGCGCCTGGCGCAAAATTTCATAGATGGCAGGGTCCAGCTTGCGCTCGGCGACCAGTTTCTTGTTCAACTCGGCCAGTTCGGCGCGGGTTGGCAGCTTGGCATACCATAACAAGTAGCAGGTTTCTTCAAACGAAGACTTTTGCGCGAGTTCGTGAATATCGATTCCTCGATATGCGAGCACTCCAGCATCGCCATCGATATAGCAAATGCTTGAGCTTGCTGCAACTACGCCTTCCAGACCTTTTGTTGGTGTCACCGTCGTCGACATGGCGTTTCCCTTGCGTTGTTTGGATTAATGTCTCTCACGGGCGGGGATAATGCCGTGAGGTTAACGTTCTTTTATACCCCAAACTGCTTTCAGATTCCAATTTCGATAGGACAATAGGGCCTACCCGTCCGCGATGGCCCGGCTCACGTCTTCTACAGAATCCGCTTGGTTTTACGGGGAAACAGCATGTCTGTTGCCGGACTGCCGCTCTGCTGCTTCCACTTCAGAAATAGCACAGCATAGGAGTCGGTGATGTATTCCTGAAGGCTGATCTGCAGGCGCCGGGCGACCGAGTCAATCCATTTGGCGGATCCTTCGATCTCGCCAAAGGTGCCAATGGGCGTCTCATCGATTACCACATGGCCTGGGCCGTCAGACCATTCGCTGCGGAATTTTTCGTACCTGAAGCTTGGGACGAAACCGACGGCTTCCAGAATTTTGGCCATGAGGCTACCGTCTTCCACATGGGTTTCGATCTCCTTGCGGGATTTATGGCGACCGGCCTTACCTTTGGCCTTGTAAGTGATGGTCCAGAGAACACCATATTTTCGAAGACGAAACACCTCGCCTCTCCGGCGTAAAGGCTGCCCCGGAAGATCGTACAAGGTGTTCATTTCATGGGTGCGCCTGGTCACCAGACGAAACCCTGCTCCTCGCAGTTTTCTGGTCAATGCTTTGAGATCGTTAATTTTGAATTTGATCTCAACTTCGAGAGAGGAAGCCATGATGACGAGCAGTATACATTCGTTGCTCGCGTCTTGAATTCACCCAGCAGCGATTCAAACACGTTTAACGAGTCCTGCGGATTTCCAGCCAGCGATGGCGATGGGCTTTGTCGCGGTTTAGTTTGCGGACCGATAGCCGGCGCTCTTTGCATTGGTCCTTGATCCAGCCAAAGCTGTGAGCAATGGTGCCTGCCAGATGGGATTCGTGGCTGGTACCCACCCATTGATCGCCCCTGTAATCGGGATGTCTCCAGCTCGAAGGCAGAAAGGTCAGGAGGAAGGCGGCACGGTCGTTGGAATCACGGACAAACCCATCAAGCATAGCCTGTATCTGGCGTTTCGAAGCATGGGTCCAAATGGAGTAAGCCAGAAAGAAATCAAACTTTTCGCCGAACACTGAGGTGTCGAAGCTGGCGTTGGAGTCAAACCGCGGCTCTTTGGATTTCAGGATTTGCGGCTCCAGCAGGCGATTCATTCCCAGGTCAAGCCGTCCCGGATGCGGTTCTATGCCGCAATAGCACCCAGCATCGAGAAAATGGATGAGCCAGTAACCGGCGCGCAGCACGCCGCAGCCGATGTCGAGCACTTTGGAATGCGGTGTGAGTCCGGCGGCGGTTAAATAAGCAAGTTGCTCCCGTCCAGCAAACTCGAAATTCTTAACTGGGACACCATAAAACTGGCTCCCGGCCAACATCTCAAATTTTTGCTGGAGATCGGGCATCTCTACAGTTCAGGGTTCTTCGTCCACTCGCGAGCGATGCGGCGGCCGAGGTGGTGCAGTTCAGGGCCTATGAACGGAATCGATCGCAATCTACGAAACTGCGCTTTTGCCCAGTCTATCTTTT
>DASZFU010000170.1:0-14540 GCA_035939495.1 Candidatus Angelobacter sp. | reverse complement strand
GTGGATAATCAACCACGCGATGGTTGATTATCCACCACGGCATCGAGCGTTGCCCTTTGAAATCAGCACTTTATGCTTTTGGGCGACGAACGGCGTGATCGCACAATAAAGGGTCACCGCCCTCAGTCTTCGGCTTAGGCTCGTGACGGACAAATGGCATCGATGTCAGCATGGTAGAGCTACCTAAAGCATTGCTTTCAGCCACCTGGACCCTAAAAGGTAGCCAAAAACCTGCCAAAGACCTGCTTTTTTATGAAGGACTCAAGAAGATTAATGCTCGATCTGCCACCCCAAGGCTTTCCTGATTGTCTGCCAGGCAAAGAGTTGCAGGGGAGAGCCGGCGAACGCGTGGGCTATAGCAAGCACGTTGAGCAGCGAGAAGCGGCGTCCTCGCACTACCGCATACACCGGCTCGGAATAGTGAGGCCGCAGCTTGTATTTGTAATGTTCCAGCCCCTTGAAGTTATAGAGAGGGTTGGCTGTGACGCGCATAAAACGGAACATCAGTTTGAGCCACAATGGGCCGGGGTCGCCGGGGACAATGCCTGCGCGTGACAGTGGCGCGAGTCCCATGGTTACTTCTCGGTATCGTTCGGCGGCGAAGATGGTCATAGCTTCGTGTACCAGCAGTTCGCTGGTGCCGAGCGGAGCGGCATCCGACTGTGCCCATTGCTCAAACAGCCAGCCATTGCGGTTTGGCATGGGAGAACACAGCAGATAGGCGATCACCCTCTCAGCTTGTTTTGCGATGAACAAACGGCGATGAGTAAGATGCTGGAAGACTTCCGGTTCGATCAAAAAGTGCAGCGGCGGCAGATGCTTACGAGCCAGCCACTGGCCCCTGATATCGCGCAGCTCCCCGCTCCGGGCTGCTGAGGAGGCAGGCATCTCCTCTACGGTAATAGCTTTGTGCTTCGCCCGTGCGATCTGGTAACGAAGAGAGGCATCGGCCTTGAAGATCGAATGCCAATCCATGGGATTCCAATAGGGCAGAGAGCCGATGCGCGCGATTGAGTGTTCTCCAGAGTGGCTGATGACGCTGGCGAATCGCGGTCCAACGTGGAAATAGCAGACGCGTTGGCCATGATCCCTGGCGTCGCTCTCGAATTCCTGGGTCACCTGCGGCAGAATCGTGGGCCGGCAGATGGGCGCACCTGCAACTACCCTCGCTCCTTTGGCAACGACGTAGCCGATCACCGCGTCGCTTGTGCGGCTAAACCAATGAAGAATTCCAGGATTCAAAATCTGATAAGCAATTGGATTCCAACTGTGCGCCAGCACAAGCTGCAACGCCTTTTGGGGATCGTTCGAACATAAAACGGTTGCCGCTTCAAGATGTCCGGCATGAGGAGGCATAGGCAAGCTTGTACTCCGGCGCCATGGTCGAAATACGAATAAGACCCCTCCAGTCTACTCGTGTTCACGCGCGAGCTGACTCTCGGGTGATGATCAGGCTTTGGGGCCCTGGAGAAGTTGCTGTGCGGTCCGGAAAGGCAAATCTCTCCGAATAATACAGAGGCGCAGACCAAGGCAAAGGTTACCGAAGTCGGTTAAAAATCTTTCCCTCAGTTCTTGCCTTGCTCGGCCTTCAAGCGTTTACGCTCGTTGCGGGCCCACTGGTAAATGGCATCGATGTCGGCGTCGCTTAGCTTTGCGTCCCGGTGCATCAGGACATATTGCGGGAGAGGCATGTCTTTGTTGTGCACCTGGGTGGCGATTCCGGAAAGGATTTCTATGCGGTCGTCGGCAGTGTATTCGCTCCAGCGTGACATGTTGAAATGTTTGCGGCCGTCGCGAACATCTTTCTCCACCAGCCACGAAACGGGAGCAACGTAGCTATACCAGGGCCAGGTCGTCTCCACTGAATGGCAGTTTTGGCATGAACGCTGCATGATGCTGAGCACCGGGGGTTCGATTTGTGCGCCGGAGAAGAGCTGCCGGTTGGACGGTCGCGGGGCTGTCTTGATGTTCCCAAATGGATGAATGGCAAATGATGCAACAGCGATCAGCAAAATCGAGACCAGGAAAATGGTTTTAAAACGTTTTCTCAAATTCGTTCCCCAAAAGGTTGAATGGTTTCAATCATACTGCAAGCAGAATCCCGCTTAGCCCTTCGGTCCACCTCAAGGGCAGGTATCACGGTTTCGACAGTTGTTTCAGATAAGCGATCACATCGTTGCGTTCGCCGGAATCACTGAGATGGAAATCCATGTCGGTATCTGGAATGAACTTATCGGGATCGGTCAACCACTGGTCAAGAGAACTCGAGTCCCATATCACATTGGCTGACTTGAGCGCTTCAGAGTATTTGAAGCTGGCGATGCTGCCCGATTTTCGTCCAAAGACTCCTCTCAGCCGGGGACCTTGTTTCTCGCGGTCAAGAGCATGGCATCCTGCGCAACGTTTTCCGAAAACCTCTTTCCCACGATTCGGGTCGCCGGAATCATTGCTATTCTGGCCACCAGAGACTTCGGTGGACGACAGCCAAGCCAACGGACCGATAACGGCGAGACTAAGCACCATCAGCACATGGACGAGACGTTGTGCAGGGTTTCGAGGAGAGAATAAGTTTTCTATTTTGGGCTGGCTGAATTCCTGGTTCCGCATACGTAAGATGGTTCATCCCAATTTTTTCTGCTCCAGGATCCACCTAAAACACCCAGCATTCCCATTGTGGCTACTGCGCAAGATAAACTGAGGAGACTCTAACTTCTCTTTAGTAAGGTAGAATTTCGATTGTCATACAAAGAACCGCGTGAGCCTCGATTTATTCCTTGGAACGCTCTATCTTCGTGTTCGGTTTCGGACACTTATTTGCAGGAATGGACAGTCGAGGCTCATTGTCCTGCTAACCAGGTGCTCTTTATACCGTCAAATCAACAGGTTAGCTGGCTAGCCGTTTGGCACAGCATGTGCGAATATCATCCGTGTTATGGATATAGCGCGCCCCGAATCCGTTAAACGAAGCAAGCGCCGCAAACAAATGATATTTGGCGCTTTGGCAGTTGTCGTCATCGCCGGAATCACAATGGGTGTATACCGGCTCAAACCGGCTCTGCCTCCCGTGGATTCCGCCAACGTGTGGCCCGATACGGTAAAGCGCGGGTCTTTGGTGATCCAACGGCGTGGCCTGGGTACGCTGGTTCCGCTCGATATTCGGTGGCTTCCTGCGGAGACTGACGCTACGGTAGAGCGTATCGTCATCTGGCCTGGAACTAAGGTGAAAGCCGACAGCGTAATCCTGGAGCTTTCCAATCCCCAAGTACAGCAGGAATTCCAGGATGCCGAGTTGCAATTGAAATCTGCGGAAGCCGACCTGAAAAATACCAAGGTCAAGGTCGAGGGAGACCTGCTCTCTTTGAAGGCCGAGGCAGCTACCGTCAAGGCAGCTTATGACGACGCTAAGACGCAAGCAGATGCCAACCGGGAGTTGGTAAAGATCGGCGTGCTTTCAAATCAAGCATTGGAAAGCTCAATCGGCAAAGAACGCGAGATGGCCACCCGCAACAAGATCGAGCAGGACAGGATCGAGATGAATACCAAGGCCATTGAGACTCAAATGGCCGTGCAGCAGGCCAAAGTCGACCAGATGCGCGCTCTAGTCGATCTTAAGCGAAGGCATCTCGATGGTCTGAAGTTGCGAGCCGGCATTGATGGCGTGCTCCAGGAGCTGCCGGTGCAGGTAGGCCAACGATTGGTGGCCGGCACGACGCTTGCCAAGGTAGCTGAACCCACACATCTCAAGGCTGAACTGAAGATTCCTGAAACCCAGGCTAAAGATATTGCTGATGGACAGTATGCAGAGATTGATACCCACAATGGCATCATCAAAGGTTCGGTGATGCGTAAGGATCCCGTAGTCATCAGTGGTACGGTAACTGTCGACGTGAAGCTTGATGGCCAGTTGCCTCCGGGCGCGGTCGCCGATCTTAGCGTGGATGGCACCATCACCTTGGAGACAATGAGGGATGTTCTATATGTGGGGCGGCCCGCATTTGGCCAGGAACAGAGTAAGGTCCAGATGTTTAAGTATGATGCTGACGGCAAGACGGCAACCCGGGTCCCGGTGGAGTTAGGACGTGGTTCGGTGCAGGCCGTAGAGGTCATTCGCGGTTTGAAGGAAGGCGATCGGGTTATCCTTTCCGATATGTCGCGTTTTGACAATGCAGACCGTGTTCGCCTGGAATAGGCTTTCTTTTTCAGATTGGGCTTAAATAGATTTATCGCGGAACGACCGGTAACCAAACCAGGGGTTCTTGAGGAAACGTAGTTTCAGAATTTTAGAATTGAGGAGATCGAAAATCGTGTCAAACGGACAACCGCTTATCAACCTTGAAAACGTCACAAAAGTCTTTTACACCGACGAAGTAGAAACACATGCGCTTTCCGGGATTCACCTGGACATCAAAAAGGGCGAATATGTTTCGATAGCGGGACCGTCAGGTTGCGGCAAATCGACGCTCCTCTCGATCATTGGCCTGCTGGATTCTCCTACGGACGGCACCTACGTGCTGAATAGCAAGGCTGTTCAGGGGCTGGATTTTTCCGAGCGCGCCCGCATTCGCAACCAGGAGATTGGATTCATATTCCAAAGCTTCAATTTGATTGGCGATCTTAACGTGTATGAAAACGTTGAGCTGCCGCTGACCTACCGCTCCATGTCTTCCGCCGAGCGCAAGCGTCGCGTACAGGAAGCCCTGGAAAAAGTAGGCATGGCCCACCGCATGAGACACTACCCCTCCCAGCTCTCCGGCGGTCAGCAGCAACGTGTGGCTGTGGCTCGTGCCTTGGCAGGTTCTCCATCCATCCTGCTGGCAGACGAGCCTACCGGAAACCTTGACTCCCGCAACGGCGAAGCAGTGATGGACCTGCTGCAGCAGCTACACCGCGAAGGCGCTACCATTTGCATGGTCACTCACGATGGACGCTTTGCTAAACATGCGGATCGCACCGTTCATCTCTTCGATGGCAAAGTTGTAGAAGAAACCGAGGGTGCACGCCAAGCCGCGGAAGTTGTCTAAAGACTAAAGACCGATTTTTGTGAAGATCGGGTAATTCGGAATCCATAAAGCTGCCCCCAAGCCGTTTTTAAGTTCCGACTTACCCGATTTGTATTTTACATGTCTACCCTGTTGCAGGATCTTCGTTATGCCTGGCGAATGTTGCGGAAATCGCCGAGCTTTACCGCAATTGCCGTCATAACTCTGGCCCTTGGCATCGGCGCCAACACCGCGATTTTTAGCGTTGTCGATGCCGTGATGTTGCGTCCTCTGCCTTATCCCCAACCTGACCGGCTGATGTTTGTGACGGAGATGGCTTTGCAGAGAGACGGGACGCTGATCGAAGGACCCACGTCGTATCCTGATTTCTTTGACTGGCGTACCGGCAATCATGTCTTTGAGGCGATGGCGTCATACCATTCCGATGATTTCACATTGATTGGCAGTGGAGATCCAATCCACGTTACGGGAGAAACGGTTTCCAGCGAATTCTTTTCCGTGCTCCGGGTGCCGCCGATGCTTGGCCGAGGCTTTTGGGCTGAGGAGGAGAAGCCTGGCACGAGGGTGGTTGTGCTCAGCCATGATCTCTGGCAATCGGCATTTGCAGGAGACCGCAACGTTGTCGGACGAAAAATCACGCTGAATCGACAGAGCTATGAGGTTGTAGGCGTGATGCCTGCAGGCTTCACATTCCTGTTTGACGACCAACTTCCGAAGCTGTGGAGGACGTTTTCACCAGATGCAGAAGCCGGCACTCAGGGCGAATCTTCCACCACCGCCGAGCGGGGAAGCCATTCCTTGCGGGTTGTTGCCCGTTTGAAATCGGGAGTTACAGCCGGACAGGCGCGGGAAGAAATGAATAGGATCGCCCAAGCCCTGGCCAAACAATATCCTGACACCAACACGCGGCACGCGGCAACGGCGGTTGTCCCTGAACTGGAACATCTGGTCGGCAACCACAGACTGGCACTGTGGGTCTTGTTACTGTTTGTTGGATGTGTCCTGCTGATCGCATGTGTCAACGTAGCAAATCTCTTGCTGGTGCGAGCCAGCAAGCGCAGTAGAGAGATCGCGGTGCGGGCCGCTTTAGGAGCAGCACGCATACGCGTTGTACGCCAGCTTTTGACCGAAAGCCTGCTTCTGGGTCTGGGAAGCGCCCTTATCAGTATTCCACTCGCGTCGTGGGCGATCCGGTTGTTTGCAAATCTCAACGCTCAAGCACTTCCCCGGATGCGCTATGCGATTGTCGACGGCCGGGTACTGGCTTTCACGGCCGTGATCGCTATCGCCACCAGTCTTGTCTTTGGATTGGTCCCGGCATGGCGCGCCTCCCATCCTAATCTGGTGCAGTTCCTGAAAGATGGAGGCCGCGGGAATGTTGGGGGGTCGCACCAGCGCTTGCGCGGGTTGCTGGTCATCGCCGAAACCGCGATCGGATTGGTGCTGCTGGTAACTGCCGGTCTTTTGCTTCGCAGTTTTCACCGTTTGATGCAAGTCGATCCAGGTTTCAATGCCGGAAATGTGCTCACCTTCACCTTTGACCTGCCGGACGCTAAATACAATGAAAACCAGGTGGTGCAGTTTTATGACCGGCTTTTGCCCCAATTGAAGAACTTGCCTGGAGTGACGTCGGCAAGCGCTGCGTATCCTCTGCCTTTGAGCAATGGCCGTCTCTTTCTGACATTCCAAATCGAGGGACATCGAGTATCGAAAGCAAACGCGCCTTTTGCGGGATTGCGGATTGCCAGCCCGGGATATTTCCATACTTTGGGAATCCCAATCATCAGTGGCCGGGATTTTAGTGAAGGAGATCAAACGAAGTCTCCTTTGGTGGTTATCGTCAACCAGGCGTTTGCTCAACGATTCTTTCCCGATAGAGACGCGCTCGGCAAGCGCATTACGACAGGCATTGTGAATGCCGACAAAGACCGGCCACGCGAGATTGTAGGCATCGTAGGCAATGTAAAGCATCAGTCGCTCACTTCTGAATTTGCTCCGGAATACTACCTTCCGTATCCGCAGGTTGCAGGAGCAGGTATGTCGATCTGTCTCAAGACCGCCGGCCGCCCGCAGTCTCAGACGAGTGCAATTCAGAAGACACTCGCAGGCATGGATCCAGACGTGCCGATCTATGATGTGCGGACCATGGAAGATTACGTTTCTTCAGCGCTGGGCCAGCCACGTTTTCAGGCCGTACTTCTCCAGGCTTTTGCCTTACTGGCTTTAGTGCTCACAGCCGTAGGCCTGTATGGCGTGGTTGCGTATTCGGCGGTACAAAGGACCCAGGAAATCGGAATCCGCATGACGCTGGGAGCTACCGCTGACAGCGTGTTACGGATGATCTTAAAAGAAGGAATTAAGCTGGCTGCCATTGGCGGCGCGATTGGTGTGGCAGGCTCGCTTATCATTACACGATGGATCAGATCGCTGCTTTTTGATGTTCGTCCCCTGGATGCATTGACGTTTGTTTCTGTCATAGCCATACTCGGCCTGGTCTCACTCATGGCCAGCTATATTCCGGCGCGCCGGGCCACTAAAGTTGATCCGATGGCGGCACTGCGGCAGGAGTAGTAAGTTAGAGCTAACAACTAAGAGCTAAAAACTAAGAGCTAAAAACTAAATGCTGACTCTATGGCAAGACCTTCGTTATGCAGTGCGCATGCTGCGCAAGAATACTGCCGTAACGATCGTGGCTGTGTTTACGCTGGCCCTTGGCATTGGGGCCAATACTGCCATCTTCAGCTTGGTTAACGCGGTGATGCTGAAGGCGTTGCCGGTAAAAGATCCAGGTCAGTTGGTCGTCGTAGGCAATCCTGCAGAACCGCACCTGCGCTCCGGGTCGACCAGTCTCGAAGTTTTTTCGTATCCCCTTTATCGCGATCTGCGGGATGGCAACAGCGTCTTTTCCGGAATGCTCGCATCGGGAGAGGTTCATCGTCTAAAGGTAGAAACACCGAGCTCAGGCCTGAATACCAGCGACGCTCTTGGAGTGTTAGTCAGCGGCAATTATTTTTCCGTTTTAGGGGTGAATACGCTTCTCGGTCGTCCGTTGAATCCCGAGGATGATCAGTTACCGGTTGGGCATCCGGTGGCCGTGGTCAGCTATGGTTTCTGGCGAGACAAGCTGGGACAGGATCCCAAAATCGTCGGGCAAGCGGTACGTTTGAATAACAGCGCATTTACGATTGTGGGCGTAGCTCCTCCGGGATTTTTTGGCGACACCGTAGGCGATCAACAGGATTTCTGGATGCCTGTAACGATGCAAGCCCAGATCATTCCGGGCAGAGAGTGGTTGGCAACTTACGGGTCTTCGTGGCTGCATGTTATTGCCCGGCTCAAACCTGACGCTACGATTTCCGAGGCACGAGCCAATGTCAATGTAGTGGTTCAAAGGCTCATCAATAATCCGGCATTCCATAACGACGACCGGAACAAACTGAGCAAGGCCCCCATCGAAGTGAGCGCCGGGGGTGGTGGATTCTCCGATCTACGCATTTCGTTTCGTCAACCTTTGTTCCTCCTGATGGGCATCGTTGGCTTGGTCCTGCTGGTTGCTTGTGTCAATGTCGCCAATCTGCTGCTGGCCCGGGCGGCAGCGCGGCAGAAGGAGATTGCGGTGCGTTTGGCGATTGGCGCTGGACGGGGCCGCGTTGTGAGGCAACTGCTGACCGAGAGCGTGTTGCTGGCTTTGATCGGCGGGGCCTTAGGCATTCTGGTCGCGCAGTGGGGTACGCGAGCGCTGCAGAATATAAGCGAAGTCAATGATCTGGACGCTCATCCCGACCTCCGCGTGTTGGCTTTCACAGGCGTTGTTTGCATACTGACTGGGATTTTCTTTGGTCTTATTCCCGCACTTCGAGCACTGAAAGTGCAAGTGTCGCCTGCATTGAAAAACAATGCTCAGGGAAGCGACGGCTCCACCGTTTCTGTATGGAGTTGGGGCAAGATGCTGGTAAGCGCCCAAGTAATGCTCTCTTTGCTGGCGCTGCTGACTGCCGGTTTGTTAGTGCGGAGCGTGCAAAATCTCAAGAATCTCGACCTGGGTTATGGCCGTGAACATCTGCTGATGGTCGGCCTCGATCGCCGGGCGGCAGGATACAAGAGTACGGTGCAACTGGAGGGGCTCAGCGAGCAACTTGTTGCCCGGTTTTCTTCGTTGCCGGGCGTCAGCGCCGTTGCACCTTCGAAGATCGGTTTGTTTAGTGGAAGCCATTCGGCTGTTGAAATCAAAATAGAAGGTCTACCCCCTCGTGCAGAATCAGAGATGTCGCCGGCATTTGACTGGGTCGGCCCTGGTTTCTTTAAGGCACTTGGCGTCTCTCCGCTGCGAGGACGGGAAATTGGCCCGCAGGATACGGCGACTTCTCCCGGCGTCGTGGTGATCAACCAGTCGATGGCCCGTTTTTATTTTGGCGATACCGATCCCATGGGCCGGAAGATATTGCTTGACCAGGACCAACAAAAGAATGTTCCGTTTGAAATCGTGGGCATAGTACCTGATGTGCGGGACCAAGGTTTACGCGCCAAATTGGAGCGCAAGTGTTATCTGCCCGTTGCGCAAGCGCCCGATGATCTGGGCGGCGGCATTAATTTCATCATCAGGACTGCCGGCAATCCCGCAGCGATCGCCGACGCGGTTCGCAAGGAGATCAAAAGCTTCGATGCCAGCTTACCCATTGAAAGACTCCGAACCGTGGAAACTCTGGTAAGTGGTTCCATGAGCAACGATGTGTTGCTGGCAGAGCTTTCCAGCTTTTTTGGATTGCTGGCCTTGCTGCTCGCTTGTGTAGGTCTTTACGGAGTCATGTCCTATTCCGTGATGCGTAAAACAGGAGAGATCGGCGTCCGCATGGCGCTGGGCGCCCAGCGGGGGAACATACTGTGGATGATCTTGCGAGAAGTGATCATTTTGGTCTCGATAGGCGTAGCGGTTGGCATTCCGGGATCGCTGGCGAGTAGCCGGTTGTTTGCGGCCATGCTTTTTGGACTTAAGAGTATCGATCTGAAGGCGATGGTCCTGGTAGTGTTGATCCTTGTGGTGGTCGCGCTGCTGGCCGGCTTCGTTCCGGCACGTCGGGCTACCAAAGTGGATCCGATTCGGGCGCTCAGATATGAGTGAGCACGCAGAATCGTGTTTTCTCACCGATGCCAGATTGGCTCACAATCTCTATTCTTCTCCGCGGTCTCCGCATTGCTAACCTTTGCTGTCCAGGAGTGCCCCTGGCCATAGAGCTACTGTTAAATCTTCGATTCCTGCCCTAGTAATATCTCTATTTTGGATCTATATTTCCTTTTATATCAACAACTTGCGTATTATTTTGCAACATTTTCGCCCTGAATTCATTTTCTTCTTGACCATTCACTCCCGCAACCCTTAAAACGTACCCAGGTAAGCTTTTTGGGATCATCCTATGAGTCGGCTCCTGCGACCTTATGGGATCTGCCCGGAAGCCATCCGCTTGAAGCCGGGCTTGGTTGATAAGGGTTACCTCTCTGGCGATTTCAAACCCCTCTGGCAACGCCATGGGGTCGAAAGTTTATGGAATGGAGTCCATCCTTCGCGCTCTTGGCGAGGGGTGAGGAAGGGAAAGGGTGGACACAGGGTGGGACGAAAGGTAACAGCGGTAACAACCGGTAACAGAAATCGCCAGTATTCATGCGGGTTGTAACCGGTGTAACCGCTGTAACCGGTATTTTTTTGCACACAAACAATTTCCGACCCAGATAAGAGCAACCCCAGAGGATGCAACTACCCAAATCCCTCTCTGCGGTTTCCAATCAAATTCGTGCCAAGGCGCGAAGAATTTCATCAAGCCGCCTTCAGATCAGTGGCGTCTGTGGAGATCAGTGGTAGGCAAGTATTTGATGCGCGTTCTTCTGCGTTAATCCGCGGTAAAAACGGGTTTGGTTGTGTTCCAAAGCTGTTCGCTTCCGAACAGGCGCATTCGCTTTCGAACACCCGTTCGGTCTCGATTTGAGCAGTTTTATGGCTGATTGGTCTTTATTTTCAATAATTTAAAAACTATCCACTTTCGGCCCAAAAAATGCGATTATTGTAGGAACCAAAAGGTCGGTTTCTCCGTTGTAGAGGGAGGAGGGACGTCGTATGGACACAGCGAAAAGGGCCGCCATGTTGATGTTTGTGGCAGTGCTTATGCTTACTTCCACCGGCTTTGGGTCGAACAAATCCCGGCCAACTGGCCGGACGGAACCCGACGACGGAACTGCTCAACGGATCAACATCATCAAAAGCGGAAGCGCACAGCAGAAAGCCGCAGCCGCCTTTTGGCTGAGCAAGCAAAGCTCCCTCGATGCCCGCATCATCAACTCTCTGGTCGATTTGCTGGGCGACAAGACAGTCGTTGATTCATCGCAATACCGGTACATCGTTGACGAACACAAACCAACCCTGGGAGAAGAAGTGGCATTGGCGTTGGTGCGCATTGGTCCTGTAACCATTCCACCGCTCATTCATGTCCTAAAGACATCGCCTCTGCCGGAGGCCCGCAAAAATGCGGCCAAGGCATTGGGAGCTCTGCACGAAAACGGAGTCACAGCCGACCCCAACGCGGTTTGAAGATTGTCTTAAATATTTGCTGCCCATCTGAGTAGCTGTAAAACCTGGGGTGTAACCCGCTCGGGGAAAGGATTGTGTGCGCCTGTTGGCCTTCAACCGGAAACGATTTGGGAATACTATGGTGATGAAGTGTTTGCCAGTATTGCCGGTGCACCAGCAGGGGCTATTGAGTGCTGCATAAATAAAGTCTATCGGGAGGCGGCGAATCAAAAAGTTCCAAGCCAGCGAAGCTGGCGAAATTCTTCTAGCCCACAGCGCGAGCTGTGGGTAAAAAGGAAAAAATGACAGAGCCCGCGAAGCGGGCGGCATATTTGTGATCGAATAGGATCATTAATATAGGCATCAATAAAGCAATGGAAAGATCATTTTAGGGAACCGAGCTAGCATTAGGGGCTCCAACGGATACGATTCATGATTCAATTGACGAATGTTGAAAAGACCATCAAGAGCCCGGCAGGAACGATCTGGCTGCTTCGCCGCATTAATCTCGAGATACGCGAGAGTGACTTTGTCACTATCATGGGCCCTTCCGGGGCAGGAAAGACTACTCTTTTAAGTATCGTCGGATTGCTGGATGACGGCTGGAGTGGAGACTACCTGCTCCTGGAAAAACCGGTCCACAAGCTGGACCGTAAAAAACGCGCGGAGCTGAACCGCAAGCATATTGGTTTTGTTTTTCAGAGCTACCATCTGCTCGACAATTTAACGGTCCAGGAAAATATCGATGTTCCACTTTCCTACCGTGACATTCCCCGCACTCAGCGGGCGGCCATGGTGGCCGACATTCTTGACCGCTTTCAGATTGTGGGCAAGAAAGATCTTTATCCCAACCAACTCTCCGGCGGACAACAGCAGTTGGTCGGCGTGGCCAGGGCTGTGGCGGGAAATCCGCAGATCATCCTGGCCGACGAGCCTACCGGCAACCTTCATTCTGATCAGGCCCGCGAGATCATGGAGCTGTTCCGAAGATTGAATCAGCAGGGCACCACGATCATTCAAGTGACTCACTCGGAAGTGAATGCCTCGTATGGCAACCGCGTGATCCAGCTCAAAGACGGATGGATCGTGAGCGACACCAAGGTTGCGGAAGGCGCACCCGTATCCGGTGTGCCGCAGTGAAAACGCCAGGGGGAGCAGCAATTTGAGCAAAGTAGAAGCACTGGCAACAGCCGCCCCTGCGCAAACGGCGCGGATCCGTGTTTTGGTCGCTGACGATCAAGCCGACGTCCGGGAGGCGTTGCGCTTGCTCTTGAAGGCGGAGGGCTACGTCACCGAAATCGTGAGCAATCCTGCCTCCTTGCTGGATGCCTTGAAGAGCCACGACTTCGATGTTGTGCTGATGGATCTCAACTACCAGCGCGATACTACATCGGGCCAGGAAGGAATTGACCTTCTCTCTCATATCCAGGCCCTCGACAGCAAGCTCCCGGTGGTGGTCATGACCGCCTGGGGCAGCGTAGAGTTGGCCGTCGAGGCGATGCGCCGCGGGGCCCGCGATTTTCTTCAGAAGCCCTGGGACAATCAACGATTGCTAACGATTCTTCGCACTCAGGTTGATCTTCACCGCATGATACGCAGGGCGGAGCAACTGGAGGCCGAAAACAATCTGCTGCGGGCCCATAATCGTCCTGTGTTTATCACGGAATCGAAGGCCATGCAGCCCTTGCTCACCTTGATAAGCCGCATTGGTCCCAGCGATGCCAACGTCCTTATTACCGGCGACCACGGAACCGGTAAAGAAGTGGTCGCTCAAACTCTCCATGCGCTTTCCCCGCGAGCTTCCCGGCCTATGGTAACCGTGAACACCGGCGGACTACCCGAGGGCACTTTTGAAAGCGAGTTGTTTGGACACGTAAAGGGCGCATTTACCGATGCGCGCGCCGACCGCGTCGGACGCTTCGAACTGGCTGATCAGAGCACGCTCTTTCTCGATGAAATTGCCAACGTGCCTTTGAAGCAGCAGGCAAAGTTATTGCGCGTGCTGGAAACAGGTGAGATGGAGCGAGTCGGCTCATCGAAGACGCGCAAGGTCAACGTTCGTGTGCTCTCGGCCACCAACGCCGATTTGAAACAGGAAAGCGCGGAAGGCCGCTTCCGCTCCGATCTGCTGTTTCGGCTGAACACGGTTGAACTGCACATCCCGCCGTTGCGCGAACGCCGTGAAGATATACCGCTGTTGGCCTCGCACTTTCTCAAAATGTATGCTGAGCGCTATCGAAAACAGTTGACCGGTTTTGAGACCGCCGCCATGCAAAGATTATTGGAGCATCCCTGGCCTGGCAACGTGCGCGAATTGGACCATTCCATCGAGCGGGCGGTCTTGATGAGCACGTCGAGTCAGATCCAGGCGAGCGATATGGGCCTGGAGAGCGATAAAGCCAGTTCTGCGAAAATCGAAGAGATGAGTCTCGAGGAAGTAGAATATCTCCTGATCAAGAAAGCCTTGGCCCGCCATTCCGGGAACATTAGCCATGCGGCGGAGGCGCTGGGGCTGAGCCGAAGCGCCCTCTATCGCCGCATGGAAAAATATGGCCTCTGATCTGCCCAGCCAAATCGACGAACAACCTTCTCTCGCCCCGCGAAAACTCAGGTATGACACCCAGATTCGGCTTCTTGCTCTTTTGATCAGCCTGCCCGGCGCTTTGGCTGCCGAACTGCTACTCTGGTTCAGCGGACACTCGCCCGAACTTAAATGGACCCTGACCCTGTTCATTCTGCTGGCATGGTTTATCGGCGGTGCAATCTTGCAAGAGCAGGTCGTCAGGCCATTGCAAACCCTCTCTAACATGGTGGCTGGGATCAGGGAAGAAGATTTCTCTTTTCGTGTGCGCGGCGGCGGTCGCGAAGACGCCCTCGCTGATTTGATCTATGAACTGAATGCCATGGCCGATCGCTTGCAACAGCAAAAGATCAGCTCCTTGGAAGCCACTGCGCTCTTAAAGAAAGTCCTGATGGAAATTGAT
>DASZFU010000169.1:0-1503 GCA_035939495.1 Candidatus Angelobacter sp. | reverse complement strand
AAAACGAGGCGGCCGCCGTACTGTCACCTTGGTTTGCCAACCTGATGAACGCCTTAAGCAATCAGGTTCAAACAGCGGTCTGTGAAATTGCAGCAGTGACGTTAGCCGATGAAAGGAAACGTCTGCTGGACGAGTTTCGTTTTCAGATTCAGAACGAGGCGATCGGAACGATTGAGCATGTGATCGCGACCTCGAAAGAGGAATTGGCCCGGCGCGGGCTGAAAGTACTGAGCGAGGGGGCGCAGGCCATAGTCAAAAACAGCCAAGGGAGCTTAGTTGGGGCTATCGAGCGACACCTTGAAAATGCCCAGCAGAACCTCGACACCATGGCGACTGGCACGGTTGAGCGGGTGGAACGCAACCTGGAAACCTCACGCACCAAAGCAACGGAGCGCTTCGTATTGCGGCTGCGAGAGCAGGTGGCGCCCGTGATGGAAGAAGCGAGAGCGGACTTTCAGAAACTGGTGGCATCTCAGACCGTTTTCAAGCAAGAATCGCAGGCAATTTACAGACGAGTCACGGACCAACTGGAAAGTGACGCGAACGCACGATTGCTTCAGACTCACGACCAGTTGGAGAAAAACTCCACTTTCGTTGTGAACGAGTGTAACGAAAAGATGCTTGAGCTTTCGCAAGCGTTCGAGAAGATCGCACGAGATAGCGCACAGAACATGATCGCGTCGGCTACGGACCAAGGCAATAAGAACCTGGAAGAAAGAGCTGCCGAGATATCCAGCCATTTCACGGGTCAGTTGGAAGGCCACGTCCGCAGTTATCTCGAATTCATTGGGGAGTCGATTAGAGAGTTTCCAAAGAAACCTCCGGCCGCTTAAGCCCGTTTGTACTGCTGGAGCCTCACCCTTGCGTCGTTGGCGGAAGCAAGGGAGGGCGAATACCCGCGGAACACCCGCGGAACTGATTTTCCGGCGACGACCTTCTCGATCGCTCGCGCGACACGTTGAGGGTTTATTGCTCCCGGGGGGCTAGTCTGAAATCTTCCCATGCCGCTTAGCTGTACGACGACAGTGCCTTCCTTCGCTGCCACAAAATGAGGAATGCCGGCGGGAATGATGATGAAACTACCTGCGGGGTAGCCAGTTAGTTTCGCTGAGTCGAATTTTGTTCCCTTGCCCAGATACCAAGTGCCTTCGATCACCGTCACTAGTTCGTCTTGCGGGTGCGTATGCGCGAGGGCACGCGCACCGGCAGGTATTTTCACTCGATCGATCCAGGCGCCGCCATGGCTAGAATCGCCGAACAGTTGCGCTCGCTGTCTTCCGTCATTGTAATAAGGTGGCGTAAACCACCGTACTTCGTCCGCAGTTAACCCAACAATCTCCCTCTTGCTCCGTTCGGCCAAGCTTGTAGCGCATGCAACTGTCGCAACGATGGGGACCACTGGAACGGCTGCAGAAAGGATACTCTTCATCGCTTTCTCCTCTCCAAAACTGTTTGGACCTCTCAGCTGGTTCATCGGCGCATATTGTACTGCCAAGACATCAA
>DASZFU010000168.1:0-37743 GCA_035939495.1 Candidatus Angelobacter sp. | reverse complement strand
TTCCAACAGGAGTGGCTGCTCGTCCTTCGCCGCGTGGCCTTCTAGGGGTTCCATGCCTGCATCTTAATCCCAAGTAGCTGTAGAAAATCTTCGAAAGTTCGTGAAATTTAAAAAATAACCAAAAAAGTCACAGCCTCTCAGAATGACAGAGGCGTGCGCGCCCTTTACTTAATCACCACATTCACCAGCTTACCCGGCACGACGATGGTCTTCACTACCTGCTTGCCATCGAGTGACGTGCGGACTTTGTCGTCGGCCAGGGCGCGTTCGAGCACCAGGTCTTCAGGGCAATCAGCAGGCACTGACAGGCGGCTGCGGAGCTTGCCATTGACCTGAACGGCGTATTCGATCTCCTCTTCCTTTGCTAGTTCCGCGTCGTAGTCTGGCCACGGATAGCGAAGGAGATTATCCGTTTCACCCAAAACTTCCCACAACTCTGCGGCCAGGTATGGAGCAAAGGGCGCAAGCAAGAGGACGACTTTCTTCTGCGCTTCAGCCAGGATTTCCGCAGGGAAATTGCCAGCCGCAATCGCGCTCTCGACCCCATAAAGCTCGTTTACGAATTCCATGGTAGCGGCCACACAGGTATTGAAGTGCCAGCGTCCCTGGAAGTCGTCGGTAATCTTGCGGATGGTTTGGTGAAGCTTGCGTTGGATGGCGCGCGCCTGGGGAGACAAAGGTCCGCCATCGCTCCGGGCTGTTGTTTTGGCTGCTTGGGCGTTGCGCATAACAAAGCGATAGACGCGTCCCAAGAAACGGTGCACGCCTTCCACGCCCAACTCCTGCCAGTCGAGATCGCGGTCGGGAGGCGCGGCGAAGAGGGAGTACATACGGGTTGAATCGGCTCCAAAGCGGGCGACCATTTCATCGGGAGAGACAATGTTGCCTTTGCTCTTCGACATCTTCGCCCCGCCCTTGATCACCATACCCTGCGTGAAAAGACGAAGGACCGGCTCATCATTGTGGATCAATCCAATGTCGCGCATGAACTTGGTCCAGAAACGCGAATAGATCAGGTGCAAGATCGCGTGTTCCACCCCTCCGATATATTGGTCGATCGGGAACCAATACTCAACCGTCTTGGTGTCCAGTGGCCGGTCAGCAAGCTGGGCATTGGTATAGCGGTAGAAATACCAGGACGAATCTACAAAGGTGTCCATGGTATCGGTCTCGCGGCGAGCCGGACCTCCGCACTTGGGACACGTGGCATTCACGAATTCCGGAACACGCGCCAGCGGGGAGCCGCCTTGCAAGGTGATATCAATTTTGTCCGGCAACAATACCGGAAGCTGATCTTCAGGCACAGGCACGATGCCGCATTTTTCGCAGTAAAGCATGGGGATGGGCGTGCCCCAATAGCGCTGGCGTGAAATGCCCCAATCTTTCAACCGGTAGGTGACCGTCTTTTTGCCAAAGCCATGCTGCTCGGCATAGGCAGACATCTTTTCAATGGCATCCTGGTTCGACAAGCCATCGAACTCATCTGAGTTGATGAGCAAACTCTCTTTTTCGGTGTAGGGAAGCAGAGGCTTTTCTTCCTTGCCCTCCTCCGGCGGTTCTCCAACCCGGCGCGGAAGTATTACGACGCGTATCTCCAAACCGTACTTATGCGCGAACTCATGGTCGCGCTCATCGTGCGCGGGCACCGACATGATTGCGCCGGTTCCGTAATCCATCAGGATGTAGTTGGCAATCCAGATAGGGATCTTTTCCTGATTGAACGGATTGATGGCGTAGCGGTGCGTGAACACACCATGCTTCTCGATTCCGCCAATGTCGCCAGCCTCGCGCGCACTTCCCTGTTCACGCACCAAGTCTTCAACCTTGGCGTGAAGGTGGTGATCGTTGCCGACAAGATCGGCCACTACAGGATGCTCAGGGGCAAGCTGGATCGATGTAGCGCCGTAAATCGTATCGATACGCGTGGTGAATACCGTGATCTTGTCTCCGGCCCGGCCGGTGAGGCCATCGATCGTGAAATCGATCAACGCGCCTTCGCTGCGTCCGATCCAGTTGCGCTGCATCACGCGCACTTTTTCAGGCCATCCTGCAAGTTTTTCGAGGTCACGGAGCAACTCGTCAGAGTAGTTCGTGGTGCGGACGAACCACTGCTCCAACTCACGCTGCTCGACGGGCGTCTCTTCATGACGCCAGCAGCAGCCCTCGACCACCTGCTCGTTTGCCAGCACGGTTGCGCACTCCGGACACCAGTTCACCTTGCTCTTCTTGCGATAGGCCAACCCTTTTTCATAAAGCTTCAAAAAGAACCATTGGTTCCAGCGGTAATACTCGGGCAAACAGGAGGTAACCTCACGCGACCAATCGTAGGCAAAGCCCAACCGATTCATCTGCGCCTTCATGTTAGCGATGTTGTGGAGCGTCCACTCCCGAGGCGGAACGTTGTTTTTGATCGCGGCGTTTTCCGCGGGGAGTCCAAAGGCGTCCCAGCCCATCGGATGAAGCACGTTATAGCCGCGCATCCACATATAGCGCGCCAGGGCATCGCCGATCGAATAGTTGCGGACGTGCCCTATGTGCAGCACGCCTGAAGGATAAGGAAGCATTTCCAGGACGTAATATTTCTTGCGCTTGCTGTCATGGGGTTCGGCAGCATACAAATCTGGATCAGCTTGCCATCGAGCAGACCATTTCTCTTCGATCCGCTGGGGATCGTAGCGAAGCTCGCGCTGCTCGGTTTGATTGGCAGTTACATTTTGTGTTTCGGGCATATGCAATACGTGTCGTCCCTCCGGGGCTTAGGGCCAAATGTCTTCTCTTTTCCCACTGCTTCCGCGCTGGGCTACGCTGTTCCGCTTCGGTGGACTGCCTTGTGTCAGGCATGACTTCGTGTCGATGTCCTCCCAAATCAAGCTTTTCTCTGCTCTTTCTGCGACCTCTGCGGTAAATCTTGTCCTTTGTGTCTTGCGCGTCCTTTGCGGTGGACCGAAGACTCCACCAGCGACTTCAATGTTTCGATATTCCGCATATCGTCTCGCGGTTCTTCGATCGGCGTTTCGGCGATGAAGGCCGCGTGACGGGTGCGTGGATCGTTCAACAATCTCCGGAACGGCTCCAGGCCAATCGTTCCTTTGCCGATGTGTTCATGCCGGTCTCGCCGCGAGCCGCAAGCGTCTTTCGCATCGTTACAGTGCCAGACGAATACGCGATTCAAACCAATCGTCTCATCGAGCTTGAGCATGGTCTCCCGCCATCCGCTTTCGGAAACAATGTCGTACCCGGAAACGTGAGTATGGCAGGTATCGATGCACGCGCCCACCGGGCAGACCGGCTGTAAAAATTCAAGCAATTGGGCGACCTGATCAAACGATCCGCCCAGGGAAAACTCCGAGCCTGCGGTGTTTTCGATCAACACCCGAAGATTGGATTTTTCAAGATCCAATCCCTGTGCCGCTTCGGCAATTGAGGTGGCCACCAAGGCCAGTCCGTCTTCACGGCTGCGGCCCCGAAATGATCCCGGATGCAGCACCAGGAATTCAGCGCACAAGGTCAGCGCTCTTTCAAGCTCTCCACGAAACGCCTGGACCGACTTGCGATGAAACTCGGGCGTGGAGCTGGCCAGGTTTACCAGGTAACTGCTATGAACGGCCAGTGGAGTAATTCCATATTTCTCGCGCAAACGGCGCATCTCATCACATTGCGCCTTGCCCAGCTCGTAAGGTTTCCATTGGCGTGGGCTCGAGGAGAATATCTGAAATGTATTCGCTCCCAGCCGGTAAGCCCGCTCGGCCGCAGCCTGTACTCCACCTGCGGTGGAAGTATGAATGCCGATCCGTCGCGGTCCTGGCTTTGGCACCTCGCCTTGGGACCAAAGCAGCACATCTTTCATGCTGAGTCTTGGCTTTCGTCCCTCTGGCGACATGCGCTGAATAATTGATTTTAACACTTCAGCCGTTAGCTATTAGCTCTTAGTCTTTAGCAAGAGTAGGGCAGGCGCATCTAATATAAGCTCTATTCACCAAGAAATACATAACGTGAGTGCTTCATTGAGCGCCGGGGTTGGCAGATATTAAATTAAACAGTTTCACCTTGATCTAGGTCCAACCTGACGAAACCCACCCCACCCTGTCATCCTGAGCGGAGCGCCTGAACTGTGCTTCCTAACCTCAGTTCAATGGCGCGAAGTCGAAGGACCCCAGGATGCTTATTTTATAAAAACTGATTCAGGGAGTTCTCACCACACACTCTCATTCACACTGCCTGATCCTCCCTACTACTTCGGTTCCAGCTTGATCCTCTTCGCCAGTTGCTCATCAGCTTCTTTGATGGATTGACCTCGGAACAAGATCTCTTTGCCCCAACCTTCCGATAGATCTTTCCATCGGGGATTCTTACTTTCGATCAAAGTAATCTTTTTGGAACGCTTCCATCCCTTCAATTGCTTCTCACGGCCAATAGCTCTATGAACCCAATCGTAGCTCTCGTAATAAACCAGACGGTCACAGTGATAACGCTTCGAGAAGCCCTCAATATCGCCGGTCTTATGCTGCCTGACTCGGACACCCAGGTCATTCGTCATTCCAACATAGAGCGTGCCACTAGCGCTGGCCATAATGTAAACCCAATATTCGTGGTCCTTCGGCACTCTCGTTGAAACTCCCTGACGCTGCATGGTCGCCCGAGCTACTTCGGGGTCCTTCGACGGCGCCCTCCTTCCTGCGTCGGTCGGGCTTGCTCAGGATGACAGGAGATAGTGGATGTTTGAACCTTAGAACAGCCATTATAAGATGCGCCTGCCCTACTGCGGGCCATGCACACAAGGGCCGAGAGTGAACTATAGATGGGGCAATTCCGAATCAGTGGAGGGATCGGATGCGATCGGATGCTAGCAAGAGTGCAAGCGCTCTTCCTTACCATATAATGAAAGAGCGGGGAACACACTGTTCAAACGAGGTTCTCTGCGGGTGATAAAGGCTCCCTAAAACATGAAACCTGAATCATGAGCGCAGATAAAACAATTGGCAGGGTCACAAATACAGAACAGCAGCAAGCGGAAACGTATCGCTACTGGCACAGTCTATCCGTTGGAGAGCGGCTCTCTGCTGTTTGGGAAGTCAGCCAAGCTGCCTACGCCTTCGCCGCCGCCTTTAAGGGAAATTCTACCAATGATTCCCAAAGATCTGAAAGAGCTATTACACGCGTTCAACGATCACGGGATAAAAGTGGCAGGGAACAGGACATCCTCGACGTCAAGAAGTTACGAGATGCCGTCCCGGGCGATCCCGAAGCCTGACTGAGCATTTCGCGGCCATTCTCGAATCCCGCTTCCGTCGTCACCGAGATTACCCGGAATCGCGTCAATCGCACGCATCAATCGCTACATTGCCTAGCGACGCGGGAGCAAGTAAACTTATAAGGTCTTCTACAAGAGGTTCCTATGCTGGTTGTCATGAAGGCGCATGCTACTGAAGAGCAGGTGCGCGCCGCTTGCGAGAAAATCGAATCCCTGGGTTATCGAGCCCACCCTATTCCGGGAGCGCAGAGGACTGCAATCGGTATTACAGGAAACCAGGCTACTGTGGATCCTGGAAGCCTCGAGGAGATGTCTGGCGTTCAGGAAGTGATTGCCGTCAGCAAACCCTACAAGCTGGTGAGCCGGGACATAAAAGAAGACGATACGGTCATCCATTTTGCCGGAACCGACGCAAGCTTTGGAGGGCGTGACCTGGGCATTGTAGGCGGTCCGTGTTCGATTGAATCTCCTGAGCAGGCCTTTACCATAGCCGAACGCGTCGCCCGAGCCGGCGCGCGGTTCTTCCGGGGCGGAGCTTACAAGCCTCGCACTTCCCCTTATGCGTTTCAGGGACTCGGCGAAGAAGCCCTCAAGATCATGGCGGCGATTCGCGAGCGCTATGGTTTGCGTATCATCACCGAAGCCATCGACTCTGAGTCGCTGGAACTGGTGAACGAGTATGCAGACGTAATTCAGATTGGCGCGCGCAATATGCAGAACTTCTCGCTGCTGAAAAAAGCCGGCAGGCTACGAAAGCCGGTTTTGCTCAAGCGCGGCATGTCGGCCACCCTGGAAGAATTCCTGATGGCGGCCGAATACATCATGAGCGAGGGCAATTACGAGGTGATCTTGTGCGAGAGAGGAGTACGGACCTTTGCCGATCACACTCGCAATACGCTGGACTTGAGTATCGTGCCTGCCGTACAGCGGCTCAGCCACCTTCCTATCGTGGTTGATCCCAGTCACGGAACCGGCAAACGCAACAAAGTTATTCCTCTTTCCCGCGCCGCCGTGGCTGTCGGCACCGATGGCCTGCTGGTGGAAGTTCACCACGATCCTGATCATGCGCTTTCGGATGGCGTGCAGTCCATCTTTCCGGACCAGTTCGATCAATTGATGTCTGAAGTGCGCCAGATTGCTCCGATTGTTCACCGCAACGTGCAGGAGCCGGCGGCCCATTACGCTGCAGCAAAGGCATCGAGATAAAATTGTGGACCTCGGCTTTCCTGCGCCTGGCGCCTTTACTCGGCCTGCTGGCGTTGTTTTCCGGCTGTCGCGCGACCCCAGCTCTTAGCCCTAATTACCGCGAGTTTGCCTACGTCACCAATGGCGATAGTGACACCGTGACTGCAATTGACCTGCGGGGATTAAGGGTGGCGGCCACAGTTCATGTCGGCAAGAGTCCTACCGGAATGGCCGCCAATCCGGCTAAGAACGAAATCTATGTTGCCAACACGGATTCCAACAACATCAGCATCATCGATGCCGAGACCAACAACGTAGTTTCTACGATCGGCGTGCATCGCGCTCCTTTTTCCGTGGATGTTTCCGCCGACGGCAGCCGTGCCTACGTGGCCAATTCCGGCTCTGCCAATCTTTCCGTGATTGATTTGAACCAGCGCAAAGTTTTGCGCACGATCCAAGTGGGCAATGGCAGCAATCTGGCGCGCTCCACGGGCGATGGAAAACTGGTATTGGTCGTTTTGCGCAACGAAGATTCCGTGGCGGTGATCGACACCGCCAATCTGAGCCTGAGAAGCAAAATCAAAGTTTGCGCCAAGCCCGAAGAGATCGGTTTGCTGCCGGATTCCAGCAAGGCTTTCATCGCCTGTCCTAGTTCGGACGAGGTGGCGGTCGTCGATCTGAAGCACGACGGTTTGCTGGCGCTGCTCGATGTTGGCAAGACCCCAATCTTTGTTGCGGTTAAGCCCGACGGCGGCGAGGTCTTTGTCTGCAATTTCAACTCCAGCTCTGTTTCCGAGATCATCTCGAATTCCAATGAGGTGAACGGCAGCTTCTTGATTGGCAACCAGCCCGTGCGTGCCTTGGTTTCCCCTGACAACGCTCTGCTCTTCGTCAGCAATTTTGGTTCTGATTCAGTGGCGATTTACAGTATCGACAATGGCAAGTGGATTGGATCGGCTGCCGTGGGCAGCCATCCCGAAGCTATGGCTCTCTCCCCCAATGAGCTTCTGTTGCTGGTCGTCAATACTGCGAGCGGTGATCTTACCGTCATGGAACTTACCGACAGCAAAGGGAGGCCGAGAGCTCAGGCACAACCCCAGACTCCCGCATTTCCGATAGCCACCATGATCCCGTTGGGAAAATCACCGCGGGCCATTGTCGTGAAGGCTTTCGTGAGCCAAAAGTAACAGGTACTAAAGTGTCTTTTGCAATTCCCGAAGCCCGTCTAGACTAAATTTCCCTTTGCCTCATACCGATGAATAGATAGCGATCTTATTCCTCGAAGGTCGCAAAGGAGCAAGTCTATGCGCGACCGTCAGACCGAGAACAGCTACCCCATGAATACCGCCCTTCGCTCAGGAGCGGAAGCGCCGGCGGAGGCGGCCATTATGATGCCCAGCTCTATAGGAACTGTCCTGCTGGTGGAGGATGAAGAAGGCATTCGCGAAGTTACCGCAATGCTCCTTTCCCACCTGAAATATTCGGTAATCTGCGCGGCGTGCGCGGCCGATGCCATCGAAAAGTTCCGGAAACATCAGGGCTCCGTCGATGTTTTGCTTACCGACGTTGTAATGCCCGGCATGAATGGCCTGAAGCTGGCAGAAACTCTCGCGGCTATGGATCCTGACCTGAAGATTATCATCATGTCGGGATATCCGGGCAAAGATGGTTCTGAGGAAACCAACGTGCCCTTTTTGCAGAAGCCGTTTACTTCCGAAAAGCTGGCCAAAGCAATGCACGAAGTCATGGACAACAAAGCCCGCGAGTGCCCGTTGCACTGAGTATTGATCCGGTTTGAAACATAACGCCACCCCATAGACAAGCATCCCTCCACCGATACGGTAAGGGATTGGAAGCTTCCGCTTCGAATGACGGCATAAGTATGCCGATTGACGAATATACCTGCCGCGGAGGTGATAATCGATTCGAGAGTGTCGTGCTGGCCAGCAAAAGGTCAAGTGTCCCAGAAAGATTTCGTCCCCCGCCCTCGAGAGAAAAGACTCAAGGAAACACTTCCTGCACACAACGAAACCCTAAGCCGTTGTAACTGAGAGCGGGCTCAACCTTGAATCGGTCTGACGAGCGCAGATTCCTTGGCACAACATTCCAGGAACCGCCACGAACCACGCGATGCTTTCCCGAAGGTGCACCAGTTGGATCCAACAAAGTAGACTTCGCATAGTAGGTCTCATCGTACCAGTCTCCCACCCATTCCCATACGTTCCCCAGCATGTCATAGAGTCCCCATTGATTCGCCTGCTTCTGGCCTACCTCGTGGGTTTTGCCATTGCTGTTATCTCGATACCATGCGATTGCATTCAGGTCGCCGTAACGCGGCGCATCACTACCCGCCCGCGCTGCATACTCCCATTCTGCCTCGGTCGGCAACCGTCCTCCAACCGCTTCGCAATAGACTTTTGCCTGGCTCCAACTTACTGTTTCCACCGGTAGCTGCTCCCCACGAAAGTGGCTGGGATTGTTTCCCGTTACTCGCTGATAAGCAGGCTGTGTCACCGAAGTCTGGCCCAGCCAAAATCCCTTGGTAATGGTTACCGGATGAGCCGGTTTCTCATCACTAAAGCACCCGCGGTCTCCTGCCAAGCAGCCCATCTGGAACGTGCCGGGTGGAATCCAAACATATTTCTGGGCATCCTTGGGATGTACCTTAACCGTACCCGCAACCATGCTGATGATAGTCACAGGAACAGTTTCCAGTTGGCTCTGCTTTTTCGTCTGGCTTTTATGCCCTTCTGTCTTTTCCACTTTTTCGAGTTTGGAGGTGGGTGTAATACCAAGTTCCTGAGAGCGCATATTTAATGCATGAACCAGCCTGTTATAGCCGCCTCTCCGATACAAATCGACGCGATGCCATCGGCTTAGCCGCTCCGGCACTTCCAGATTTCCGCCCAGCCGCGCCGGAATGATAAATATAGTTCCCTCAGGCTTTTCATCCGCCACATCTAGCGCAATACTGATCTCTTTTTGAACAAAACCTTCTTTGGTGACAGACGTCTCTGAAAGACAAACAATCACCACGTGGCACCGATTGACTGCCTTGGTTATCTCCTGCCGCCAATTCTGGCCAGGGATGAGTTTTTCTTCATCCAGCCACGGCTCGAAACCATCATTTCTTAAGCGTTGAAATAATCTGCGTACCGATACCTTGTCGCTGGACGAGTGACAGAGAAAAACTTGTAACCTGGGGTCTTGTGCCTCAGTATCCAATGAAGACGTCATAATCTGGTTCGGGCTTGCTTGCTGACATGGAGCACTTTGTCTCGTATATCCTACGCAACCCAGCTTTGATCCACAAATTTAAGGTTTCGGTCTATGGGACGTGCGGGAAATAAAAGCAATCTAAAGAACGGTTCTTGTGGACGAAGTTTATTTGAGAGACTTGTTGCTCGGCATTGTTTGAGGATCGAACAAGGGCATGTGGACGAGTCGTCGATCGTAAATCCTCACCTGAGTCCCAGGCCCCCATCGACGGTCAATATCTGGCCGGTAATGAAACGAGGTGCAGTTGCAAAGTACATGACTGCGCTTACGACATCCTCAGGGCGACCGTTGTTTTGCATGGGGGTGCTTTGCGCGAATCTCTTGAGGATGACGGCCTCGTCGTCTTCCTCACCAATCATTCCCGGAGCAACACAATTGACCATAATCTCGGGGGCCAGGGCCTTGGCCGTCACGCGGCTGAGCATGTGCAGCGCAGCCTTGGACGAGCAATAATGCGCGTGAGTGATCCACGGTTTCGCTCCGCCTAAAGAACCAAGATTGATAATGCGCCCCTGGCTGGACCGTAATGCAGAAACACAGTGCTTGGTCACCAGAAACGGGGCTCGTACGTTGATTGCAAACATGTTATCCCATTGTTCTTCAGTAATGTCATTGAACCCCACCGTCTCATAAAAGCCGGCATTATTAACCAAGATGTCGATCCGCCCGCATTGTGCTTCGATCGCCTCAACTGCCGCGGTAATGCTTTTGCCATCGCGAATATCGCACTGCACGGCACAAGCTTGCCCGCCCATCTTCTTTATGTCCGCCAAGGTTTGTTCCGCAGCATCCTTGGATTCAAGGTAGGTGAAAGCCACCTGCGCGCCAGCTTCGGCCATCGCCAAAGCAATTGCTCTGCCCAAGTGGACAGCCCCGCCGGTGATGATCGCTGTTTTCCCTTCAAGGTTGACTGGAGGAATTGCCATAAATGCATGATTGCCACTTCGGCTCGCCTCAGTGCAGGCCAAAATTGGCAATCTGGTTGCGGGTTATTTTTCCTTGTGTGGTTTGTCTTTGCTCTGCTCGGTCAACGATTGTCTGAGCGTGCGGTTCCTCAACCGGAGCAGTGCTCTTTTCTTGGCGCGTTTTTGGTGCCGGGCCTTATCTCCATTCCATTTGGACATGTGTTTACTCCAATCTGCAAAGTTAATCCTTTATGTCACCCTGCTGCTCCGGGCTTGGGTTCATCGTTCTCCCAGGCGATCTCCCCAACCTTACCGTCCGCTAACGGCCGCTCCTGCTTGGCCTTTTCGATGAGCGTCGAAAAAGTCGAAGATGGCCGCCATATTTGGAGCTGCAACATTGCCGTGATTTCCGCCGGGCACTTCGATGTACTTCACCTCAAACCCCAACTTCTTCATCTCGGCTACCATGTTACGCGAGCCAGCGACCGGAACGACATCGTCGGCATCGCCATGCACAACAATTTGCGGAACCGGACCAATCTTTCCAATGATTGCCGGATCGCCAGTACCGGAAATTGGCCCCAGGGCCGCCCACAGTCCGGGATGATTGGCCGCCATCGCCCAAGTACCAATGCCACCCATCGAGTGGCCCATGAGATAGATGCGGCTCTCATCGATCTTATATTGCTGTTTCACTAACTGGAAGGCTTCCATCACCTCCTGATCGCTCAGCTCCGTCCTGCGGCTGTTCTGTCCTGGGACGCGAAAGGCGCCATAACCACCATCGATACGATAGCCAAGCGGCGCGACCACAATAAAGCCATGTTGCTCAGCCAGCTTTGCAACACCGCCATAGACCGGACTGAACATGGAGTCTTCACTTGCTCCCAGGCCGTGCAAGGCAACCACCAGCGGAAAGGCGCGCGATGTGTTGTAGCTGGTTGGCACATAGATGTGGTACGGCATGATCTCCCCGGCGGCTTTGAATAAATAATGACGCTTAAAATCACCGGTACGATCGGCGAAAGGATCTTTGCCGGTTCTTACCGTAGCCAGTACTTGATCGGCGCTGGCCAGTTCTTTTGCTATATCAAACGCGCCGATCTCCACGCGTCCGCGATCGACATTGCGCACGTACTCAACCGGGTAAAGAGCCTCAGGCCGGACTCCTTGCGGCAGTTTTGCAGCATCGTTTTCAATCCGCGCCAGGGTCGCATCCAGGTCTTTGCGCAGAATCACGCGCGAGGTAACAACGCCCAGCGATTGCGTTTGCTCAAAGAGTTCGGCCTGTATCTGATAAGGGCCATCGGGAAGACCGGATACATCCACATCCATGCGAAACGGGGATTCGCGCAGGTCGCGGCTGACGTCGTCAAACTTGCCCAGATCTTTCTCAGCGCCGGCGGGTTGAGACGGCAACCCGATGTTCGCCAGGCCTCCCGGGGCGAGCGGCTTCGCCAGCCAGACATGGGCCGAAAGCGAGTGCTGAAGTTTTAGAGATGGAGTGTAGATCTGCTCCAGACGCAGCCCATAAGGCTTCGACGAATCTACAAACAAATGTTCGGAGCGCAGCGCCAGCGAACTTTGAAAATCGAGATCGTCAGTCCATTCCTTGCCTGCCAGAAGAGTAAGTCCCTTGGCGATCAACCGGCGCACTTCGCCAACCTGGCCCTGGTTGGTGGCAATAGCAAGGCTGACATCCACAGCGTCGATCTTCGATTTAAGCTCACCCTGCGGATTCACCCGGCGCTTGGTGACTGTGTAGTTCAATCGGCTGAGCGCCAGGTTAGGCAGTGCTTGCGGCTGGCTGGTAATTGAAGAAAGTGCAATAAAGAAGATAATCGCTATTAGGACCGTGCGAAGTGGTTTCATGCCATCTCCTGGTGGAACCGTCTCGTCAATCTGGAGAGCGGGTGATCTAAAAACCAACACATTGTATCTGAATGAAAGTTCATTCAAATAGCGATAAGGTTGGTCGTTGGATTCGTGAGAATGAACGCACGAAAGATGACGCATCAGTCCAAAACAAGGGCGGCCCTTAGGTTGGGCCGTGTAAGCTCTGCGGCGCTAGGGCGTCGCCGATCCTGCAGCCATCCTGAGCAGTGCGCGAAATTTATCTGCTTGTTCCTGGTCGCCTGTCGTTCCTGTCGCGAATTCCACACCGTAGTTATAGCCTCTACGGTGGCGCACCAGGCCGCGTGCGCGGATGGCTTCGCCTGAATATGGCTCTGTGAATTCGACGAAGACTTCGCTTCCAGCCTTCAGTTCAATACCCGCGAACACAAGCACACCGCCCTGGCTGATATCGGCAGCACGGCCGTTGGTAATGCGGGTGGTGGCATCGCGCGAGACGATGATTCGTATTGGAAGGTTCAGCCTATATCGTTGCCAGCGCCGGAACACCGTCCGTTGCGGATCGATCCTGGCAGTGGTTTGCGTTGCCATGACAGCGATCATAATCGGTTTCTCTGGCTTGACGAAAGTTACAGAAGTGCAGAAGACGATTCGCCCCGTCTCCCATTGCAGCCGTCATGAAAGTTTTCCAAGCCGATTCCGGCTGCAGCCAACTTTTAGATCAATTACCTGGCAATTTGGTTGCAAGACTCAAATTCGTGGCTGAGCATTCTTGATGGCTGATTGCCCAATCCTGAGTGCTTCCGCTAACTTACGGAGTGTATGATCGTCTGACCATTTGATTTGACCTTTATCGGAGGCAGCCTTGCGAACTGTTCGCCTTGTAGCGTTGCAGTGTTTGATCTTTGGACTTTCCCTGACCCCACTCTTTGCTCAAGGTGGCCTGCAGAGCAGCGACCTCTATAAGCTTCGATCCGTAGGAGATGCCCAGATATCTCCCGATGGAAATCACATTGCCTACACAATCGTTTCCAATGGTCAGACAGGGCGTCCTTACGCTCAGCTTTGGATCATGAATGTTGCCGACCGCAAGAGCGTTCGCATTGGTGGAGAAGATGATCGTGGGGGAAATCCAGTGTGGTCTCCGGATGGTAAATGGATCGCTTATACAGGGCGATTTGGCGGTAAAGGCGGCCTCTGGGTGGCCCATGCCGATGGCTCCAATGCGCGCTTTCTGCACGAGATCGAAGGAACGAATAGTCCACTGCCTACCACCGGCAAGACGGTTGCCTGGTCTCCTGACTCAAGGCAGATTGCTTTCGTCTCCGCAACCCCTGGCCCGGAAACCAAGGATTTGGAGAGCGATCCGATCGTAATTACCCGTTATCTCTACAAACCTGATTTCAGCGAGGGCAACAGCCATTTCAATGACAACCACCGCCTGCACATCTTTCTGGCAGATCTAACCAGCGGAAATATTCGCCAGTTAACCAACGGCACGCACTACGAGCATTCGATTGACTGGTCGCCCAATGGCCGGGAGTTGCTCTTTGTCTCCAACCGCGAACCGAACGAAGACCAGTTTTTCAACTATGACATCTTTGCGTTGAAAGTTTCCGATGGCAGCATGCGCCGACTCACCGCAACCGAGAATGCCGAATACCGGCCCCTATGGTCGCCTGATGGCAGCCAAGTCATTTACCTGGGCACGCGGCGCGGCCTGACTGACCTTGAAACCACGATGGAAGACACGCATGTGTGGATCATGGACGCAGACGGAGGCCGGCGGCGTGAATTAGGCGCTGCCATTGACAACCGGCAAGGGGCTCCCGAGTGGGCGAGCGATGGCAAGTCGGTGCTTTTTACCGTCCAGGAAAAAGGAAGCGTCAAGCTCTATCGGTTACCGCTCGATGGCGGGGCGCCGCAGGTAGCCGCCGGCGACAAGGGATTTGTGGGCGAGTTTTCTATTGCCTCGAATGGAAGGATTGCCTACACGTTCTTGGGCCCTTCGGACCTCACTGAACTTTATTTACTGGAAAATGGCGTCTCCAAAAAATTGACTGACTTGAATGTTGATGTCTTGCGCAGCAAGCAGATTGGCGAAGTAGAGTCGTTCACTTTTGTCAGCAATGACAACAAGTTCGAAGTCGAGGCTTTCCTGACCAAGCCTGCCAATTGGAAATCGGAGGGCAAATATCCGCTCATCGTAAACATTCATGGCGGACCTCACGGAATGCAAGGACCGTTCTTCAACTTCCGAAACCAGGTCTATGCCGGAAGGGGATGGGCCACGCTGCTGGTTAACTATCGCGGATCGACAGGTTATGGACAGAAATTTGCTGATGCCGTGTTCGGCGATCAAAACGGCAATGAGGCCCAGGATGTCCTTTACGGCCTGAGCGCCGCCATGCGTAGAAATCTGTGGATCGACCGCGACCGTTTGGGGGTTGAAGGCGTGAGCTATGGAGGACAACTGAGCGACTGGCTGATTACCCAGACCAACATATTCAAGGCGGCGATTCCCATTGCCAGCATTGCCAATCTCGTGAGCTACAACTACATGACCTACTATAACCAGTATGAGCAGATGGAGTTCGGCATCTTTCCCCACCAGGGCAATATGATGGATGTGCTTTGGGAGCGTTCGGCCCTGAAACATGTTTCGAGCGCCCATACTCCCACCATGCTGCAGCATGGAGAAAATGATAACGACGTCCCCATTGCCGAAGCCGAGCAGTTTTATATTGCGTTGAGAGATGTGGGAGTGGAAGCGGTCATGGTGCGCTATCCACGCGAGGGCCACGGTCTGCGAGAACCGCGTCACCAGGTTGATAGCGTTGAGCGAAGCATCGCCTGGTACGAGAAACATTTTCCGCCACCCGAGGCTCACAGCAACGCCGATAGGATGAAATCAAAACCCACCACTGAGGCACAGGTACACTGAGAACCAAAGTGTGTGTCGTAATCTCAAGAATGTCATTTGCCTTGAATTTCAATTTCAGGGGGCATGCAGTGATCTTTCGATGGCTCGTAACAGCAGCTTTGATTGTTTGTTTTAACCATTCCGGCCTTGCTCAGACGGGTTCCGCCAAGTCAGGCGAAATCGCGGCAACAGTGGCCCGAATGGCGCGCGTTGGCAACGCCGTGCGTCCGACGTTTTCGCCCGATGGAAAGTGGATCAGCTTTATCTCCAACATGAGTGGTGTTCCGCAGGCGTGGGTCATACCGGCCGAGGGTGGCTTCCCCCGCATGGTGACGAATGGCGACGATCCGGTGATCGATGCGGAGTGGTCTCCGGCGAGCGATTGGGTCGCGGTAACCATCGCTCCTGGCGGCGGCTTGAATTCTCAGGTTTACGTGGTCAAGCCGGATGGCGGCGGTCTGCGGCGGTTAACGGATGGAGGCAAGGACAACAACGGCTTTAATGCCTGGAGTCACGATGGTAAGCAGATCGTTATCGACTCCAGCCGGCTCGATCCGGCATCGCGTGATTCTTTCCTGATTGATGCGGTTTCGGGAAAAATGACGCTGGTTAGCAAGAACCCGGGCACCGGCGGAATTTCTAATTTGTCGGACAATGGCCGGCGCGCTCTACTATCGCGTGTCCGCAGCCGCGGCGACAATAATCTTTTCCTGCTTACCCTGCAACCGGGACAGGAGGCCAAAGAGACGCTCCTTACAAAACATGAGGGCGTGGCGCTCTTTAACGGAGAGATCTCTCCCGATGGCGAAACTGTATATGTAACTTCGAATAAAGACCGGGACCTTTTTGCCTTCGGGCGAATCCGCATCGGCCAGGATGGCTCCCCGTCGCCCATTGAGATCGTGGCGGAAAGAACCGAAGTGGAGTTGGATGGATTCATACTGAACAAGCAGGGAACCATGGCCGCCCTTGTGTGGAACGTCAAGGGGAAGAGCGAACTCTCCTTCTATGATTTGAAGCGTGGTAAGGAACTGCCCGGACCAAGAGTTCCAGGCGAGATTATCGGCGGGCTGCAGTTTTCGAATGACGGCAAGAAGCTGGCGATGGGCATCTCCGGTTCGGCGCAACCCGCAGACGTCTGGATCCTGGACCTCGGCAACGGCCGGTTTCAGCAGCTTACCTTCAGCCCCCATCCTGGAATCGATCTCGCTGAGCTGGTTCACCCGGAACTGGTGACCTTCCCCGCCCACGACGGACTTCAGCTCAGCGGCTGGTTGTATCGTCCCAAGAACCAAAATGGGCTAGCGCCCTTTGTAGTCAGTTTTCACGGCGGTCCCGAAGGCCAGGAGCGCCCCGGTTTTCGCAGCGATTACCAGGCGCTTCTATCGCAGGGCATCGGCGTGTTTGCCCCCAATGTTCGCGGCTCCTCGGGCTTCGGCAAACGGTTTGTAAACCTCGACAACGGTGAACTGCGCGTCAACGCCGTGAAAGACATCAAGTCATGCGTTGACTTCCTTGTGTCGAACCGCATCGCTGATCCTAAGAGACTCGGCATCACGGGCGGGTCTTATGGCGGATATATGACCATGGCCGGACTCACAGAATTCCCTGACATGTTTGCCGCAGGCGTCGATCTGTACGGCATCGTGAATTTCATCACCTTTTTTGAACACACACAGCCCTGGATGGCCGCCATCTCCACTGTCGAATACGGAGACCCAAAGACACAAAGGGAAATGCTCGACCGCCTCTCGCCTATCTACAAACTGGACAGGATTAAAGCAGCCACGATGGTCCAGCACGGAGCCAATGACACAAACGTTCCAGTCGTTGAAGCGGAGCAGATTGTGAATACTCTTAAACAGCGTGGAGTCGCAGTGGAATATATCCTGTTTCCCGATGAAGGACACGGCTGGCGCAAAATACCCAATCGCATTCGGTCCACCGTGGAGGAGGTACGGTTTTTTCAGGAACATTTAGCGGCGAAGGCCCAGTAAAAACGCGCGTCTGCCCGAATTGTATGACAGGGGCGATGTGAATGGGCGATGGATAGAAATTGTTTCAGTTTCTTGCTTTTACCTTCATCTTCAATCCGAAGCTCGGCCTCAACGTAATCAATTGCTCCGGAACCACGGGGTGACCTGGAACCAAGCGAAAGCTGAAGCGCTGGGCTATCACTCCCAGCACGAGGTAGGTGTCGAGCAGGGCAAAGCCTTGTCCGATGCAGCGGCGAGGGCCATCTCCAAAGGGGAAATAAGCGCCTTTGGGCAAGCGAGCTTCAAGCCCGTCAAGCCAACGCTCGGGGCGAAATGCCTCGGGATCGTCATAAAAACGCGGATCGCGATGCATGACCCACTGCGACATGATGGCCGTTGTGCCTTCATGAAAATCATACCCTCCAAAACTGAAAGGAGCTGTTGAC
This sequence comes from Candidatus Angelobacter sp., assembly GCA_035939495.1. GTDB lineage: Bacteria > Acidobacteriota > Terriglobia > Terriglobales > Acidobacteriaceae > Angelobacter. Next base: position 19,924 of record DASZFU010000168.1, on the reverse strand, counting down.
AGCCGCGACATAACGGCCGCCGGCGAATACAGACGCAGGGACTCGCTGACGACTGCTTGCAGATAAGGCAGGCGTTCAAGGTCGCCAGGCTCGGGTGCGCGTTCTCCAAGGACGCCGTGCAACTCCTCATGCAGGCGCGCCTCGGCGGATGGGTTCTCACCGAGCAGATACCATGTCCAGGCCAATGTGAGAGCGGTGGTCTCGTGGCCGGCAAGAAACAGCGTCATGGTTTCATCGCGCAGTTGCTGGAGACTCATCTGGCTGCCGTCTTCATCCATGGCGGCGATGAGAAGAGAGAGCACGTCATTCCCCTCATGTACATTGCCCTGAGCCTTGCGCTCGGCAATGATGCGATATACCAATGAGTCGAGCAGCTCCTGCTCACGGCGGGCGCGGCGATTGCTGGGAGTCGGCCAGCTCTGCGGAATCTTGATAAGCGATCTCAGTCTCTTGAGTTGATAGCGCATCAGGTAGGTCGTTGCTTGTCCCACCTGACGGGCAGTGCCGGGAAGACCGGTGCCGAACAGCGCGCGAACTGCGACTTCCAGAGTGAGGGCCATCATCTCTTCCGCCATGTCGCGTACCTCGTCCTGGCCCTGCCATTCGCGAATGTGCTCCGTCGCAATATCGACCATGGTTGGAGCATATTCGTTGATGCGTGAGCGTCGAAACGCCGGTTGGGCCAGCCGCCGCTGCCGCCTCCAGAAATCATCTTCGCTGGTGAGCAGCCCTTGCCCCAGCATATTTCCCAATAATCTCTTTGTAATGTCGCTCTTATGAAATTTAGCGTGCTGGACGACCAGGACTTGCGTAATCCAGTCAGGATGATTGATAAAGATGCGAGGCTCAAATCCAAGCGGCAGTTTGACAATGTCGCCATACTCGCGGGCAACCGTTCGCAACATTACCAGTGGATTGCGAGCGAACTTCAGCGATACACCGACAACCGGCAGGCCTTTGGGACCAGGCGGAACCCGATTGTCCTTTCGAGGCAATGGAATCGTGTGCGTCTGCGACAACTGTTCGGCCTCCTACCTTCAGCGAATGCTATTCGACATTATAAATTGCTGGGTTCTTAGATGTGCGCAATGAGCTTCGTCTATGCTGCAAAAGATTACAATGAATCGGCTTCAACCTCTGCGTTCTTCTTTTAGGTAAAGAGAACTTATTCCGTGCCTGAGACTGTTACATCCCCGCAAGTGGCTGCGCGCCTCGATCGCTTGCCAGCTTCCCGCTATCTGCGCGGAATCGTTGCTCGAATCTCGGTGGGCGGATTCTTTGAACTCTATGACCTGTTCATGACTGGATACATTGCAGTGGGATTTATCAATGCCGGCATTTTCACGGCTACAACTTCCAATCCTTTTGATGTAACCGGCTTTGCCAGCTTTGTTGGCGCAGGCTTTGCCGGGATGTTTCTCGGAACGCTGGTGTTTAGCTGGTTCTCAGACCGCTATGGACGGCGCATCTTGTTTGGCTTGTCGCTGATCTGGTATTCGGTGGCCACACTGATTATGGCGTTTATGCGGAGCGCCGTGGCTATCGATTTCTGGCGTTTTGTCTGTGGCCTTGGTATCGGCGTGCAACTGGTCACCATCGCTTCTTACATTACCGAGATCACGCCTAAGAGTTCGCGCGGCAGCTATATTGCCTTGTCGCAGTTTATCTCCTTCTGGAGCGTACCGTGCGTTGCCGCGATTTCACTATTGGCAATCCCGCACAGATTCCTGGGATTGGCCGGATGGCGATATGTTGCCATTGCCGGCGCGCTCGGCGCTCCATGCTTTTGGCTTCTGCGCAAGACCCTGCCTGAATCTCCCCGCTGGCTGGAATTGCATGGCCGCAAGGAAGAGGCGGATGCAGTCGTCAGTGCAATCGAGAGACAGGTTGCTCTGGAGACAGGAACGGAACTGCCGCCACCCGATCCGACCGCAGAGGATGCTGCGGCGCAAAAGGGCGCATGGAGGGAAATATGGAGCCGCAACTACTTCGGCCGCACCACCATGCTTACCATCTTCAATGCGTTTCAGGCGATTGGTTTCTACGGATTTGCCGCCTGGGTTCCGGTATTGCTTGTGCATCAAGGCATCACGGTCACTAAGTCGTTGACATACGTTCTGATCATCGCGCTGGTGAACCCGTTAGGATCGTTGCTGGCCATGCGTTACGCCGATAGGCTGGAACGCAAGTGGCAACTGGTTTGCTTGGCCCTGACCATTGCTGCCTGCGGAATGATCTGGGCGCGCCAACACACGCCTTTAGGAATTATTTTGCTAGGCGTCATCATCACCTTGGCGAACTCCTGGTTTTCCTGCGCGCTGCACACGTATCAGGCCGAGCTGTACCCCACGCGCATCCGCGCTCAGGCTGTCGGCTTTGTTTACAGTTGGAGCCGTTTCAGCTCAATCTTTGTAGGCTTCATCATCGCCGAAGCATTAAAAGCTTATGGCACAACCGGCGTATTTGCGATTGTTGCCACAGCCATGTTGATCGTGGCCATCGTAGTAGGCGGCTTCGGTCCCAACACCAACCGAATCAGGTTAGAAGCGTTGTCGCAATAAAACCAAATCTAACCACTGATTCCCACTGAAACCACTGATAGAAGATTTTGAGATTTAGAACTTTGGCTTATCAGTGGCTTCAGTGAAAATCAGTGGTAAATTCAATCCGCGTTCATCCGCGCAAATTCCGCGGTAAGCTTTCAGTTTTTCATACAAATTTCAAATTGTATTGGCCCACAGCTCCGGTTTGATATTCGGAAAGACAAAATCGCGCTGCTCGATTCTTTCAAGATCGGGCAACTTGTCATTTGGAATTTCTTTTGTCGCTTCAAAGCGCCGCCAGATATCGAGGAGCGTTCGAAGTTGGTCCAGATGTGTGTTAAACCGCTTTTCGGCGTAGTCACGGGCATGCTTGGTGGTGATCAGGAACTGCCAGTCCGACGACTCCAAAAGCAGAAGTTCGCGGCATATCTGCTGGGCCAGACGCGTGGCGACCGCGTTGCCTTTCCAGAGACCGCTGTTCGCCATCTGCTGCACGGCGAATTCTGCGGGATAGATGTGCTTCCAGGTCCAGGCTGTGTCATCGTTGAACCACACGCTGTGATCGCTATTGGCTCCCCACGACCCTTCAGGCAAGGCTACAAAACCGGCAGGTGAAAACTTCTCGAGATATTCGCCACAGGTGATCAGCCGGATTTGTGAATGCGGCGCGGCGTATTCGAGAGCGACATTTTTCAACCACTCCGGACCTTCAAACCACCAGTGTCCAAACAATTCAGCATCAAATGGAGCACTGAGGATCGGCATCCCTGGTCCATTATTTCCGTAGCCTTTCAATGCTTGCGTGGTGATTTGAGCAAAGTGAGAGGCGTGGTCCCGAGTGCGGGCCTTGGCCACATCGGGATAGTAGGGAAGTTTTTCTCCCAAATCGATTTTTGGTCCCGTGATGCGCCAATAGCGATTGCCGCCAGGCCAGCGCTTCTTGTGAAATTCCAGGTAGTTTTCATCGCCGGGATATCCATGCAGGCCACTCCAGACCTGAATGCCGGTGCGCGGATCACGGGTAAAGAATGCCACGTGAGTGTTGCGGCGGTCCGGTGTGTCGGCAAAATACGAGCGGTAGACGTTTTTTGCAGGACGCTCTGGAGGAATTTCGACAGCGACCGGAACTCCTCCCGCCAGCAGCTCGTAAGGAGTGAACCGGGTCGAACTGTCCACCAAGTGGGTGTCCACGTGGAAATATCGAATTTCGTTTTCGCCAAGAATCTGCTCAACGCCCGCGCGTTGTATTGGGCCTCCGTAAGCTGAGCCAAAGCCATTCAGCGATACCGGAAAGTTCCAGCTTCCCGCAGGACGATATCCGCACTCGGGAAGCCAAATCCCTCGCGGCTTTCTGCCAAAAAACCGCATATGGGTTTCCACGCCTGTACGCACCTGTGCGCGGATGGAGGCGTCGGTTCCCAGCAGAGGAAAATAACCATGAGTAGCTCCGCAAGTGATGATCTCGATGGCGCCAGTTTCATAGAAGTAACGAAACCCGCTAATGATGTCGCCCTTGAGTTCTTCAAAGTGATGGAGTGTCTGCTCGTAAAAATTTATCCAAAACTCCGCTACGTCAGCCAGATGGGAATCTCCGCGAAGCTTGAAATCCTCAGCATCTTTGCGCGCCGCGTCGATCTTCCGCCCTACGTAGTTGACAAACTCCTGCTTGAAGAGCGGATGCGAGAGCTGCTCCAGCAGGATCGGCGAAAGATTCACATTGACATTCAGCGCGAGTTTTTGCTGCTCCAGTTCGCGAAAGACCCTCAAGAGCGGCAGGTAAGTTTCGGCCGCGGCTTCGTGCAACCACTCCATGCCATGGGGCCAGGTGCCGTGATTCACCACATAAGGAAGATGTGAATGGAGTGTGAAACTAACATATCCGAGCTGATTTTTTTCTGATGTCATAGGGCAGAAGAAATGGGAACTCTGAACGATGCAAGGCTTCTTTATTTGGATGCGAGATCGCAGCTTGAAATTTTAGTCTAAAACCATCAATTGACTCACCTCGCTCGAACTTTCAATTGTACCCGGCCATCGCGCGATGTGTCGCTTGAACCCGACTGCTTTTCGAGTCGCGAGGGCTGCTTCCGGATCGTATGGACTCCATTTACCTGAGGTTTATCGGTTTTCCGGCGCTTGGATGGGCGTGGAAGGAGGCCGCTATCTAATTCTTCCTGAAATGACTTGGGAGCAATCTTCCGTTCGACTGGGGTTTCATCCCAATCGAGTAGCTCACTGAAAGGGGCAAAGTGGACAACCAGAGCTACATCGAATGCCGCTGCGAGTTCCAGCAGCGTGTTTAATGAGTATCTGCCATAATCGGGATCTTCATAACGCGAAACCATTGATTGTAATTTAGGATCCCCAAACGCATGCTCCGCCAACTGCCTTTGGTCCCATTCTTTGGCCTTGCGCATCATCCGAAGCTGGAATGCAATACTGTCTTTTGCATGAGCCTCAACGAACGCTTTCCGGTATTTCGCGTCCATGAGTTGTGTAACCAATCGCTCAGGATCTACCTTCACCAGAGTTTCAGAGCAGGACATAATCAATAATTCTCCATTTTCCTTCTAGAGTTTCTTTCTTTCGCTGCCTGGCAGTGTTAAGCCAGTTTCGCGGTTCATAAACTCTGTCTTTGTGGCTGCATCCAATAACCATAACGAAATATCCGTCTTTATCGAATCCAACAGCCCGCCAAGTTTTCTTATCTGCTTCCCATTTGATTTCCCAAAGTCCATCTTGCAAGTATCGAAACTGCTTATTGTTAAGGTCCGTCCGTGGAATTTTCGACATATAGTCCATTCTGACCCTAAATTTTGCTCTGGCAGCCGATTCTTTGCGAAGCCAATCTGTAATCACGCCCCTGCCGTTTGCATCTGCGATTTCGCGCAGGCGCAAGTAACTCACCGATGCTGGCAAATCATTTGTCATCTTATAACAAAAAAGTTATATATGCCAGTACATTCTTTATTTGGGCTTCTCAGGAAATTTGAATCCGATGTAAGTCCCGGAGCTCAGGCCCATCAATCCAAGCAGCGATGTATCGAAATCTGGCAAAGTCAAATCTCGATACACGCTGCGCACGAAAATGATTCCCAGGACGAGAGTCCAGGCCACCATCTGGAAGCGGTGAAAGCCAACACCTTCGCCACTGCTCAAGATATCTTTGATGAATCCCGAAGAGACGGGCGCCGGTAGCGGAGGAGCGGCATGGGCCAATTGGGCTTGCACTTCGATCAGGCTGTTTTTTTTTTGTTGCAGCTCCTGGTCCAGTTGCGATCCTGGAGCGGGGTTCGCAGCCGTGAGCTCGTTGATGCGCGCCGTCAGTGCAGTCAGTTGGGTTTCCAGGCGGGCCCGTTCGGCAAGAATTTCCTCAACTTTTTTTCTGTCTAGAAAGACCGCAGCCAAGCCGGTTCCAGCACTGATGCCGATCAGGGCGAGCACGGAGTTAGTCAGAGTGTTGTACTCGCCGGTTATCAGCCAGACATAGAGATAGGCAGCGACCACCAGGTAAAACCAAAATGCCATCTGCACCCTTCCCAGGTTATAAGGCAGGCGGGCAGGACGCAGCGGCGGGTTGATCCCATCGCGCAGCAGATCGGTTCTGATGCTGAGAATCAGCATCGCAACCAGAAGCACGATTAACAAGGCGACGATAAGAGCTGTATAGTGTGGGTACACCAACAGCCTGATCTGAACGTCAGAATTTGCTACACGCACGGTGTCCTTGAAGCCAATGCTCAAGGGTATCTTATGGTCCTCTGCCTCGCGCGCATCGTAGAGAATCTGCACCCAGGCATCGCGATCCTTAGGATGAATCTCCAGATGAAAATCGAGGAATTCGTCCTGCTCGGAGGCCAGGGTTGGTGCGCTTTCCGAAAGCTTCTGTCCTGCAAGGTAAAGCCTTAAATCCCTGGGCGTTTTCTCACAGGTCCTTATCCAGTTCTGCAAACCCTGAACGGCCACGGTGATTCTGTCGTCAAGCTCAGCGTCCGTGGTGGTTTTCTTGTGCTGGTTTTGTTCCACTACTTTGAGTAAAGACATATCGCCTTGCAAAAGCGCTTTGCAGTTGGCTGTTACGTTTTGCGCCGGAGCTGTTTCTTGGGCTGGAGCTGTGTTTTGCGCCGCAGCCAACGGGATCATCACAAATAGACAAAATACAACCGTTGCCTGACGGCGAATCATGAAAATAGCCTCCGAGGGATTTTTGTCGTGACTCATAATACGCTAGCTCGCGTCATTTCCGGTACGAGGTTTTTCCAGAAGAAGCGAGAATGAGAAACGGTTGCCAAACAAACCCTTTTCATGGAACTCCACAGCAGTACCTAATTTTCGAACGGTGTTTTGACCCTGAAAGTGGGGATCGGCAATCACCTCAGTCACCGATAAAATGCCACCCGGCTTTAATGCGTGAAAGATCTCCCGGAATGCTGCTTCACGGCTGGGAATCTCGCCCAAAACACAGACCAGAACCGCCCGATCAAACTGAGTGAAATCAAATTGGCCTTCACCCACCTTGATCTGCCTGAAACTGATATTGTTCAACTGAGCCTGTCGCGCTTTTTCTTCCACGCGGCGAAGCATCTTAGACTGCAGGTCGATCGCTACAACCCGGCCTTGCGTTCCGACTTTTTCAGCCAGAGGAATTGTGACTCGGCCGGGTCCGCATCCGACGTCAAGCACTCTCATCCCCGGTTGAAGATCCAAATGTTGAACGATTGCCTTTGCGCGGGCATTAGGAAAGAAAGGATTGTCGAGTTCGACGAACCAACGAAGCCAGGCCGGACAGGGAAGGTTGCGGCGCCGGGCCACAAATCCACCGAGAATAAGCGCAACGACGATCGCCAAGCCGCAAAGAAGCAGGATATTGTTTGACATGGCTCAGTTTTTAATTCTTTCTTTGTCCAAATGGCCGAACCTCTAGCGTCATTGTAGTAGTGGCGGCGTCTGGCTTGCCGCCTGAGCTGACTAAAATGAGGAGACACTATATGCAATACATGCTTTTGGATTACGTAGGAGAGTCCGGCTGGCCGCAACTCAGCCGCGCCGAACAGGAACATTGGCTGGGAGCTTATCGCGCTTACATGCAGTCCATGACGCAGGCAGGAGTGTTGAAGAGCAGTGGCGGCCTGTACCCTACCTCCTCGGCGACGACTGTTCGCGTTGCCAACGACAAGACACAAGTGCTAGACGGACCTTATGCCGACACGAAAGAACAACTGGGTGGTTTTCACATCATTGAAGCATCCGATCTCGATGCTGCAATCTCCTGGGCGGCCCGGTCTCCTACAGCCCTTCACGGTGCGGTCGAGGTGCGCCCACTGCGCGAGGGCACGATGCTGACAAGGGATATGAGCGAAGTCTTGAATCCGGCGTAAAAGCACGAACTATGGGATCTGAACTCAATTCACAATCGCGGAGCATGGCCGATGCAGTGGCGCGGCGCAGTTATGGCAAACTCGTCGCATTTCTGGCCGCGCGCACCCACGACGTTGCCATTGCGGAAGATGCTCTCTCGGAGGCGTTCGCAGCCGCGTTGGTTGACTGGCCCCAAAACGGATGTCCCTCGAATCCCGAGGCCTGGCTGATGACGGTTGCGCGGCGCGAAGGCGAAACAATAGCGGCGTAACAGACGATGATCTGGATCAGGTCGCGGCAGTTCTTGGCACGACTACTGACGACACGGAAATTCCCGATCGTCGTTTGGCGCTCATGTTCGCCTGCACTCACCCGGCAATCGATTCCAGCGTGCGCTCGCCGTTGATGTTGCAGGTGGTCCTTGGGCTGGACGCAAAGACCATCGCTTCCGCTTTTCTCATGCAGCCTGCGGCCATGGGAAAGCGGCTGGTGCGCGCTAAGGAAAAAATCAGGATGGCGCGAATTCCGTTTGTCATTCCAGAGCGCAGGGAGCTTCCTGGCCGGCTCGAAGCTGTGCTGGATGCGATCTATGCTGCTTTCTCGGAAGGCTGGACCGGTCCGGGCGCAACGGATGTATTCCGGCGCGATCTTACGGAGGAAGCATTGTTCCTGGCGCGGCTGGTGGTCGAGCTGCTTCCGGATCAACCAGAAGCGATGGGACTGCTTGCGCTCATGCTTCATGCGGAGGCCCGGCGGCGCCAGGCACGTCGAAGCCCTGAGGGCGAATATATTCCTCTTGCCGATCAGGACCATGCTCTATGGAACCTGCCAATGATCGAGGAGGCAGAGCGTTTAATCCTCCGCACAAGCACCCTGGGATCGATTGGCCGTTATCAACTGGAAGCGGCACTGCAGTCGGCGCACGTCTATCGCTGCCGCACCGGCAATAACAATTGGTCAGACGTCCTGCGGCTCTACGATACCCTGCTCACAGTTGCGGCCTCCCCAGTCATCTCAATCAATCGCGCCTTGGCCGTTGCCGAAGTATATGGCCCAGCCGCAGGTCTCGACGCCCTTCAGACGGTTTCCGCCGACGCGCGACTGGTTGAATACCAACCTTATTGGGCCGCGCGCGCCGAGTTGTTGGCCAAGACAGGCGCAACCTCCGAAGCTGATGCCGCCTACGAAATGGCGATCGGACTGGAGCACGATCCAGCAGTTCGCCGTTTTCTACAACGGCGACGTTGGGAACTAAAGCCAACACGGTTGACTTAAGCGAATCCGCCGTCATCCAATCACGAACCTGCCCTGAGGTGTCAGCCGACGGGGTTTACTCGCGCGCCAGCGCGGGTAAACCGGAGGGACCTTGCGTTTGTCGTTAACCATAAAGACGCTCTTTTCGGGCGAAAATGGGTTTTCTATAACTTTTTCAGCATTCCAAAATTTGCCCGTTGCCTGTCCAAATCACCATTCCTCAAACGTCACCGAAGTAGAGGAGAAAAACCATGAGAAAACTGATCGTATTCAATCACGTCACGCTCGACGGATGTTTCACCGACGCAAACGGCGGCATGAACTGGGCCCATCAAGGCAGCGACGACCCGGAATTCGCTGCATTCGTATCCGAGAATGCGAGCGGTGGAGGCCAACTCTTGCTTGGCAGAGTGACCTACGACCTGATGGCAAGTTACTGGCCCACGCCGATGGCCGAGCAACAGCTCCCTGCGGTCGCCAAAGGCATGAACAGCATGTTGAAGGTCGTGTTTTCGAAGACACTGGACAAGCCAACCTGGAACAACACCAAGTGGCGAATGGCGATATCGTCGCGGAAGTTCGAAAAATGAAAGCAGCCGAAGGCCCCGGCATGGCGATCCTGGGGAGCGGCAGCATCGTCTCGCAGCTTGCCTCGGAGAACCTGATTGACGAGTACCAGGTGATGGTCAACCCGGTGGCTCTTGGCAAAGGACGTTCGATGTTTGATGGCATCACGAAGCAGCTCAACCTGAAGCTGGCAAAAACACGGGCTTTCAAAAACGGAAAGGTTTACCTGTGCTACGAGCCAGCATCATAATCCGGGCTTGGAGCATAGACGATGACCCGTTGAGGGTTCACATCTAAACAGCATTTTGCTGCACTGAGGGATCAAGGCTGCTACCCGTCACTGTTTGCGGCGGGATTCGATGGCTGTCAGAATCCGTAATAGCGTTACAATACCCGTCTTTATTGGAGATTGCGGATGGGTCGTGATCTGTTACAAGCGTTTTTTCCTCGCTCGTTAAGTCGTCTGCGGCAACTGCGCCAGAATCCGTTATGGCGTTACAACCCGCGTCTTTATTGAGGATTTCCGATGAGCCGTGATCCGTTACCGTAAGATTGAAGCCGAGATGGGCTTGCCATGGTGCTACGAGATCTTGGTTGAGAAGGGTTAGGTCGGACATGGAATCTCCTTTTTCGCTAATTATTCGTCTATGAGTATCGCTGGATTCATATCACTTTGTCAAGAGAAAAAGATGTATTATATCTTTCAGCTATATAAACTATAAGTGATTGATAGGGGTGGACTTGGTTTTCCACCGCGACACAAGCCGCCCGTCAAAAAAACAGGAGAAAGAATGGAATACAAGAAAATTACTCCCAATCTTGTCGTCAAAGACGTAAGCGCCAGCCTGGCTTTCTACGAGGAGGTTCTCAATCTGCCAAGGACGATTGTGGTGCCGGACCAGCCACCGTTTGTCTTTGCTTCCGTCACCGCGGGAGGCATCGAGATTTTTTTCAACCAGCGGCAAAATGTAGCAGCTGACGCCAACGAGTTCGCCAAGCAATTGGCAGCCCGTCCGATCGGCGGCAGCTTTACCATGTTTATTGAAGTCGAAGGGATCGATGAGATCCTGGAACGGGTCAGGAAACATCAGGCAAGAATCGTGATGCCCCTGCAAGAGATGTTTTATGGCATGAAGGAGTTCGCATTTCTCGATCCGGATGGATATATCATCACGATTGCGGAAAAAATCGGGTGATCTTTTTCGTGGACGATGTGGACACGATGGACGATGTGGGCAGTCTAAAGTAATCCTAAAAATGCTTTAGCGCAACGTGGCTCAGTTAGGTGCAGCTCTGTACTTTATATGCGTTCAGCATATGCGTTCAGCGCTTGGATACACTAGAGACTTCTAAGGGGACAACTCAAACTGCCGGCGAGGGTTCGACCTCTGATTCCTGCTTCTCTGGCGCCTGCGCCGGAGCGGCAGCACGCTTCTGCAATGGTATCTCGCGCAAGAAGAAATTCACCACGACCCCAATCACCATCAACAATGTGCCGATTACAAAGATCGCGTGGAGCCCGTGGACCAGAGCATTGCGCACATTTTCGAACAGTCGATGGAGCAATGCAGTGCCTCCCGGATATTGTCCAAATGCAGCCTCCAGCCGGTCGCGGTATTGCACCACCAGCAGCGGATTATTGAACGGCGCCAAGGCGCGGGCCGGCGTATTGGGCGGTATGTTCTGTTGAAAGTTGTGATGAAACATGGTCAGCAACACCGATCCGAACACGGCCACGCCTACCGTGCTGCCGATGGCGCGGAAAAACTGGGTTGACGCTGTCGCCGCTCCGCGCTGGCTTGCGGGCGCAACGTTTTGGACCACGATCGTGTAAATAGGCTGCATGATGCCCAGGCCTATGCCGGCGATAATCATGTTGCGCACGACTTGCGCATTGGTGGTCGTCTTGTCCATGATCGCCATCAGGAACATGCCGAGTGTGGCGAGGGCTGCGCCGGCAATTGCCAGCGAGCGATAGCGTCCAGTCTTGCTGATTGCTTGTCCGGTTGCCATGCTGCCGGTCACTGCGGCGATCAGGAGCGGCGTGAGCAAAGAACCGGAGCGTGTGGCGGAAACACCCAGCACGCCTTGCATGAACAAAGGCACATAGAGGATAACTCCAAACATGCCCAGGCCCAGCATGAACACAGCAATCGACGAGACAACGATGATTGGCTCCCGAAACAGGTTTAATGGAAGAAACGGCTCTTCGGCCCTTTGTTCGCAGAACAAAAACGCCCCCAACATCAGCAAGGCAAAACTCAACAACCCGGCCACGCGAGGCGAACTCCATCCATAATCGGTAACCCAACTGAGAGCCAGCAGTAACGGAATCAAGCAGGCGATCAGCGTTATCAGCCCCCACCAATCGATGATCCTGCGAACGCCCTGGGGTTTGAAGTTGGGCAGCTCCAGAAAAATGGCCGCAGCAGCTATGGCGCCTACGGGCAGGTTAACATAAAACGTCCAACGCCAGGAGAACTGATCGGTGATCCAACCGCCGATGGTTGGGCCTACGATGGATGCCAGCCCATAGACAGCGGCAAACAGTCCTTGATACTTGGCTCGCTCGGCAGGAGCGAACATATCTCCGATGATCGTGAACATCAACGCAATAGCCATGCCCGCGCCGATGCCCTGAATCCCCCGGAAGATAATCAACTGCGTCATTCCATCACCTGGGAAGAATGGAATCTGTCCGGCTGCGCCACACAAGGCCGAGGCCAGCACAAACAGAGTGTTTCCCCACAGGAGAAATCCCTTGCGCCCATACATATCAGAAAGCTTGGCAAAGATCGGCACCGCAATGGTTGAAGTGAGCAAGTAGGCGGTGGTGACCCAAGGATACCGGTCAAAGCCGTTCAATTGCATGATGATGCGCGGCATGGCCGTGCCGACAATCGTCTGGTCGACAGCCACGAGCAACAGGGTCAGGACGAGACCCATAAGAGCCCCCGCTAGCTGGCGGCTGGTCAGATGGAACTGCGGCTGATAATGTTGGGCCGCTGAGGTTGACATCTATGTATTAAATCGTATTCGGAGCGGGAGCGTCTAGCCTGAGGTATGAGATCGGGTGATCGGGACATCGGGTGATCGGGACATCGCAGGAACACGAAGAAGACCAGAACTCGGACAGGTCGGGGATTCATTGGGCTGGATTTCTGACAGGGATTGTTTCAAACGAACCGATCACCCGATCACCCGATGTCGCGATCACCCGATTTCTTCACTCGGCTGGTTTCGTCAGCACGATTGTCTGTGCTGTGTATTTAGGGCCATCGAATGTGGCTACGATTCGGACCTCGGTTCCTACAGCGAGGCCATCTTTCACATCGGCAGGAACCTGATTTAAGTGGATTTCATAGTTCTTGTCGTCGAGCGAATTCTGCAATGCCAGCAGGCCGCGGTGGAGGTCGAGGAAGGTGACCTTTCCTACGAAGGTAAAGGTTGAGCCGGGAGCAGCGATGATGCTGATCTCTCGCGCCAGCCCGCGATTGGGGCGGTCGGGAGAAAACTGCACATGGACGAGCGAACCGGGTCGTAAATCGTTGATAGAGACGGACTGTGTTCCATGGATAATCCGCGTGCCATCGTTTACGCTGAAATGGACCGGTGAAGCACCGATCTGGTCGCGAAGCACGAGCGTCCGGTGTTCGGGATTGACCTCGATGATCTGTCCATCAACATCTGCAGGCGACTCCGGAACCCCTAAGCGGATGTTGCGCGCGAATACCTCATGATGGGTTTTGTCGAGCATGGTGTCCACTGAGACGCGCTCGCCTTTTTTAATCGCAAGCTGAGTGGTCTCGGCGCCGGTGCGGAAGATGTGGGTCCTCTCGTCAAAGCTGACCTTCCAGCGTCCGCCGCCGAAGACCTTCACGGTCATCTTGTTGCGGATCTGGTCTACGCTGCTAACGACGCCGCCGACCAGAGTGGTCTTTCCATCGGGCAGAGGCGGCGGATCGAGGATGGGATCGTGACCATCGGTTGTCAATACCCCGCCAGAAGTTGCCGAGCTGTCGAGAATCACGGTCTTGGGCCTCTGAGTTTCTTCGCTATCAGATTCCTTGGCTTCCGCCGGCGTTTGAGGAAGAGTTGTGCTGCCGGGTTTGGCGGGATCGATGGTTTGCGTTGGAGCCGTGGGGCTTGGCTTCGATTGCGCGCAGGCGAATGTCGTCAGCAACACAGCAACCAGGAGAACGAGAAAAGGGGAACGGTCCATAAAATCCGTTGGATGCTAGGGGCAGCAGCTCAGATGGCTTGGTCAAAACCAGAATTGTTTAACCACAGCGCGGGCAAGGCCGCAAAACAAACTTACCGCAGATTTACGCGGATGCACGCGGATTAACGACATCGAAGCCCTAAGATCCGCGTGCATCCGCGTAAAATCGCGGTAAAGCAGTTTGCCCAGACCTTAGCCCAACCCAAACAACCTCGCAGACATCCAACTCAGAAGCAGAGCTACTGCTGTGTTCAAAGTGTCCCTTTTTGAGGGGTTAACGAGACCGAGATGCGTCGCCAGTTTCCAATATTGCTGTTGTGCTTTTTTCTATTTGGTTGTTTCGCGGGTTTGTCAGCCCAGGATTTGCATATTCCGCTGCCCAAGAAAAGTAAGTACACGCCGGTGCAACAACTCAATCGCGATGGCGTGCAGGCGATCAAGAAACACAACTTGGACAAGGCGAAAAGGTTGTTTTATAAGGCCTTCCTGATTGATCCTAATGATCCCTTCACGCTGAACAATCTTGGCTATGTATCCGAGTTGGAAGGAGACATTGAACGCGCCCAGCGTTATTACGATCAGGCCAAGGCCAATACTTCAGACGCCATTGTGGATCGCTCCACTGACGATCAAGTTGAGGGCAAGTCTGTTGCCGCAGTTGCAGGCCATACCGAGCAAGGACCGCTGAAGATCAACGAGATGAACAGCCAAGCCGTCAGCTTGCTGGGCAAGGACCGCGCACCCGAAGCAGACGTGATTCTGCAGGCCGCATTGAAACTGGATTCGCGGAATCCCTTCACGCTGAACAACATGGGGTTTGCTAAAGAAAAAGAAGGCGAGCTTGAAGAAGCGATTAAGTACTACAATCGCGCGGCGCTTACCGGATCCAGCGATCCGGTGATTGTGACTTTAAACAAAGACTGGCGTGGCAAACCCATTAACGAGATTGCAGCCCGGAATGCGGAGAAGGCCCGCAAAGAGCTCGACAAATCCGAAGACAATGGAGCGAAGGTAGCCCGGCTGAACCTGCGTGGTGTTTCCGCGATGAATCGAAATGAACGCAAGGCGGCACGCAACTACTTCTTACAGGCATATAAGCTCGATCCATCGAATTCTTTCACGATCAACAACATGGGATATCTGGCCGAATTGGACGGCGACAAAGAGACCGCCGAGTATTACTATAGTCGCGCCCATACTGCCGACCGTGCCAATGCCAAGGTGGCAGTAGCTACGCGTCCGGAAGTGGAAGGGCATCAGGTCGGACAGGTGGCACGGCAAAGCAACGACCTGGTTGAATCCAGAATCGAGGCAGAAGTTGCAGCCAAGCGGCGCAGCGGCGGCGCACCCGCGCTAAGAACCCGTGATAATCGCATTGTCGTGGAACCGGCGAAACCCAGAGCACCCGAAGAACCTGAACAGAACCAACAGCAAAATCCTGAAGCAGTTTCACCGGAAAACCAACAGGCTCCCCAGCAAGATAATCGGCCTCAACTCAAGACAAGGCCGGAGCAACGGCAAAGGCCGCCTGAAGAGTGAGCCGATCCGTTTTTCGGTGACGTGACTGTCGCAACAAAACTGACAATTGCGGCAGATGAAAAGAACATTGCTACACCGATCTGGTGTATCTACCCCCAGAAAGATCCTTGGAAGAAGCTGGGTTTCGCCAGCCAGAACGAGTCGACATCCAGCCAAGCTGGGAAGCCGCCTTGACGACATTACCCTTATAGGGTAATCTTGGGCGCGTGGAAAAACGCACGCCGCACTACGATCTGGCGCGGATTCAGGCCCAGGTCGCTCGGCTTGGAGCAGCTGGGTTTACCAAGACCGCCCTTGATGGCGGACGTGAAATGGGACTTACCAGTGAGGAGATGCTGGGAGTGATCGCATCGCTTTCGCGGCGCAACTTCTACAAGTCGATGACGACCTACGCCGACAATCGCGTTTGGCAAGACGTTTACCATGCGACGACACCAATAAAGAAGGATGCTTATATCAAGATTACCCTCCGCGATGAGGCCCCGGTGATCCAGTTTAAGGAGAAGTAAAAATGGCGCGGAAATGCATCAATTGCGAATCGCGCAAGGCAATGACGCGTTTCGAGAATAAGACCTTTACAATCGAGCATGGCGGCTCTCGGATTGAAGTTGAGGGGCTGTCGGGGTGGCGCTGCGGCGCTTGCGGAGAAGTGGAGTTTGATGCCGATAGCGCACGGCGCTATGCCGCGGCCGGTGACGAACTGGTACTTAGTGGACGAGAACAGCAAAGTAAAGAAATCCGGCGCATCCGGCGCAAACTCGGCCTTAGCCAGGTTGCTGCGGCCCGTCTGACCGGCGGCGGACACAATGCGTTCTCCCGCTACGAACGCGGAGAAGCGATGCCGATGCCGGCAGTAGTCAATCTATTCCGGCTCCTGGACAGACATCCAGAACTGCTGAAGGACCTCGTCAGATCCAACAGCAGGTCGAAAAAGGCTCAGGCGGGGGCACCCACCTAATACACTCCGGTCTGGCTCTTGATTCGATCCTTTTCTTCATCCCGCTCAAGGTAGGGAATGCCTTTTTCCATCCATTCGGGCGTGGCTTCTCCTTTGAGGTAATGGTCGAAGAATTGTTGCAGGCGCACGCTGTAGTCCTTTTGGTTGGCGCGGCGACGCAGTCCATGAGGTTCGCCGTTGTATGAGAACATGTAGACTTCTTTTCCCAATCTGCGCAAGGCCAGGAAATACTCGATTCCCTGGTACCACGGCACGGCGTCGTCGGCATCGTTGTGAATCATGAGCAGAGGAGTGTTCACACGATCAGCCACAAAAAGAGGTGAGTTCTCGATGTAGCGAAGCGGTACCTGCCATAGGTTTCCGCCAATGCGGCTCTGGGAACGTTCATACTGGAATTGCCGGGGAATGCCGGGCCCCCAACGGATACCGTCGTAGGCGCTGGTCATGTTGGCCACAGGCGCGCCTGCGGCTGCGGCGCGGAAACGGTTGGTCTGGGTGATCATGTAGGCGATCTGGTAGCCGCCCCAACTGTGTCCTTGAATGCCGATGGCCTTCTCATCGACAAAGCCGCCGGCAACCACTGCATCAATGGCGGGAAGGACACACTTCAACGCACTCTGGCCGGGCTGGCCGATGGTGTAAACAATGTCCGGCTCCAGGACGAGATAGCCATTGCTCACGTAGTAGCTGGGAACGATCGTGTGGCTCGGCCGCGGCTCCACAAAGCTATGCAGGTTTTGGCTCAGCTTTTCGTAAATGTAGACCAGTAGCGGGTATTTCTTTTTGGGGTCGAAATTTTCTGGCTTGTAGAGGATGCCCTTGAGCGCCACGCCGTCGGCATTGCGGTAGTGAATCAACTCAGATGTCCCCCACAAGAATTGTGATTTCTGTGGATTGGCATTGCTTACCTGATTGAGCTTCTTGAAGCTCGAATCGGTTACCTGAAGATCGGGAAACTGCTGAAAGCTGGAAGCCGTGAGCAGCAGTACATCAGCATCTTTGGCTTTGGCCGGTGTACTAAATGACTTTGCATCCATCAGCAATTTCTGCGGGAATTCCTTGCCGTCAATTTTTACGCGATAGAACCCAGTGTCGCAGGTTTCTTTGTCTTCGGCACGCAACAACAATGGCTGTGCCGGATCTATCCACTTGGCGTCAGGATCGGTTCTGTCGGGATTGACGTTTACATGGCGGAAGATCAGGTGATTCTTGCGTCCCATTCCTTGAGTCAGGTTGATAGCTTCGGAGCCATCCGGCGTCATGCGCCAAACGTCGAATTCATCGTAGAGCAGAACATATTTTCCATCTTTGGTCCAGCTTGCCACTCCGTACGGTGGCGGCGTGGCGGGCTGGTCGAAATCTTCACGCCAGAATTTGACTTGCTCCTTGGGGTTGAGCACGGTGGTGACAGCGCCCGGGACCGAAACAGTGATCCAGTGCTGGTCATTGAAATACAGAACATACTTTCCGCTGGGAGACCAGGTTACCTGGCCCTGATGTTTCTTCACCAAAGGCGTGCGTTTGCCGGTGCGGGTATCAACCAGGTAGGAGTCGACATAGCGGGTGTCGTACTCGATCATGGAGCGATACTCGCGGTCATCTCCGCCGAGCGCCCACAGACCATCTTCACTAGGAACGATTTCGGGCATGGTCCGATCCGCAACTTGTACCAGGTTTTTTTCTGGTATGTGATAGACAGCGCGAAACGTTCTGGTCTTTTCAACTTCAGCCCGGACCTTTTGCATGGGCTGGATGTAGTCGTCCTTCCAATGCCAAAGGTCTACTGCCACTTTCTCATCTTCCGGCACTGCTTTATCGGAGTCCTTTTCCGGCACGGGAGGCTTGGCACAGCCGAAGAAGATGCGCTTTCCATCGCGGCTGAAGCTGATGGAAGCTTTATCGCTGATCTCCATGCCCTGCTGCAAGCCCGGCGTGCCAGCGGATGCGACTTCGACCGGAGCCGCGGCCTCGCGCTGCCAAAGGTAGAGTTTGAATTTCGGCGACTTGGAAGCTGCATCGTCGCGATCGCTCAAAAAAGCCAGTTGTGTCTGCTGTTCGTCGAAAGCGAGTTTGGTATATTTGCCGCGTCCCTGCAGCAAGGTGCGAGACGCGCCATCATCGCTGGCGGCGTTGACGGCGAAGATGCCGTTGTTCTCTTCCTGTTTGGAAGAGACGGCATAGACCAACAGGTTGCCATCTTTGCTCAAGGAGTAATCCAGCACGTCCACGTAGCTGTGCTCTTTGCCGCTCACGGCATTGCGCAGAACCAGTTCGCTGCCATATTCCTTTTTCTTTTCTGGTTTTTTGTTGGGTGCGTCAGCCGGGGTTTCGGTGGTGCCTGCTTCGCCTTCTTTGGCATTACTTTTAGCGCCAGCGGGGCTGGGTTTCTCCGCCCGCAAATAGGCGACGGCTGGGCTGGCTTTTTCAGGAACACGGAAACTCTTGACCTGAGCTATCCGAGTCGCACTGCCCGATGCCAGATCCATGATCACCAGGCCGCCCTTAGGCATATCTTCCGGCTTCTTTTTCTCTTTTTTGGCTTTATCTACCTCGGCCTTGGTGGGAAAGGTGGAGAAGACGACGAAGCGATGGTCGGGAGTGAAATGTATTGTAATCGAGGGTAGTTGAGGCGGCTCTTCCTCGACGAGGACTGCCTGATTGGGACGTGGAGGTTCCGGTCGAGCGCCGGCCGGCTCCCGCCATTCAGCGCCGCTCTTAAGATTGCGGACAATCACTTCGCCATCGCCTTCTTGAGGAAACAGGCCATACGCCAAGAAATTTCCATCAGGAGAGAGCTTCTGGCTGATGATATTGCGCCAGGCATCGTAGTCGGTATGCCGCAAGGAACGCTTGGCCTGCGCGGCCAGTATAGAGGTTGAAACAAGAGTTGCGAGCAGAAAGGCAATCGATCGCCGGAGGAGTGTTGTCGCCATGATGGCGAGAGTTTAAACCAATAGGAGGCACTCAGCAATCAGCCCGCTCGGCTTTTGCCCGCTCGGCTTTTTGGTTTGAAGGGAAGCAACGTCGTGGGCGTGGCTGCTGGAAACCCATTTAGCCACGAATACACCTGAATGCACACGAATCAGAAAAACAGTTAGGCTGGGTTTTAGTTTGGTCGAAGTCCTAATTGATTTCTGCTCACGTTCTCAGGCATTCAGCCCGCAAGCATCCTTGGCTAAAGGAATACAGCATAGTGGGCATGGTTGGAGGGATTGCCGCAAATGCCACTTCGGCGCTCCTTAGTGAGGGCAATGAATGCACAGTTGCCATAATTGTTTTGCACAGTACGCAGTTCAGAACGAATTGAACTGGGAGGGGGAATTTCGAGAAGATCTGGCCATATGCAGGGGCTAAAGCCCAATGTCACTTACTTTTCAACAGGCCATCATAATAAAGAGGGTGCAAATTGGACAATTTGGTTCATGCTAAGAAGCTCTGGAAGCTTCAACGCAATTTAGCCTATGGTGACACCTGAGGAGCAGG
>DASZFU010000167.1:0-11395 GCA_035939495.1 Candidatus Angelobacter sp. | reverse complement strand
GGCGCAGGAGCAACTCTAAGCAACCCATATCGCGGCCTCCCAGGCGGTGACCCATTTCCCTATCACGGACAATTTGTGAATGGCGGCTCCATCTTTGGCGCATCACCAAACTTTGCCTGGCCCTATACCTATCAGCTCAATTTCTCCGTCCAGCGCGAGGTCGTGCAAAATCTGAGCGTGATGGCGGCCTACGTAGGATCGTTGAGCCACAACCTGCCCTTCGCCATCGATCTCAACTATCCAACCTTCGCCGGAGCGACCTCTAACAATGTGCAGGCCCGGCGTCCGAATGCCGCGTTTGGTCCGGTGCTCTCGATGCAATCTAACCAGACCGCGTCGTATCACGCGCTGCAACTCAGCGCCACGCAACGGATGTCACATCACCTGATGTTCAACGCGTTTTACATTTACAGCAAGACCTTGAGCAGTGTGCAGCTTGACAACAACACCACACAGGGCGGCGTCCAAAACTTTGCCAACATCGCTGAAGATCGCGGACGCTCCGACATCGACATGCGCCACCAGGTCGTCGTCTCCATGATCTGGCAGCCCGACTACTACACCGGTGGAAACCAGGTATTGCGCAACGTTCTCAACGGATGGTCGATCTCGCCCATTCTGAAAGTCCACAGCGGCTTCCCGTTCACGGTTGCAAATGGCGCCGATGCCAACCTCGATGGCAACAACAACGATCGAGCACAACTGATCGGCGATCCTTTCAGTGGCGCTTGTCCCAATGGCACTCCAGTTGGTTCGACGCAGTGCTGGATCAACACAGCCGCCTTTGCCCGAAATGTGCCGGTCAACGGCAACCCGGTTGATGGCAATTCTCCGAGAAACTTCTTCAATCAACCAGGCTACAAAGACTTAGACCTGGCTATCTTCCGCACATTCAAAATCCGGGAAAGCGTAAACCTCCAGGTTCGCGGAGAAGCCATGAATGTATTTAATATGATCAACTTGAATGCTCCGAACGCAACCGTAGGGACGGCCAACTTTGGGACGATAACCTCGGCCCAGGCCACGCGGCAGCTTCAACTTGGATTGCGGGCTACGTTTTAGACTGTTCGAGTGATCCAGCAATGTTTGATCTGAACCTTCGCGATCGATCGAAGTGCCGATGGGATTTGGTTGCCCTCGGCGAGGTCATGCTTCGCCTCGATCCTGGGGACAACAGGATCGACCACACGCGGGAATTTCGCGTTTGGGAGGGCGGTGGCGAATACAACGTCGCCCGCGGCTTGAAGCGCTGCTTCGGATTGAACACCGCGGTCGTCACGGCGCTGGCCGATAATCCCGTCGGCAGACTGGTCCAGGACCTGATCTATCAGGGAGGCGTAGATCAAACTTATCTTAAGTGGGTCGCGTTCGATGGCGTCGGACGCCGCGTCCGTAATGGCCTGAATTTCACCGAACGCGGCTTTGGCTTGCGGGCCGCTGTAGGCTGCTCCGACAGAGGACACACCGCAGTCTCGCAGCTAAAGCCGGGTGAAATCGACTGGGAACGCATCTTCGCCAAAGATGGCTGCCGCTGGCTCCATACCGGCGGAATCTTTACAGCGCTGTCGGAAACTACTCCGCTGGTAGCTGAGGAAGCGATGCAGGCAGCCAAAAAACACGGCGTGATGGTTTCCTACGACCTGAACTATCGTTCGTCTCTTTGGAAATCGCACGGCGGCCAGGAAAAAGCGCAAGCCGTAAATTCCAAGCTTGTGCGCTTGACCGACGTTGTTTTTGGCAACGAAGAGGACTTTTCGGTAGCCCTGGGCTTCGCCGTGAAAGGCGTCGACGAGAATTTCTCCGCACTCGACAGCGCCTCATTCAAAGAAATGATGAACGAAGTTGTCAAGAAATATCCCAATCTGAAAGTGATTGCCAGCACGCTACGGTCGGTCGCCTCGGCCAGCCGCAACGATTGGGGGGCGATCTGCTATAGCCAAGGCAATTTCTACGAAGCCACCCAGCGGACCGACTTGGAAATCCTCGACCGTGTAGGCGGCGGCGATTCGTTCGCGTCAGGACTCATCTACGGAATTCTTTCAGGCCACGATCCGGCGTGGTCAGTAGAATGCGGCGCAGCCCATGGAGCATTGGCAATGACGACTCCAGGCGACACCTCCATGGCAACTCTGGAAGAAGTGCAAAATGTAATGAAAGGCGTATCCGCGAGGATAGCACGCTGAAAACAGCGGTTAGCACTTAGTACAACAAAGAGCAGACGGGACGCAACCAAACGAACTACGGGTGGGACGGAGGCGCACAATGGGACACCAGTCCCGAGGGAGACGGACAAAGGCAGTGCAGAACGTCAGCGCCGCGTGGGGAAGACAAGGAAACGGACCACCTTTGGATTTTTGATGCGACAAGCATTGCTGCAGAGCTAACAGATCGTGCTAAGTATTAACTACTGATAGCTAAGGACTGAATCCATGACCGACCACCTAGTTCGCGAAGAAAACATATTCCGCAACACCAACGCTCATTCCGGGCGGAAGGTTGTGATCACGCCCGAAAACAGCAGCATGAAGCATCTCTGCTACACCCGTACCAAACTGGACGCCGCTACCCCAGAGTTGACCTTCAACACCGGCACTCGCGAAACTGCGATGGTTTGCCTCAATGGACAGGCCGGGGTCGAAATTGGAAACCAAAAATTCACGCTAAACAAATACGATGCTGCCTATATCCCCAAGGCGTCCCAGGTAAAACTGTGCGGTAAATCGGCCGACCTGGCGGAGTTTTCTGCTGAGGTCGAGGGCGACTATCCATTACAAATCGTGAAATACGAGGATGTCCAGAAAGACAAATCGCTGCATTTCATTACAGGAGGCGCAGCAAC
This sequence comes from Candidatus Angelobacter sp., assembly GCA_035939495.1. Lineage (GTDB taxonomy): Bacteria > Acidobacteriota > Terriglobia > Terriglobales > Acidobacteriaceae > Angelobacter. The sequence goes on along the minus strand of DASZFU010000167.1, from coordinate 8,556 downwards.
CACGCGCGACCTGAACATCCTGGTCGGCAAAAACGTCCAGGCAGGACGCGTCCTGGCCGGTTTCACCATCTCCGAACCGGGAAACTGGACGAGTTGGCCCCCGCACGAACACGCCAAGATGCTGGAGGAGATGTACGTCTATATTGAAATGCCGCCACCCGGCTTTGGAGTGCAGTTCGTTTACACCGACACGCAAGAGCCTGATCTGGTGGCCGTGGTTCGCGAAGGAGACGCGGTGCTGATGCCGCGCGGCTATCATCCGAATGTCTCCGCACCTGGACACCGTATCGGCTTCCTCTGGGCCATGGCAGCCCACCGCGAAGTAGAAGACCGCCAGTTCGGCGTAGTCAACATTCAACCCGAATTCGGCGGTTCGGCATCAGGCCTTGAAGCAAGCAGGAAGTAATGTCTACAGGAAACGTGGTCACAAAATTATCGAGAGCTGAAAGTATCGGAAATAGCAAGTCCTCCGAAGGAGACTTCGCATAACGTTTTTCCGGACCTCGGATTTTAATGAACTAGTTTCTGAAAGACTGGCTTCACAAAAGGCAATATGGATTCGACAATCGCTCAACAATCCCGCGAACGAACCGGCGCCGGCAGCGCTGTCTTGGCAACAATCACCCACTATCGCTGGGTCATCTGCGCCCTTCTCTTCTTTGCCACGACAATCAACTACGTTGACCGCCAGATCATTGGCCTGCTCAAACAGACCCTTCAAGGCCAGATCGGCTGGAATGAGATCGATTTCAGCAACGTCGTCTTTGCATTTCAGCTTGCGTACGCAGTCGGATTGCTTTTTGCCGGAGGCATACTCGACCGCATAGGTACGCGCCGAGGTTTCTCACTCTCGGTTTTTTTCTGGAGCATCGCCGCTATGGCTCATGCGCTCGCCCACTCGGTCGTGGGTTTTGGTGCGGCACGCGTAGCGCTGGGCTTGGGCGAATCCGGTAATTTCCCCGCGTGTATTAAGGCCGTCGCAGAATGGTTCCCGAAGAAAGAGCGCTCCCTGGCAACGGGGATTTTCAACTCAGGCACCAACGTGGGCGCGTTGACCACGCCTTTCCTGGTTGCCTGGATCACAGGCAAATATGGATGGCGAGGAGCGTTTATTGCCACCGGAGCAATTGGCTTTCTCTGGCTGGTCGTATGGCTGGTGATGTATCGCTCTCCTGAAAGCCATCCACGCGTAAGCCGGGCGGAGTTGGACTATATCCGCAGTGACGCTCCCGAGCAAACGACCAGAATCCCCTGGATCGACCTGATCCCTCACCGGCAGACCTGGGCCTTTGCCATCGGCAAATTCATGACCGATCCGATCTGGTGGCTCTATCTATTCTGGCTCCCCGATTTCTTGTATAAGACTCACGGCATCACGCTCTCCAATGTGGGACTTCCGAGCCTGGTCATCTACCAGATGGCCACGGTGGGCAGCATTGCCGGAGGCTGGTTCTCATCAGCCATGATCAAACGCGGCTGGACCATCAATCGCAGCCGCAAGACGGCTATGCTCATCTGTGCCCTGGCGGTTGTACCCATCATTTTTGCCGCCAAGGTATCGAGCCTCTGGGCAGCGGTTGGTTTGATAGGCCTCGCGGCTGCGGGACACCAGGGCTGGTCGGCCAACATATTCACTCTCGCGTCCGATACTTTCCCGAGGCGCGCCGTTGGCTCGGTCGTGGGACTGGGCGGCATGTTTGGCGCGCTGGGCGGGTTGCTCATCTCTAAAGTGACCGGGTACGTATTGCAATGGACAGGATCATATCTGCCCATGTTTATCATTGCGGGCTCGGCTTATCTGATAGCGCTTGCCATCATCCACTTTTTAAATCCTCAGTTGAAACCCGCGCCGGTAGGAGAACCAGCATGACCAAGCAGGAAATCAGGCAGCAGATCGCCGCTATCGGAATCATCCCGGTGATTCGCGCTTCCACGGCAGAAAAAGCCTTCCTTGCGGTGGATGCCCTGCGCAAAGGCGGAATCTCCGTCATCGAGGTCACTCTGACCGTGCCCGGAGCGGAGCGTGTGATTGAAGCCCTGCGAAAGCAGTTTGCCAGCGAGTTGCTCGTGGGCGCGGGCACGGTACTGAATCCGGAGAGCGCCCAACGCTGCCTCGATGCTGGCGCGCAATTCATCGTCGCGCCTGGATTGAATACCTCGACCGTAGCCTTCGTGAATTCGCACAAAGTCCTGATGATCGCCGGCGGGCTCACACCAACGGAAATTCTCGCGGCCTGGGAGAGCGGTTCCGACATCGTAAAAGTTTTTCCCTGCAACGCGGTTGGCGGAGCCAGCTACATCAAGTCGCTCAAAGGTCCGTTTCCACAAATTCCTCTCATCCCCACTGGGGGAGTGAACCTCCAGACGGCTGCCGATTTTCTTCGCGCGGGTTGCGAGGCATTAGGTGTGGGCAGCGAACTGGTTCCCGCTTCCGCGCTGGATTCCGGGAAGTCCGAGGTGATCACCTCGCTGGCCAGGCAGTTCATGCAAATCGTAGAGGAGGTTCGCACTCCACAGGCGGCGGCTTCTATCCAATGATTCGCAACTTGATGCTCAGATGCAACTCAATTCTGCTGACTTTGTTCTTCTGCCTTTCACTTGGCCAGGCAGCACACGCCGCCTCGCATCTGCGTGGGATCAAAGTCGCTGTGACCAATCCCTCTGGCCAGGAACGGCGAGCCGAACCGATCGTGATCTCCATCCCCGAACTGCGCAAGATCGCTCCCGATCTTTACGCAGGCTCACTCATCGTTACTGTCACCCGCACGCCGGATTTGCAGCAGGATGGCGCGGTGCTCCAGGCGAACGAAATTCCTTCGCAAGTGGATGGCCTCAGCAGCGACAGCAAGGCCGATGAATTAGCCTTTCAACTCGACCTGAAGCCGCACGAGACCTGCATTGTCACCATCACCTACGGAGAACCAGGCCAAATTTTCAGAATCCGAAGAGAGTATCCGGCGGAGACCGATGCGCTCTTCACCAAGAAGATTGATGGCCTGGGCTGGGAGTCGGAGAGGAATGCCTGGCGCCTTTACTTCGATCGTCGCAACGCGATTGATCTCTACGGGAAGCGACGGTCCCTTCTGATGCTCAAGCGCTTCGCCACTCCGGAGTTTGACTACCACGCTGAGTCGGATGACGGCCGCGATATCTACCAGGTCGGCGATGCCATGGGAATTGGCGCAGTCGGAGCCTGGCGCGACGGCAAGCTTATCAAGGTCTCGGATGTGCGGGCACGCAGCTACCGCATCATCTCGACAGGACCAGTGCGGGCGATTGTTGAGCTGACGTATGAAGGCTGGGATGCCGGGGGCGCTCCGATTACGCTGCGAAGCCGCATTACACAATGGGCCAGAGATCGCGGCTTCTATCACACTATTACGGTCGACGGCGGCCCAGGCATAACCTTTGCCACTGGGATTCCGCTCAAACAAGAAGCTCCAGCCCTTTATGGGCATGGAGATCGTGCCTGGGTGGCAAGCTGGGGCGAGCAGGTCCTGATGCCGGGTGCGAAAGCGACCGATCCGGTCAAGGGAAGCAATCTTGGCATTGGCGTGGTCATGATTGCACCTGCCGCTGCTTCGCCAGTGGACGATCCCGGCAATCACCTGCTTACGTTCTCGACTCAATCCAACAGCGCCACTTGGTACACGCTCGCCGCCTGGGACCAGGAAGGAAGCAATGACCGCTTCATGATGGGCAACGCTCAGGAGCCGGATCAACGGGCATCGCTGGTCACGCCGCATCCTGGGATTCAAAGCAAAGCACAATTCATAACACTGATGCGGAGCCTCGCCGATCAGTTAAGCGCTCCGGTACAAGTGGCGGTATTGTCCTCCACTCCAGCGCCGCAAGCGGCTCCATTGGACACGTTGAAGCCCTCGAAGTCCAAGACCTACGCCGAGGCCATTGCCTTGCTGAAGCAGGAAATCGACCGCACGGCCGCCAAGTGGGAGCCGCTCATCAGCGCCACCAAGCCTGCCGATCTGAGCGCAAACAAAGGTCTGGGATTCTTTACCGATGGCGATAGCCAGACTGGGGAGTGGAAAAAGCATGATGGCTTCTTCTGGACCGGCAGCTTCTGGGTAGGCGAGCTATGGCGAATGTACGCGGCCACCCACGAAGAAAAATATCGCCGCTGGGCAGAGTTGTGGGGTTCTCGTCTCGTAGGTCACGAATCGCAGCAGAACCACGACACCGGTTTCCTTTATTACTATTCCTCGGTCTTAGGCTTCCAGCAAACTGGATCATCGGAACTCAAAGAGAGCGCTCTGCGTGGTGCGCAACGGCTCTCCCAGTTGTTCAATCCTGCAACCCATTTGATTCCTGCCTGGGGCATCAATGGAGACGACACGATTGTCGATACCATGATGAACCTACAACTGCTCTGGTGGGCCAGCGAGCAGACCGGCGATCCGAAATGGCGCGAAATCGGACTGGATCACGCTCGCAAGACGGCCGAGTGGCTGATTCGTCCTGATGGCTCCGTCATTCAATCCGTCCATTACAACCCCGGCGACGGACGTCAGCATTTGGATTTGCATGGTGGAGCCATACGTAACGTCAGCCTCGATCTGCCCAATGAGAGCCAGGCAGGAGAGATCATCTTCATTCACACGCATCAGGGGCTTGGATCGGGAACGACCTGGTCACGCGGCGCGGCCTGGGCGCTCTACGGTTTCAGCCGAGCCTACGCTGCCACTCACAATCCTGAATTCCTTTTGACCGCGGAAAAGATTGCAGACTATATTCTGCGCGAATTGCCCGATGATGGCGTCCCCTGGTACGACTTCGACGACGAAGGCGTCCACTATCGCAACCGCGACAGCTCGGCAGCAGCCATCACCGCCGGTGGGCTGCTCATCCTCGCGCAGCAGGAAACAAACAAGAACAAAGCGGCCAGCTATCGCCAGCAAAGCAAGCGCATCACGCAATCTGTAATCGACCGTTACCTGACACCTGTAGAGAACGGTGATGCGTCGCCGCCCGGAATACTCCGCCACGGCTGCGGCACCAGGCCATCCGATGGCATGTTGATCTATGGGCAATACTATTTGCTGGAAACGTTGCTGGCCTTGCAAGAAGACGAAAAGAAATCATCCTCGAATTCAGGTGGCGCGAAATGAGATTACTGATTCACCCCGCTGGCCAAAAATCCTCCATCGACGGCAAGCACGTGACCGGTAACAAAACCCGCGCTCTCCGAAGCGAGAAACACAGCCGCTCCGACCAGTTCGTGAAGCTGCCCAAAGCGGCCCATGGGCGTGCGCACCAGAAATTCCCGGCCTCGTTCGGTGCCATCCAGCAACTGAGAATTCAGCTCGGTGCGAAACACGCCGGGAGCGATGGCATTCACACACACACCGTGACGGGCCCACTCAATAGCCAGCGATTTGGTCAGCGCCGCAACCGCAGCCTTGCTGGCCGTATATGCAGCCACCTCGAGCAAGGCTACGAAGGATGACAGAGAGGCGATGTTGATAATGCGGCCATACTTTTGCGCGATCATGGGAGGCGCGAACACCTGGCAGGCCAGCAGCGTCCCGGTCAAGTTTGTCTCCATGATGCCGTTCCATTCTTCCAGGGTGAGTTGCAACGTAGGTGTACGCTTCGTCCGGCCCGCGCAATTCACCAGTATTTCCACGCTGCCAAAGGCAGCGATGGTGGCATCGCGCAGCTTTGCCATACTGGCGGAATCGGTCACGTCGCAAGTCATCACCAGCGAGCCTCGGTTGCGGCGACGAACTTCTTCCGCAGCTTCAGCTACCAGATTTTCACGCCGGCCGGTGGGAACGACATTCGCGCCGGCATCCGCCAATCCTTTCGTCAACGCCAAGCCAATGCCAGAGGTACCGCCGATTACAACCGCAGTTTTTCCCGTCAAGTCCAATTGTGGATGTCCCATAGCACCCTTTCGAAAAATGAGGAATGAGTCTTGAGAATAAATGATGCGAAGGTAATTATTTGCAGTCCTGGAAGAAACTTTGTCACGCTGAAGATCACGACTGAAGATGGCGTTACCGGCCTGGGCGACGCGACCCTCAACGGCCGGGAATTGGCCGTAGCCAGCTATCTCACCGACCATGTTGTTCCGCTTCTCATAGGACGAGACGCTCGCAAGATAGAAGACACCTGGCAATATTTATACAAAGGAGCTTACTGGCGGCGCGGTCCGGTCACCATGGCCGCCATCGGCGCCGTTGATACTGCATTGTGGGATATCAAGGCCAAGAGTCTTAACGTTCCTCTCTATCACCTGCTCGGGGGCGCTTCCCGCGACCGTGTGTTGGTCTATGGACATGCCAGCGGTGCCGATCTGAATGAGGCGGTCGAAGCGGTCGGAAAATATATTCAGCTTGGCTACAAGGCGATCCGCGCACAATCCGGCGTTCCCGGAATGAAAAGCACCTATGGTGTCGGACGTGGAGATCTGTACTACGAGCCGGCGGAGAAAAATGCTCCTCCGGAAAATTTGTGGTCGACCGAGCATTACCTGAATTTTGCTCCACAGCTTTTCGCCAAACTGCGTCATGAGTACGGCTCGGAGATTCATCTCTTACACGACGTTCATCATCGGCTCACCCCCATCGAAGCTGCCCGCCTGGGGAAAGCGCTTGAGCCACATCATCTTTTCTGGCTTGAAGATCCAACTCCAGCCGAATTGCAGGAACGATTCCGGCTCATCCGTCGTCACACCACGACTCCGCTCGCCGTCGGAGAGGTTTTTAACACCATCTTCGATTGCCACACACTGATTCAGGAACAGCTCATCGACTACATCCGCATGACGGTCGTTCATGCGGGCGGAATCACTCATCTCAAAAAGATTGCGTCGCTGGCCGAACTCTATCAGGTGCGTACCGGCTGCCATGGCGCCACCGACCTCAGCCCCGTGTGCATGGCCGCCGCTCTGCATTTTGATCTGAGCGTGCACAACTTCGGTATCCAGGAATACATGCGCCATTCTCCTGAGACCGACAAAGTCTTCCCCCATGCTTATTATTTTGAGGACGGCTTCATGCATCCAGGCGACAAGCCCGGCTTGGGAGTCGAGATCGACGAAAAGCTGGCAGCGCAGTTCCCCTATCATCGGGCCTATCTGCCGGTGAACCGAAAATTAGATGGAACCATGCATGACTGGTAAATTGCTCATGACGCGCAAATCACTGATGTTCGGCCTCCTTTGTTTATTTCTGCTGCCGGCAGCGAAGGCACAACAACCGAAAGCGGACCGGCTCCCGCGCGTCTTTCTGCTCGACGGCGAAACGCTCGCAGAGCAAAAGCTTCATCCCAGTGCAGAACTTGTAAAGGCTGTACGTGATGCCGCAGATCGTGCCCTAAAGACCGGCCCGTTTTCCGTGATGGACAAAGGAATTGTCCCGCCGAGCGGCGACAAGCACGACTACATGAGCCAGGGCCCTTATTGGTGGCCCAACCCAAATACCCAAAACGGACTTCCTTATATACGTCGCGACGGTGAAAGAAACCCGGATATCGCAAAAATCTCCGACCATGACCATCGCGGAGCCATGGAGCGAGCTACACGAACTCTGGCGCTGGCCTTCTACCTGACGGGAAACGAATCTTATGCCGATCGCGCGGCCCTGCTGTTGCGGACATGGTTTCTCGACCCCGCAACCCGCATGAATCCCAATCTCAACTTCGGCCAAGGCATTCCAGGAATCAACACAGGCCGTGGGACCGGAATCATTGAGACCTCCGGCCTTGTTGATGTCGTGGACACGGTAGGTCTTCTGGCAGGTTCTCGTGCCTGGACAGCCAAAGACCAGCAAGGCATGGAGAAGTGGTTCACCGATTATCTTTCCTGGCTGCAAAACAGCGCCAACGGTCGCGACGAAGCCGCAGCCAAAAACAATCATGGCAGTTTCTATGATGTCCAGGTAGCTGACTTCGCGCTCTTTGTGGGCCAGCGTGATCTCGCACGTACTGTGCTGAAGCAATCCCAACAGAAACGCATCGCACAACAGATCACGCCGGATGGCAGCCAGCCTCTCGAAGAGGCGCGCACCCGCTCTTTCAGCTACAGCGTCTTCAACCTGCGTGCGTTGATGGAGCTCGCTGAATTGGGCAGGCATGTAGACCTGGACCTATGGCATTTTCGCACTGAAGACGGACGAAGCATTCAACGTGCCCTGCTCTTCCTGCTGCCTTATGCAGTCGGAAACAAGAAATGGGAACGCCAGCAGATCAGTGAATTGAAGCCACAAGAATTAACGCCGCTATTGCTGAAAGCTGCCATCCGCCTGCAAGACCCAGGCTACGCAAAAGCCGCTGAGCAAATTGGCATTCCCCAACAGGATTTTACTGCGATGATGCTTCAGGCAAAGCTCCACGCCGAAGGAGTAAAGGCCACAAAGGCCCACGTGAAAGAGGTCAAGAAATAATCTTCCCCCTTGTCATTCTGAGGCCGTTCTTTGGCCGGTCGCGGTAGGGATGAGGATTGCTCCTCACCCCCCGCACGGATCCGTACGGGCACTCGTTAGCGCATACGGCTCTTATCTAGGTTACGAACGGCAAAGCGTGCCTCCGGCCAAG
>DASZFU010000166.1:0-139746 GCA_035939495.1 Candidatus Angelobacter sp. | reverse complement strand
CATGCAAAAGCTCCCGGACTTCGTCCCCGCACTTTCGCATCACCTCAAACCACTGATGCGCGATGGCTCCCAATTCACCTGCATGCTCTTTCATCCACGCATCGATGGCGGGATCCCGCTCGACAGCGCCGTTGAATCGCAACAATTCCGTTCTCATCGTCACTCCGCTTGCTGCTTTCGGGATCTATGGCTACTTTACCTGAAATTTGGGACTCTGATCTTTTACTCGCTTCAATTCTTGCGAGTCCCCGGGCGTAGACGATATTAGGACTTCTACGGCTCAACAGAGTTCAGTACCGGCAACATCTTGCCGATCGATCCAGATTGGCGCCGATAAAACCGCCGCATACCACCGACAGTTCAATTTGCCGCCCGTGGCCTGGCCAGTGGGTCTACTCAATCATACACAACGTTTCTTTCCGGTCTGCGTGGAGCCAGGCTATAGCCAAATATGGTGTTTGTGAGCGAAGTCATCGCCAAGCGTACGCAAGATCGTCATCCGCATCAGCCAATCGGTTTTTGTCCTACTGCGTCCGGGATTATTTGCGTGACGGTACTTCCTTAGTTCAAAGTAGTTCATCTCTAGAAAAAAGCGTGTAAGCATAATGATTTTGACGCGCGCGTCCACCAGATCCCGGAAAAAGGCCTTATCGGTGTCGTCGAAATCATCAGCCATTGTGCAGAAGCAGATATAAGAGCCTGTCTTCGCACCGAACGATTTCAGTTTCTTTCGCTCATCTTCATTGAGCGCGGTGCCTGACTTGGATTCGCCGAAGATCATTTCGACCTCGCGACTAAACATCCCACCGCTGCTGATGATGGCGAAATCCATCTCATGCGGCTCTCCGTCGATCGTGTAATCGAAGGAAGGTGTGAATTGCATTCTGTGATCAAACGTGTAATCAAAAAAGTTGAGCGTCAGCAGGATTGTGATGTTTCCGTCAAGCTTATTTGACGTGCGGAAGAATCCGTCTGAAGCGTAGTGCCACTTCGTCGCATCCAACCGTGGTGTGACCTCGCGAGCAAAGCAGGACTTGCAATTAAAACTGTCGTCGAATTCCGTGACCGCATACCAGTTGTGTCGCCTGCAGCGGGAGCACTGGAACACGAGACCGATTCGGAATACTTTGCTTCGAACGGCCTGGTCCAAAATGGCATCGACCTTCTGCACAATCTGATCCCTGGTGGTGGGTTGCCCGAAGTGCCGAAAGCCCTTAAGCGATTTATGAATGGCGCCCCGGACTTCACGAGCTACAAGTGAACCGCCGGAAGCTAGGTTGTCCAGCAATTCGCGGATAGCAACATTCTGGAAAAGTTCGCAGTCGCGCAGCCCGTTGAACATTTCGATGATGCGCTCAAGAGTGAGACCGGGCGTGCTTGTTTTTAGGTACTCGATATCCTTTCCTTGCAGAAAAGCCTTCACAGCCTCGACAACGGTAATCGGTGACATCCGCACGTCTCCGGTTGTCCCGGCATGTTGCGTAACGATGCCGCTTCGCGAGATGTGGGCACCATCCATGTCGAACCCACCGCCTATCATCGCCTGGACAAGGCCGTCGCAACCTGAATTCAACCAGGGCAGGCGATAACACATATCTGGGTTGTGGGACGTGAAGAATGACAGATCCATCGACCAATGTTGATCATAATGTTCCGAGCGCAGGAACTCGGGAATCGGACCCTGTATGACGCCATATCCATTATCTAAAATACCTACAGCGGACGAGTCGTATGCGCTGATCGGTTTGACATCGATCTCGTTTGCAACCCCATAATAGTCCATGCTGTAACGGGGCACCCAACCCATTGTGCTGAAGTCCTTGAGAAAACCGAGCGACCTTATCCAATCGGCCACTGTTGTCAACTCCTCTTCCGAGATGCTACGCGCCTTCACGAGGACTACGTGGTTAGTGATCTTTTCGTTGATTGGATATGCTGCGAGCGCGCCGAAATGGCGGATCGGTTGTTCGAATTCCTTGTAGTCTTCGAGTGTTAGGGGAAACAAGATCATGCCCGCCGCGCGAAGATTCCAAAAGTCCACCACATCGAATGGATGATCGGGATTTAAGAGAAAGTAGGCATGTGAGTGGACAATCTGCCGGTTTTGGGTGCACTGGTACCTCGTCAGAGCGAGAGGCGTGTGCAACGTCTCTGGCATCAAGGCCGATTTGAACTCGGCATCGTAGACTATAGCTTCGGCGCCGAAGTTCTTCTTAAGGAACGCATAACTGTCGTCGTTCGAGTAAAGGCCGTATTTAGCGGCTAGCAGCAATGACTTCCTTGCATCGGGTTTTTCCAGATACTGGAGCTGGAACGCTGGCTTTGCGCTGAACTTGAATTCCTTCTCCCACAGCTCATCGAGAATCGGCCACACATCGACGAAGTAAGAACTTGCACAATTCTGTTGCGAGCGCCAGTCCAATCGCTCGGCAGCGAATGTGCGGTGCTGAAACGCTTTCAGTTCCTGGGGGAGCGGGTCGGCTGAGAAGTTGGCGACGAAATCAGGATCGAACGCTTTCAAAAGGTCCGCCTGGTCTTCGAGGTACTCTCCGTGTGAGCTCATTTCTTCTTGAATACCACGCACCTCGCGCGTCGAGTCGTCGAGGATGATGATGGGATTGAAGATACCTCCCCAGAGGCTCGTCGCTCGTGCGATCACAGATAGAAGTAAGTCGCGGTCCGGCGTAGGAACAATGAAGGCGAGGCGGGTCGGACGCGCATTGCAGCGTGCTTCGATTGTCGTAGTAGACATAATGCGACGCGTCGATGTTCTGGATTCCTTAAGGTGTCAACATTCAGGATATACCGAATTCCGTTGCAACCAGCGATTTCCCTCTACGCATACACCCGCATGCCATAACGCTGCAAGAGCGCCCGTTCATCAGAACAACTGTGAGGAACCGATGAGCGCTAATGCCGTATGATGTTTGAGGGCTCACGTAGAAACTGAATCACGATCGGCCTCCTCACCATGACAGCCATTGGATTCCTGCTCGGCATGCGCCATGCCACTGATCCCGACCATGTGGTTGCCGTGAGCACCATACTCAGCCGCGAGGGAGAAGTCAGGCGGGCTGCTCTGATCGGCGCTACCTGGGGCGTGGGACACACGCTCGCCATCCTGATCGTCGGCTCTATCATGATCGTCTTCCGCATCGCGTTACATCCACGCATCGGACTGGGAATGGAGTTAGCAGTGGGCCTTATGCTGATCTTCCTGGGCATAAAAAATCTGGGAAGCCTCTTCCGTTGGTCAACGGACCGGATCACACCGGGATTGCGTGAGTATGTCCATGATGATGCTCAGGGAGACTACGCTCATGCACACACCTCCACACATGGGCATGATCATCAACACGCGTCCATAGCGGCCGCAGACCGCTGGTTCGGGCGCTGAGGGTTCTATCTGTGGGGCCGGCCTTTGCTTTAGATCAGGATATGGTCAGCTTTGGCCGTCATTTCCTTTTTACAGCATTTCCAATGACAGGTTTGCGCATTGGGATGATTGCGCCCTGGCTGGGGTCGGCGTGGGCCTGGCTGGCGCGCGTGGCAATCTCCTGATGGACGAAACGCACAAATTCCTGCATCTGGCGGTTCATTTCTTCCATGCGCTCGCGCATTTGCAGGATGATGGCCATGCCGGCAATATTCACTCCCAGGTCGCGGGCAAGTGAAAGTATGAACTCCAGACGCTGCAAATCTTCTTCGGTATAAAGACGGGTGTTACCTTCGGTGCGGGAAGGCTTGAGCAAACCCTCACGCTCGTAAAGCCGTAGCGTCTGCGGATGAATGCCATACATCTCAGCCACAGAAGAAATCATGTATGCGCCTTTGGATTTACGCTTTGCGGTCATGGTTCACACCTGTGTTTTGCATAAATGCAGTGGTCATAGTCACGCCAGAAAATCACCTTTTCGCAGACTAAGCCATTTTTTTCGGCTACGCGCCTCGAGCTAAGATTTTCCGGCCTGATCATCGAAATTACCCTTTGTGCTCCTAAACGGCTGAAGGCGTCATCCATGCACATTCGGGCCGCCTCGGTAGCGTAGCCATTGCCCCATTGATCGCGCCGGACGTTGTAACCAACCTCAATCTGGTCTCTTTCTTCCACGAGTTGGAAGCTGCATCCGCACCCTCCAATTACTTCACCAGATTCTTTGAGAACCATTGCATTCTTTCCGCATCCATCAATTTCATAGCGTTCCAGATTCTTTCGGATCCATTCTTCAACACCTTTGCGCGTCAACGGCGCAGGATAGAATTGCATGGCCGCTGGATCACCTAGAACGGCCTCCATCGCGTCCACATCGTCCAAAGTAAAGGGGCGCAGGATCAGCCGTTTGGTCTCAAGAATCACACCTTGGCCCACAGTTCTTTCCGCGGATCGTCGGGAGTCAATCTTTGCAATTCCTGCCAGAGCTCGCGCGCTTTCAGGTCACGGGCCTCGGGCACAACAATCTTAATCTCGACGATCTGGTCGCCGCGCAAGCCTTCGTGCCGCGCAGACGGCACTCCTTTTTCGCGCAGACGCAGCTTTTGGCCGCTTTGCGTCCCTGGAGGAATCCTGAGTTGGGAACGGCCGTCGATGGTGGGAACGTCGATTTTCGCTCCCAAAGCCGCCTCCATCGCATGGATGGGAACCGTCACATAGACATCATCCCCTTCGCGCCGGAAAACCGGATGTTCACCGGTGCGGATGATGATGTAAAGATCGCCAGGCGGCCCACTATGCAGTCCGGCGTTGCCTTTACCGGCCAGGCGGATACGCTGTCCATCTCGTGTTCCTGGCTTGATGCGGACCTCGATGGGGGTTGTGTGGCTCACAAGGCCTGCACCGCGACAGACCGGACACCTGTCTTGCGCTTTGCCGGTCCCGTGGCATTCCGGACACTCAACATTGAATTTCATCCGGCCACCGGTCTGCGTTACCTGACCGCTACCGCCGCACCGGCGACAGGTCTCCGTCTTGCCCACCAGTCCGATACCGCCGCAATTCGTACACGTGTCCTGGCGAGCGATCTCCAGGCGCAGCACAGTGCCTCGAATGGCATCCCAGAAGCCTACGTTGACTTGGTATTCGAGATCTGTCCCCGGCTCCGGCTCCGTGCTGACCGCAGTGCCTCCCCGGCCAAAAATGTTGGAGAAGATGTCATGCAAGCCTCCTCCTCCACTCCCGCCTTTTCGACCTGTGCCAGCGGTAAAATCATTGAAATCAAATCCGCCGAAATCAAAAGGTACGCCTCGTGAGCCAGCATTTCCACCAGGGTTTGCGCCGAATCCACCTGCGCCAAAACCGTCGCCGCGCGCGTAGGCCTCGGCAGCCGCAGGATCAATGTTGTCAGAGTAAAAACCGAGCTGGTCGTAAATCTTGCGTTTCTTAGGATCGCTCAGGACATCATTGGCTTCGGAGATTTCCTTGAATTTCTCCTCGGATTTTTTGTCATTAGGATTGACGTCAGGATGATATTTTCTGGCGAGCTTACGAAAAGCTTTGCGGATGTCTTCCTGGGAGGCGTTTTTCTTCACGCCCAGGACGCCGTAATAATCCTTTTGCTGTGTCGTCGCCATAAACTCTCGCTGGGGTTCCTTCGCTCCGCTCAGGATTTCGCCTGCTGGCTCCCGCTCCGCTCACGCCAGCATTTCGGCTCAACCTTTTGCTGTGTCGTCGCCATAAGGGTTAGTTATTTCCTGGTTTCCTCTGGAGCCGCCTTGGTTGCATGCCAGGCCACCACCTGCCACTGTCCGCCACGCTTTAGAAATGTTCCAGTGTTGCGGAAGCAGGCTGTCTCGCGCTGGCCATCATTTTCGTCATCCATCACCATTCGGAAATTCACCACTACCGTGGCTTCATAGGGATGAACTGTAATGTCTTCGGCCCTGTAAGTGGCCTTGGATCCGGTTTCTGCATGAGCGCCGATGGTCTTCATCACTCCCGCTTTATCCATGGTCACACCCGAAGAGCTTGTATAAATCACATCATCGGCAAAGAACTTCTCAAAAACTTTTTTATCGCCGTGCGCCACGGCCACGAGAAAATCCCGCAGCAGCATCAAGACTGCCCTCATAGCCGTCACATCGTTGCGATTCTTTAACATGAGCCGTTTGGAGTTGCATCATTTTATCGCTTTCGTCTGCTCCGGGGGCACTTTCGTCGACTGCCAGGCCACGACCTGCCACTTCCCATTACGCTTGAGAAATGTTCCTGTGTTGCGGTTATACGTAGTCTCGGTTTTATCTTTGCTTTGGCTATGGATCACCAAACGGAAATTGACAACTGCCATGTTGCCGTAAGGATGAACGGTAATATCGTCGGCTTCGAAAGTCATAGCCGGCTCATTGGCAGCCCGCTGGCCGATATTCTTGATGATTTCGGCTTTGTTGACGGTTACGCCAGCGGAACGTGTATAGATCACATCGTCGGCGAAGAAGTCTTCAAAAACCTGCTTGTCGCCCCGGGGTACTGCTGCAAGGAAATCCTGCAGCCGCTTAGTCAAATCACGAGCGACCTGATCATTACTGGATGCGCAGGAGGCCGCGCTCACTAGTGTGAGAATACATGCGAAGAACAGCGGGGCACGAAATGGAGCCGGTTTGGTCGCGTTCATTCGCACAGCCTCCCGAACTGTCGCTTGTTTTTAGGCCGCTCCAACTTCCTGAATCAATAGCTTCAAATTTGGATCGGCCTCGGTCGCCTGCATAATGAACTGCTGGGCTGACTCCAATGTGTAGAGCCCGGGCAATGCGATCAAATTGACTACGTGACTCAAGCCTTCCGTCACCTTCACTACCAGATACTGTTTCACCTCTGTCACCTCATTGTTGTTCGAAGGGCGAGCTGCTCGCCGCCCTCGAAATTCTCTCCTTTTAAACCAACAACAGCTCTTCTTTCGCCGCACACAACACGAGTGCGAAGACCCTCCGCTGCGCGCCGTCAATTCTTCGGCTCTACGTCGACGTACTCTGCATCGATTACGCCTTCGTCTTTCTTCTTCTGCTCACCGGCTCCCGCAGCGCCGTTGCCGGCGCCAGAGGCAGTATGTGGTGGAGGAGCACCCTCGCCAGACGGAGCGCCTTGCGCAGCCTGGGCCTTATACATGGCCTCTGCCAGCTTGTGAGACGAGCTGGTGAGCTTTTCGAGAGCTGATTTCATCGCGCCGGCATCCGAACCTTCCAAAGCTTTCTTGGCTTCCGCAACTGCGGATTCCACGTCGCTCTTTTCCGATCCGGAAATCTTGTCGCCATGCTCGCGCAGCATCTTCTCCACCTGATAGACCATGCCATCAAGTTGATTGCGGGCCTCGATCTCCTCGCGTTTGGTTTTGTCTTCCGCCGCGTGGGCTTCGGCTTCCTTGGCCATGCGCTCCACTTCTTCCTTGCTCAAGCCAGAAGAAGAGGTAATGGTTATCTTCTGGTCTTTGCCCGTTCCCCGGTCCTTTGCGGTCACATTGAGGATGCCGTTTGCATCGATATCGAACGTGACCTCAATCTGGGGAACACCACGCGGCGCCGGTGGAATTCCGCTCAAGTGGAACTTGCCCAAAGTGCGATTGTCCTTCGCCATGGGGCGCTCACCTTGCAATACGTGGACTTCCACCGAAGGCTGGCTGTCAGCCGCGGTCGAAAATACCTCAGTCTTCCGCGTCGGTATCGTCGTGTTGCGCGGGATCATCGAAGTAGCCACGCCTCCCAATGTCTCAATCGAAAGGGTCAGCGGGGTCACGTCGAGCAACAGCAGATCCTTTACATCGCCCGCGAGCACTCCTGCCTGCACTGCTGCGCCGATAGCCACAACTTCATCTGGGTTGACGCCCTTATGCGGCTCTTTGCCAAACAGCTCCTTTACTAACGCTTGAATGCGGGGCATGCGGATCTGACCGCCGACCAGCACAACCTCATCGATGTCTTTGGGCGAAACATTGGCGTCTTTCATCGCTTGCTTGCAGGGACCGATCGAGCGCTGGATGATGTCTTCGATCATCTGCTCCAGCTTCGCCCTGGTGAGCTTCTTTACCAGGTGCTTCGGTCCAGTAGCATCGGCGGTGATGAAGGGCAGATTGATCTCGGTCTCCATGGTGGTCGAAAGCTCGATCTTGGCTTTCTCAGCCGCGTCGCGCAAGCGCTGCAAGGCCATCTCGTTGCCCTTGGAGCGCAAATCGAGTCCTTCATCTTTCTTGAACTCTTCAACCAGCCACTCGACAATGCGTTGATCAATGTTGTCGCCGCCAAGGTGAGTGTCACCATTGGTGGACTTAACTTCAATCACGCCTTCGCCCACTTCCAGGATGGAGATATCGAAAGTACCGCCACCAAAATCGTAGACCGCTATGGTCTCGTCTTTCTTTTTGTCCAGCCCGTAAGCGAGTGCGGCAGCCGTCGGCTCGTTGACAATGCGTTTTACATCGAGGCCGGCGATCTTGCCTGCATCTTTGGTGGCCTGACGCTGCGCGTCGTTGAAGTAGGCCGGAACCGTGATGACCGCTTCGGTGACCGTTTGTCCAAGATGGTCTTCCGCCGCTTTCTTGAGTTTCTGAAGAATCAATGCCGAAATCTGGGGCGGCGTATATTCTGCCCCCTGCGCAACCACGGCCACATGGTCGCCCTGACGAACGACCTTGTAAGGCACCATCTTCATCTCGTCGTTCACTTCTTCATAACGGCGGCCCATGAAGCGCTTGATCGAGTAAATCGTGTTTTCTGGGTTGGTAATGGCCTGGCGTTTGGCGACTTGGCCGACGAGACGTTCTCCGGACTTGGTGAAGGCAACCACGGATGGAGTCGTCCGGCCACCTTCTTCGTTCGCGATGACCTTGGGTTCGCCACCTTCCATCACGGCCACGACGGAGTTCGTGGTGCCCAAGTCAATTCCAATAATCTTTCCCATGGCTGATTTGCCTCCTGCTTATCAGTGCTTAGAGAAAACTTAGGTCTTGCTTTAACAACAACCGTATTATGCGAGTTGAGTGAGTTATTGTCAAGCTGTTAGATGGATCAATTCGACTTGAAGTTGCAAGAAAAACTCGCCTTCTCGGGGAGGTGTTTAGATGTTTAAAATCATTTGGTTAGGGGATAGTCCAGACATCCTGCCCAATCAGTCATAGCGCTCATAAATGACGTTTTTTTTCTCGAGTCCCAGTTCGGCCAGGAGCTGCCGGTTGGCCTTGACCATATCGTTCAAGCCGCAAATGTAAGCAGTCAACTGGCTGCGCTGCTCGGCTGGCAGCTCTTCGACGATAGCGCGAACATGTTCCTGCACATAGCCACGAGGCCCCAGCCACGATTCGTGAGGGCGGCTCAAGGTCGGTATGTAGTGGAAGTTTGGAAATTGTGCAGCTACTTGCTCAAAGAAGTCGCGATAAAAGATTGCTTCTTCGTGCCGTGTTCCAAAAACCAGCCAGAACTCGTGCCCGTGGGACCGCTCGGGGTCGGCAAACAGCCACTGGATGAAACCGCGAAAAGGTGCAACCCCGGTACCAGTGCAGATAAAAATGGAATTCTTCAGCGGAGTGCGCAAGGTGAACATCCCGTGCGGACCATGAAAGCGTATGGTCTCGCCCTCCTTGATGTCACACAGCAAGTTAGAGAAGAAGCCGTCGCCCACCCGGTTTAGGCACAAGTCGAAGCGCGTGGAATCATAAGGTGCGGAGGCGATGGAGTAAGCCCGTGTGATCTCCCGGCCTTCTTTAGGCGCTACCAGAGATAGAAACTGTCCGGGAACAAAGTCAAAACGGTCCACCTGTTGGACAGCAAACTCCAGGTGCCTGGTCTGCTCCGAGAGTTCGACAGCGCGTAGGAGTTGGGCTGTATGTATCTTCCGTTCGGACACCGATTGTATCATTGCTCCTGGCGATTGTGAACGGACTAGTATAGCCGGTCAAGCCGGGGCAAAGCCTCATACTCCTTTGGACGAGAAAAACGCTATCACGAGCGCGATAATAATAACCAGGACCCTCACCGCGGCCTCCGACCATTATCGTACGCTCCTGCCTTTGCGGGTTCTGCCGGAATCTTATACATTTTATCGGTGAGATTATCTGGAGAGGCGACAACATGAAGATCGCGAAAGACGTTACTGAACTCATAGGGCGCACGCCCCTGGTGCAATTGAACAAAGTTACCAACGGCTGCAAGGCGACGATTGTCGCCAAGTTAGAGAGCCAGAATCCTTGTAGCAGCGTAAAAGACCGCATCGGCGTGAGCATGATCCTGGAGGCGGAGAAGGCCGGAAAGATTCAGCCGGGCAAGACGGTCTTGATCGAGCCTACGAGCGGCAATACCGGAATCGGCCTGGCATTTGTTGCGGCAGCCCGAGGCTATCGCACGATCCTGGTGATGCCCGACACCGTTAGCATGGAGCGGCGTGTGGTGTTGCTGGCCTTTGGCTCGGAGGTGGTGCTGACGCCGGGCGCCAAGGGCGTGCGCGGTGCACTGGTGAAAGCCAAGGAATTGCTCGAAAAGACGCCGAACAGCGTCATGCTCCAGCAGTTCGCCAATCCCGATAACCCGAAAATTCATCGGGAAACCACCGGGCCGGAGATTTGGAACGATACAGATGGCAAGGTAGACATCCTGATTTCAGGAGTAGGTACCGGAGGCACGCTGACCGGTGTAGGCGAATTCATCAAGCCCAAAAAGCCGTCGTTCAAAATCGTAGCCGTTGAACCAGCTGACAGCCCGGTGCTTTCCGGAGGCAAGCCTGGCCCGCACAAATTACAGGGTCTGGGCGCGGGATTTGTCCCGGAGATTCTTCGCACCGATTTTATCGATGAGGTGATCACTGCCACGTTTGACGAATCCACGGCGATGTCCCGCCGGTTAGCGCGAGAAGAGGGCCTGCTCGTGGGAATCTCTTCAGGAGCGGCAGTTTCGGCGGCCCTCAAAGTCGGCCACCGTCCTGAAAATGCGGGGAAGCTCATCGTGGTAGTAATTCCCAGCTTTGGAGAACGCTACTTGAGCACCCTGTTGTTTGAAGACCTGCGCAACCAGGCGGCGAAACTGCCCACGGAAGAGGTAGTAATGTAAGAAGTAGGTAATGGGTAGCTTGGTAAATTACCCATTTACCAAGTTACCCAATTACCAAATGCTTTCAGTGTTTGTAGCTGGAGTTGATAAAGTCGTCGATATCCTTGTGTAGTTTGTGGCGCTCTTTGTCGTCGATGTACATCATGTGGCCGGCCTCATAGTAGGCGAAGCTGACGTTCTTCCGCACTGGAGGCTCGAGGTGCATGTGGCTGACGGTGCGTTCGATGCCGTCAAAGGGCGTGGCAACGTCGTAGTATCCGCAGACGACCAGCAGCTTCAGATGGGTTTGCTGAGTCATGGCGGAGCGCAGCACCTCGGCCACAGCGGTATCCCCGGTCTGGTCCCAGGGACGAACGTTGGCTGTGACGGTGTAATACAAATCGCTTTCCCATTTCAGCTCGCGGCGGACGTAGTCCTGAAAAGTGCCGACGTAGACGCCTTCGTAAGAAGCCTCGCTTGAATCGTACTCGTTGCGTTCGCCGGCGGCGTCTACATCCATGCCGGTAAAACGCGAATCCAGGCGTCCTACGGTAAGGCGCTTGTCGCGGAGAAGCTCTTTGAACCATCGAAATGCAGCGATCCGCAGGTTGGTCTGCTCGATGTACTTGGGAGAAAGCGCGGTAAAGCGGGCGATCTGTTCAACGATTTTCTTGTACTCCGCAGGGGGCAGATCTTCCCCTTTTTGCAGGGCGGCCGCATACTCGCCATGGGCAAACTCGCGCGCCCGTTGCGCCACCTGTTCAATGGTCAGGTTTTGCAAATCCGGCGCCAGAAGATGATGGTACCAGGCAGTGGCCGTGTAGGTGGGAAGGTAAAACTCCGAGCGATCATCGGCCCCCCAACTGGCAAAGGCCACAGCCGAAACCAGCACTACGCCATTCAAATACATCTGGTGTTTCTGCTGGATCACCCCGGCAAGCTCGGCCGAACGCGTGGTGCCATAGCTTTCACCAATCAGGAATTTAGGCGAGGCCCAGCGTTCATTGCGCGTGACGTACTGGTAGATGAAATCAGCAAACCAGTTCGCGTCCGGGATAATGCCGTGAAACTGGGCGGGATTCTCGCCGGGCGCAGGACGGCTGAAACCTGTCGAGATGGCGTCGATGAATACCAAATCGGTGGCATCGAGAAATGAGTCTTCGTTATCGACCACGCTGTAAGGCGCGGACGAGCCGTGTCCATCGGGCGAGAGGACCGGGCGTTTCGGCCCCATGCCCATGTGAGTGAAGAGAGAAGCCGAACCGGGGCCGCCGTTGTAGACGAACGATATAGGACGCCTGGAAATATCCTGACTGCCGTCCTTTATATAAGCCACATAAAACATGCTGGCTTTGGGCGTTCCATCATCGGACTTGATCACATAGGTTGCGGCTGTGGCCGTGTAGTTGATCTGCTGTCCGCCGATGCGGGCGCTGTGGTGGGTGACCACACTCTTCTCTTCCGGAGGCTTGCGGTTTGCAGGACTGGTTGCAGGTTCCGCTTGGGATTGCGGCTGCGACTCCATGGGGTTGCGCGTCCGCTGGCGCTCGCGCTGCTGTTGTGGCTGCTGCGCTTCCGGGATGGTTATTTGCGCTGGGGGCTGCTGTGACTCCGTACGAGTCCGGCTTGGCTGCTGTGGATTGGCCTGCGCCAACGCCAGGTACGCAGATGCCTGCACTGCTATCAGCCCAAACACAATACGCTTCATCGTCATCGCAACTCGCTCCTTATTTGAATGAAGGTGGATTTTACCATTGCGCTCATCAGGGAAATCGCAGCAGATTACGTCTTTAAATGTTAGAAACAAATAAAGACAATGATTTCGATTGAGCCAACGCTCAAATTGGCCTGGAAACAGCACATCAAATCAACATTCAACTGGAGAAGAGCCATGCACCGGACCTGTAAGGTACGTTTTCTAAGCAGCCTGACGATCATCGCGCTATTTGTAGCGTTGGCGGGAACCGCGGAAGCACAATGGCAGGCACGACATAACCTTACGCCTGCGCAATTTCAAACTACGTTCGATGATCTTTTCAAGCAGGGTTACCGGTTGAAATGCATCAGTGGATACGTGAGCGGTGGATCGGAACGATATGCCGGGTTGTGGGTGAAGGCGAACGGCCCGGCCTGGCAGGCGCGAAATGGAATGTCGGCTGCCGACTACCAGAAAGCTTTTGACGATTTCTTCAAGCAGGGATACCGGCTCACCTGGGTGAGCGCCCATGAAGTTGGCGGAACAACAAAATACGAGGCCATCTGGGAACAGAAGCCGGGTCCGGCGTGGCAGGCCAAACATGGCATGACGGCTGCCGAGTATCAGCAGGCGTTCGATACATTTTTCAACCAGGGCTATCGGATGATTCACGTGAGCGGATATAACAGCGGCGGATCGGCGCATTTTGCGGCCATTTGGGAAAAGTCGGGCGGGCCGGCGTGGCAGGCCAAACACAACTTGACCTTTGACCAATACCAGCAGGCCTTCACCAGCTTTTCCAACCAAGGCTACCGGCTCAAGGACATCAGCGGATACAACGTAGGCGGCACCGACTACTTCGCGGCCATCTGGGAGAAGACCAACGGGCCATGGTGGTGGGCACGGCATGGCATTCCCGATGCCTGGTACCAGAACGTTTTCGACAACTTCTACTACCAGGGCTACCAACCGGCGCTGATTACGGCTTTTACATCCGGCAGCGCAGGCAAGCTGAATGGCATCTGGGACAACACCAATTTCAGCGCCAACGACCTGCAACTCATCAGCTCGCAGATGCAAAGCTACATGAGCGCCAACAACGTGCCGGGCGCGGCACTGGCCATCACCAAAGACGGACGCCTCGTGTATGCTGCCGGATTTGGCCGCGCCAACCAGGAAACCGGCGAGGAAGCCGGACCGACCAACCTGTTTCGTATTGCCAGCGTTTCCAAGCCTGTCACCAGCATCGCCATCATGAAGCTGATTGAATCGGGCAGTCTGCACTTGACCGACAAGGTGTTTGGGCCGGGAAGCATTCTCGGCGCTCAATTTCCGACACCGCCGAACAACAAAAAAATCGAGCAGATCACGGTCAAGTATCTGCTGGAGCATGTCTCCGGGCTGAGCAATGCCGGGGGCGATCCCATGTTCATGAACTTGAACATGAACCATGCTCAACTGATCTCGTGGGTGCTCAACGATCCGCCACATTTCATGACGAGAGACGCCAACACGCAGGAAGAATATCTGAATTTCGGTTTTTGCCTGCTGGGCCGCATCATCGAGAAAAAATCCGGGATGAGCTACGAGCAGTTTGTGAAACAGAATGTGCTCACGCCCAGCGGCATCACGAACATGGTGATCGGCGCGAACACCGAGGCAGCGCACAAACCGCGGGAGGTGAAGTACTACCCATCGAACGCTTATTCGCTCAATGTCACCCGCTTCGACTCCCATGGCGGATGGGTGGCCTCTCCCATCGACCTAGTTCGTTTTATCGTGCGCGTGGATGGCTTGCCGACCAAGCCCGATATCATCAGCTCCGCATCTCACACGGCGATGACCACCGATTCAGGGATCAAAGACGCGAACAACAACGATCCCAACTACGGCTTCGGCTGGGGCCTGCCCCAGTGGCACAACGGCGCGATGGATGGGACCATCGCCTTCCTGCAAGTCCTGCCGAATGGTTATACGTATTCTGTAGTGGCAAATACGCGTCCGGCAAATGACGGTTTTGCATTCAATATGTCGGGGGTTGTGCAGAACATTGTGAAGGGCGTCTCGAAATGGCCTGCGTATGATTTATTTTGACCTTCTCGCGCTCCCAGCGTTATCGACCGAAGCTTTGTCGTGACGGTAGGGATTCTTCGGCCAAAGAACGGCCTCAGAATGACAAGGGGGCGAGCGATATGGGCAAAATCTTATATCCAGGTTCCCCATCTTGGTGAAGACGCCCGGAAGATGGCGGAGCGAGACGGTATCCACGAAGGGATGCGGCGGAAGCGGGAGGCGGCTTCGAGAGCTCGGGCACGCTGGTGACGGTCGAAGGACCGCACATACTGGTGGATGATCTGGGGCATGGTCATGCGCAAGGCCGCAGAGAAGTTTTGCTCGGCCATGTCGCGCTGCTCTTCTGGTGATTGCAGCAGCTCGACAATTTGTTGTCCCATAGCCACCTTGTTGCCTATCTGATAGAACCTGATGGCCAAGCCTTCGTTTTCCGCCATCTCGCGAAAATCGGGGATGTCGGAAGAGACCATCGGCATTCCGTATTGCGCGGCCAGGTGAGCGACGCCACTGGCCCCGGTCGCCGACGTATATGGCAGAACCAGGACGGAAGAAGAATCAAACAAAGCGGGAATCTGTTCTTCAGCCACGTAGCCCGTAAATTCAATCAAAGGATTGTCTTTATAACGGGCGCGCAAAGATTCGATATAGCCCGGGGCGTTGCCGTTGTTGCTTCCGGCAATGATCAGCTTTGCATTGGGAATTTTGGGCGCAATCATCCCCTCGAAGGCTTCGATCAACATTTCGCAACGCTTGTAGGTGCCCCACTTGCCGAAGGCGAGAATGCGATGCTCCGGATTGCCGCGTTTCGAAAAATCGGGCTGCTCGGGCCGCGCGCCAAAGATTCCATGAGCGCGAAAATGGACGTTGCCGCCGCGATACTTGTCGATCAATGTGCGGCGATAAGCAGGGAGAAGGACCGAGATGGAATTCGCCATGAGCAACATACGCGTCGCCGCGTGGCCACCAAGCTTGAATACTAATTTGTTGCGCACTCCGGCATCGTTGAGGTCGATGTACTCCATCAGGTGATGAAGAGTGACGTGGGTGTAATATCCGGCCATGCGAGTCACGGCGGGCAGCGCAAGCCCGGAAAAGGCGGCCAGCGGATTGTCCTTGTTGCCGAAGCTCGAAAAAATTAGATTGAACCAAACAACGTTGGGACGGATTTCGCGCAATGCCTTCAGGAGCTTCCAGTGATTGTTGACACGGTTCATCTTCCAGCAGCGCTGGACATTGAACTCGAATAGTTCAGGCTGCTGGTTGTCGAGCTCATCCCCCAGAATCGTCAGGCTAATCAGTGGGTCCGACAGCAACTCGCGCGCAACATGGAACCCATACTCATTGAGGGCCATCTGGCTGGGCGGAAATGCGGTAACAAAACAGATCTTCATGAGATAGCTGCTAGAACAACGACACCCTAATCACCGGACGGAACGACGACGTGCTGCCTTGACCGGTAAAGTTGGGGAACATTTGCTGTTGTATGCCAACCGAGATGCGCAGTGGATAGTCCACCGCAATCGCGCCGGCGCCATCATCAAAGCTGCGGCGAAGTGGCCTCATATATGTGACGAGGAATCCACTCTGATAGTTGTCGTACAGATGAAATCCCTGGCCACGGCTCAGGTCGAAGGCGCCATCTACCGACCAGCGGTCGTTGGGCTTAAATTCGAAACGCGCTCCCGGAACCAGGATTTGCGCGATGGTGAAATCCTGGTCCTGGACGCGCCAGGAACGTATTACTTTTCCCAAAGCGGTGATGCTGAGTTTTTGGCCGAACTTGCGTTCGTAACCCGCCCAGGCCGAGGTGCTGAAGTACTCTCGCACCAGCGGACTGAAGAGCAGGTCACGGACCGAATATCCGGTGATGAATGCGTTGTGACCCCAGGGACGTCCGACTTCAAACTCCAGGCCAGCCCCCAGGTCGCGCGAACTCAGGTGCTGCTGGCTATACGGCCCGCTCTCATGCACGGCGCTTCCGCGAATCGTAACCCAATTGAAGAGCGGAGAGCTGTTCACATACAAAAACTCGCGGAACAGGTTCTGGTTGAAATTGATGGGCGATTCAGTATCGCGCCGAAGAGTGAATTCAATGCCGGGATTGAGCACAAAGCGAACATTGCCGAGGCGCAGCACGGGTTCCACACCTACATTGAAGATTGTGTCGTATGTGTTGTGCCGCAGGATCAGGGTCGCGCTGGGAATGGAGCTGGTGCCCCGAATATTTCGCTCCCCAAAGTACCCACTGATCGGCAGGAAATGATTGGGATGATAGCGGAACGTGGTGCCAATCTGCGTCTCCTGCGAAGCACGTGGAGGGACGGTGACGCCGAATAGCGATCGATCCATCTGGTAGATCGTGGAATCTTCAAACACCGCTCCGGTACTGAAGTCGTTGCGCATGGTCAACCGCGGGAGAATCGATTTGCCTTCCTCGCCGGTTGCCTGGATCAGCGCGTGTTCCGCTGTGTCAGTATCGTCGGCCGCCAACCGATTGGCTTGAGCATAGGCGGAGATGGCCCGCAAGTTGTCGTGCCGCAGATGATAGAGATTGGCCCAGGCTAGTTGGTAATCGTAGTTCTGTTTGTATTCCTCGCCGGCGCCGAGGGCTGCTAATTCCTCCTCGGCATGGCGGTCGTCGCCCTGGGCAAGATAAGTATCGGCTAGGCCGATGGCAACGGAATCATCGGGCGCTCCCATGTCTTTGGCTTTGGCAAAATAGCGCGAAGCCAGGTCAAACTCGTGGCTATTCAAGAAAATGTTGGCGGCCTCGACCATGTTGTCGGTGGTCACCGGAGATGCCTCGCCAATGCGGGACTCGGCGAAGGCCAACGCCACCTGCTGCTTGGCGTCTTCAAATTTACCTTCACGGACAAACAGCTTGGCAAACTCCAGGCGAACATCAACGCGGTTGGCGTCGGGAGCTTCCAGGGCACGGGCGAAACGGTCCATGGCGGCCTGGCGTTCTCCAAGAGTCATCAGCGCATCGCCCGTAGCGATGTAGATGGCGGACTGATCAGGAGCGCTGCGCTCTGCAGCCTCAATGTAGCGATAGGTCTGGTCGCGCTGCCGCAACTGGGCATGGGCCGAAGCCAGATTGGCAAAAATCAGCGGATCGTTGGGAGACAACTGCAACGCCGCCTGCAACTCCTCAATCGATTGGTTGTAATGGCGGGCATGGTAGAGCGTGTCAGCCAAGGCCATGTGCAGCTTTAGATCGTCTGGCGCAAACTTCAATGCCAGGCGGTATTCCTTTTCGGCTTTGTCAAGGACGCGCATCTGCCTGTAAGCAGTCGCATATGCCAGATGGGTAGCGCCCGATTCGCCCAACAGCTTTTCTGCCTGGGCAGTTTCTGCCAGCGCCTCGCGTGAGTGATGAAGCTGCAAATGAGAAAAGGCCATTCCCAAATGAGCAATGCCATTATCAGGGTTCAGCTTGAGCGCAGGCTCAAAGTCACGAATCGCTCCCGGTGCATCCTGCATGTCATTTCGAACATAGCCACGATTGACGTAGGCTTCGACCATCTTCGGGTCTTTCTGCTGAGCGCGGGTGTAGTCGTCGATGGCCTGTTGCAAAAGCTGGGTCTGTTTGTGGACATGACCGGCCAACAGCGGGAAGTTCGGCTCTTTAGGCAGGATGGACTCGAAATGGCTGACCAAGGCCAACACATCATCATATCGTCCCAGGTTATAAAGATCGTATCCAAGATAGACCGACGCTTCGCGGTCCCTGGGCAATTTCTGAATTACTAGCTGGCCAATTCGGGCGGACTCTGCAAAATTCCCTTTATGGAACAGATAACGCTCTGATTCGCGCATCACCCGCGGATCGTCTTTCATGGTTCCCGTAGCCCGGGCCAGCCATTCACCGGCGAGCGGAATCTGATGGGCCTCAATGGCGGCATTGGCTCCCCCCGCGATGATCACAGAGTTCTGGGGCGCCAACTTATATGCCTGCTGATAGTTCGTGTCGGCCTTGGCAAAATCCCGGGTGGCGGTGTACAGGTCGCCCAAAGCAAGATATGGAACATAATCTGCAGGATAGGCCGCTGCCATCCGGTTGAAATACAGCTCTGCGGTTTTGGTGTCACCCTCATCGCGAGCCAGATATCCCATGGCTTCAAGCGCATAGCGGTTTTTGTCGTCACGTTCCAGCAGCTTTCCGTACATCTGCCGGGCCTCAGCCTTCCTTCCCATCTTCCAAAGCAGGCTGCCGTATTGCAGGGTCACATTGTCGCTTACAGGATCGATCTGCAAGGCTTCTTTGAGGTCAGCCTCTGCGCCGTTCAGGTCGTTGCCTAATCCTTTGATCGAGGCACGCAGGCGAAGATATTCGACTCGCTGCGGACCTTCCACTTGAAGCTTTGCCAACTCCTGCCGCGCGATCTGCAATTGCTGTTCAATCGCCGCATCATCGCCTGTGTTCCTGTAAGCTTCGATCAGGTTGAGCCGGAGTTGCGTGGGATAGAGGATTCCTTCGGCAGGCCCCTCCGGCATGGCCGCTAACGCGGCGAGGTATTCGCGGACGGAGTCTTGATCACGGCGCTCTACCTTCGCCAAATCTCCCCGGATGGCATGAAGCCGGTAGTACTTCGGATCCAGTTCTTCACCCCGCGCAAGGTAGGTGCGGGTCTTATCGAAGTTGCCGACACGCAGCTCCGCCTGGGCTGCAGCCAGTTGAATGTTAATGACTTGGGGCGCCATGGCAGCGGCCTTTTCATAGGTTTCGGCCGATTCCTTCTTCATGCCGGCCAATTCGTAAGTAAAGCCGAGTTCAGCGAGCAGGTCTGCGTCCTTGCGTGGCGCCTGTTTCAAAGTTTCAATGGCGGATTTGTAGTCGTGGGTCTCGCGGTAAAACTGGGCGACGGCGCGAAAGATGTCGGTACCCTTGGGATTGCGGGCCTTGGCCTTATCCAGAAGTTGCTTGGCCTTTTCCGGCTGCTTTTGTTTCATGTAAGCAATGGCCAGCAGCAACTCTGCATGGGACGATGGCTGCACCGCTTCCGAGCGCTCCAACAAGCTTGTGCCTTTGGGCAAATCGCCGGATTGTATGAACAACTCTCCGGCCATGGCCAGATCGTTGGCGCGCTGAGGATTCGCAGCAATCACTTCCAGCAGAATTCGTTTGGCTTCGTCTGATTTGCCCATGCGCATGTAGGTCTGGGCCATGCCGGAGAGGCCTTCTACAGAGCGGGAATTGAGTTGCAATCCTCGCTGGTAGGCGCTGAGAGACGTTTGAAATTGACCCGCCAGCCGGGCGCTGTAGCCGAGCAGGAACCAGGCATTGGCATCGTTGGGCTGATGCTGAGTCAGGCGTTGAGCGTAGTTCATGGCTGCGGAGTAATTGCCTCGCTTGAGTGCCTCGGTAGCAGCCCGGGAAAAGCGAACGCCTTCGATGCTGCCTCCGTAGCCGCTCAGTCCGCCCGCTCCTGAAGATTGCGCTGCAGGAGATTGCCCCTTCTTACCTTTTCTTTGCTGGTCCCGCTTGGGGCGATCAGAAGATTGGCCGTTGACTTCGAACGTCTGGGTCGAGGCAGAGCTGACCAAAAACAGGGAGCAGAAAGCTATGCCCAGGTAAATGTTCTTCACGGAGCCACCGTATTCGCAAATGTGTTGCAGCAGAAACGCCGGTTGAGGGTTCGACTGCGGGTTTGGGATTGCCTTTTTTAAAGAAACTGCTCCCAACCAACGGCAGCAGCTCTGTTCTGTTGAATCAAGATGCCATTTGTGGCTGAGGGGATTCCTAGACGCAGCGAAAGGACATGGGAAGTAGCCAAAAGAGGAATCCAGGTACTCACAGGCAAACCCGCAGAGGTTTTTGAGAATCGTAACTCTTTGCTGAGGAAAGTTGCTGCTCGTCACAGAATGCCCACGCGCAGCGCAAACCCCAAAAGCCATGTCGCCCTTAGGTATCACACGCACCGCGAGAGCCGAAGGGAATGTCACCCTGACGTGATCACGCGTATGCGAAGAGCCGAGGGGCCGGAGGTTTACATGAGTTCCCCACTGGTCGTCCCAGGCAGAACTGCTCCTGTCATGAGCCGGGCGATTCCTATGACCTGGATTCTGTTGTTGGCACTGGCGGTCCATGGTCCTTTGCTGCTCATGCAGCTTCCCAACACTTCCTATGATGCGAACCTTCACAAGTTTTTCGCTGCCCACTATGCGCAGCATTGGCTTGATCCCTGGAACCCCAAGTGGTTCACGGGATTCTCCCAGACAACGTATCCACCGCTCGTCCACCAATGGATGGCCCTGTTTTCCCATGTAATGGGCCTTAACCTGGCTTACATGCTTTTGCAGTTCATTGCCATCCTGCTGCTACCGCTGGGCATATACCGGTATTCGCGAATCTGGATGTCAGAGAGGGCCGCGAGCTACGCGGCGATTGGCAGCATATTTATTGGGTCGCTCTCGTTTCTGGTTTATCAGGCGGGCCAGTTACCCAACATTCTGGCTACTGCACTTCTTTTGAATGCGCTCTCCTATTTTTACGAATGGTCGAGAGAAGCGAATTGGCGTTCGATGCTTAAGGGGTTGGCGCTTGTTTGGGCCTCTGCCGCCGCCCACCACGTGACCATGCTCTTCGGGGCCGTACTGTTTGCCGTGCCGGTGCTCCTTACGGCAATCATTGATCGCAAAAAAGACGGTATCAACGCGAGCGCTACCGGCGTGATCACCAGATTCTTGATTTTTGCGGTGGTGATGATCGCAGGATTGGCAGCGGTGCTCTTACCCTTCTGGTTGGCGCTCTATCACAACCCCATCAAGCAGATGTCGATTCCTCACGCCAGCCGTTCCAACTTCCTGATCGATACGGAGTACGGCATAAATTACTGGATCATTCCCTGGGGCGCTGCGATCCTGGCGTGGCCATTCATCTTTATCCGCGGGCTGAGTGAAAGAAGGTATCGGCCTTTGTTTTACGGGTTCTGGCTGACGATGATCTTCGGTCTCGGCGGCACAACCCCTCTCCCAAGATGGCTGTTAGGACGCTCCTATGAAGTCTTGACCTTCGAGCGCTTTACTTTCTGGGCGAACCTGATGGCTTTGCCCCTGATAGGCCTGATGGCCGTTATTCTGATCGACCGATTCGGCCGCAAGGCCAGTGTTTCCCTGGCTGTATTAAGCGGTCTTACGATGGCAATGGCCGTCGCCTGGCCGGTTTATCACCAGATGCATGAGGCGCCTTTCAACGTGAACGAGGTCATCTCGTTTCTCAATCGCGATGGCCACGATAAATTCCGTTATCTGACTCTCGGATTCGGCAACCAGCTTTCCGTGGTAGGCACTTATGCCAATGCCGGCAGTGTGGATGGCGAATACAACTCCGCCCGCCTGCTGCCTGAAATGACCCGTTACGGCTCGGCAGCCCTGTGTAATGCCAAATACTACGGTACAGGCGGCATGGAGGCCCTGCGTGCAGTACTGAAACATGCCGACCAATATGGACTGAAGTACATCTTTGTCCGTGACACTTACTACGAGCCGCTGCTGGCCTTTGCCGGGTGGCGCAAAACAGAAGTTTATGACCACGGCAACATCAGCCTATGGACCAAAGAAGGCATTACGCCTGCGCACGAAACCCAGTTTGGCACGCGGCCTACGGCCACGGAAGGCCTGCTCTGGGGCACTTTGCCCATTGGTAGCAGCATCATTGCCGTTTTGTTGGTGCTGATGCTCTCTGACCGGCGGCGGCGATCTACAACGATCGCCTTCCCGGCCATGGCCGAAAGCGAGCCTGTTCTGAGGGAGGCAAGATAATGAACCGAATTTTGCCAATCGTCTTCGCTCTCTTGACTGCCGCTCTGATCGCTGCAGGCTCTGTCCACCAGAGCTCCAACGTGGCGGCGTCGACTCCGGACGGCGCAGTGCATGCCATGCTCGCCAATGTGAAGACCCGCAACTGGCAGCGCGCCTATTCTTACGTGGACCCGGCGAGTAATACAGACTTCCGCTCGTTCCAGCGCGACCTCGAAGGTAGCGATGGCAGCCTGCGCAGCTATTCTCAACTTGAAGGCGTAGATACACGCGTGTTGCATGAATCGGATACCGATGCCACTGTTCGTACGGAACTGAAATTTTCCACGGCGGTGGGCACGTTTTATGACACTCGTGATCTCAAAGTCACCAGATCCGATGGGGGATGGAAAATTACCTGGCTGGCGGCCAAACAGCTCAGCGTGCCTCCCCAGGTTATCCCGGTTAACTATCTTCGCTGGGACATCGTATGGCGTGGCGCAGGCGACGACTGGGGCGCTCAGAATGTGCAAGACCCCAACGTCCGCATCATCAGCATGAATCCGATTGAACGCGATGGCAGCGTCATCATCATGGGTGAGGTGCAGAATGAAGATACGGTTCCCGCTTTCGTCTCGGTGGGCGCCACTCTGGTTGGCAAAAATGGCCAGGACCTGGCGGAAGAGAGCAGCTTCGACAGGGTCTCTCACGTCCTGTTGCCCAAAGAGGTTTCGCCTTACCGCATCGATTTTCCTGGCACGAAGCTGGCGCAGGTCAAGAGTGTCCGCATGAAACCCGATCACATGCTGGTCCCGGCCTCCGCCGATCCGGTGATTGGCGTACTCCATCAGCGCGTCGAAAAAGACGCCAAGGGCCGCACTGTGTTGAAAGGCGAATTGCTCAACGAGAGCGGTCAAACGGTCAACATTCCTCATGTCCTCGCAACTTTCTATGACGCTTCCGGCAAGGTGATCTGGGTCGGGGATGGCTACGTAGATCGCGCGCTCTTGCCGCAAACGCCGGAACCGTTCGCCGTTGAAGTGCGGGACGATCTAGCTTCTGCTGTGCAGACATATCGCGTGACTGTGAACGAATACAGCCGAAACCGCGAGGAGTAGTTATGCGCAAGCTGATCTTGATTGCTTTCATTACGATCGGTTGCTGGTTTGCGGTTGATCGCGCCAATGCGAATACCGATGACCTTCGGCTGCCTGAAAACGCGGTGGCCGGCCAGCCGATTTCAATCGGCGTGGGCGGCAACGGAGAGGGAACACTCTACCTGATCGGCCAAGGCCAGGTGGTCAAGCGCAACGTGAAGCTTGGCAACAAGGTTGAGATCAAAGGTGAAGAATTGCACAGCGCTGGGCGATGGATCGCGATCCTGCGCTCCGGTGGAACTTCGCAATCCAAGGTCTTCTGGGTCAAGCCTGGCCCACCGGAAAATCTGGGCTTCCTGGCCAGGCCTTCGCGTGTGCCGGTGCATCAACAAGCAGCTATCAACGGAACGGTCTTCCTGTTCGACAAATTTAATAACCTGGTACTTGATCCTGCTCCTGTGAACTTCAACCTCTCGGTGAAAGGCGCAGGGGTTTCCCACACTGTGACGAGCCGCAATGGAGTGGCCTGGATAGAAACTTCTTCGGCTCCAAAAGAAGGCGCGGCCCAGTTTGTCGCTTCCGTGGGAAATGCATCGGTCCGGCGAGTGATCCAGCAGGTAGCCTCACAACCTTGTAATTTGCGGATGCATGTAAGCCAGAGCACCAAAGACAGAATTATCGTGGAGACCGATCCGGTCCGCGATTGCACCGGCAACGCTGTCCCCGATGGCACGATTGTTACATTCACGCAGAGCGACAAGACAGGCAGAAGCACGGTCGATGCCCGTATCAGGAAAGGGATTGCCAGGGCCGAGTTGCCGGCTTCAGATAACGCCATGATCTCGGTTGCTGCAGGTTACACGCTCGGCAACGAACTGCATGTGGGAGGCCGGTAATGAAGGTGATGAGACTTCTGGTGCTGTCGTTGGGCGTGGCTCTGGCGATTTCCGGGGCCGTTCCGCTGCTGATGCGAACCTTCGCCGACAGCAAACCCAGCATCGAGGTGAACTTCGATAATACCGGTCCACGCGAAGTCGAGGATACTACCCAAAAGGCGATCGTCCGTGACTACACCTCAGCATGGCAGGCCATGGCCACAGCCCTATCTAATAACGACACCTCATCCTTGCGTCAGAATCTTGTAGGCTTCGCTCTGGACCAACTCACTCAGCGTGTCAAAGACCAGCAAAGTAGCGGAGTAAAAAGCAAAATCATCGACCACGGCCACAAAGTCGACGCAATCTTCTATTCCAAAGACGGATCAGCCATGCAGCTCCACGATACCGTCAACGTCGAAACTCAGGTGTTGGAAGGAAACACCGTCATCCATTCTGAGCAGTCGCAAATCCAGTACTACGCAATCATGACCAGTGCTGAAGATCGCTGGAAGCTGCGAGTGTTGGAGAGTGTGCCGGAGAAATAGGCTTCGCAAGGTTCAAAAGGTGAGTGTCCAATTTTCAGTTGTCAAATTCTGGATTCGTCCGAACTCACGAGTATTGTTCGTAACTAGCGTAAAACCCAGGCTACGAGCGTGAGCGGCAATGAATAGGTCGTTGGCTCCGATCATCGCCCCACGTGCCCTCAAATCCGCGCGAATTTTTGCGTAGTGCAGCGTTGCTTCGTCCGGAAAATCCAGGACTTCGACATAACCGAGAAATGCGCTAAGCGCCGCTTCATCCTGCTTCCGTCGCGGAGATACTTCGACGCCGAATAGGAGTTCCGACTTCGTGATTGTAGAAATGCAGATATCCTTAACAGGCACTCTTTCCAGCCGCTCCAAAAGAGGTTTGCTCGACCGCTTCATGATGTAGGAGCAAATATCCGTATCCAGCATGTAGCGCGGCACTACGACTCTCGCTCCTGTATGGGGAGATCCTCAACAGTTTCCATGAAAGTCTCCGAGGCTACTGCGGCCTCTGCCAAATAGTCTGACCAATCCAATGGCCGAGGTGATAGAACTACGTCGCTCCCTTCCTTCCGTATGAAAACCTCCGGGACATCGAATTGAAACTCTTTGGGAAGCCGCACCGCTTGGCTGCGATTGTTCATGAAAATCTTGGCTTTTTTCTGCTGAACTTGCTTCATGATAGACTTGCCTGAATGTGGCATATACATCAGTATATGCCATAAAGCTCTTGTTCTCAATTTGTTCCATTAGATGAGTGAGGCGTGAAGAACATAATGAGTTCCCACCGCTGGTACTTCGCCTTCATTGGCTTCTGCCTGCTCCTATCTGCCACTGCTCATTCATTGCCACAAAAAGATAATGCTGACGAACTTTTGAAGCGCGTCGTTGCCAATCTGAAGGCAAACGATTTGAAATCCCAGAATTACACCTTCACCGAGGACTACCACAACATCAATTACGACAAAAAGCTCAAGACCAGAATGGACGAAACAGCGAAATATGAAACCGTCTTCATCGAAGGAACACTTTACAAGCGCCAGCTAGAAGAAAACGGCAAACCCCTGAGCGGCAAACTCGCCGAAGAAGAAGAGAAAAAATATCAGTCAACCGTGGCCGAGCGCCGCCGAATGAACTCAGAGCTAAAGCGCACGCCCTTCCAGCGCGAATATCGCTTGCCTTCCTTTTATGAAGAATGGCCGAATCTGTTCCATGTAGCACGTCACGGTGAAGAAATGATCGAGGGCAGGCAGGTCGTAAAGATAATTCTGACTCCTCGATCTGATATCCAGCCTGGATCCGATGCCCAACGAGACGCGCTACAGACCTCCATTCAATTGTGGATTGATAAAGCAGATGAGCACCCTGTGCGTCTTAAAAGAGAGTACATGCGTGACGGCATCTACATGTTGCGTGGAGGAACGGTCGAACTCTTCTGGCAAAAGGACTCAAACGGAACATACCTGCTGATCCAAGCCCTTACCCATTACCGCGCAAAATATCTTTGGGAAACGTTGACCGGTGAAACCGATCAACAGTTTTCGAATTACAAGCGATTTGCTGTCGATGTGAAGGTGGTGCCGGAACCCAGAAATTAACTTATTGATCAATGCCCATTTCAAAACGACCAAATGTAATCACAGAGTTTTATCGCCCATCGTTATAGCATCCTTACCCACGACGGGGAAACCAGGTCTTGAAAATGTAAAGTGAGTCAAGATGTCCGAGAAGTGCTCAAGAGTAACATCAGGATGAATCCCAGCGGCCTCAGCCTGCAATTGCTCTTCACGACGAACATCGTCTTCTGTCCAGTGAGTCACGCGTACTAATTTGGCCCACAAGTCGCGGCTAAATGTGTTTCCGTAGCGTGCCCATGCCGAATTGACCCCTGCTCTCTTAGCCATCAAAACGTCCCTAACAAGGCTGTCACCAACATACAACGTATTTTCTGGAAGCACGTGGTACTCTGAGCAGATGTCGAGTAAGACTTTGGGATTTGGTTTCCGATCCTCTAAGGGCAAAGGACGTATATAACCACTAGGTACATCTTCACTTTCAACCGAGAAATTTATGAGCTCCATATTATTCAGGCTCTGTGGAGCATAAAGTCTCGTTATCAAATTTACTAACCCGAGCTTACCTAAGCGAAACATGGAATTGCCTGCGTGGGCGTCAGTGTGTCCAACAATTACTCCACCATTGTCCTGGATAGACTTGAGTGTTTCACGGACACCTTCGTATAGGCACAACGACTGTTTCCGTAATTTGTTGAACGCGTGAAATGCAGCATCGAGACGCTCCTTAATCTCAGGCCTCGGCAACCCAGAAAAGCGCCGCCGAACGACTGCCGTCTCGAGGAGAGCAAACGGATACTCTGAACTTCCATGCCGCCGATGTACTGCTTGAATATCATCCAGGAGTTCTGCCTCGCTTACATCCAACAGCCTCGAAGCGACCGCGATCATCGAGTAAAAGGCAGGAACGAACGATGTCACCCAATCATAGAGGGTGTTATCCAGGTCTGTTACAACCAATTGAATGATTGGTCTCACGAGGTTCTCCTATCGAGTGCCGTGGGTTGCTCCCAAAGGTTGAGAAGCAGTTGACCAGATTTGGAAATAGAAAACGGTGCCTGCCAATTTTGCATTGGTTGAAAAATTCCGCCATTGCGCGAGCGATAGATTGTCAACTCGAGGGCTGTGGGGCTGATATTCAAAAGGTTGAAGTAGTTGCTATTTCCGTAGGTGTCGGTGGAGCCAGAGCTGCCGCCCCCAATAATCGCAAGCTCGCCAAGGAAATAATTTGGATTCGTATCTTCGGGGAGCTCAAAAACGTAGGAGCGCCACAGAAAAGCCCTGTGTTTGTGTCCATGAAGTGCAAGTTGTACTCCAGATCTTGCCGCCAAACGTTGAATTCGTACTGCGTCGAGGGCAAGACCAAACCCCTTTGGATAACCTGTAGCAGCTTCCAAGTTCTCGGTAAGCGCAAGATGGTGATGCACCATCAAAACCCGCAGTGCTTTAGAACCAATACCCTGCTCCTTCCATCCGATCGTATTTGCCACCTCCTCAAATGCTGCTTCATTGATACGTCCGACACCAGCTAAAAAGTTTTTTCCAGTTTCGAGTGAACTCGAATTAAGAGCGCAGATTTCAACTGCTACCCCGCTGGGAAACAAATAACGACGACCCATTGCAAGGTACGGGTTGGGCGGATGACGGAACAAGCTTTCATAAAATGTGGCATAGTTCTTTCGGGCTTCTTCAGGAGCTTGCGTAACCGAAGCCTTGTCATCATATTTGGCGTCAGTTGTCCAACGAATATCGTGATTGCCCGGTATTACCACTA
The DNA here is from genome assembly GCA_035939495.1 of Candidatus Angelobacter sp. Lineage (GTDB taxonomy): Bacteria > Acidobacteriota > Terriglobia > Terriglobales > Acidobacteriaceae > Angelobacter. The sequence goes on along the minus strand of DASZFU010000166.1, from coordinate 111,389 downwards.
CGTGATCCGTACTAAGGTTTAAAATTCCCAAAAGTAGCCGTAAGGCTGCGAGTGCCTCATCAAATTCACTTTTCTCACCTATGAAGGAGAAGTCGCCGGTAATCAAGACTAGTCCGATCTTGCGAGTACCGATCGCAGCCATGATGGCGTCAACCATTGTGCGGCGCTGAGTGTCGATTTCAGTCGGTAGTCTCCAAACGTGCTGCTGGCGGTTTGACGCCACAGCAAAGTGGAGATCTGTGATATGGAGAATCGCATTGGAATCGCATCGAACAACCTCATAAGAAACCGCTTCGTGGATAGCGGGTATTGTCAGCAGGATTCGTTCATTGAGATCCCCGGCCTGCTTTGGACGGATAACCCAAATGGTGGTATCCATGCCACGAAGTTCATTGGCATCGAGAATTATCTTCCCCTTTAGACGTGTAAGGCTTGCGGGGTCATAATTTGGGAGTTGGGGAACTTCCGCGAACGAATAATTCTTCCAAAATTTGATATTCCGCTCAATTTTTATTATGCGCATCCAGGCGCGACTGAATGATCTTTCTCGGTAATAGCTAGGAACCAACTTCTTTTGATCGCCAGGTATTTCAACCGGCTGGTTCATTCCAGGCGTTTCCTCGGAAGGAAGTACAACTTCCGTTACCCAAGCAATATGCACAAACTCTGTGCCGGAATCGAATAATCCAACTGGGATGCCTGATGCCCCAGCCACATTTGCGCCGTCAGCAAGCTGCTGCCACACCTGCAATCGATTGCTCTCGGACGGACGTTTCCACCACCCCCACCAGCAGGAGCCATGTTCCTTAATAATTTGGTCGTGTTCATCTAGGGTTTTAGCAACGAGATCGCGAAAGCGAAAGAGGAATTGAATCGTAGAAGATTTACCTGTATCAGCAACTGGGGGCATACAGTGATTTTATCCTCTCTCCATGATGGCTCCCACAAACAGGCGAGACAAACTTAACGCCGTTTCAATTCTTGTCCCTAATTAATTGCGAAAAGCATACCTCCAAAAACGAGGATAGAAGAAGAAATCTTGAGCCCCCAGATAGGACTATTTTTTGGCCTCCAGCGTGGCAGGTTGTATCTGATCCACTGGAACGAATTTCGTCGGATAGACTCCGGTGTAGCAGGACGTGCAGTAAGTTGTCTTTTCACCTTCGGCGCAAGCTTCACGCAGGCCCTCTAAAGAGAGATAGGCGAGGGAATCAGCTCCGATGTAGTCGCGGATTTGCTCGATGGACTTGTTGGCTGCGATGAGCTGGCTTTTGACGGGCGTATCCACACCGTAATAACACGGTGAGATCGTCGGCGGACAAGAGATGCGCATGTGGACTTCTCTGGCTCCGGCATCGCGCATCATGCGGACGATTTTGCGGCTGGTGGTCCCGCGCACGATGGAGTCATCCACCAGAATGATTCGTTTGCCGGCCAGGATGCTGCGCACCGGATTGAGCTTGAGCTTCACGCCGAAATCGCGTACCCGCTGCTCGGGTTCGATGAACGTGCGGCCAACATAATGGTTGCGGATCAATCCAAACCGGAATGGCAACCCGGATTCCGAAGAGTATCCCAGCGCCGCAGCCACGCCGGAATCGGGTACAGGAACAATCAGATCGGCCTCGACCGGCGCTTCTCTTGCCAATTGACGTCCCATGGCTTCACGGCTGCTTTGCACCGAACGTCCGAAAATCGTGCTATCGGGGCGGGAGAAATAAACGTGCTCGAAGATGCAACTGGTCTGCTTGGTCTCAGTTGCGTAGATACGCGAGAAGACACCCTCTGGGCCCACTACCACCAGTTCACCGGCCTTGACGTCACGCTCATAGGTTGCGCCAATCAAGTCAAAGGCACAGGTCTCCGAGGCAAAAACGATAGTGTCACGCCCGGAGCCTAAGCCGTTGCGGATGCGTCCCATCGAAAGCGGGCGAAACCCACGAGGATCACGCACCGCAAAGATGCGGTCGCGGGTCATCATCACGAGCGAAAACGCTCCCTCGGTCTGCCGTAGCGCATCACAGACGGCCTCCGGCAACGCCTCCTCTTTAGACCGCGCAATCAGGTGGACGATGACCTCGGTATCGCTGTTGGTCTGAAAGATCGATCCATCGGCCTCAAGACGGGCGCGGATTTCCATGGCATTGACCAGGTTGCCGTTATGCGCAAGGGCCAGCATTCCCTTATTGCAGTCCACCCTGATCGGTTGGGCGTTGAGAAGGGCGGAGTCGCCAGCGGTGGAGTAACGGGTATGTCCAATGGCGATGGTGCCGCGCAGTTGGCCGAGCACCTCTTCGGTGAAGATGTCCACTACCAGACCCATGGCCTTGTGCACGTGCATTTGCTCGCCATCGGAGGAGACCAGACCGGCAGACTCCTGCCCGCGGTGTTGCAGTTGATGCAATCCCAGATAGGCAAGGGTAGAGGCTTCCTGATGGTTGTGGACCGCCATCACGCCGCATTCATCGCGAAATTTGTCGTTAGTCACTGTCGTTCCGCCAGTCTTTAATCTTCCGATCACCCGATCGTTTGCAGCGCTTGTGTCAATGCGGTGTCCCAGACCTTCCGCAGTTCAGACACTGGAGCTAGAACGGCCTGTTTGCCGTCAATGGTAATCTTCAGATGTTCAGGAACCGTACGCCCGATCCTCGCTGCTCTTACATCCCATTTTATCGCTATTTCTTGGATGATTTCGGTTTTATTAACGTCACAACTTATTACTATGCGACTGGCATCTTCGCCAAAAAGTAATGCCTCGGGAAACAGACCTTTGGAGGTAAGATCGACCTCTGCACCCACGCCCGTAACAAAGGCTGCTTCCGCCAGGGCCACGGCCAACCCACCCTCCGAGCAGTCATGCGCGGAATCGATTTCCCTGTTGGTAATCAGCTCCCGGAGGCACTTTTGCACGGCTGCTTCCTGCTTCAGGTCAAGCTTCGGCGGCACTCCCCAGACTTCACCCAAACCATGTTTTGCGTATTCGGAAGAACCCAACTCAGCTTCAATGGTGGTTGGCTCTCCTGGTTGTGAGCCGGCAAGCAGTAGTATCTCCTGGTTAGGATGGCGGAAGTGAAAAGTCATGGCATCTTCCACATCTTCCAGGATGCCTACCACGCCGACTACCGGCGTGGGATAAATACCTTCTCCCAGCGTCTCGTTGTAAAGGCTGACGTTGCCGCCGGTGATCGGGGTCTCCAGCGCCTCACATGCCTGGGCCAGGCCATCCACGACTTCAGAGAACTGCCACATGATCTGCGGCTTTTCCGGGTTGCCAAAGTTCAGGCAATTCGTGGCTGCCACCGGAACGGCGCCAGTGCAGGAGACATTGCGCGCCGATTCGGCCACCGCATGCATGGCCCCCAGCTTGGGATCGAGCCAGCACCAGCGTCCGTTTCCGTCGAGGGACATAGCCAAGGCGCGTTTAGTCCCTTTAATGCGCATCAACCCGGCGTCGGCGCTTGGCCCTTCAACTGTATTCGACTGCACCATGGAGTCGTACTGCTCGAAGATCCAGCGCTTCGAGCAAATGTTTGGGGACGCCAACAGTTGTTTCAGATCGTTGGTGAAATCCGATGCCGTTTTCCACCGGATGTGCGCCGGCTTTGACAGTGGGACAGGGGCCGTCCAGGGCTCCAGGGGGCGGTGATACAGAGGAGCATCATCGGTGAGGGCAGTGTTAGGAATATCGGCGACTACCTCCCCATGCTCCAGTACGCGCAGCCGTCCCGTAGTCGTGACGCGACCGACGATGACCGCATCAAGGCCCCATTTCTCAAAGATTCTCAGGACCTCATGCTCCCGTCCGCTCTCCGCCACCAGCAACATGCGCTCTTGCGACTCGCTGAGCATGATCTCGTAGGCATTCATGCCGGTCTCGCGCTGAGGCACGCGATCCAGTTCAATTTCAATGCCTACACCGCCGCGCGCCCCCATCTCGCAAGTCGAGCAGGTAAGGCCGGCAGCGCCCATATCTTGAATACCCACGACAGCGCCGGTCTGCATGGCTTCGAGGCAAGCTTCCAGTAGAAGCTTTTCGAGAAATGGATCACCCACCTGGACGTTCGGACGCTTCTGCTCCGAACCTTCGGTGAACTCTTCGCTGGCCATCGTAGCGCCGTGAATTCCGTCACGCCCGGTCTTAGCTCCCACGTAAATCACCGGATTCCCTTCGCCTGCGGCTTTGGCGTAGAAGATCTGATCACGGCGCACCAAACCCAGGGCAAAGGCATTGACTAAAGGATTTTGCGAGTAGCACGGTTCAAACTTGGTCTCACCACCCAGGTTGGGCACGCCAAAGCAATTGCCGTAGGAGGCAATGCCGCTGACTACACCTTCCAGCACGGAGTGATTGCGATGAACCGTAGCCTGGTCTGCGCCCGTGCCGGGAGTGAGAGGACCGAAGCGTAGCGAGTCCATTACAGCCAGCGGACGCGCACCCATCGTAAAGATGTCGCGCAGGATTCCGCCAATTCCGGTCGCCGCGCCCTGAAATGGCTCAATGAACGATGGGTGATTGTGCGATTCGATCTTGAAGGCGCACGCCCAACCATCCCCGATATCGATGATCCCGGCATTTTCGCCCGGTCCCTGTACGACCCGGTGGCTGCGGGTAGGCAATCTCTTGAGATGCACGCGTGAGGACTTATAGGAGCAGTGCTCGCTCCACATCACGCTGAAGATGCCAAGCTCCGTCAGCGACGGTTCTCGGCCCAGGACATGTTTGATCTTTTCGTACTCTTCCGGCGTGATTCCGTGCTCATCGATAATGGCGGGAGTGATGACGGGCGCATGGGTGGTTGACATATTGGAAAGTCTATTTTCGCATGTCCGCAGCACAGCCCGATACCGGCATTTCTGCCAACCGGAGCTGCCCAGCCAGCATCTCAGGTAGAAGCAATAACTAAGTCCTGATCTCAACTTCGGGGCTGCTCAGAGGACCGAGAACCTGCGGATCCTCTGAGCCCCAAACGGGCGCCTCACGAAGCACCTCCTTGAAAAGTCGTATTGGCAATACTGCAATGGCCAAGCAAAGAGCCGGGTACGCTGTATTTCTGAAAGATGTAAACTATTGACTCGAAGGTGAATTGAATCAGGAATTTACATCCAATGACGCCTCAAGAGCTGCTTAATAGAATCTCCACTCTGTCGACCGAACAGCAAAATGCAGTGGCAGAGTTTGTCACTTATCTGGAAGAGAAAAAAACTCCCTCCTTCGACACGAGAGCCGTCATCGACGGTTTTATGGACGAACATGCTGAACTAATGCGACTCCTCGCGCAGTGACTCGCTATTTATCGGTTGAGGATAATTACTCAAGTTGATCAGGTTCGCGTTGCCATTCTATTCCGTCCTTAGTGCCCACATAGGTTCAGTGTTGGCGGCTCGGCGGGCCGGAATCATCGCTGCCACAAACGCGGCTGCTGCAAGTACTACTGTCGTGATCGACAACACAACCGGATCGTATGGCTTTACGCCAAAAAGTTGGTTTGCCATAAAGCGTCCAGCCAAAATAGCCAGCGGAATGCCGATTCCCAGGCCAATTGCAACCTGCAGGAAGGCGCTGCTTAAGATCAGCTTCAGCACCTTGAGCCGATCGGCGCCCAACGCCATGCGAATACCAATCTCGCTCGTGCGCCGCTCGACTGAATACGCTGTGACTCCGTAGAGACCGATCGAGGCCAGAATCAATGCTAATAGCCCGAGCAAGGAAACCAGCCTGGCGATCATGACTTGCTGGGTAAAGTTGGCCTGCACCTGAGTAGCAAACGGCTTGAAATCGATGACTGCCAGATCCGGGTTGATCTGCGAGATGGCGCGCCGAACCTGCACTTCGAGCCCCGGCGCCTCGCTCTTCATTTCGATTTCAATGGCATTCAAGTAGTTGGAGCGGTCCTCAAATCGCAAGTAGCGCGGATCGTTATTGTGCGCGCTCTGCCCCTGGGCCAGAAAGTACATAGGACGCATCTTGCTGGTTGCACCCCAGTAATTCGTATCTTCCGTCACTCCCACAATCTCAAATACGCCCGGATGCTCCAGATCATCGCTGAAGTGCCTGCCGATGGCATGGCCATCTTTGAAATACTTTTTCTCAAAGAAACGATTGACAACAGCGACGGTATGCGCCGTTGGCGTGTCCTGCTCGTTGATCGCCCGGCCTTCGACAATCTTCGTGCCGATGGTATCGAAATATCCCGGGGTCACGCGCACCCACGAAGCGCCATGGTCGGGTGTTCCTGGCGCCGGCGGCGGATCGCCTTCGATATAAACGCCTTCACCCCAGTTATCTCCTTCCATCGGGCTATAGAGCGAAAAGCTGATCTGTTTTGTGCCGGGGATGGCCAGCAGGTTGTCGTAAAGCTGCCGATAGAAAGGCTCCAACTGCTTTGGCTGATATCCGGCCATCTCCGGATCGATATGAGCGATATAGCGGTGTCGGGTATCGAAGCCGAAATCCCGATGTTGCATATTGTTCAAGCTGCGCGTCAGAAGCCCCGCAGTGCAGAGCAGCACCAGGGAGACTACGGCTTGTACTACAACCAGAATTTTCCTTCCCCAGGCGGTGTTTCGTCCGGTGGAGCGATTGGCGCCCCGCAATGCATCTGCGGGATTGGCTCTCGCCGTTATCCATGCAGGAGCAATTCCAAACACGATGCCAGTCAGCAATGACACTGCAAAAGCAAAGGCAAACACCGGCAACGAAGGTGTGGCAGAGATCGGCACGTAGTTACTTCTGAAAGCCAGACTCAGGATCATGCGAGTGCCGGCATAGGCTATAGCAATACCCATGATTCCGCCCATGATTGACAAAACTACGCTCTCGGTCATGGCCTGGCGGATCAACACACCCCGTGAAGCGCCCAGGGCCGACCGCACGGAGGTTTGCTGCTGGCGGGCGGTGGCGCGCACCAGCATGAGATTGGCAAGGTTGGCGCAAACGATCAGGAGCACCGACGACGAGACCCACATGAGCAGGTGCAGACCATCCTTATATGAATCACGCATCATCTGGACGCCGCTGCCGCCGGGCGCGAGATGCAGTTTCTGTTTGGGTACGAGCGACTTGGAACGCTCGTCGACTTTGCTTTCAGGGGTCAGCAGAAATTGCCGCAGTTCCACTTGCATCTGGGCTTCCATCGCTGTGACGTTGGCCCCCGGGTTGACACGCCCAACCAGGTCGAGCCAATCCAGAGCAGGATCGTTCAGGAGAGAAGCAGAGGGTTCAATCAGCGGCTCAGTAGCCAGCGGAAGCCAAAACTGCGGTGGATTGCTCTCGACCCGATCGCCAAAAAATCCCGGTGGCGCAATGCCGACAATCGTGACCGGCTGCGCGTTCATCACAAACCCAGCCCCAACAATCGAACGGTCACCGCCAAACTTTTCCTGCCATGTGCGGAAGCTCATCACCGCCACAGCGGGAGCGCCTTTGGCATCGTCTTGAGGAGACAGCATCCGGCCTGCGTACGGTTGAATTCCAAAGGTCGAAAAAAAAATTCCTGAGACAAACTCGCTACGGAATGATTCGGAAGCGCGGCTGCTGCCGTTCTGGCGAGCGCCGATGATATTGCGTCCAGACTGAAATGCCGCCAGTTCGGCAAAGCCTTGCGTGTGCTCGCGGAAAAGCCGGTACTGCTCAAAGGAGAAAAGCGACCAGTTTTCCTGCAACCCACCGTTGACACAGCAGTTTTCCTCGTTGCCGACCCGCCACAATTCCTGGGGCTTTACCACGGGCAACGACTTCAGCAGTACCGCGTGTACAAGCGTGAAGATCGCAGTAGTTGCGCCAATGCCCAGCGAGACGGTCAGGACGGCAGTTGCGGTGAATCCAGGAGCCTTCCTGAATTGACGTAATGCATAGCAGATATTTTCCACAAACTCCATAAACATCCTAGTTTCGACTACTCAGAGAAAAAACGGTTAGCCACGAATTTGCGCGAACGAACACGAATCCAAAACCGAAAATTTCATTCAGTTCTGAAATTAATTCACCTTCTTGCCCTTAATTTCCACGTTAATTCGCGTTGATTCGTGGCCAAGATTCATTTACCTTGCCAGGGCCGCAAGCGTGGTACCCATCTCCGGACATTGGCCCGAAACTCGTCGTATTCGGCCCCGAACTTGCCACGCAGAACCGGCTCCTCATAGAAAAGCACAAAGAGATGAAATATCAGCCAAACCACTAATACGTATGTCAGGACCCCCAGGTTGCCAAAAAATAATCCTTGCCCCGCGATAATCAGCACGCCCGACACATACATGGGGTTACGTACATACCGATACAGGCCGGTCACTACGAGGTGGGCGGGTGGCGCGACCGGCGCGGGCGTTCCCAGACCCTGAAGCGCGAACCGGGCAAAAGAATCGAGCAGCACGGGGAGGCCGGCAACCATCATGATGACTCCGATGACTCGAAACAACGAGAGCCCCAATAAGGGAGGCTCGATATGCCAGCGGCTGATCCACCAGGGTACGAGGATCATGACCGTTCCCGGAGCAATCACCAGGAAGAGAGCCGATCCGGCAAGGGCGGTTCCACGCTTCATTCGCTTATCTTGGGGTGGGTAGGGATTTCTTGTGGGAACGTTAAACAGCTTCCGAAGAAGTGTCAACTCAGAAAGTGAGCAAGAATCAATCCGACCTTTCTGGTTCGCGTTCATTCGTGTGTATTGGTGGCTAGTTGGAATCTGACCATGCCCACGATGCTGCGTTCCTTAGCCCAAAAAGCCGATCACCCGATCACGCGCGATCACCCGATTGCGTGTCCATCGAGAAACTCGCCAGGAAGCTAGCTTTTCAATGGACCACGCTCTCGGTGTGGTCAGCGGCTGATTGCTGAATGCTCGACTGCTCAGCAATCAATTAAACTTGAAAACGAATGAAGTCGATCATCATCGGCACGGCCGGCCATATTGACCACGGCAAGACCACGCTCGTTAAGGCTCTGACGGGAATTGACACAGACCGCCTCGAAGAAGAGAAGCGCCGAGGCATTACTATCGACTTGGGATTTGCTCACCTGGAACTGGCTGCTCCTTCCGGCGAAAAACTCAGGCTGGGTTTTGTTGACGTTCCCGGACACGAACGCTTTGTGCGCAACATGCTGGCTGGTGTTGGTGGCATTGATCTTGTTCTGCTGGTCGTGGCTGCGGACGAGTCCATCAAGCCCCAGACCCGCGAGCACTTTGAGATCTGTCGCCTGCTCTCCATCCCGCGAGGCATCACTGTGATCACCAAGGCGGATATGGTCGATGCCGATACTTTGAATGTCGTGAAGCTTGAGATCGAAGAGTTCGTCCGGGACTCGTTTCTTGATACCAGTAGGGCTCCCGTCGTAGCGGTGAGCGCCTTGAGCGGCGCGGGATTGGGCGAACTCAAGAAGGAAATCGCCCGGCTGGCCGTCGAGATACCTTCGCGCGATACTGAGACCCTCTTCCGCCTGCCTGTTGACCGCGTGTTTGTCATGAAGGGCTTTGGTCCTGTGGTAACCGGCACGCTGATTGCGGGAAAGGTGCGGAAGGAAGAAGAAGTGGAAGTGTTCCCGGCACGCAAGCGTGTCCGGGTGCGCGGCGTGCAAGTGCATGGTAGCGCCACAGATCAGGCCATTGCAGGCCAGAGAACGGCGTTGAACCTCGCAGGTGTACAGGTGGAAGAACTCGCCCGGGGCATGACGCTTGTGCCTCCTGGTCAGTTGGAAACGACGCAGCGCATTGATGTGCAGCTTTCACTGCTCAAAGATGTGCGTCCGATGAAGAACCGCGCGCGTGTGCACCTGCATGTGTTTACCGTGGAGACGATCGCCGGAGTCACATTTCATGAAGGCACATTCACCGACGCCAATGAATTAAAGTCGGGATCGACCACCTTGGCCCGGCTGCGGACTGCCGATCCAATCCTGGTGCTTCCCGGAGATCACCTCATCCTGAGGCAGTTTTCACCGGTGGTCACCATTGGCGGCGCCGTAGTGCTCGATGCCTTTCCGCTGCGCCGGCAAAAGAAAGATGCGGTATTGAAGTTCTTACAAACCATATCCAGCGGCTCGCTTGCAGAGAAATTGCTAGCAAGGATTTACCGCCGCGCTTCCGACGGCATTACTGTTGGCGATCTGGTGCGCGAAACAGGATTGCGGCAATCTGTGCTCAAGCCTGTTATCAATACGCTCTCGCAGCAGAAGCAGGTCGTCCAGGCAGGCGAATTGCTGGTTGCTTCGGCCGCCTTTGCTGCCGCACGCGAACATGCGGTAACAATTTTGGACGCATTTCACAAGGCCAATCCTCTGGTTGCTGGAATCAGTAAAGAGGAGCTTCGAGAAAAACTCGGTCTCCAGTCTGCGGTGCTTGAAGCCATGCTGAGTGAAATGGCGCGCGAAAGAAAAGTTGAAGTTGCAGGTGAACAAGTCAAACTTGCCGGACGTGGAGTCGCCCTGAAAGACGACGAAGCCAAGGCAAAGCAGGACATAGAAAAAGCATTTGCCTCCGCCGGACTCAAGGTTCCAGCCCTCAAAGAGGTGCTGGCCAGCTTGCCCGTAGATAAGACCCGAGCCCAGAAGCTTGTGACGTTGTTATTGCGTGATCGCATACTCGTAAAACTCACGGATGATCTGGTGTTTCATCAAACTGCAATTCAAGGCCTGCGACAGATCTTGGCAGAGTACAAAACGAAGTCACAGAAAATCGATGTAGCAACATTCAAAGACTTAACCGGAATTTCACGCAAGTACGCGATTCCGCTGCTGGAATATCTCGACCGTGAACGAGTCACCCGGCGGGTGGGGGACGAACGCGTTATTCTCTAGAATTTGCAAGAGCAAAACCCACCACGGCACGTGAAAATCCAAAACCCTTTAGCCACGATTAACGCGAATGGACACGAATCAAGGCCAGAGGAGTAAGAAAAAAAGATAGGAAATCAGGAAGTATTTCTTGATTGCTGATTTTTGATTCGTATTCATTTGCGTTAATTCGCGGCCAAAGTTTTTGCTTTTGGTTTTGCCTTTCTTTGCGCCCTTGGCGTCCTTTGCGGTGTAATGTTTTTTAATGCAGCGGATCAAGATTATCGGTGCGGGCTTAGCAGGCTGCGAGGCTGCATGGCAGTGCGCGCGGCGTGGGTTGCAGGTTCGGTTGTATGAGATGCGGCCGGTGAAAGCCACGCCTGCGCACCATACTGGCAAATTTGCTGAACTGGTTTGTTCCAACTCGCTTAAGTCGGAAAGCGAGGACACTGCTCCCTGGCTCCTGAAAGAGGAAATGCGGCGCGCCGGATCGCTGCTCCTGGAAATCGCACGCAAAACGCAGGTACCGGCTGGCCATGCGCTGGCTGTCGACCGTGAGGCCTTTGCCGACAAAGTCACGGAAGCGCTCGAAGCCGAACATCGCATCGAGATCGTTCGCGAAGAGGTAACTCGAATCGATGAAACTGACGGTGATCAGATCACCATCGTTGCCACGGGTCCGCTGACCTCCGATGGTCTTTCAGGCGAGATTGCCCGCCTTTCCGGCAGCGATCATCTTTACTTCTACGATTCGATCAGCCCTATCGTCGATGCCGACTCGATTGACATGTCGCGCGTCTACTTTGCGGCGCGTTATGGCAAAGGCTCGCCTGATTACATCAATTGTCCTTTGAACAAAGAGGAGTACGACCGGCTTTGCGATGCCTTGGCCGTGGCCCAGCCTGTGGAGGGCCACGACTGGGAGAACCTGAATTATTTCGAAGGATGCTTGCCCATCGAAGAAATTGCCCGCCGGGGACGCGATACATTGCGTTTTGGGCCAATGAAACCGGTGGGACTCGATGATCCGAAGACCGGTAGGCGGCCCTACGCAGTGGTGCAGTTGCGCAGCGAAAACCTGCGCGCCGATTCTTATAATTTAGTCGGCTTCCAGAACCATTTGAAATACGATGAACAAGCGCGGATTCTCCGCCTGATTCCAGGTTTAGAAAACGCGAAGTTCCTGCGTTATGGCCAAATCCATCGCAATACATACATCAATGCTCCTTCGCTCCTTATGGAGACATTGAACATGAAGCAGCATCCGAACGTTTTCTTTGCCGGTCAGATTTCCGGGGTTGAGGGCTATACCGAATCCATTGCTATGGGTATGTTGACGGGAATCCACGTCGCGCGCATCGTCCTGAGACTCCCAGCGATTCCACCGCCCAGGGAAACTGCCTTGGGATCGCTGGTCCACTACATCTGTCATGCTGAATCGAAGAATTTTCAGCCAGCCAATACCACCTTTGATTTGCTGCCCCAACTGGATGAAGCCACGCGCAAGCGCATTCGTGACAAAAAACAACGGCACAAGCTGGTATGTGAGAACGCACTAACAACGTGCGCGAAGTGGTTGGAAGAAGTTGCAATCGATGTTCCTGTACCTTGATGTTTCAAAGCTTGATGTTTTGCAGATTACCCAATTACCGAGTTACCCAATTACCCAATTCTTCATCGGGCCATGATGCTTCATCCAGCAAACAAAACGCTCGCTAAAATAAAAATGAAAGGGAATCTTCCATGTCGCAAGAACAATGGACTGCAGTCGATCGCTACATCACCAATCTGCTGGTGCCGCCCGATCCCGCCCTGGATGCGGCACTCCAATCCAGCGCTGCTGCGGGGCTGCCTGCGATCAACGTCGCCCCCAACCAGGGTAAGTTTCTTATGTTGCTGGCGCAGATTCAGGGAGCGCGTAATATCCTCGAGATTGGGACCTTGGGCGCCTACAGTACGATCTGGCTGGCCCGGGCGCTGCCTGCCGATGGCCACTTGATCACGCTGGAAGCCGATCCTAAACATGCCGAGGTCGCCCGCGCCAACATTACCCGTGCTGGGCTGGCCCAGGTAGTTGAAGTTCGCCTTGGACCGGCTCAGGAAACACTGCCCAGGCTGATTGCTGAAGGCGCTGGTCCATTTGACATGATCTTCATTGATGCCGATAAGCCTGCGTATCCCGATTACTTCACCTGGTCACTTAAGCTCTCGCGGCCCGGCACGGTGATCGTTGCAGATAACGTAATTCGCGATGGCGCGGTGATCGATCCTGCAAGCGAAGATCCCAGGGTACAAGGAATGCGCCGTTTCAACGAGTTGGTTGCGGCAGAGCGACGCGTAAGCGCCACCGAGATCCAAACGGTGGGCAGCAAAGGATACGACGGCTTTGCGTTGATGGTTGTGATTGCAGATTAGTGGATTTAGCGTCTTTTCTTTGGCCCCAATTCCACTTTGCTGCGGGCGCGGTTTTTGATCCGTATCGGTGTCCCCACAAACCCGAAAGCTTTGCGAATCTGGTTTTGCAGGAAGCGTTCGAAAGAGAAGTGGAGCTTCACGTCTTTGTCGGTAAAGAGTACGAAGGTTGGCGGAGATGTTGACGCCTGGGTCATGTAAAAGATCTTTACCTTCTGCCGATGGGGAACCGAGGCACGTTCAAAGTCTACCTGCTCGAGAAAGCGATTCATCTGGGAGGTGCTGATGCGTTTGCGGCGTTCGCTGGCAACCTGGTCGAGCAGCTTGAAAAGTTTGTCGAGATTTTTTCCCTCCGATGCCGAAACGAAAACAACCGGAGCATAATCGAGGAACTTGAGTGTCTCCCTTACCTGCTGTTCATAAAGGTCGCGATCGGCAGGTGGACGTCCGTCCTTTCGCGCAGGCCCAACCAAGTCCCATTTATTGATCACAACGATAACCGACCTGCCGCTCTCATGGGCATAGCCGCCGATGTTGGCATCAAGGGCCGTTACACCTTCCGGGGCGTCGATCAGGAGCAGAGCCACGTCAGCAGCTTCCAGATGCTTGCGGGCCATCACCACAGAGAGTTTTTCCGCCATTAGATGTGTCTTACCCTTACGCCGTATTCCCGCTGTATCAATAAAGCGATAGCTTCTGCCTTCTCTTTCAAAAACTTCATCGACCGCATCACGAGTAGTGCCGGCAATAGGAGAGACAATGGCTCGCGAAGTTCCAGTCATGGCATTCAGTAAGGTGGACTTGCCTACGTTCGGCCGGCCAATGATGGCGACCTTGGTTTCGCGAGAATCAGCCTGTGTCTCGACCGGCTGGGATTCTTCTTGCTCAGAATGGGGCGGCTCTGCAGACACCGATGTCGGGGAACTCGCTAATTCCAGGGCTGCATCCAGCAATTCCGCGGTGCCCAGTCCGTGCTCGGCAGAGATGGGGAAAAGATGGTCGATCCCCAGCGTCCTGAAGTTCTCCGCCTCGGCTTCGAATTTTTGGGCGTCCACTTTGTTCACGGCCAGAAAGAGGGGCTTGCCCAGGCGCCGCAAGAGACGCACCAACTCGAGATCGGGCGCGGCCAGCTCTGTTCGAAGATCAACCATCAGGACAATGACATCCGCTTCTTCAAGCGCCACGCGGGCCTGGCGAAAAATCTCGGTAGGAATGAAGTCTTTATCATCCGGAATGATTCCTCCGGTATCCACGATGCGCAAGCGTTGGCCATTCCAGGTTGCCTCGCCATATAAGCGATCACGGGTAATGCCGGGTTCATCGCCAACAATCGCGCGCCGTGATCCCACCAGCCGGTTAAACAGAGTGGACTTGCCCACATTGGGCCGGCCAACAATAGCCAATGTAGGGATTCGTGGTTTAGCGATAGTTCTGGGCAATTAGAAACTCCTGGCGAGTGCCGCCTCGACTCTTCATTATGTATTAGAGCATTTTCTGGCCAGAAGCCAGCAGCTAGAAGCTGCCATTTACTAGAGTACAATCAGACGACGATTCTGCCGTGCCGCTGACCTCCAATTCCGAAGCTGCTGCTCGCGACACGGCCCGCTCATTCCCTACTCTCTATCAGTTTTTTGCTCCCAATGGTCTGTTGAGCAAGGCGCACCCCAACTATGAATTTCGTAGGGGCCAGCTTCAAATGGCGGAGGCGGTGGAGCAGGCGATTCAGGAGCGCAAGCATCTTATCGTGGAGGCAGGGACCGGTACGGGAAAGACTCTGGCTTATCTGCTTCCTGCCATTCGCAGCGGCGAACGCGTGATTATTTCCACCGGGACCAAGACCCTGCAGGAACAGCTCTTCTTTAAAGACGTTCCTTTTCTGGAGCAGCATCTGGGAAAGCTGCGCGTTTGCTACATGAAGGGGCGCAACAACTACCTGTGCCGACAAAAGCTCTATGACTTAAAGGCCCAGCCTGCGTTGAGCGGCCTGGTGAATATCGATCATCTCCACCAGATCGCCGAGTGGGAGCCGGAGACCGAGAGCGGCGACCGGACGGAGCTAACAGGCTTGCCGGAAAACAGCCAACTCTGGCAAAAGCTCGATGCCGGCACCGAGCGTTGCACCGGGCAGGACTGCAAACTCTGGGACCGTTGCTTCATCACCGAGATGCGCCGGCGGATGTCGGAGAGCGACATCATCATTGTGAATCACCATCTTTTCTTTGCTGACCTGGGATTGAAAAAGGCCGGCGCGCCCAACGGAGTCCTGCCGGAATTCACGACCGTGATTTTCGACGAGGCCCATGAGCTGGAAGATATCGCCAGCAACTACTTTGGCGTAAATGTCAGCAACTTGCGTTTTGAAGAGTTGGCCCGCGACATCGAGATCAAGTTGCGGCAGGAAAATGCAATGCGGCCAACCCTGCTGCAGGCGCTTGCCCGGTTGCGCGAGCGGGCGGCTTTTTTCTACAGCATCTTGCCCGAGGGGCAAGGCCGCTATCCTTTCGCCAATCGTGCAGAGTTTCTGGAAGAAGCAGGCAACGAGTACGACGCGGTGATGGAAGCCCTGCAATGGATTTTTTCCGAACTTCAGCTCGTCACCAACAAGATACCGGAGGTAGGCAATTTTTCGCGGCGCACGCAGGAGATGCAAGCCAGCCTGGAATGCATCATCCAGGGAACCGAAAAGAATGTTGTCTATTGGATTGAGCAACGTGGCGAATTCCGCCGGGGACGCACGGGGCAGCGGCACATCATCCTGCAGGCCACTCCCATCGATATTTCCCAAATTCTGAAGCAAGCGTTGTTTGAAGACATGGACACAGTGGTTCTCACCTCCGCCACATTGGCGGTGGCGGGAGGCGCCCAGGGCGGCAACTTTCAATACATCCGGCAGCGGCTAGGCATGGAGCATGCGCGGGAACTGGTTGTGCCTTCGCATTTTGATTACTCCAACCAGGCAATTCTTTATGTCCCACCGGACCTGCCCGTACCCACGGATGACACCTTTGTCCAGAAGGCTTCAGAAAAGATTCGCCGCCTCCTGGCCATTACCCAGGGACGAGCCTTCTGTCTTTTTACCAGTCACGCGCAGATGCGCCAGATCCATGATCTGCTGGTAGACCAGTTGGATTTCCCCATGCTGCTGCAAGGTTCCGCTCCCAAGAACGCGCTCCTGGAGCAGTTCCGTCTTACTCCTAATGCAGTTTTGTTTGCTACAGGGTCTTTTTGGCAAGGAGTCGATGTCCAAGGGGAGCAGCTAAGCTGTGTGATTATCGACCGCCTGCCGTTTGCTGTGCCCAGCGACCCGGTGGTTGCGGCGCGCATCCAGGCGATCAACGAAGCCGACGGCAATGCGTTCTATGAATATCAAGTGCCGGCGGCAGTTATTGCCTTGAAACAAGGTTTCGGACGCCTGATACGCTCCATCAAAGATCGGGGCGTCCTGGTCTTGCTGGATAATAGGATTCTCAAGCAGCGTTATGGCAAGGTATTTGTGGAAAGCTTGCCGCCATATCGAAAGACAAAAGACCTGGCCGATGTTGAGCAGTTTTTTGGAGTGCAAACAAATTATTAGTATTTTCTAATCAACAGCGCACCGTTAGCGCAGCCAAAGTTGGTTTAATGCTGGTTCAAAGTTACCAAGGGGGCGGGGGGTACGACAATCAAAATTTGAATTCTCTAACTTTAGCCTGCGATGACCCTTCGAAGACACAGGTCACGCCTGCAATACGGCTCAAGTCAAAAGTCCCCGCGAATGACTGCACACTTGAAAAACCCACTATGGCGAATGATATACGAACTTCGAAGATCTGTCAAATTGAAGATAAGCAAATTGAAAATGAGGGCGTGGCTGGTCCACGAATTCCTTCTTGCGCCATTTCTGCCCCTAATCACACTACGCGGGGCTGACGGTTCGCTCGTCCTCCTGCGGTCCGCGCCTCAGGGCAGGCTCTTCGGGACTGGTTTTCTCGATGGACCTATCTGTGTAGATATGCCCCAGGGGGCGGCCCGCGCGCGGCGAGAAGATTCGGTGTGGTTTGGTATAAGCTACTTTTCAGGGTGATTGCTGTAACCTACGTTTCTGCGTGGCTTGGTTTGTGCGTATGGATGGTTGATTCAACTCACCCCTAAGGAATATTTGCTCATGCGCAAGGTAATGCATTTCAGCTCGCCCCGTGATCAGTACACCTGCGATGCCGCCGTTGTCTGGTGTTATGACAACCGTTTTGAAGTGGTTTTCCGCAAGCTGCTGAAACGCATCGGCGTAGTCTATGCCGATCCCATCCGCATTGCCGGAGGCGCAAAGTGCCTTGCAGCCCCCAAACATGACAGTGAACGCGAGTTCGTCGTGGAACAAATTCGCATCTCGATGCGTCTTCACAACACTCGAACCGTTGTACTGATGTTGCACTCAGATTGTGGAGCCTATGGCGGACTGTCTGCATTCAACAACGATCCCGCCAATGAAGCTGAAAACCATGCTGCAGACCTGAAACGTGCCGCCACCCTCTTACAATCGGCGATTCCGGGACTGGCCGTGAAGGCATTTTATGTCGATTTTGAGGGAGCTTGGGAAATCGAAATAGCAGGTTCAGTCGAAATCGCTGTCTAGCTTTAAACTAACTTTCACGGACATTACAATAGAAACTAAGACGGAAAAAAGAGTCTATTGCTTAGGGGAGCAGATGTACGAGGTCACAGTCGAAGATTCATTCGCCGCAGGACATTACCTGCGCAATTACAAGGGCAAGTGCGAGAACCCGCACGGACACAACTACAAAGTACGGGTTACCTTGCGAGGCGCCGAGTTGGATCGGGCCGGACTCCTGCTTGATTTCAGGGACCTGAAAGAGGTCATGAAGCACGTGATCGACCGGCTGGATCACCAGATGCTTAACGACATCGAGCCGTTCACCCAGCTCAATCCGTCCGCGGAAAACATTGCCAAGTATTTCTATGACGAAGCTACCAGCCGATTGAGGCTGGTGACGGATGGTAGGGTCTGCGTTGGTGATGTAACCATCTGGGAAACCGACGCCACGACGGCCCGGTATTCAGAGTGAAAGACTAATCGGGTGATCAGTACATCGGATGATCGGGTGATCGGAAACCAAAGACTGCGGTTTATCGCCAAGCTGGTATCCCGAACTTCCTGTGCCACAGCTTCATGCAGATAACTGAGATTTATCGGTCCATCCAGGGAGAATCGTCCTTTTCCGGTCTTCCGTGCATCTTTGTGCGCCTTACCGCCTGTAATCTGCGCTGTTCCTGGTGCGACAGTGAATATACCTTCACGGGTGGCAGGAAGATGTCTCCAGAAGAGGTGGAGCAGGAAGTCTTCGCGCTGGCTCCCAGCGGCCTGCTAGAGTTCACAGGCGGCGAGCCGATGTTGCAGGAGCGCGAGCTAATCCCCCTGATGGAGAAGCTTCTCGCGCATGGGTATACTTTGTTATTAGAGACCAGTGGCGAGCGCCCCTTGAAGCGGGTCCCAGCCGAAGTACATAAGATCGTGGATGTGAAATGCCCGGGATCGGGGGAAGGTGGAACTTTTTGGGAGAGCAACCTGCCTCTGCTCAGCCGGCGCGATGAAGTGAAGTTTGTGCTCGTCGATCGGAAAGACTACGAATTTGCGAGAGACTTCACCCGCCAGCATGGACTGCAGGATAAAGCGGGCAGCGTGATTTTTTCCCCAGCGTTTTTTAAGAATCCCAGCGCTGCTAGGGATTCCAGCAATTGCCAGCTTGATCCCCGGATACTTACCGAGTGGATTCTCGAGGACCGGCTCGATGTGCGTTTGGGCTTGCAAATCCATAAGTTTATATGGGAACCGGCCACCCATGGCGTTTAGCATAACCCGCATGAATCAAAGAAGTTGCAGGATGAATTTTTGCCTTCGCGGGCAGCAATTCTGCATCCTGCGCCATCAGACAGAGCAGCCCCCAAGTGCAGGAGTTCTCCTTTGACCGGTAAAAGACCACGGTCGGTTGTGCTATTGAGTGGAGGCATGGATTCGTGCGTGTGCGCTGCACTGGCTGTTCGTGATACGGAAGCTGCAGCTCTTCATGTGAGCTACGGACAGCGGACGGAGCAACGGGAACTACGATCTTTCTTAAGTATTTGCGACCGTTTGAAGATTGAGAAGCGGCTGGCATGTAAGAACGAGGCCCTTCAAGCGATCGGCGGATCTGCTCTAACCGATCAGCAAATCGAGGTTCCTGAAGCTACTGAACAAATCGGAGCCAATGTTCCCATAACTTACGTGCCATTCCGCAATGCCCATTTCCTGGCGGCAGCGGTTAGCTGGGCCGAGGTGCTGGGGGCAACGAAAGTCTACATAGGCGCAGTCGAGCAGGACAGCTCAGGATATCCGGATTGCCGTCCAGCTTATTACCAGGCTTTCAATCAGGTAATCCAAGCGGGCACTCGTGAGGGACAGATTGAAATCGCCACACCGCTGATTGCCATGCGAAAATCGGAGATTGTGCGGCTGGGATTGAAAATAGGCGCTCCTTTTGATTTGACCTGGTCATGCTACAGCCGCGAAGATAGAGCTTGCGGCGTTTGTGAAAGCTGTGCCCTTCGGTTGAAGGCATTTGAAGTAGCCAGCGCCGCTGATCCGCTTCCTTATGCGGCCCAAGCTCTAAGTCATCAAGTTTGAGATTCAGTTTTTGCGGGAGGCATATCAAAATGAAGAAACATTCCACACTAATAGCGTTGGCAGCCATGCTGTTCGCGCTTGGCTCGCTGCCTGTGCTGGCCCAGACCGGGCAGGTAAGGGGCAAGGTCGTCGGCCAAGATGGTCAACCGGTCGTTGGCGCCCAGGTGGTTTACCAAGATCCAAACAATGGCCGCGCGTACAAATATAAAACAGACAAGAAAGGCGAATTTTCCGCGATCGGGCTGCAATACTCCAGCTATGAGGTCACTGTTACCAGTCCCTCAGGAGAGCAGCTTTTCCACCGGAAAAACATCGTTGTTAGTGGCGATCCGGAACAAAACGTTCTGAGTATAGATTTGGCGAAAAATCCCCCGCCTGCTGCGGGACAGGAGAGCGCGCTGGGCAGCGACAACGGCAAAACCGAGCCACCCAAGCTGACCAAGGAGCAGCAAGCACAGTTGGAAGCCATCAAGGCCCAACGCGCTAAGGCGATGGGCCAAAACGCCATCATCACGCAGGTGAACGCCGCTTTGCAAGCCAAGAACTATGAAGAAGCGGCTACCGGCCTGAAACAGCTTATCCAGGCGGAGCCTAACCGGTACGAATATTACAGTGGCTTGGGAACTGCGCAACTCAATCTAGGCCAATATGAGGATGCAGTGCAAACCCTACAAAAAGGTATCCAACTGGCTCAGAATCCCGACCCCAAGGATGATCCCGCCAAAGCCAAGGCCGCCGTCGGCCAAATGCTGACCACCGAGGGCAACGCCTATCTGAAGTTGAAAAAGAACACCGAAGCAGTTGCAGCCTATGAAAAGGCTGCCGCGATGGATCCCAATCCTGGAACCGCCTTTTTCAACATTTGCGCAACGCAGTACAACAGCGGAAATATGGAAGGGGCAGTAGCGGCTTGCGACAAGGCCATTGCCGCTGATCCAACCAAAGCGGATGCCTATTTCATTAAAGGTTCGTCATTGTACGGATCGGGCAAATTGGACAAAGATGGTAAATATATTCCTCCTCCGGGAACCGCCGAAGCTTTGAATAAGTACCTTGAACTTGATCCCAACGGCTCTCACGCCGCCGATGTGAAGGCTATGTTGGATGCCTTGGGGGTAAAGATCGAGACTTCATACGGTAATAAAAAGAAGAAGTAAACTTGCAGGACAAAGGCGGCCCGAAGAGCGGGCCGCCTTTGTGTTTCGGGCAAAGCAAAAAGGAGGGACATAATGACCGCAGACGAGTTCCTTGCTGCGCTACGCTCAAGCCGCCACAGGCGTATCCGAGCCTACTCGCCCGGCCTCTATCGCGAGCATGAGCTTTTGTTGCGCAGCTTTTAAGACGGCAGCCTTTGCCCGGGGCAGCGGCAGCACCGGTATTACCGTCATCGTCTTCAGCAAGCTGGCCAGTTCGAAATAGGAGCGCCGGCATTGCTTCATAAAATCCACCGGGTATTCAGGTTTTCGAGCACAGGCGGCGGCCGGGTCGGCGTCCAGAAGATAGGCAATGTCCGGGAGGGGCACGAGCCTATTTATAAATTTTGCAAAGAAGCGGCTAAAAGGATTGCGCAGGTTCAGGTTGGCGAGTTCGTCGTAGATGTAGCGGTCCAGAATGACTACGTCAGCTCCGCTTTTTTCGGCCCGTTTTGTCACTCGACGGAGATTAATGGCGTCAAGCATGTATAGGATGTGGCGGGCGATGGTCAGGTACCAGCGACGTACATTTTTATCCTGCCGATTGACAGGTTTGCCGGGCTCGCCGATACCCTGTTCGCTCTTGTAGACCGTGTGGACAAATCCTTCCCGGTACCTCACTCCGACAACTACATCGTCCCAAAACGCCAGCAATCGCGTTTCAAAACCCGACGCATGGAGGACTGAGCAAAGATTTTCAATCTGGGTTGACTTACCGGAACCATCAACACCGGAAAAGCTGACGAGCAGTGGCTTCTGCATACTTGGCTTTCTCCTATTTGCGTACTCCGGCACCACTGGGAGTCGAGGGCGTGCCGCGACTCAGTCCATACACCGTACCTGCCGCTACACCGGCAGCGGCGATTGCGCCGATCTTGATCAGAAGAGAACGGGCCTGGTGCTGCTTGGCCGGCGCAATGGCCACACCTGCGGGCCGCGAAGCAGCTCCGCCCGTGGTCGGTACTTTTTCGGCGGTGGCTGCGCCTGCCGGCTCGGTTGCCGGTTTTTTGGATTGCTGTGCTTGCTCAGCTTGCTGGACCGGCTGGGTATTGCCTGTCTGCTGATCCGGTTGAGGGGTTGGCGCTTCGGGGTAAGTGGTCACGGGCTGCAGCGGCGCCTGCGAGGGATCTATCGTGATCCCGCTTCCCTGGGGCTTGGTTTGCGTTTGGGGTTGGGTAGATTGCGTGTCTTGGCCACCCTGCTTGTTATCTTGCTTATTATCTTGGGATTGCGCGGGAGATTGCGTAGCGCCCTGGCTGCTCTGCTGGGCCGCCTGCATGATTTCCGGAGTTACACATAATCCGGAGATCAGCAGGAGACACACAATTCTGGCAACTCTTTGTGGGATGCTCATAAAACCTCGGAAAAGAACCGGAGATACTTCGTCTTAAGAATTTGCGTTGTTCAAATTTTCGGCTGCGACGCCCGATTGAGCCGCCATAACTTGGGCTTTGGTTGGCTCCCCGGCCGTAGGCAGAAGCTCCGTTAAATCAGCTTCTCTGTCCCAAAGATGTTTGATGCGGTTTTTCGCATAATGGATAAGGTTGAAAAAATCGGTTTTATACCAGCAACATTTCTTCATATTGGGAGAAAAGCCGCAGATCAGGCGAAGGCGGCGCGTCATGATCTCCCTGGGAAGCAGCAGGCACGAAACAAAGCGGTGGTTTCCTTCCAATAGGGTGGCTGGCTGGGTTTCATCCACCCCAATCAGCATGACTGTCGATTTTGGACCTTCGTATTGAAGGCGGGTTTTCAGGACCTTAATCTTGGCTAAGAGAGCATCGGTCTTGCCAGCTTCAAGCTGATGGCGGATCAACTCGGCAACGTGCAGAGCCTGAAAGTTGCCGTCGGAGATGGTCCGCCACTGGGCCCTGGGAAAGACCTTAATCCGTTCTAAATCCTTCTCTTCCGCCTCAATCTCCCACCATTCGACGTCCGAAGGCAACTCCCGCCACATGGCCCCGCGCCGCCGGAAAAGCAGCAAGCGGCGAAGAGCATTTTCCTGTTCGTTGGTCAAATCGGGCAGGTAGACGAGTTTTTCGAACTGTTGACGATCATGGTCAAACTCGGTGCGGTAGTACTCCGCCTTCAGGAACTCAGCCACTACTTCAGGTTCCGATATTTTGCGCAGCTTCTTCATGTTACCTCCCTTCCCAGGAGGAGCTTGTACCTGCGGTAGAAGGGAAAAGAAACAAACAACAGCATCATGGCCATGAGGACAATCTGGACCATAATTACATCCTGCAAGGTCTCGTGAAATGCTCCAATCGCTAGTATTAACACTCCGCTAAAGACAAGTTGCAACCAGCCGGTATTGGCGATGCGGCGCGACATTTCATAGGCGATGAGAACTACGCTCAAGGCGTACAAGCCCGTGGCCACGGCATAAAGCGCCAGAAGGGGTTCAGCATGGGCAAAGCTGCCGCCGAAAATGGTTTGTACCACCAATCCGGGGAAAAAGCTCAGCACCAGCACAAAGACCACTCCAATGCCCAATACGAAGAGCAACGGCACCAGAATCACATTCGGGTCTTCCTCCCTTGGTTTGGCGGCTGCGCTCACAGGAAACATTGCGCTTACCACCGACCAGGCAGCGAAATAAAGCACACGGCCGACCAGGGCAACGGCGGCATAAAGTCCGGCCTGCTCTGGAGCAAAGAAGTGTTTGACCAGCAGGATGTCAATGTTATTGATGATTACCTGGCCTACAAAAAACACGATGGCCTGTGCGCCCTCCCGAAATGAGGCGGGTTGCGCCCACTCTCTTTTGGCGTCAAATTCTTTCGGCAGTCGAGGAATCAGATAGGCAACAATGACAGATGCAGAGATCGCCCCAACCGCCCCCAGCACACCATATCCGACTGCGACCAACAGGATGGCTGTCATGAGTTTGGCCAGCGATTCAATGATGGCGTTGCTGCTCATGCGGCCAAAGGAACACACACCTTGCATCGCTCCGCGCCGCACCCCCAGGGGAACATAGACCGAGATGCCTATGGCGAGCACACCCAGAATCCAGGGATCGGGCAGGTGCAGGTATCCGGCCACTATTTTTTGGGCAACAAAAAGACCAACGCCCACGAGCAGGCTTACGATCCAGGCTTTGCCCAGAAGAGAATAGTACACACTGACTCTTGCCCCGGCCCGCTCATTGCGCGCAACAAACTTGGCGCAAACCAATTGGAACGCCAAAGTGATTGCCGAAACCAGCATGAGGATGGTCATGGCCGCGCTTACGTGTCCGAAGCCCGCCGGCCCTAACATGCGTGCCATGGTGACCGTATAGCCGAAGTTGATTGCGCTCACCAGGGCTGCGCTCAACAGCATAACAATGCTGCCGCTCAATACCCGCGAACGTGGCTCCCTACGGATCAAATGGT
Source organism: Candidatus Angelobacter sp. (assembly GCA_035939495.1). Taxonomy (GTDB): domain Bacteria; phylum Acidobacteriota; class Terriglobia; order Terriglobales; family Acidobacteriaceae; genus Angelobacter. The sequence goes on along the minus strand of DASZFU010000166.1, from coordinate 86,981 downwards.
CCGTGACCGTCACCAGCCAACCGGCTCGTTCGGGTGAGGTTGCAAGGCTTTCAGGCAGAGGCATGGAACCACCTTTGATTCATTCAGGCAGCCACGGGAGGCGCCGCGCGCCGCTGGTGGAGAAGCTGCTGCCGCATGGCATTGGGCAAGAAGCCGCTGAAACTGCGCACCGCGTCGGTCGATGTCTCGTAGATTTCGAAGAGACGTTCGGCGCGAGTCAATTCCAGTACTACGGCTGCTTGGGGCGACAACATCGCCAGTTTCAAGTCTCCATCGCGCTTGTGAGCCTCGGACATGCATCGCAGCAACATCTCCACACCGGCAGCATCCAACTGCCGGACCTGGGAAAGATCGAACACCAGTTGAGGACGATCGGTAGTCAGAAAGGGCTGCACATCGCGCAGAAAGTCGCGCGCCGTGCGGCCATTGACTCGTTCTGGCACGCGCTTCACTACTACTGGCCTGCTACTGATGTCCATATCTCCTCGCAATACTCAAATTTGTCGGAAACTCTCCGGCTGCGTCGCTGTTGCAGGCTGGCGCCTGATAGCCAGCCGCGCTCCCCAAAGAAGGCGGTGTTTGGCGTAAAACCGTTTGCAGGTCCGGCTGCGTCGGTTGCGGCTTGCCAAATAATCCTCGCCATATCTGTCTGGGAAGATAGGTAGCCAACTCGAAGAACGACGCCAGCAGGGCTTTTCCGGGAGTAGCAGAAACCAAGCCAATCAACTTGGGATCGGCTATTTCAATACTCGCGTTGCGGCGTAAGTTCACGACGGTTTTCATGCCGGCCACGGAATGGGCCAAATCCAGTCCTGCACCCACATAGGAATAAGGCAATACTGTGGAGTTTTCTACGACCGTGCCGCAGTCCACTTGCGCGTGATGTTCAACCGAAGAACAGCGAGTTATGACAGCGCCCGAGAAAATGCGCGCCGAAGCGCCTATAAAAGCCGGGGCCAGCACCCGCGCCCCTTTTTCTACGATGGCTCCTCGCCCCATCCATACGCCTGGTCGTACCTCCTCTCCAGCAGGACGCGTTTCGGTTTTCAATGTGAGAATATCAACCGCAAGCTGGCGCAGGTCTCGCGGGTCCTTCAGGTGATTCGTATACCCTTGGTGTTCAAATGCGGTACATTCGCTGCGGCACTTGAGAAGTCGAGTGCGGAATAATGAAGCGGCATCATTTCTTCGCGAGGTGCTGATGCAGAAGATCTGCAAAGGCTCCGTCCCGTGACAAACCTGGGTCACGCGAGCCTGCTTGTCGAGGTGATACTCCAGCAACTTCTCCAGATTAAGTTCGACATAGCTGCCCATTTTGACGAGCACTACAACTTCGGCGCCGTTCTGCACCATCTCGTTGAATACGTTCTCGGCGGTGCGCCAGAATCCCTCGCGGATCTGAGGAGATTCCACCGTCTTGGCGTTGGCCAAGGACGAGTGGGCGCCTGCCCCGGCTTCCGCCACCACGACAATGGTTTCAATCCCGAACTGCTGCAAGTGATCAGCCATTCGTTGAAGGGGAGTTTTACCGGCCGTTTCCAGAAGTGCCAACGGAAATGGTGGGAGAAACAGTTCTTCTTCTGTCGTATCTGTACCCACAAGAATCAGGCCGCGAATGTCCATAGTTTTCACCACCAACCATCCTGGAGGTGCGCGCACAAGTTGAAAGCGGAGAAATTCAACGAAGGGACATTCCGGCCCGGTAAGTAGAATGGTATGTCACCGAAAACCATGGGACCCTCTGGCTATTCAAAAATCGTGCAGGACAAAAACTTTGTTGTTGCCTTGCAGCCAGCCAGTAAAAACCTGTGCTCGTTCCGTCTCCCTCACTCGCGTAGCTTCAGCAGCTCCGGATGCGGGGAGAACCACCGCCAAGTTAAATGGCAAGCAGGTAATTGAGATAGATGAAAATTGCTGGGCGAATGTTGTCAGGGTTGCTGCTTGTTACCCGGATTTCAATGTGGGGCCTTAGTCAGATTAGGGGAGCGGCTTTTTGAAAGTTGTAACCATCGGTTTGTCTGGAATACGATCATGGAACCATGAGCACGCCTGCCATTGTCTACTATTCCCGCATGGATTCTCCGGCCGGCAAGCTACTGCTGGCTGCCACCGATCGAGGCTTGCGCTTCCTGCTCTTCGACCGGGGAAATCTTCCCAAGAAGAGTCATAAGGATGAGGTGTGGGTTGAATCTCAAGAGAGGCTTCTGCCCTACCGGGAGCAGCTTCAAGCTTACTTCAAAGGGGAGCTGCGCGAGTTTACCTGCAAGCTTGACCTAATTGGTACCGATTTTCAGAAAAAATGTTGGAATGCCCTGCTGACGATTCCCTACGGCAAGACTCGTTCCTATGCCGACATTGCCAGGCAAGTGGGCAGCCCGCGAGCGTTCAGGGCAGTGGGCCAAGCGAACCACGATAACCCGATTTCGATCATCGTACCCTGTCACCGGGTCGTCACCTCCAGTGGAACGTTGGGCGGTTACGGCGGCGGACTTGAAACAAAGGACAAGCTCCTTAAGTTGGAAGGCGCCACTGGTTTTCAGAAACAAGGCGGCTCGCAAGAGCCGCCCTTGTTTGACTATGAGTAAGCCACCTAGTTCCGAGGCGGACGCGACGGAGACGGCGGATACGAGGGTTTGTTGGGGTCCGCTGAGGGGCTGTTGCCGCTCGGAGGAGTAGTCATATTGTGGTCAGGATTCTTGTTGTCACTGGATCCCTGGCCGCTGACGGTCAAATGCTCTTTCACCTTGCGATTGCCTGCATAAGATTGCGCAATCCGCTTGGCGGTCTGCTTTTCCTTGCCGCTGTTGACAGTACCGCTCAACTCAATCGTATCGTCGGTAACGTTTACGCTGATGTTGTCGTTGCTCAGGGTGGGTTCCTTCTGCAGAGCATTCTGAATCTGCATCTGGATGTCTCCACCGGCTGCTGCGGTAGTGCCCGGCTGTTGGCCGCTGCTGGGCGTCTGCTCAGTAGAAGAAGGAGTCTGGTTCACGCTGCCATTGGGGTTGGGAGGGGTTTGCGTGCTCGAGGGCTCTGCCGGAGGCGACTGCGAGGTGCTGGGTGATTGCGCCGTTCCGCTCTGGCTGCCCGAGGGCTGAGCAGGTTGCTGTTGTTGGGAAGATTGAGATTGCCTGTATGCTCCCGGGCTGAAGAATCCCATACCACCCGGAGGAGTCGGCTTAGTACCGGAGCCGCCGCCGCTCACCGTAAGATTGTCTTTCACCTTACGATTCCCTGCGTACGACTTCGCAACCTTTTTGGCTGCCCGCTTTTCGTCATTGGACGCCACTGTTCCATTGAGTTCTACGGCATCATCCGTAACTGAAACCGTGATGTTGGCATTGGCGAGCGCCGGATCTTTCTTCAGAGCGTCCTGAATTTGACTCTGGACATCAGTGCTTGAGCTTGCAGTTGCCGATGATCCGGACTGTGACGATCCGGATTGTGCTTCTGGCTTTTGATCTTGGGAGGGTTGAGACGTGGTTGACTGGCCGCTTGTACTCGGGCTCGAGCCGCTTGACTGCGCTGACGCATAAGCAAGCGCTAACGCCAGCACAAAGACCAGCAGGTGGAGTGATTTCCTCATAGCTTCTTCTCCTGGCTGACTGATTGCGCGGGCTTCCGCCCGCAGGGGATTGACGAAGCGCCATACACCCGCTCCCGCAAAACCACTCGTTCATTCTGAGGCAGTGGTTTCCGAAGCAGCACCTGTGTACTGGTTGGTTATGATGTAAAGGGTTAATAGGAGGTTGACATTAGATTCGCGCGCAGCTCTGCTTTTCCCAGAACGGCCCAGGTACAAATTATCCTGGGGTTTTGCCATTCGTGTTAATTCGCGAAAATTCGTGGCTAAATCTGTTTGGTGTATCGTACCGGGAATTTTGCAGGACTAAGAGTTCTTAACCTTGCGAGATTCGAAATCCTCGTGAATCAGCGGTAAACTCTTCTTGTGCACCGCCACACGCATTCGCACGGACACGCCGCCACTTCCAAGGTGATGCGCTATAGCGTAATCGCCACGATCGTCTACGTGGGCGTGGCTGTGGTCGCTGGTATTCGCGCGCATAGCCTGGCGTTGCTTTCAGAAGCGGGCCATAACGTAACCGATGTGCTGGCGTTGCTGCTCTCCTGGGTGGCAATTTTTATGCAAACTCGTCCACCCAACGCAACCAAGACCTTTGGTTACCACCGTGCAGGTGTGCTGGCTGCATTTGTCAATGCGCTGTCCCTGGTGGTGATTGCTTTCTATATCTTTTATGAAGCAGTCGTGCGTTTCTATCACCCGGTAGAAGTCCATCCCCGGTTAATGATTTGGGTAGCCGTGGCCGGGGTTGCAATGAACGGGGTTATCTCATGGTTCCTTTTTAATGCGGCCCGCGACGTGAATGTTCGCAGCGTCTTCATTCATCAATTGGGCGATACGCTCTCTACCGCGGCCGTAATTGTTGGCGGCTGGGCAATACTATGGACCAACCGGGCCTGGATCGATCCGTTGCTCTCGATTGGGATCGGCGCTTTGATTTTGTGGTCCTCATTCGGCATCATCCGCGAAACGCTCAACATCTTGCTGGAAGGCGCTCCCAGCGGCATGTCCACAGAGAAAATCGTTAACGTCATCAGAGCGTTGGAAGGCGTGATCAGCGTTCACGACGTACACGTGTGGAGCCTTGGATCGGAAACACACGCGCTTTCATGCCATATCGAGATTGCCGATATTCCGCCTTCCGAGAGTGACGCGATCCTGCGCCGTGTCAATGACCTGTTGGCTGCGAAATTCCACATTTTTCATACTACGATTCAGTTTGAAAACTGTGCTTGCGAGATTGCCCATGGTTGCGTGATTCCCGTGCATCATGGGCACGACCATCAGCATGAACAGATATAGATTGGGTAATTGGGTAAGTGGGTAATTGGGTAATTCAGGAGCGAGAACCTCGTAGGCAATTCATTTCTACCAGCCGTCAAAAGACAACGAGTAGAAAGGACGTAGGGCTGCATTTTCATTTTGGCGGATCACAAATTCTGCCTTCAATTACCCAATTACCAAATCTACTCAATTACCCAATCCTGCCGTCCCTTGCTTTTCGTAGATCTCTCTCACTCTCTCCAACGTGTCGATCTCTTCAACCGGTTTATCATCACGGATTCGCAGGATTCGAGGAAAGCGCAGGGCAAAGCCGCTGGCGTGGCGGCCCGACTTCATCATGTTATTGAAAGCCACCTCCAACACTATTTTCGGCTCAACGATGCGCGTGAATCCACGGTCTTCCATCGTATGTTCGAGAAACCATTCAGTCATCTTCGCGATCTCTTTGTCTGTGAGCCCGGAGTATGCTTTACCTACATTCAAGAGTTGATCGCCATCGCGCACGGCAAACGTACAGTCGCTCAATACCTTCGCGCGCTTCCCGTGGCCCCATTCCACCGCAGTCACCACCACATCAAGCGTGGCTAATTCACGCTTCAACTTGAGCCATGATTTTCCCCGGCGGCCCGGAGTGTAAGCCGAATTCAGGTCTTTGACCATCAGGCCTTCGTTGCCACGATTGCGCGCTGCTTCAAATATTTCTTCCAGATGCTGCGGAGAACTGGCAGTCAAGAGAGGGGCCTGGATTACTCTTGGAAACCCGCCGGGTGATGTGATGGCTGGTTCAAACATTAGCTTTCCTTGTGGACCGCGGGTGGCAGTTTCATGTTCAACATTGAGGCCATTTTCAGGCACGGAAGCGAATATCTGATCGAGCAACTTCTTGCGTTCCTCAAGCGGCTTCTCGATCATCAACTGCTCGCCTGCGTACAAAACATCGAAAACCAGGTAGGCCGCAGGAATTTCCCGCACCATCTCCAGGGAGACCTTCTTTCGCCCCAGCCTTTTTTGCAAGGCGGAGAATGGCAACGCTCGGCCTTCCTCCGGTTGCCACGCAAGAATCTCTCCATCGAAAATTACCGGCTCGGGAAAGGCCAGCAGCGGGCCGGGAAGCTCAGGGAAGGATTCGCTGATCTCGTCCAGCGTCCGGGAAAAAATGCGGACACGCGGATCATCCTTGCCTCCACAATGTGCTTGGGCACGGATGCCGTCGTACTTGTCTTCTACTGCCGCATGGGTGAAATACTCAAACGCCTCTTTGGCGTCTTCAGCGGGACTCGCCAGCATGAATCCGATGGGATGAAACAGCCTCATGCGGGCAGCACCGAGATTGTGGTCTGCCGCCAGTCGTAATGTTTCCCCGACATCACCCAGCATCATGTTGGCCCGCTGTACTTCTACCAGTGGTTCGTCAAAAGCTTTAGCGATGGCTTCTTCCACCAGGCTCTCCCGCAACCCAATCCTCAGATCGCCGCTGATGATCTTTACCAGATACTTGGCTTCCACGGGAGTTGCACGGCGCAGCAAGCCTTCGACTGACGATAGTTTGTGGGCAGTCGTAGACCGTCGCGCCAGTCCTTCGAATGTGGCAGCCAGTTCCAGAATCGAGAGAGGCCCGGAAGTAGCTGCTTCCAGTGGTTGTACTCTGGTTTCATTCATCACTTCACAGGTTGCTGATCCAAGATCACCGTGTCTTCGATAGGCGGCGGTCAGCGCCACTTCGCCTTTGCGTGAGACTTCAGAGACTGCGCGCCACAGCAATGTGCCACCGATTTGCAGGGTCCGTTCGTCCCAGGCAGGAAAAACACGTCCGGAAAGAAAAAGAGCGGATTGGGCAGCCTCTGACACCGAGCAAGAGCGGAAGTAGTCGGCTACCACACGAACTTTTTCGGTCTTCTTGGTGGTGGCAGCGACAGCTTCAGAGGTGGCAGCCAGGAGTTGCATCAGTAACATATTGATGCAAAGCCGGTTAGCCGACAACAGTTGATACGTTTGCGGGCTGTTGCTTTGCCGTAAAATAGCATAGAATCTCATGGGCAGTTTCCCCTGGGCTGTCCTAGTCAGCGGAACCCCACGAAGGTTGCCGATCATCTAATCGGAATAAATGAGTAAATTTCGTCACTTTTTGCGTTTATTTGCAGTCCAGCAACTACTTCCTGCACTTGAAGCCAACCAGGAAGCACTCATCGGCGGTCAGGCCGTATTGGAAGGCGTGATGATGCGCTCTCCTCATGCCTGGGGAATCGCTGTCCGTAAGCCGTCGGGCGACATCGCAACCCATTGCGAACCTCTTCAACGGCCTTCAGAAAAACGTAAATGGCTTGCGTGGCCTTTTGTCCGTGGACTGGTCACGCTTGGCCAAGCCATGAACCTTGGCTACCGGGCTCTTAAATTTTCCGCAAATGTAGCGTTGGCAGCTCTCTCCTCTGCGGAAAACCAGGAAGCTGAGAAGCAGGAACGTGCCGCTTCCACGTCAACGCCACAGGAAGACGCAAAGCCGCCCGAGATGAGTAGCTGGATGATCGTGATGAACATGGTGGTGGGCATCGGCTTTTTCATCTTTATGTATAAATTCGTTCCGCTGGTGGCCGCCAACCAACTCAAGCACTCGTGGTCGGCGCTGAATAATAACTTCCTCTTTAACCTGGTGGATGGCGCTATTCGCATCGGCCTGTTTCTTTTGTTCATCTGGGGTATTTCGCTATGGGCCGACATACACCGGCTCTACGAGTACCACGGAGCAGAGCACAAAACGGTCTTTGCGTATGAGGCGCAGAAAGACATTCCCAGCATTGAATTCACCCAGAAGTTCTCTACTTACCATCCACGATGCGGGACCAGCTTCCTGGTGACCATCATGCTGATCTCCATCTTCATCTATGCGGCGATTCCGGTAACCAGTTTCTGGCCGCGTTTTGGCCTCCGGGTGCTGCTGTTGCCAGTCATCGCGTCGGTTTCCTATGAGATGATTCGCTTCTCGGCCAAGCATGGCCGTTCCTTGTTTGCCCTGATGACCAGGCCCGGGCTCTGGACACAACGGATCACGACCAAACAACCCTCCAACGACCAGGTTGAGTGTGCGATCAAGGCGCTTGATGAAGCCATGATTCTCGAGAAGAACCACGGCGGCGAATTGGTGATCGCCTAGCTGCTCCCTCTGCAAATCCCTCCGCTAGCATGTGTGCAAATACCATGTATCCCCGCAGATATAACTGAGGCTAGAATAGAGAGGAGCCGACCCATGTTTGAACGCCTGGACCAAATCGAAGCCAAGTACGAAGAGCTGACCAAAGCTTTGGCCTCCCCGGAGGTCATCGGAGATTCAGCCAAGTACCAGAAGACCGCCAAGGCGCATAGCGAACTTTCGGAAATTGTCGAAAAATATCGAGAGCACAAAGACCTTAAGCGCGGAATCCAGGAGAGCCGCACGATCATTGCCGAGGAATCCGATGCCGAACTGCGCGAATACGCCCAAGAGGAACTAGGACGGCTGGAAGAGCGCCTCGCCAAAGTTGAAGAAGAGCTCAAGGTGCTGCTGGTCCCCAAAGACCCGAATGACGAAAAGAACGTAGTGCTCGAAATTCGGGCCGGTACAGGCGGAGATGAAGCTACGCTCTTTGCCGCTGAGATCTTCCGCATGTACAACCGCTATGCTGAAGCCCAGCGGTGGAAAGTGGAAGTACTTTCGACTTCTGAATCGGGCGTCGGTGGGCTGAAAGAGGTAATCGCCATCATTGAAGGCCGGGGTGTCTACTCGCGCATGAAGTACGAAAGCGGCGTCCATCGTGTCCAGCGGGTGCCACAAACCGAGCAACAAGGACGCGTACATACTTCCGCCGTGACCGTCGCCGTCTTGCCGGAAGCTGAAGACGTGGACATCAAGATTGAAGCCAAGGACCTCCGCATCGATACATTCTGTTCTTCCGGTCCTGGAGGCCAATCAGTAAATACCACCTACTCCGCCGTCCGCATCACTCACCTGCCTACAAACACTGTAGTAAGCTGCCAGGATGAAAAATCCCAAATCAAAAACCGTGAGAAAGGCATGCGCGTGCTGCGCGCCCGTCTCTATGAGATGGAGATGGAAAAACAGCAGCAAGCCCTGGCCAAAGAGCGCAAAGCGCAGGTGGGAACCGGGGACCGTAGTGAAAAGATCCGTACGTACAACTTCCCCCAGAACCGCGTGACCGACCACCGTATTGGCCTCACGCTTCATCAATTGTCGGAAGTCATTGACGGCAAGCTCCAGCCTATCTTCGATGCACTCGCCACTCACTACCAGGCGGAAAAACTCAAACAGCAGGCCGAAGTCGTAGCTTAGGCTGAAATGCAATTGAAGCAGGCGGTTGACGCCGCTTACCAGCTATTCATCGAGTCCGATGTCCCTTCGCCACGCCTGAATGCCGAACTATTGATGATGTTCACTCTCGGTTGCGACCGCGCCTACCTGTTTGCTCATCCGGAAAGGCCACTGGGGGCAGAGGAGCATCAACGCTATCAGGAGGCAATCCAAGAGCGTGCCCGGGGATGTCCGACGCAATACATCACTGGGCACCAAGAGTTTTGGGGATTGGATTTCATCGTCTCTCCTGCCGTGTTGATTCCACGACCGGAGACGGAGCATGTCGTGGAGACCGTACTGGAGCTGGCCCAATCACACCATCCTGATGGCAACATGACGATAATCGATGTCGGCACGGGATCCGGCTGCATTGCGTTGGCGCTGGCCACTGAATTACCGCGGGCGGAGATCCATGCCTGTGACATATCGGAAGAGGCGCTGGAGATGGCTCACATCAATGCCGCCCGGCTTGGCCTGGAATCAAGAGTCGTGTTCCGCCACTCCGACCTGCTTACAGCTTACTCAGATGGGCAATTTGATTTTGTGTTCTCGAACCCTCCTTATGTGGGCGAATCTGAAGCCGACAAAGTGCAGAGACAGGTGCGCGAGTTTGAACCTAAGATTGCCGTGTTTTCGGGACAGAAAGGAATGGATATCTATGATCGCCTTATTCCTCAGGCTGGCACAGCACTCAAGCCTGATGGCTGGCTTGTAGTTGAGATTGGATACTCAACTGAGGAACAGGTTAAGCAGCGGCTGGCGAATTGGCCAGAGATTCAAACGAAGACCGACTTGCAAGGAATTCCAAGGGTCATTGCAGCTCGCAAGCCCAATGCCGGCTAAGTCCACCCTTCACGCTTTTTGTGAAGGGTAGGTAGCTATTTACCAGGTCTCTTCTTTGTTTCCCCACCACCAGATCAATCCCATGGTGGCAGTATTCTGATGTTGACTCAAAACTCCCAAGCGATCGGTCAGGAAGAATGGGAGGTTGGAGAAATCGCGCCGCCATTCAGTTCTCATCATGAAGCCCTCGGCCAGCTTGTAATCGTAGGTCAGAGTGACCTCCTTGAGCGCCTGGGGCTTGCCGGAAAACAGGCCACCACGGTCTGATAAATATTCGGAGCGCGTCCCAACCCACGTTTTTGGACTGAGTTGATAGCGAGCATAGAGAGCGCCGCCACTGAAATGGGCTGGAGGTGATTCCTTGAGCAGACGCTGAATCACTAAGTCACCTTCGAACGCAAGAGTGAGCCGGGGCGTGGCTTGCCAGTTCAAATAGCTGTCGAAGATGTGCAACCGGCCATTAGGAGCGCTGGTCAGCGGTAAGAAAGGAATTCCCTGCTGGGTGGGCAGGCCGGCAGGCGCGCTTCCGTTGGTGAAAAATATGACATCCGGATGCTCTTGCCCAAGGTAGTAGTTCAGCGTCGCACTGAGAGTCTTATGAGGCTGTAGCGTTATTCCAAAAAGTTGATCTTTGAAACCGTTAAAGGGTTCAGTCTGTTGAGTGCCGTTGGTTGCCCAATAATTCACGCCCAATGTGTCGTTGAATTTATAGTTTGCGCGCACGCCTGCATGGTAGAACGGCAAAGCGTCAAACCACAGGGAGCGGGAATAGTTCAGTTGGTCTTTACCGTAGTTGTTCTCATAGCCTAGAGAACTCGCCCATTTGCCGAAATCCACGGTTAAGCCCTTGCCTAACGGGAAAACATAGGTTCCATATGCCTGGAAAATCGGACGGTAGGCATCGGGACGAAGCTCGTTGCTGGCATTGCCTTGGAGCGTCTCGGTAGCCTGCCCGTATTGCAGGTCAATGCGAGCCCCAAAGCGCCGGCCAGCAGCAACATCGGGTTCGAGCTTGAGGATCACGCTGGCCTGGTTCAGGCTAAAGGCATTGCTGCTGACATCATAAGCACGCGCAAGGTTAACCCGGCCGATGGGGTTGTTGAAGTTGTATCCGTAGTAGCCATCCAACCCAACCTCAAGAGTGGCATCCCGCAGCAGGTCCAGTCCCTTGTGCGCCTCAGATATTGTGTTTTGCCCAGGTTGTGCCAAAGAAGTATCCACGCGGGATGACGTTTCGACCAAAGACTTCGTTGGCGGTTGTTCCGTCTGCCGCTGCTTCCTGATTTCGTCTCTCAATTCTGCTACTTCGGCGCGCAGTTCTCGCACGGCCTCCCTCAACTCTCGCAGTTCGTTCGATTCGGGGGCAGGCAGATTCCCCAATGACTGGATTACCACGGGAGCTTGTGCAAAAAGAAGACAAGGGGGAAAGAAGAAGACAGTAAAAATGAATAAGGTGGCAAAAGAGATGGGAAACCGCACAGTTGATCTCTGCATATTCGTCTCTCCTATGGGCTTGAAAGAATTGGGTAAATGGGTAATTTGGTAATTGCGTAATTTAAAATCCCTCTTATTTCACTGGGTGTTTTTCATCCAAGGCCAAATTCAGTTCTAAAACATTCACACGCAGCTCTCCCAGGAAACCGAATTGACGGCCTTCGGTATGCGCAGCCACCAAACTTGCCACTTCTCTTTCGCTGATGCCTCTAGCCTTGGCCACGCGGAGAATCTGAAAGTCGGCTGCGGCTGGAGAGATATGAGGATCAAGCCCCGAACCTGAGGCCGTGACCAAGTCTACTGGAATCGGCTTGCCTGGATTTTCTGCTTGCAACGTTGCGACATCGCCTCTGACGCGGTCGATCAGCTTCTGATTGGTGGGCCCCCAGTTGGTTCCACCGGAATTAGTTGCATCATAGCCATTATTTCCTGCAGCCGATGACCGGGGATGAAAATAGGTCGCGCCAGTAAATGGTTGGGCTATGATGCGCGAGCCGATTACCACGCCATTTTTCCTGATAAGCTGACCATTGGCTTTATCGGGCCAGAGGCGAGCCAACCCTGTGACCAGGAGAGGATAGCCAATTCCCAGGAGGATGGTTGTCACAATGGTCATGAGGATGGCGGTGATTAGATTTTTTTTCATTGGTAGCTCCTTGGCCTGTGTCGCCCCTCCGGGGCTTATCTGTATTTTGGGGACCATTTCCCAGGGTTCCGCTGCGCTTCACCCTGGGCTAACTTCTCGTCGCGCCTCCGGCGCTTGGTTGATCGTTCCATAGACATCCTCTAAAAACCTAAACTCGTTCGTAGCTAGCGGCTACCAGCTTTTTCAGGCCAGATGGACTGCTCTCACGATCAGGTCAATCAGCTTGATTCCTATAAACGGCACGATTACTCCACCGGCTCCGTAGATGAAGAGGTTCCGGCGCAGCAGTGATGCAGCGCTCATAGGCCTGTACTTAACTCCTCGCAGCGCCAACGGTATCAGCACGATGATGATCAGCGCATTGAAGATCACCGCCGAAAGAACGGCTGACTCAGCGGTAGCCAGGCGCATGATATTCAACGCCTGAAGCACCGGAAATTTCACAGCGAACATTGCCGGAATGATGGCAAAATATTTAGCCACGTCGTTGGCGATCGAGAACGTGGTCAACGATCCGCGCGTCATGAGCAACTGCTTGCCGATCTCTACGATCTCCAGCAGCTTGGTGGGATTGGAATCGAGGTCCACCATATTTCCAGCTTCCTTAGCTGCCTGCGTGCCGCTGTTCATGGCGACACCGACATCGGACTGCGCCAGGGCGGGCGCGTCATTCGTGCCGTCCCCCGTCATCGCTACCAGCTTGCCTTCCGCCTGTTCTTTTTTGATCAGGTCCATCTTGTCTTTGGGAGTGGCTTGGGCCAGGAAATCGTCAACTCCGGCCTCACGCGCGATGGCGGCAGCGGTGAGCGGGTTGTCGCCGGTAATCATCACGGTGCGAATGCCCATAGCTCGAAGCTGGCTGAAGCGCTCGCGTATGCCGCCTTTAACGATGTCTTTCAAGTGAATCACACCCAAAGCACGGTTATTTTCTGCAACTACCAGAGGTGTTCCTCCGGAGCGGGCGATGATCTCGACCGTAGCCTGGACTTCTTTGGGCAGAATCCCTCCATTCTCCTTGAGGTATTTGTCAATCGCGTCGACTGCGCCTTTGCGAATGACTCGCCCGTTGAAATTCACGCCCGACATGCGGGTATGGGCGCTGAAAGGAACAAACTCCGCCTGCAACGACCCAAGCTCCCGCCCCCTGAGGCCATGTTTTTCTTTGGCAAGTACCACGATGGATCGGCCTTCAGGAGTTTCATCAGGCAGCGATGATAGCTGGGCCGCATCCGCAAGCTGATCATTGCTCACACCCGGAGCAGCGACAAATTCGGTAGCCTGGCGGTTGCCGAGCGTGATGGTGCCGGTCTTGTCAAGAAGCAGGGTATTCACGTCTCCCGCAGCTTCAACAGCGCGCCCGGACATCGCCAACACGTTGTGCTGCACCAGACGATCCATTCCAGCAATACCAATGGCCGATAACAACCCACCAATCGTGGTCGGAATGAGGCAGACCAGGAGAGAAACGAGGACGAAAATCGTTTGTGGAGAACCGGAGTAGATGGCGAAGGGCTGCAGCGTTACCACCGCCAGCAGAAAGATGACCGTCAACCCAGCCAGCAAAATGTTGAGCGCAATTTCATTAGGTGTCTTTTGCCGTTCCGCGCCTTCGACGAGGGCAATCATGCGGTCCAAAAAAGTCTCGCCGGGGTTGGAGGTGATCTTGACCTTGATCTGGTCCGAAAGCACGCGAGTCCCTCCGGTCACCGCCGAGCGGTCGCCACCTGATTCGCGGATCACGGGTGCCGACTCGCCGGTAATTGCCGACTCATCCACAGAAGCCACGCCTTCGATGACCTCGCCATCGCCAGGGATCCATTCCCCGGCACAGACGATGCACAGATCGCCAAGGCGGAGTTTCGAGCCAGCAACCTTTTCCGTCTGTCCGTTGCCCAGGAGCCGATTGGCCACGGTCTCGGACTTCGCTTTGCGCAACGTGTCGGCCTGCGCTTTGCCCCGGCCCTCGGCCATGGCCTCGGCGAAGTTGGCAAACAAGACGGTGAACCACAGCCACAAGGTGATCTGGAGATCGAAGCCGAAGCCTGGATTATGCTGGCTGATGTCTTTGATCAGCAGCACAGAAGTAATGACGCTGCCGACTTCCACCACAAACATGACCGGATTGCGCATCATGGTGCGCGGGTTCAGCTTAGTCATCGAGTCAACCAGCGCCTGGCGAACAATCTTTCCGTCCCAAAGCGACTTCTTACTTTGTTTTGTAGACATCTGAATGATCCTCAATTACCCAATTGCCAAGTTACCCAATTACCAACTGACTAGAAGGTCTTGCCCGCGTTCATGAGCAGATGCTCAAGAATGGGGCCCAGGCTAAGCGCCGGGAAGAAGGTCAATGCTCCGACAATGATGATTACGCTGACCACCAGCACGGTGAATAGCGGAGTCGTAACCGGAAAGGTGCCTGGCGAAGGCGGAACAGCCTTCTTGCGTCCCAGGTGGCCGGCGACCGCGAGCATGGGAACAATCATCAGGAACCGGCCGATCAGCATGGCATAGCCGACAATCAGGTTGTAGTACTTGTTAGCGGAAAGTCCGCCAAACGCAGAGCCGTTGTTTCCTGTGGCCGAAGTAAAGGCATAAAGAATCTCCGAAAGTCCGTGCGGGCCGCTGTTGGCAAGCGTTGTCAACCCGAACTTGGGCGACAGAGCTGATACCGCAGTGAATACCAGGATCGACAACGGAAAGATCAGCACATAGAGCATGGCCATCTTCACGTCGTAAGCTTCGATCTTCTTGCCCAGGTACTCGGGCGTGCGGCCCACCATCAAGCCGGCAATGAAGACCGAGAGCACAACAATGATCAACATTCCATACATGCCTGCGCCTACGCCGCCAAAGACAACTTCGCCCAGCATGATGTTGATCAGCGGCACCATACCGCCGAGAGGAGTAAATGAATCGTGCTGGCCGTTGATGGCGCCGCAGCTTGCATCGGTAGTCACGGTGGCGAATAGCGCCGAGTTAGCGATGCCGAACCGGACCTCTTTGCCTTCCATATTGCCACCCGGGTGCATGGCGGATACGTGTTGATCAACCCCGTGCAGCAACGGATTGCCGTTGGCTTCCGCCCAATAAGCGGTAACGACTCCCGCAAAGAAAAGCACTGCCATCGCCGCAAACACCGCCCAGCCATGGCGTTGCGATCCCGTCATCCGGCCCAGCGTATAGGTCAGCCCCGCCGGAATCAGGAAGATGGAGATCATCTGGAGGAAATTGCTGAAGGGCGTCGGATTCTCAAATGGGTGAGAGCTATTAGCGCCGAAGAATCCGCCACCGTTGGTTCCCAGCATCTTAATGGCTTCCTGGGAGGCTACGGGACCCTGGGCAATCACCTGATCGGTCCAGGTATCCATGACCGGCTTGCCATCTTGGCCAACGACAGGTTTGCCATCCTGCCCAACTTTTTGGACCTGCTGTGGCTCGACGATTTTCGCCGTATCGTACGGCTTGAGGTTCTGGACCACTCCCTGCTGCACCAGAAACAACGCATAGATCGTGCAGAAGGGAACCAGGATCCACAGAATCGAACGGGTCATGTCTACCCAGAAGTTGCCGAGCGTCTCTTTTTCTTTCCGGGCAATCCCTCGAATGAACGCAATAGCCAGAACAATTCCCACACCGGCAGAGACAAAGTTGTGATAGGCCAAGCCTGCCATCTGGGTGAAATAGCTCATAGTGCTCTCACCGCTGTAGAACTGCCAGTTGGTGTTCGTGGTAAACGATGCAGCCGTGTTGAACGCCAGATCGGGAGCTACGTTGGCAAATCCCTGCGGATTCCAGGGCAGTCCATGTTGTAACCGTTGGATCAGATACAGCACCAGCATGGAGACGGCGCTGAAGAGCAGCATGGCAATGCAATATTCCTTCCATCCCATCTCGCGCTCTTCATTGACGCCCGTAAGCTTGTACAACAGCCGCTCTACAGGACGCACCACCGGATCGAGCCACGTGCGCTCGCGGGAAAAGACCCTAGCCATGTAGATCCCCAAAGGCTTGGTAATCGCCAGGATCACGGCAAAGAACAACAGAATTTGGAGCCAGCCATTGAGAGTCATCAGAATTTCTCCGGCCTTAGCAGGGCGTAAATGAGGTAAACCATCAGCAGCAAGCTGATGACGAGCATCAAGATATTCTCAAGGTTCATAAAAGCCCCTATTTGAGCTTGTCGCAGGCGACCGTGTAGGCGATCGCGATGGCGAAGAAAACAATCGTTCCAAGAATCATTAGCAAGTCGTTCATTGCAGCTCCTCAGCAAATCATGGATTCATCAATGATTCGCTTGTTGCAGGCTTGCAGCTCCCAATCAAGAGAGCTGCAAGCGCGCTTCTGATTTTTCTGGGTAGGCCAGAATCAGAACTTGACCAGCAACGCTAGATTCAGCCGGTTCTCCCGCTTGCGCAGATCGGGAAGAAAGCCGGAAACTAACGAGCCAGCCGGGCCCGTGTTTCCGCCCGGAGGCGTGATTCCGCCTGATCCGGAGAAATACGGCACATTGGCAGCCCGATAGTTGTACTCCCAGCGGAAGGTAATGTACTGGCTCGGCATGTAGTCAAAAGTCGCTGACGCGTCCAGCGCTTTGTATGGATCGCCGGGGTTCTCCGTGAAATACGGCGTACCCGACGCGGCGGTTGCACCATTGATGGGAGGCAACAGTACCAGATAGCGTCCCGGATTATTGATTGCGCCTCCGCCCAGTGTTACAGCGAACAGGTCTTTATGAAACCACAGACGGTTGTAGACCATGAAACCAAGGAAGCTCTGCTTCGGCCCATTCTTCCCATTGCCGAAGCAGCTCACGCCACCTCCGCTTTCACAGCCGGCGTCGCCGGTCAGGGAGAATGCGGCCTTGCTGATCAAGTTTTCTGGATTGTCGTAGTACTTATACTGAATGCTATCGTCGGTGTGGAAACGCGTGCGCCCGGTTACACCTAATGCGTCGCGGCCCACTGCATACTGATTTCCAAGAACCGACCACTTTTCATTTGGCCGCCAGAGGATTTGTCCGCCCACTCCTGGGCGCTTATTGAATCTGCCATAGGATTGCCATCCATTGATTAGCCAGGGTTCGATCTTAAGTTTTTCCGTCGGGAAAATCTGTACCCGCATTCCGTTGAAGAACCAGGGCGTGTTCGATGAAACATATGATGGCTGATAGGCCCAGTTGTCAAAGTTGTAGTAGCTGAAAAGGCCGACGTATGACATGAAGATGCCGGCTTGCACATTGACACCGTGCATCCAGTCCAAGTGATATCCGCCGTAAGCTTCGGAGATGTAGCGGTAAGCATCGGCCAGATTCCATTGACCGCGCGCAGGGCTGGCATCGTTGCGCGGGGTAGTTTGGGAGTACATACCGAACTGCGTCATGAGCCTGGCCTGAACGTTGTCAAAGTGGAAATCGCCGCCCACACCCAACTGTGTTACCTGAAACTCATTGGCGCGGAAGACTTCGCTTGAACCACCGATGGTGTTGTCTGCCGGGTGGTTGAAATCGTAGATGTAATCCACGTCCGCCCTGATTTCAGGAGCAAAGAACGGCGTGTCCAGAGCCGGAGTCTTAGTGCGGGCGGTGCCATTCAACCACGTAAAGTCTGCGAAAGCGAACGGAGCTGCCTTCGCCGGCTTTTCCGCTTGAGGCGGTTTTTCGGCTCTTGCCTGAGTCGCCGCAGGCGCAGCGCCGGGTGGTGGTGCCAGGAGCGGATGGGAGCTGGACTCGGCCACACTCGCCGGGCCCGATTGCGCTTTGAGCTGGGTCTCCAACTCCTGGATTCGTGCACGCATCCGCTCCAGCTCCGCGAGTACTTCGGCATTGGTCAGAGTGTTGATGTTGGGCGCTGCATTGGCTTTGGGTGCGGCGGAATCTGTAGCGGGCACGCCGGAAGCAGTGGGCGCACCAGCAGCAGAATCGGCCACCAGATTTTGGCCGGGCGCGGCAACCTGAGCAAAGATTGGTCCGGGCACCGCAACCAACCAAATGATTCCCAACGCAACGATGCAACATGGGATCTTGATCGTGAATCTCTTGGTTTTCATATTCCAAACCTTTCAATAATTTCGTTTCTGCTTGCAACAACTTTCGTTTTTCGATACGAGCCGCACCGGTCTCATGCACCTTGCATCAGTGCATAGCTACTGACCCTAACGAGCGGCTGACGAAAATAGTGTGATTTACATCACGCCACATCGGCAGGAGTATAGGAGCGGTATCCACCTTCCCGCCTTACGGATGCGTGTCTTCGGGGATGAATTCCCGGTGTGACCAGGTCGAGCTTGTTTCTTGATACGCCAGGGCGTGACTCCGAGCCCGATTTGTGATGAATTGTTTCTAATGTCAGGCCGGTCTCCTCATAACGCACCAGGATTCCTACAAAATTCTGCTGTTTCAAACAACGGGTGAAGCCTCTGAGGCACCAAAGCAGAACCACGATCGCCACCAGCAAAACGGTGAGAATGAAAATCGCAATCATGTCTACCTCCTCCACCCGCGCTTACGGGAAATTTTCCAGCGGTTGGGGGTGTGCCTCTATGTCCGATAACCGGAAAAATCCTGGTTTAGCCAGAAGTCAATACGATTTGACAATATCCCGCGTAAGTATTGGCTAAGGAATTCGTAAATTATTTATAAAGGCGAAGCAATTAGAACTTGTAGACCATATCCACCGCAAAAATGAATTGGTTCTTCTTGATTCCCGTATCGTACGCGGGCACATCGTAGGAATGCTCGAACCTCAGTTCGGGACGGAGGAGAACGGTATTTCCAAGCCAGTGTCCCCACATCAGCGTGTGTTCGGAGTATTTGGTTTGAAAGCCGGTCCGCTGGCCCTTTCTATCGTCAAGGTAGTCGGTTCGAATGGAGATGTAGTTTCTCGTATTGAAATCCTTCTGCAGGTAATTCACGATGGCCCACTCCGGGGCAAAGCATTTGAGCTGCCCTGGTGCGCAAAATGCTCCGTTGGCATTGGTTTCGGTCGGCAGTGGATTTGCCAGGCCGGGTGAAACGCTGGGCACGTCTCTCTGGTACATATACCAGGACTCGGTGGCCATGTGCCATGATTTATTGAACTTGTGGTTCCAGGTGGTCACGAAGAACTGCACATTGTTGTAAGCATATTTTCCGCTGTTGATTCCGCTCACGCAGGGATACAGATTGTCGTTGCCATCGTGGAACGTATAACTGACGCAGACGGTGAGCGAAGGCTTGCCGCCTTTGGCCCAGGGAGCTATGTCATTGCCGGCTGATAGCCCTGCTTGCACCACCCAGCGATTGTTCAGCTTCACAGTAGTCAGGATGCCGGTTTGCGTGAAAGGATCGAAGGAATAAAGCAGTGAATGGGTGAAGATGTAGTTGTTGGGAGCCAGTTGAGCCTCGATATCGGGAATTGAGAGATATCGTCCTATTCGAATGTTCATTCCATCGGCTACCTGGGGGATATAAATATCGGCATACTCCAACATGGGGTCGAAACCGTACTGGCGGTTATATTTCAGCAGTTGCTGGCTGAGCCATCCTTTGGCTGTAGTGAAGCGATAATCGACACCATAAAAGCCGGTCAGGTGAAACCCAACGTCGACGTGGTCTGTCTGTACCGTATCAACTAATCGCTCGATGTAGATCACGCCCTGGTCCAGCACGGCGGTGTTGGAAAGGATGTTATAGCCGGCAGGAAAAAGTGTGTGCCTGGAGGTACTTACATTCACGCTAGGCTCCACCCAGCCGTACACTTTGATCTTGCTCGATGCGCGGTTGAGGGCCTGCATCAGCGGATAAACGTTCGTATCGGGAGCGCCAATGTCCGGGGCGCCACCATAAGGCCAGTCGGCATTGGGGAACGGCGGTGAATCCAACGGAGCCGGCGGAATGCGGCGCGCAGGTTCGGGACCAGACGGACCTCCCTTCCAGTCGTCTTGATAGGCTTTGATCAGTCTTTCGAGAAATCCACCTTCGCGTTTTTGGGGTTCTTTGTGTGAGTCCCGACCTTCAAACCCGAGGCTTTCTTGGGACTGGGCTATCGAAGTAGATGCAGGCACGGCGATCAAAAGAAACAGCAACAGATTGCAGGCGATTGTTTGACGTGTGGACTGCTGCAGTGTAGAGCGAGCCAAGAATGCCTCCGAAGATCTGGAGCAATTCTGCTGTTGGATGATATTGCCTATAAGGATTGTCTAACGAAGGTGTCAATTTTTTGTAAACGACCTTTAGTGTTCCGGCTTATGTACATTTGACGATTTCTTTATTCAATCGAAGCGAAAATCGATCCGGACAAATTTTTCCATTCAACTTTTCTAGTACTAAGTGTAAATAGTTTTTTTCTTGACATATCTTCCGCAGCACTGATCCATCCCATTGCTATTGCTGCTGCATCTCAGAAATTGGCACTCCCAAAAAGTAAGAAACACATCTTCGCAAATCATCTGGCAGTGAACTGGAACCCCCTTGACAGTCACCACAGCTTGGCGTTGGGACGAGTGTGCAAAAAGAGTATCTATGGGTAAGTGTGCCACAAATTCGTCGGTTCTTTCATGCCTGTACGTTTTCAGGTTGCTATTAGTTTTCTCGTCTGTCTTTAGCCAGGCACAAACTACGCAAGGTCAATGGTCACCGCTGGAGACCTGGCCCACACGGGCCATCCATACCAGTCTCTTGCCCGATGGCCGCGTCCTTTTTTACTCCGATTATGATGAGGCGCTGCAGCCTCACATCTGGGACCCAGCAACAGACACCTTTGCGCCTACGGCTGCCGCTCCCTATTCCCTTTTTTGCTCGGGCCATACAACCATGGCGGATGGCCGCATCTTCATTGCCGGCGGCCACATAGCCGACTTCACCGGGTATGCTCATGCGCTTATTTACGATCCTTTTAATAACACCATGACGCAAGTGCCGGACATGAATGAGGGCCGGTGGTACCCGACCACGACGGTCCTGGGCAACGGAGACATTCTGGTGGTTTCCGGCGAAGTCAACTCGAATGCAGTGGTCGATCCGTTGCCGCAAGTGTTTCAGGTGGCCAGCGGCACATGGCGTGATCTCACCTCGGCGCAATTGCTGCAGGACCTTTATCCGGTCATGCTTGTGGCCCCGAATGGCCAGGTGGTTAATGCCGGTCCACAGCCGCAGACGCGCTCTCTCGACACCTCGGGTACCGGAGCCTGGACCAACCTCGCCACCACGCAATTCGGCGCCTCGCGCGATTACGGACCCGGCCTGATGTACGAGACAGGCAAGATCCTGGAGGTCGGCGGCGGCACTCCGCCTACAGCTACAGCAGAAACCCTCGATCTCAATGCGGCTGCGCCGTCCTGGACCTTTACGGGCAACATGCATTTTGCACGCCGCCAGCACAACGCCGTGATTCTGCCGGATGGCAAAGTATTCGTCGTTGGCGGAAGCAGCGGCTCCAAATTTGATGACTCCGCGAATCCTGTCCTTCCCACAGAAATGTGGGACCCGGCCACCGGGCAGTTTACCGTGATGGCCAGCATTGCGGTCTATCGCGGCTACCATTCGACGGCTTTGCTGTTGCCGGACGGGCGGGTGCTCTCTGCCGGCGGCAATGTAGGCGGGGCCAATGCTCAGCTTTACTCTCCACCCTATCTATTTGCCGGGCCGCGCCCCAGCATTTCCTCAGGACCCACGAGTGTGGGTTATGGGGCCACTATTTTCATTGGCACACCCGATGCCGCAAAGATCTCGAAGATAGCATGGGTGCGAACCAGTTCCACCACTCATACCTTCGATGAAGGTGGCCGGTTCATGCACTTGAGCTTCACCCAAACTACCGGAGGACTAAATGTAACTATGCCGGCCAATGGCAATCTTGCCCCGCCGGGCTACTACATGCTGTTTCTCCTTGACTCTTCCGGAGTACCTTCGGTGGCTAAGATCATCCAGATCACGCAAAACGGAGGCGCTACAGGAACTTTAACCGGTAGTGTTACCAACACTTCCAGCGCGCCGCTGAATGGCGCGCAAATCACCACCGACAGCGGCATCTCTGCCAGCACGGCGCCGGACGGCACGTATACGCTCAACAATATCCCCGCCGGACCAACCACAGTAACAGCGGCGCTTTCCGGCTATCAAAGCGCATCTCAGAGCGTAACTACCGCGGCCGGAAACACCACTAGTGTTCCTTCGATTCAGCTAGCTCCGGTGAACCCAGGCAAGATTACCGGAAGCGTCGTGGATGGCAATGGAACGGCCATCGCCGGGGCCACCGTGAACGGCGCAGGCCTTACAGCTATTACAGATGGCAACGGAGCTTATACGCTGGGAAACGTTCCTGCCGGATCAGTCGCTCTCAATGCTTCTGCAAATGGGTTCCAGCCGGCTTCGGAAACGGTCACTGTAACTGCGGGCAATACTACCGCTGCGCCGGCGATGGCCCTTCTCTCCAACAACGGCAATGTGACAGGCAAGGTGGTTGACTCTTCGAATAATGCCATCGGCGGCGCTACCGTCAGTTTCGGCGGAGGTACGGCGACCACAGATGCAAACGGCATTTACAACTTCACCAATCTTCCACCGGGCACCATCCAACTGGTTGCTTCCGCCACAGGGTTTCAGAGCGTGACCCAAAACGTGAGTGTAGTGGCCGGAACTACCACCACGGCAAATTTCACGCTGCCCACGGCCCTCCGGTACGTTGCGGCCACGCCCTGCCGGATTGCCGATACACGGAATCCAAATGGTCCCTTTGGCGGCCCGTTTATGAGCGGAGGAAGCACCCGCTCCTTCGAAATCCCGAAGAGCGCCTGCGGCATTCCTGCTACCGCGCAGGCTTACTCAGTCAATGTGACGGTCGTGCCCAAAGCCAAGCTTGCGTATCTGACAATGTTTCCCTGTGGACAGACGCAGCCGTTCGTCTCGACCCTCAACTCCGATCACCGCGTTAAGGCGGCTGCGGCAATCGTACCGGCCGGTACGAACGGGGCTGTATGTATCTACGTAACTGATGACACGGACGTGGTCCTCGACATAGATGGATACTTCGTGCCATCGGCCAACACCTCGGCGCTCGCATTTTTCCCGATCACACCGTGTCGCATGGTTGACACGCGCAACGCGCCAGGACCGTTGGACGGGCCCTCGCTCCAAGGGAATGGGCCGGGCCGGTCATTCCCGCTTCTTTCAAGTTCCTGCAATGTGCCTGCAACCGCGCAAGCCTATTCCCTGAATTTCACCTCGGTGCCTAATGGGGGACTGGACTACCTGACCACATGGCCGACGGGACAACTGCAGCCATCGGTTTCCACGTTAAATGCGCCAACCGGCGCGATCACGGCAAATGCCGCAATCGTGGCGGCAGGCAGCAATGGCGCTATTTCGGTCTTCGTCTCCAATGATTCGGACCTGGTCATCGATGTTAATGGATACTTTGCGCCGCCCGGCCCCGGCGGACTGTCGCTTTATAACCTGCCGCCGTGCCGGGTCGTCGATACCCGCATTCCAGCGGGCAGTCCACCGTTCAAAGGAACTCGGGATGTCAACGTTGCCGCAAGCGGCTGCGGCGCTCCCGTGTCCGCGCAGGCGTATGTGGTCAATGCCACGGTTGTCCCCTCTGGAGTGCTTGGATACTTGACCCTATGGCCGCAAGGCGCGCCCCAGCCATTGGTTTCCACGTTGAACGCCAATGATGGCGCTATCACATCGAATATGGCTATCGTTCCGACAAGCAACGGCTCGATCAGCGCATTTGCTCAAGATCCGACGCAGTTAGTCGTTGATCTTTTTGGGTATTTCGCGCCGTGAACAGGGGCAGAGTGAATTTGCGTTTTTAAGGGGTGACGAGATGATTAGCAACATGAATGGCAAGGTCGTTTTTGCGCTCGCCGCGTTGGCGTTGCTGCTGGCCCGGTCGTCGCAGGGGCAGAGTTATAAACTGACCGATATGGGCACATTGCCGGCGGGCAGCGCGCGGGTTCACGACATCAATTCTCTGGGCCAGGCCGTGGGCGTTTCCGGAGCCCCGCACGGGTCCAGCTCGCACGCATTTTTCTGGAGCCAGAAAACCGGGATGCGCGACCTGGCCTCATTGCCGGGAGGCGATTACAGCGTGGCCTCCGCGATCAACGATTCCGGCCAGGTTGTGGGCACCTCAAATTCGCGGCTCGGTATGCACGCTTTTTTGTGGACTGCCGCAAACGGCCTGAAACAATTGCCGGGCCTTTCCGCAACTGATTCCACCAGCGCTTTGGCGATCAATGGAGCCGGCCAAATTGTGGGTGTGTCGGGCAGCCATGCTGTTCTTTGGAGCGGAAACGCGCCAAAAGATTTGGGAACGTTGGGCGGCGCATTGAGTGAGGCCCACGGCATCAATAGCGCCGGAGTGGTGGTGGGCGTCTCCGATACCAATGCCGGCCCCCATGCGTTCTTGTGGAAGGCCGGTGCTCCCATGCAAGATTTAGGCGTTTTGCCGGGAGATTCGACCAGCCGCGCCAATCGCATCAGCGACCAGGGAGAGGTGGTCGGCGCATCCGAAGGACCGAGTGGCGTGCGCGCCTTTATATGGACGAGTAGCGGCGGCATGCAAGCGCTCGGCGCACTGCAGGCAGGCGGCTACAGCGAGGCATTTGGAATCAATAATCTCGGCCAGGTCGTTGGACAGTCCGGCAGCCCGCTGGGAACCAGAGCCTTTTTGTGGACGAAGACAAATTCGATTGCTGACCTGAATTTTCTGGTTCCCGAATTACCTGCAGGTGTGATCCTGACTGGAGCGTTCTCTATTAATGATAAAGGCGAGATCGTTGCCTTCGGCGTGATCAATCCTAAGCTAAACAAGAACCATCAGGCCAACATGGATGACCATCTTCATTCGGGCCCGACTCATGTCTTTCTGCTTACACCATTGTCTACCTCGACGACTTCGGCATCTCCGTAAGGGACAATTGAAAGCTCCGTCAAGGTTGCTCTGCAACAGTTCTTCATCAGGACCGGAGCGCGTACGCGCTGCCAACCCGTCAGGGGTCGCGCTCGGGCATACCGCCAAGTCCGCAGAAACAACCGCTAACCAGATCCAGGTAGCCGCTAACGGCTATTCGTTGCCCGGCTGAAAACGGTATCCTACCCACGGCTCGGTGAGGATATAACGCGGCGCCTCGCCCGGCTCAACTTTCTTCCGGAGCTGATTGATAAAGACGCGCAGATACTCAGGCTGTTGTACGCTCTGTCCACCCCAAACAGCGTTGAGCAACGCGGTGTGGGTAAGCACCTTTCCCGGATGACGGGCCATATAAGTAAGCAGGTCAAACTCTTTGGGAGTGAGATGGACTTCTTTCCCGCTCACCGATACGATTCGCGTCTGGGGATCGATATGAAAGTCGCCAATATGAATAGGACTGGCTGACTCCGGCTCTTTTGCCAGGTTGCTGCGCCGCAGATTGGCCCGGATACGCGCCAGCAATTCGTTGATGCTGAATGGCTTGGTAACGTAGTCATCGGCTCCTTTGTCGAGGGCATCCACTTTAGCCTTATCTTCGCCTTTCACAGAGAGAACGATGATCGGCACCTGGGAATGATCCCGGATATTTTCACAAAGCTCGATACCGGTCATTTTTGGCATGGAGAGATCGGTGATAACCAAGTCAGGATTCCATTGCTGAAAAATCGTTAGTCCGGCCTCGCCATCATTGGCAATACGAACATCGTATCCATGGGTCGAAAGGCTGGTGCGAAGCACGCGAGTAATCTGTGGCTCATCATCTACTACCAGGATTCGAGGTTTGTCGCTCATTGCTCTATCGCTGTTCCTGATTCACAATATGCACATCCACTGCAGGAGCGTTGCGCAAAAAGCGTTGAATGGCATTCATGTAGAGGTATTGCTGCCAGCCACGGATAGCGGAGCGTCCGAAGATGATCTGCGTGATCTTGTACTCGCGCGCGAAGGCCGCCACTGCCTTCGCAATATCTTTTTCCTGAAGGCGAATGATGCGGGCGCCAAGGTTCTCAGCGAAGCGAATGTTGGCCCCCAGAGAACGTTTTTCTTCTTCTTGCTTATCTCCCTCGGTTTCCACGTGGACGACAAAAAACTCAGCCGCATCCATCCCGTGGGCCATCCTTGCGCCTCTGGCAATCAACTGCTGGGAAGCTGAGCTGGAACTGATGCAAACCGCGATTCGCTCGCTCACACCCCAGTTCTGATCAATATTCTTTTTTTTCAGATACGATTCCAGGCCGCGATCCACCGACTGGGTGACCTGGCGCAAAGCCAGCTCCCGCAGGGCCATCAGATTGCCGCGACGAAAAAAGTTCGTGAGGGCGGTTTCCGCGCGCTCCACAGGATAAATATCTCCGCGCTTCATGCGGGTTTGCAGCGCCTCGGGAGTCAGGTCCGCCATTACGATCTCGTCGGCACGCTCCAAGACCCAATCTGGAATTGTTTCCCGTACTTGGATGCCTGTGATGCTTTGTACGGTAGGCGTGGCGCTCTCGAGATGCTGGATGTTCATCGTGGAAAGGACATCAATTTTTGCTTCGAGCACCTCAAGCACATCCTCATAACGCTTTCTATGTTTGCTGCCCTCGACGTTCGTATGCGCAAGCTCGTCGATCAAGGCCACCGTCGGCCTACGGGCGATAATAGCGTCCACATCCATCTCATCAAAGATCGTTCCTTTATACTCCAGCTTGCGGCGCGGGATCGCTTCCAACTGACACGCCAAATCAGCAATGCCCTGGCGTCCATGCGTTTCTACGATACCGATGAGAACGTCCTCGCCTCTGCTTCGTCGTCGTATTGCCTCGCTTAACATGCTGTATGTCTTGCCCACGCCGGGTGCATACCCCAAAAAAAGCTTGAAGATGCCTGCCTTCTTTTCCGGCGCAGCTTGTTCCAGCCATTGTTCGGGTGTTTTGGGCACGAAAGAATCTTCTCATGAAGGTTGCTAAGCCGTTCGACTAAAATTGATCCGCCGTGATCAGCTTGAAAGCGATATTCCGCGCCGCCGTCTGCTCCTTGGTCGTGGCCATCATCGTGTTTTTCTATTTCAAGGTGGCCCACGTTAACCCCACAACGGTGGCCCTGAGTTTCTTGCTGGCGATCCTCATAGTGTCCGCAGCCTGGGGACTTGCGTTCGCCATACCGATGTCGATCTTATCGGCGGCCTGCTTCAACTTCTTTTTCTTGCCGCCAGTTGGCACCTTCACGATCGCTGACACTCAAAACTGGATGGCCCTGGTTGCATTTCTTTGCACCTCGGTCATTGCCAGCCAACTCTCCCACCGGGCCCGCCGTGAAGCCCGTAACGCCGTCCTACGGCGCATGGAGGTGGAAAGGCTGTATACCTTCAGCCAGCAACTCCTGATTACCGACAATATAGTCGAGCTGCTGAGATCTATCCCCTCATACCTGGCGGAAAGCTTCGGAGTTGTACACGCGGCCATCCACATGACCGGCAAGGACAATATCTATCGATCCGGGGCCGAAACCGAACACTTGCCGAGTGATGATCTCAAAGAGGTTTCTGCGCGAGGCGAGATTGTATTGGATATGGAACACAAACGGTGTTTTGCTCCGGTGCGTATGGGGCTAAGGAACATGGGAAGCCTGGGTATTGCCGGCGACGTGCTCTCACGGCAAACTCTGGAAGCCCTGAGTAGTCTGGTGGCTATCGCGATTGAGCGCGCCGGCGCTGTGGACACGCTCATGCGCAGTGAAGCATCGAGAGAGAGCGAACGTTTACGCTCAGCCCTGCTTGATTCGATTACTCACGAGTTCCGTACTCCTCTGACGGCCATTAAAGCGTCTGTTACCAGCTTGCGATCGTCGGCAGAGATGAATGACGAGCAGCGTCAGGACCTGTTGGCGGTCATCGAGGAAGAGTGCGACCGGTTGAATCGCCTGGTCGGAGAAGCAGTTGAGATGGCCAAACTCGATGCTCATGAAGTTGGCCTCGAACGAAAGGCGCATCAGATCAGCGAAGCTATCGATGCCGCCCTGGAAGATTCAAAGACCGTAATTGGAAACCATTCGGTGCAAGTCAGACTGCCCGACAACTTGCCACCCGTCATGATGGACGTAATTTGGATTCAGAAAGTCCTCCAACACCTGATTGAAAACGCCGCCAAGTATTCCGACCCACAAGCGCCCATCTTCATCAGCAGCGAAGCTCGCAATAACCGGCTCATCACGAGCGTGGCCGACCGGGGTGTTGGAATTGACGACATGGAGCGCTCCATGATTTTCGACAAGTTTTACCGTGGTCAGAGCCAGCGATACCGTGTCCAGGGCACAGGCATGGGATTGGCTATCGTGAAGGCAATTGTCGAAGCCCACGAAGGCCGGATCGAAGTGACCAGCCAGCTTGGCCATGGATCGGTGTTTTCGTTTGGCCTGCCACTGGCTAAATAAAAAGGACATAAAATCCCTCTATGAACTATTGGAAAGCAGTCCTGATCGTTATCTTGGGCACGTTGTCACAAGCACAGGATCAACACAAGGCGGCGATCGCCGAAAAAGGCAGCCTGACACTCTATCTTCTGCTTCATCCCATTGGCGAAGAGACTTACGAGGTCGTTGGCGGTCCAGACAATACCCTGGTCATGAATACCTCATTTGAGTATTCAGACCGGGGCCGCAAGCGAACAGTCGCGGCAACCATGCGCATGAAGCCGGACTTCAGTCCTCTATTTCTGGAGGTACAAAGCAAAAGCTCTCCCAATTCAACCACGGTGAGCTCCGCCGAGATCCACAGCCCCAGCGCTACTGTGCGCGAAGACGAAAGCAGCCGCGAGATCAAGCTGCCGCCGAATTATTTCGTTGGCTTCGGTTATACGCCTGCGTCGGTGCAAATGATGATGATGCGCTACTGGCGAAGTCATCTTCAGCCGGCGAACCTGCCGATTCTTCGCGCAAACCCCAAGGCAGACTCGGCGCCTGCCCAAATCACATTGGCGGGCCACGATGTTCTTAATGTCAACGGAACACGCATTCCATTGGCCCGCTACACCATCGCCAACATCGTTTTCGGCCGGGAGATTCTTTGGCTCAACCGAAAAGGTGAACTCGCGGCCCTAATGAATTTTGCCGGAGGTCTCCCTTTAGAAGCAGTACGCAAGGAATATGAACCGGCAGTGTCACAGCTCGCGGCCAGCGGAGTAGCCCAAGAGTTGCGAAACCTGAGAGAACTCGAACGTCTTGTACCTCCTACAATGGCCGGCAGCTTTGCCATTGCCGGCGCAACACTTGTCGATGGAACCGGCCATGCGCCTGTTTCCGATTCGGTCGTCGTAATTCGCAGTGGACGAATTGCTGCTGCCGGTTCACGCAGTCAGGTCACGATTCCGCAGGGTATGAAGGTCGTGAACGCCAGCGGCAAGACGTTGTTGCCGGGACTCTGGGAGATGCACACGCATTATTCCGGCGTGGAGTTCGGACCAGCCCTCCTGGCGGCGGGCATTACCACCGCGCGCGATTGCGGAGGAGAATTCGGATTCCTGACGGCCATCCGCGACGAAATCGATCAACATCACGGTCTGGGACCACGCTTGCTGCTTGCTGGCCTGGTGGATGCAAGCGGCCCTGACGCCTTCGGAGCAGTCAGCGCCGACACCCCAGGAGAAGGCCGAGCCGTTGTCGCGAAGTACAAGGCTGCAGGCTTTCGGCAGATCAAGCTTTATACCTTGCTCAAACCCGATGTGGTCAAAGCGATCTCAGACGCGGCACATCGGCTGGGCATGACAGTGACTGGACATGTCCCCTCTGCGCTCAACGCCATAACGGGGGTGGAAGCCGGCATGGATCAGATCAACCATCTCGGCTTCGTAACGCCGGTTCTGCGCGCGCCCAGGGAGAACGCCAATGACCGAAACGACGCGCCCATTGATCTCAGCTCCGAGCGCGTTCAAAAGGCCATTGAGTTTTTCCAGCAACATCACACAGTGATCGATCCGACTGCATCCTGGGGAGAGATGGCAGGCCACTCGAAGAATATTGAGATTTCATCCTTCGAGCCGGCAATTGCCAGAGCACCTTACACGGTTGTATCGAAGTACGTGTCCTTGGGCTCTCCGCCCAGCGAAAGCGAGCGATTTCAGGGCCGCATGGCTGAAAGCCGCGCCGTCATCGGCGCGCTGCACAAGGCGGGAATTCCGATCGTAGCGGGTAGCGATACCGGACTTATCGGATATGGCCTACACCGCGAACTCGAGTTGTACGTGGAAGCCGGCATGACGCCCCTGGAAGCAATCCAAACAGCCACGACAGTTGCAGCACGCGCTATGAATCTTGCCGAAGACTCGGGATCGATCGAGCCGGGGAAACGAGCCGATTTGATTCTGGTCGATGGGAACCCACTGGAAAATATCAGCAACATTCGCAAGGTATCGCACGTAGTGACCAATGGCCGGATATACGATTCAGCCAAGCTCTGGCAGAGCGTTGGATTTCATCCTTAAATTTAGCTTTGTTCGCGAGGTCTATGTCCCTGTGGGCTCCACGACATTTATTGTCAACAATTATTGTCACCGATCATTTTTGCATTCTAAAAAGTTTCCGAAAAATCCGCATTTCCTGCATCCTCCATACGTTGATACCAAACTGCTTACATTCAAAATAGAAGATTGCAAACAACAATTGTTGGAACATTTTAAGAATCCTTCTGCGCATCAAAAGAACACACCAAAGTAATGAATCAGGCCATGTCCTCTGGAGTTATCCTTGATTCCCAACGGCGGTTCAAAAACTTGTTCCTTACGCATTAGGAAGAAGCACAAATGGAAACTTCACACCCGACATCCGATGCCACCCAGGCTACAGATTTTCAGCCGTCGGATCAGCCCCTGCAAACTGTGCCATCCACCGAGGAGCGGTACGTCATTCAATCGGAGTTGGGGCGCGGCGCAATGGGCGTTGTCTACAAAGCTCACGATCAACTCATAGGCCGCACGGTCGCGCTCAAGACCATCGCGGTCGATAGCGGAAACCAGGATCGGGAAACACTGGCCCAACGCCTCGTGCTGGAGGCCAAAGCTGCAGGCAGTCTTGACCATCCCAACATCATTACTATTTATGACATCGTGCTGGAAAAAGGCTTCGTCTATCTCAGCATGCAGTTTCTGGAAGGAGCGACCCTCGCCGCACTGGTGCAGAGCGGTAAGCTTCCACGTCTCCAGGTTTTGCTGTCGTATGCAGAGCAGATTTGCAATGCTCTCGGTTTTGCCCATCAACGAGGCGTAATCCATCGTGATCTGAAGCCTTCCAACCTGATGCTGACAAGTCAGGGGACCATCAAAGTTCTGGATTTCGGCATTGCACAATTTGGTGACTGCGGCTCAACCCCGGCGGACAGCGTAGCCGGCACGCCCAGTTATATGTCCCCGGAGCAGGCCACTGGAAAAGAGGTCGATCAGCGCTCCGACATTTTTTCTTTAGGTGCAGTCTTCTACGAACTGTTCACCGGCAAGAAGCCTTTTAGCGGTGACGTTGCAACCGTGTTGCGCAAGGTCGTCAGTGAAGACCCAGTTGCGCCTTGCACGATCAAGCCAACCTTGCCAACCGGCGTTGAAGCTATCATTCTCCGAGCACTAAAAAAGGACAAGCTGCAGCGCTTCCAGGACTGTCAGGCCATGGCGGGGGCGTTCCGAAGACAGGCTAAGCTGCTCGAAGCCGGTCCTGCGATCGGCGTAGCCGCGCCTGGTCAATGGGCTGGAAGCTCAGTCGCCACCAAACCCGCACCGGTAACTCCTAGCCCCACCGCCACTCAGACAATCCGCCCAGTAGCTCCGGCGAAGCGCTCGGCGGGGAATTCAAAACACTGGAACATCGTCCTTGGCGCTGTCGGCTGTTTGCTTGTAGCCGCAATTGTCATTATGTGGATGAATCGGACACCTAAAACCAATTCCGCAACAGCGGAGGTTCACTCCAGTAGTCCTGAGACGCCGCGCGCGTCTCCGAACAAGGTGCATGAGGTTCCAACAAGAAACGGCAACTCGTCGAAGACAATCACTACAGAATCGACGGCTGCGCCAGTTTCCCTTGCTGACGGAGAGTTGGTGATCTCGTCTGCACCTGCAGGCGCAATTGTAGAAATTGAAGGCCGCCCGGCTTCCTCCGGTAGAACTCCGTTGTTGAGTTCGCTGAAACCGGGAACGTATAAAGTGACGATCAGCAAATCAGGTTACTCTCCAGAAGTGCGCCGCGTTGAGGTTGTTGCCGGCAACCGC
The DNA here is from genome assembly GCA_035939495.1 of Candidatus Angelobacter sp. Lineage (GTDB taxonomy): Bacteria > Acidobacteriota > Terriglobia > Terriglobales > Acidobacteriaceae > Angelobacter. The sequence continues at coordinate 54,610 of DASZFU010000166.1, read as the reverse complement.
GTCTCAATGGATGTGAAGCTCACAGCCAGCCAGGGATTTTTGACGGTCAACAGCGATCCTCCAGGCGCCAACATCCTGATCAACGGCAAGGACACCGGCAAGATATCCCCAGCAGAGTTTGCGCTTGATCCTGCAGCGCAAAGCATCGTAGTCCACAAAGAGGGTTATCTTGACGCCCAAACAGAGGTCAAACTGGCTGCCGGGCAAACCGTGAGCTATGCCCCTGTCCTGAGAGAAGCTGGGCGTACTGACAACATCAAACCCATTGGTGGCTTTTCAAAAGTATTCGGAGGCGGAGCGGCTCACGGTACAGCCCGCGTTGAGCTAAAGAGCCATCCTGAAGGCGCACAAATCTTCATCAATGGCACGCTCAATTCCAAGACGACGCCGGTCACGCTTCAATTTGGACCAGGAAACTATGATGTCCGCCTTCAGAAAGAGGGTTATCAGCCGGTGACGAGGAGCTTTGCCGTGAATGGTGATGAGAAGATGAAGATCGAGGAGACGCTGCTGAAATAAGAATAATCAGTTCCACACCCGCCTCGCCGTATTCACCACAAGCTGTAATTTTGCCCATTGATCTTCTTCCGTCAGTAAATTTCCCTCCATCGTAGAGGCAAAACCGCATTGGGGGCTGAGGGCAAGATTTTCCAAGGGCACATGGCGTGCGGCTTCATTGATGCGCTCAATCACCTGGTTCGCATCTTCGAGTTTCGGCAGCTTCGAGCTGATCAATCCCAGCACGACAATCTTGCCGCGAGGCACGAAGCGCAGAGGCTCAAAGGTGCCGGAGCGCTCGTCATCGTATTCCAGCAGAAAGCGGTCTACGGCCAGAGTTCCAAACAGCTTTTCGGCAATGGCATCATAACCGCCTTCGGCATACCAGTGGCTGCGGTTGTTGCCTCGGCACAGGTGAATGGCCAGGGTAAGTCCGGGGCGGCGCGCAGCGTTGAAGCAGGCATTGTCCGCGCGAATGGATTCATCCAGCAAAACATCAGGATCGATCTGCATCTCGGTGCGAATCCATTCACGCCACTTCGGATCCATGTAATAACTGTATCGGGGAGCGTCAATCTGAATGTAATTCACGCCTTCGGCAGACAATTTGCTTAAGTCGGTCTTCATGATTTCGACAATGTCCCACAACAACTCCAGATGGTCGCGATAAATCCTATCTGTGATTCCTCGCTTGAACGAAATTGCCGGGAATTGTGTGGCGCTGGGCAGAGTCATTTTGATCGCACCCGGACTGTGGGCCTTCAGATAGGGCAGTTCATGCCCTGTCAACGGACGAACCTGGCGTAGTTTGGCTGTCACGATGCCCGCAACCCTGCTGACCCCGCTGGCTTGTCCCTGCCCAGACTTCCACGCGCGCGCGGTGTCGTCGTCCAGGTCGAAGCCTTCCACCGCATCCGTGAAGTCACTCATGAAGTTGCTGCGGCGCAACTCACCATCGGTGAACACCTCAAAGCCCAGCTCCTGCTGTTTCTTCAAGATGCGCTGAATGTGAGTGTTTTCCAGGCTCTGAAGGCGCAATGCGTCGGTGGATGGGTCGCGTCGCGCCTCCAGCAGTTCCGACGGGCGAATGAAACTTCCGATATGTTCAGCGCGATACTTGGTTGACATGGGGCGCGAGGCTCCGTGAGATGCGATTCCTTGTATCACGGCGAGACCAGTCGTCGCCACCTTTGAATTCTAAATTCCATATTGTTCTCTCGATATTTGGCAGAAGGTTTAACCAAAAAATCAGCCAGCCCAGCCAGCCCAATTTACCTTGACTTTGTTGGGGGGCTGTAGAGAATTGCTTCGCGCAAAAAGCGCATTTCTTTGGCAGCACCAATCGGACGAGCGTTCGTTCGAAGCGGCCGGCCACAGAGGTGAAGATGCAAGACGAAAGCGCTAGAGGAGTTACCAATGAAAACCAGCATTCGGAAGAATTGGGCGGCCTGCATGGTTGCCATCGTCATGTTCTGCCTGGTATGGGTCAACGCTGAAGGGCAAACCACAAATGCCACGCTCTCAGGCGTGGTGCATGATCCCACCAGCGCGGTGGTTCCGCAAGTCAAGATCACACTGAAGAATCCAGTCAAGGGAACCGTTCGTGTGGCCACCACCGACCCGGATGGCCGGTATAGCTTTACCAGCGTAGAGCCGGGGACCTACGAGCTCCGTGCCGAGAGCGCCGGCTTCCGTACCGAAGTGAAGAGCGGTGTGGTGTTGACGGTTGGCGGCTCCTCTGCCGTGGATATCACTCTCCAGGTCGGACCGACGAATGAGATCATCACAGTCACCGGTGATGCCCCTCTGATCGAAGCTTCCAAGGCCGAAGTAAGCAATGTAATTAACCAGCAGGCGATTGAGTCCCTGCCCAACATCGGTCGCAATTTTGTGGACTTCGTGAAGCTTTCCAGCGGTGTAGCGCCGGGCCGGGAAAACACCGGTGGAGGCGCATTCAAAGAACCCGATGCCGCAGTTGGCGCCGCCTCCGCGCCCCGTCTTACTTTCGGAGGACAATCGGAGCTCAACACCAAAGTGTTGGTGGATGGCGCCGACAATACTCAGAACTTCACCGGCCTTCCGCGCGTGACTCCTTCCCAGGAAGCGGCCCAGGAATTCCGCATCGTCAACAATACCTTTGCTGCCGAGTACGGCGGGGCGCTGGGCGGCTTTGTGAACATCATTACCAAGTCCGGCAGCAACGACCTTCACGGTTCAGGCTATTACTTCGGAATGAACAATGCCATGAACGTGCAGCCGCTTCTCACCGGCCCCAATCCCGTTCTGCGCCAAAACCAGTTTGGCTTTACTTTGGGCGGTCCTATCAAAAAAGACCGGACTTTTTGGTTTGCGAACTACGAAGGACAGCGTCGCGCTGAGTCCAACAAGTTCTCATCGGTGATCCTCAATAATCTAGCGGCTATCAACGCCGTCAAGAGCTTCTACGGCTTGGCGCAGGAAACCACGAGTTCTCTGCGCACCAACGACTATAACGGTGGTCTACTGAAGCTGGACCACAATTTCAGTGAAAGAAATGTCTTGACCGTGCGCTACAACGTGCTGAATTCTGAGGTCCTTGGGTTCTTGGGCGGTGGCGGACGCGCTTCGCCGGCTTCCAGCACGGCCCGCAACAACAACACCTTCGATCAGTCATTCGTGGCCAGCGATACGTTCATCTTCAGCCCCAACAAGGTAAACGAAGCCCACTTCCAATGGGCCCGCCGCAGCTTCGACTTTGCTTCGGTGCTCAAGCAGCCTGACCTGGAAGTCTCCAACTTGTTGCTCACGGGCAAAAGCACCTCCGACCCGGATTTCTATGAGGAAACCCGCCTCCAGTTGTCCGACAGCTTTAGCCTCAACCTGGGAAAACATGCATTGAAGATGGGAGCGGATTTCAACCACCTCATTGACGACTCTAAATGGGATCTCTTCTTTCCCGCGCGCGTCATCTTCCCCAACCTGACCACGTTCTTCAATCACACCCCTGCGGTCTTCTGGTTCCCGTTCCTGAGCACGGCGACCTCCCACCCCGGATTTAGCGTGCCTTTCACCCAGGACGTTCCTACACCGTGGCAGCCTTTCACTGTCACCAGCTACGATCACAATTCTTACGGGTTTTTCATACAGGACGAATGGAAGGCCACGCAACGGCTGTCCCTGACTTACGGCATGCGCTATGACTTTGAGACCTACCCCGCAAAGTTCTTCCTGAAAAATGATCTGAATAATTTCCAGCCGCGCGCCGGTTTTGCCTTTGCTTACAGCAAGAAGGGCGTAATCCGAGGCGGGTTTGGCATCTTTAACGACCGCCTGATTTCCAGCATCGGTCAGACGCTGGATACGGCGGAATGGCTGAGTGCTGGCTTCCAACCCAATGCTTCCACCTTGTTCCCCGGGATCTCTGGAATTCGTGGCCGGTTTATTCAACCGACAGTAGGCGGTCCGGGAGCGACAACCGCGACCAGCACGTTTATTGCCACTGGTCAGGTGCCCAATCTGGCTGTACGGCCCGTGGGTTTCACCGATAATCTTGACAGCAACCTTCGGACGCCCTACAGCGAACAAGCCAGCCTCAAGATCTCCCATGAAATCGGTGGCGGCATTGCCGTATCGGCGAGCTATCTGTATGTGCATGGATTGAAGATTCAGGCGCACACTCCGTTGCTCAACGCCGTGCCGACTCCGGGGGCAGTGATTCCCGGAGAACCTGGCAAAGTCGTGTTTGGTGATGGAACGCCCGGCGGGGCCGGTCGTAGATTGTTTCCTGAGTTGGGAGATTTCTTCGTCAAGAGCAGCGGCGGAGCATCCATCTACCATGGCGCAACGTTTGAGGTGGAAAAACGCTTCTCCCACGGATTCAGCTTCCACAGCAGCTATAGTTGGTCCAAGACCATATCCAACGTAGACTCGGTGGCTAACCTCGCCGACATTCCTGAAAGCAGCTTGGCGCTGGAGCGCGCGCTCTCTCGCCAGAATGTGCCGCAACGTTATACCTTGTCGTTCCTGAGCGAGGTTCCGCGCAGCGTACCAGTAATGCACGACTTCAAGTTCAGTTCGCTGCTTTCTCTGGAAGGCGGACAGCCGTTTAACGTCTTCGCCGGCTCTGACGCCAACCGCGACGGCAACCCACTCTCGGATCGTCCTGGCAACCTGGGCCGCAATTCGCTCAAAGGACCGGGCTATGCCAGCCTTGATCTGCGAGTAGGACGAGCATTCCAATTGAAGGAACGCCTGCGCGCCGAACTGAGCGGTGATATGTTCAACCTGCTCAATCGGACCAACATTAAAGACTTGAACACCCTTTACGGAAACACTGTTTTTACCGGCCCCGCTGGTGCCAATCCAGTGCTTGGTTTTGGCACGCCACGGGACGTCTTCAATCCCTTCCAATTCCAGTTCGGCGCAAAGCTGACGTTTTAACGAATCTTGATGGCTCCGCGGGAAAAAACTCCGCGGAGCCAAATGTAATTTCCAGAGCAAACATCTTATCTTGGCTGCAATAGCCGCGCATCTTACAGTCTGCTTATCCTCTCTAGAGAAGCCTTTAATTCGAATTCGCCGACGGTATAATCCGAAACTGCCAGGCCTTGAATCCGAATCTGCCGAACGTATAATCCGAAATTGCCAGGCCTTGAATCCGAAGTTGCCGATGGTATAATCCGAAATTGCCGGGTCCTGAATCCGAATTTGCCGACGGTATAATCCGAAATTGCCGGACCTTAAATCCGAGATAGACGGAGATCGCGAGTGATCAATCCGGCTTCCACGCTCTTTCATCGGTTTTCAGCCGAACGCATAACTGCTGCACTCAAAGATACACCTGTCGTAACGGTGATTGGTCCCCGGCAGGGTGGCAAGACTACGTTGGTCCGCGAGTTTGTCGATGCGTCCCGTATTTACATCAGCTTGGACGACGATACGGCGCTTGCGGCTGCGCGTAATGATCCTGCTGGCTTCGTTCGTGGACTCAATTCGGCGGTCATCGACGAAGTGCAACGTGCTCCGAATATCCTTCGAGCCATTAAGAACACAGTTGACAACGACCGTCGTCCTGGGCGTTTTTTGCTCACTGGTTCAGCCGACATTCTCATGTTGCCAACCATTTCCGAAAGCCTGGCCGGACGAATGGAGATCATCGATTTGCTGCCACTCTCGCGTGCTGAAATCCGCGGCACAAAACCGTCTTTCCTTGCCCGGGCGTTCACTGGCAAAGTCAGCAAACCTATAGAAGTTTTAATTGGCCATGACTTGGTGCAATCCGTGCTAGTCGGCGGTTATCCGGAGATGGTGCGCCGCAAGGATCCCAGACGGCGCCAAATATGGGCCCATGATTATGTGAAATCGATTATTCAACGCGATGTGCGTGATATTGCAGAAATCGAGAGGCTAGGCCAGGTACCGCGCCTGCTCCGGGCACTGGCCCACCACTCGGGCCAACTTACTAACTTCTCAGAAATAGGTGGGCAGATTGGGCTGGATGATAAGACCACTCGAAAGTATTTCGCAGTGCTCGAAGAGCTATTCCTGGTACGGCGGCTTGAACCTTGGTTCCGGAATCCACTGAAGCGAATGGTGAAATCTCCTAAATTACACTTCCTGGATTCAGGACTGCTTGCCTCCCTGCGCGGCGTGACTGCGAAGCGGATTACAAACGACAGGTCAGTCCTGGGGCCGCTGCTCGAAACCTTTGTTTTTTCTGAAATCTTGAAACAGGCATCCTGGCTGGACGAAGCGCTAACGATATATCACTATCGTGACAGAGATCAGGACGAAGTTGATATTGTGGCTGAAAACGACAGCGCTGAAGTGGTTGGCATCGAAATCAAAGCTAGCGCCACCGTGAATTCTGCGGACTTCAAAGGATTAAAGAAACTGGCCCAAGTCTGCGGAAAGGATTTCATGTCCGGAATAGTTCTTTACGATGGAGAAACGTTAGTTCCTTTTGGAAGCCATCTATTCGCTGCTCCGATATCGTGCCTATGGGAATGAATTCTTCTCTTCTTAAATCAGCGGTTTGAGTGGAAATCAAGTGGTAAATATCCCTTGCCAGCAGCGAAAATCAGCGGCAACTCGACCCTTCAAGCTACAATATTGCTGTGGACATCTACGAAGAGATAACCCGGTTGCGGCGGGAAGGGCGAAAAGCTGCGCTGGCCACGATCATCAACGTTCGTGGTTCGATCCCTTCGTTTGAGTCTGCGAAGATGCTGGTGCGCGACGATGGCTCGATTCTGGGAACGATCGGTGGGGGCTGCGTGGAGGCAGAAGTCTGGCAAGCCGCCCGCGACATCATGCAATCGGAGAAGCCCCAGACCCTGACTTTCAACCTGAACAACAATCCCAAATACGATACCGGGCTCGTCTGCGGAGGAACTCTGGATATCTTCATCGAGCCGGTACTGCCAGTCTCCACTCTCTACATTTTCGGCGCTGGACACGTTGCTTGGAGTCTCTACAAAGTCGCTCGCATTGCCGGATTCGATGTGGTTGTAACCGATGATCGTGAGGCTTATGCCAACCGGGACCGCTTCCCCGAAGCCCGAGATGTTTATGCCGACGAATATGAACGCGTGATGGCACAGCTCGCTCCCAATGACTCCTCGTACATTGTGATTGTCACGCGCGGACATCGCGACGATATGCGGGTACTGCGTTGGGCTGCGGAAACTCCGGCGCGCTATCTCGGCATGATCGGCTCCCAGCGCAAAGTCATCACTACATGCAAAGAACTGGAGCAGGAAGGTATTCCGGCGGACAAACTGGCGCGTATCTATGCTCCGGTAGGAATCGATATCGGCGCGATCACGCCCGAAGAAATTGCAGTCTCCATTGTGGCAGAGCTGATCGCCCTCCGTCGTGGGTCCGAGATTCCCCTTCCGCACATGAAAAGCAAGAAAGCAGCAGAAATATTGAAACAGTTATAGTATTTGCACTATGCGCCTTTCACCTTCGTTTGCAGGTGTAGTTCTAGCTGCCGGTGCTTCCTCTCGCATGGGACGCGACAAAGCTCTGCTTCCCTGGCATAACGGGACGTTTCTTTTGGCTGCCATCCGGGCACTTCAGCCCTCTACTGAGTTGGTGATCGTCGTAGCCGGTGAAAACGCTGCGAACCTCGAGCCGATCGTGAATGCTGAAGCTGCTTTCATGGTCCAAAATCCCCACCCGGAGCTGGGCCAATTCAGTTCATTGCAGGTGGGTCTGAGGGAGGTGCTGAACCGGGGCCGGGATGCGGCTGTTGTCACGCTGGTTGATCGGCCTGCGCCAGGCTGGCAAACCGTCGAGCAGCTCAAGGCTTACTTTCTCAGCGCTGATGCCTCAATCTGGATTGTCGTTCCGGAATATGCGGGCAGGCATGGACATCCGATTGTGGTAGGACGCGAAATGATTGAGGCCTTTCTGCGGGCCCCCGCCACCAGTTCGGCCCGCGAGGTGGAGCATGCCTATCAGCAGCACGTCGCCTATGTCGCCGTGAACGATCCTGCCGTCGTGGCCAATGTGGATACACCTGAAGATTTTGAGAACCTCAATGCAGGACAAGCGAATTGAAGACTGAAAGCCCAAACGCCCCAAAAGAGTCACCAAAACTTTCGGCGGCGGCGCAGAAGTTCGTCGACGCCGTGATTGCGCTTAAGCCCCAAGTAGCGGTTTTTGACTGCGATGGAACGCTCTGGTCTGGCGATGCCGGAGCAGATTTCTTTTTTTGGGAAATCAAGCGTGGCATGATTCCTGCGAATGTAGCCGAATGGGCCAAAGCGCGCTATGCCGATTACAAGGAAGGTCTGGTCGATGAGGAAACCATGTGCGGCGAGATGGTTACCATTAACGACGGTGTTCCCGAACAGACGTTGCAAGAGGCCAACGAAAAATTCTTTGCTCAAGTTGTAGCACCCCGGATTTTTCCTGAAATGCCGCATTTGACCCGGCGTCTGGTCAAAGCCGGGTGTGAACTTTGGGCAGTGTCTTCCACAAATATCTGGACAATTCGTGAAGGTATCAAGCACTTTGGGATCCCGGAAGGAAACGTGCTTGCGGCCGGCGTGCAAATCGTAGATGGCCGCGCCACCGATCGTTTAATCCGCGTGCCTACTGACGATGAAAAAGCCATGGCCATTGAAGATACAATCAAACGTCCCGTGGACGTCTGCTTTGGAAACTCGATTCATGATGCCGCCATGCTACAAATTTCCAGCAATCCGTATGCTGTGAATCCGACTCTGGAACTTGAACGCATTGCGGTAAAAAAAGGCTGGAAGGTCTACTGGCCTACAGGGACGAAATAACCGCCGAATGTTCCGCCTAATCACCCTTTTCATCATTTCGCTGACTTATGTGCCCTCCGCCTGGACCCAATGGGAGCCACAAACCAGCGGTGCAGACGTCCAGCTTCGCGGTATCAGCGCTGTTTCTGAAAAGGTAGCGTGGACCAGCGGAGCTAAAGGAACGGTTCTGCGAACCTTGGATGGCGGCCGTCATTGGGAGAAACTTGCAGTTGCCGGCGCAGAAGGGTTTGATTTCCGTGACATTCAGGCGTTTGACAAAAACACCGCATTCGTCCTGAGCATTGGCCCGGGAGAGGCATCGCGCATCTACAAGACAGATGACGGCGGCCAGCACTGGCAACAGCAATTCATCAACCATGATCCCAAAGCTTTCTACGACTGCTTTGCGTTTTGGGATAAAAACCACGCTCTGGCTTTCAGCGATTCTGTAAATGGCGCCTTTCCGCTATTGGCTTGGAATGGACATGATTGGCGCACGCTGGCTCCACATGAGCTTCCGCCTGCCATGCCCAACGAAGGTGGTTTTGCCGCGAGCGGTACTTGCATCGCAACCGCAGGCAAGAGTGATGTGTGGTTTGTGACGGGTGGGCCTGCAGCCCGTGTCTTTCATTCGAGCGATCGGGGAGAGAATTGGACAGTCGTGAATTCTCCCATTTTGTCAGGCGCCGCTACGCAGGGAATCTTCTCGGTTGCATTTTCAGATAGCTTGCGAGGAGTGATCGTAGGTGGTGATTACAACAACCCCAAGAGTTCTGAAAAGAATGCTGCCTTCACCACAGACGGGGGTAAGAGCTGGACACTAGCTTCGCAGAGTCCTCAAGGATACCGTTCCGCTGCGGCCTTTATTCCGCGCACACGGACCTTGATTGCAGTCGGGACATCTGGGTCGGATTATTCGCTGGATGGAGGCCGCACATGGCAACCACTCGACGATCAAGACTACAACGCTGTGAGTTTTGCTGGCCCCCGAGCAGGATGGGCAGTCGGACCAAAAGGTCGAATCGCACGTTTCACCGGCCTTCCCAACAAATAATCTCCGAGGATTCTTGACAAACGCGGAGCTGCGCGGCTATATAACAAGAAGGCGATAATCTGAAGAGATTATCTCTGCGGATCCTCGGTAGGCGAGGCTCCCGCGCAACACATAAGCCACTGCCCAACGACCTCCAGAGATGTCGGTGCGGGTAGAACAGGAATTCCCGGATTAAGGGTTTTTCTAACGTGGCTGAAGCCGAGAGGCTTCTACGGGGCGCGGTGCTGAAGCTTGGACGTGTGGGAGATCACGATTTGTTAGTTCTTCTTCCTTCCTGGCTTCGCTCTTCCCCAACAATTTTGATTAAAGGTTCTATGCAAACACTCAAGGACGAACCTCCGAGTACCGGAGGCGAAAGCAAGCGGAAGTTCCAGATAATCCGACGGTAACCCACCTTTGGCTGATCTCTGGTTCTTCCACGTTATTGGAAGAACTGAAGAGAGGCCGATCTGATCTCCTCCCCAAAGTTCTCTTAACGAAAAAACGTCAAGCCGAGACGCTGCGAGCGTTTCTGTGCGTCCGGGTACTTTGTGTCTCCGAACGGGCAGGAACTTCTTGTGCTTGTCCCATTGGGCTTGGAAGGAGGAAACATGATCCGGTTTGAAGCAATCACTGCTCCAGATGCGACCGCGCCTAGCAAAGGTGTTGTCGTGCGCCGATCATGGCAGCGCCAGCTACTGACTTTCCTGATGGTTGCCGGCCCCGGGCTCATCGTGATGGAGGCCGACAACGATGCTGGAGCTGTCTCCACATACATGCAGGCGGGTGCGGAGTACGGCTTGCGCCTGTTGTGGATCATGCTGGTGCTGTTGCCGATCACGTATTTCGTGCAAGAGATGGTTGCCCGGCTCGGAATCGCCACGGGCCAAGGCCATGCAGCCATGATCTACAAGCGCTTTGGCAAATGGTGGGGTAGGTTTTCACTGATTGATTTATTGTTTGTGAATTTTTTGACCCTGATCACCGAGTTTGCTGCTATGTCGCTGGCAATGAGCAAGATGGGAATCTCGCCCAGGATCGGTGTGCCATGCGCTGCGGTTGGTTTGATGGTTCTGGTGATTACCGGAAGCTACTTACGCTGGGAACGAACGGTCATCGTTCTCTGCCTCATCGATGTCGTTTGGCTTGTGCTCGCGTTCATGGCACATCCGGCTTGGGGAACTGTTGTCTACAACACCGTTGTGCCCGGTTTTCCTCCCGGACGCATCGATGCCAACTTGGTTTTCATGGTGATCGCCATGGTTGGCACGACCATTGCACCGTGGCAGTTGTTCTTTCAACAAAGCTGCGTGGCCGAAAAGCGGCTGCGCTTCTCTGACTTGAAGTGGGCGCGACTCGATACTCTGTTCGGCGCCATCTTCACCGTGGTTGTAGCCGGGGCCATGATCATTGTAGGCGATTACGGCCTTCGCCATGGTTTACATTTCGAAGATCCAGCGCAACTTGCAATGGCCTTGGCCCCGGTAGCGGGGAACCTGTTCCGAAATGCCATCCTGCTTCTCATGATCAATGCCGCTGTGCTGGGCACAACTGCCATTTCCTTGGCAAGCGCCTGGGCCTACGGAGAGGTGCAAGGCTGGCCCCACTCGTTGCACAAAAAACTTTGGGAGGCGCCCGGGTTTTATGCCGTTTACCTGCTTTGCGTTCTGGCTGCCGCAGCCATCGTGCTGATCCCGGGAGTGCCTCTCCAATTGGTGATCGTAAGCGTGCAGGTCTTTGCAGGCTTAATGTTGCCTTCGGCGATCGTCTTCCTTCAGCTTCTGCTGAACGATCGCGCGCTGCTAGGCGACGAATGGGTGAACAAGCACTGGAACAATCGGGTGAACTGGACAATCATCGCCGTGCTGTTTGCATTGTCATTGCTGCTGGCGATCCAAGTGTTCTTTCCCAGACTTTTTGGATGAAAAACCTCGAAATCGGCTGGAATGCAAAACAGGTAGAGCACAACGAGACACGGACACTTTGTGATTCATGGAATTTGATGAAAGGAGAAGAGGTTATGGCTACGACTCAAACGAATTATTCACAGAAACTGTTCAAGGTTGTGCATCCGCTGGATGACCAGCCTGAAGAGAAATGCCGAGCGGAAGGCATTGGCCCTTTACTTATGACGCGTGGCGTTAGAATCTCGCTGATGGTGTTGCGAGCCTATCTGACTGCCATGACGTTGATGCTGATTTATCACGTTCTCGACTTGTCTGGAATTCTGGGAAAATAGGTTGAACCATGTCACGACGCCATCATCTGAAGGAGAGCAAGCTGTGGCTAGCGCTATTCTTCCTTTCTTTCATTGGTACGGTCTCCGGTGCTTATGCACAATCGTCATCGTCGTCGCCTGCGTCTGACGATGAAGAGAAGCCGGCAGCGCCGCAGACGACCATGTGGAAACACTCTGAAACCAGCCGCTTCTGGATTTCCGGCCAGGAGAACGTGATTTTTCAGGGACATCCCAGCTTCGACGCCAAGTACACCGGAACCAATAGCCTGAAGCCTATCCCGGAGGCGCGCACCTCATTCCTGAGCACTCTCTACTTGGGGGTACAAGCCACCAACACCACCGAGTTTCTGGTCGATATCGAGAGTGCTGCCGGACATGGCATTAGCGATGCTTTGGGACTGGCTGGCTTCACCGATCTGGACGTGGTCCGCAATCCGCACCTCGGCGCTGCTCCCTATCTCGCGCGTGCGATGGTTCATCAGGTCGTGCCGCTCAGCGATGAAATGGTCCCAAACAGCCGTGGCCCTCTTTCGCTCTTCCGGCAATTGCCGGCGCGGCGGCTTGATCTCCGCTTCGGGAAATTGGGAACCGTGGATTTCTTCGATCTGAACTCCATCGGCTCAGACAGTCACTTGCAGTTTCTGAATTGGAGCACCGATAACGGCGGCGCCTACGACTACGCCGCTGACACGCGCGGCTATACCTATGGCGCCATCGTTGAATACCAGGATCGCAAATGGGGAATGCGATTTGGAGAGATGCTCATGCCCAAAGTTGCCAACGGCATCGATCTGGTCTGGAATTTGCGTCGGGCGCGAGCAGAAAATATCGAGATTGAATTCCGCCGTTCATTATTCCCCAAACGTTCCGGGGCAGTCCGGCTCTTGAGCTATGTGAATCACGCCAACATGGGCATTTATCGTGAAGCAGTCCATAGCTTTCTCACTGGCCAGACCAAGGTCCCGGACATCACGGCGCACCCGCTGAGAACCACCATCAAATATGGCTTCGAGATCAACGCTGAACAGGAGATTACCGGAACTTTCCGGATATTTTTGCGTCTCGGGTGGAACGAGGGACAGCACGAGTCTTATGCCTACACCGAAGTTGACAGCAGCGTCCTGGGTGGGGCCGACTATCGTGGGGAACGCTGGGGCCGTGCTGAAGATAAGGTCGGACTGGCATTTGCGAGCAATGGAATCTCAAAAAACCATGCCCTGTATCTCAAGCTGGGTGGCCAGGGGTTTATTCTCGGAGATGGCAATTTGACCTACGGCCGTGAGCAGATTCTGGAAGCCTACTACAATTTCCACGTTTGGCGTGGCGCCTTCGTCGCCGCCGATCTCCAATACATCGTAAATCCAGGATACAACCGCGACCGTGGACCGGTGCCCGTTCCGGCGTTGCGATTGCATGTCGATTTCTGAAGAATTCGATGGCGGAAAAATGGATCAACGAGACGCAGTATTCGATGCTGCGCTCATTCTCAAAACCTCTCCCTTCCCACAACAAACCAACTCTGGTGGAGAAAGGTTCTTGGTTTTCAGCGTAGCTTAAGCGACGTAAGTATTCTGGCCGCTGTGCCGCTGCTCAATCAATTGCATCTGGTCTTTGAGCCGCAATTTAAGCTTTTTAAGACGAACTTCTTCCAGTTTTTCGTCTTCAGTTAGATATCGTTTTTCGATGAGGGATTCCAAGCGTTGAGAATATTGAGAGTGTTCTTGTGCCAGCCGACGAAACTCCTCGTGGCCGGCAAGAAGCTGTTCCCGAACGGAAGTTACCATCCGAAAGAACCTCCTGCATTTATATGCCAAAAAGTTAGCACAGGGACGGCTCCGGTTCAATCAAATTTCATTCTGATCCTAAAAAAGAAAATCTTAAGATCAAGGCATCCTCTTCCGGGTTGTGGTAGTACGATTTTCTCCTGCCTGCCTCAACAAAAGTGCATTTAGAGTAAAGGGCTCGCGCCGCCAGGTTGGATTCGCGCACTTCTAAAAAAACATCTTTGCCCTGCCGGTCATGCACGAGCCGCAGAAACTCGCGGAGAAGACGCAAGCCCAGGCCGTGACGCCGGACCGATTCGCAAATTGCGAGGTTTTCAATTTCCCATTCGCCCGAAACTTCGCGCGCTGCGAGGAAACCGCGAATTGTGTGATTCGCTCCAGCGTCTTGAATCACGAGAAGAATGTCCTCCGATAGCGACCTGCTCTCTCCCAACATCCTTTCGTATTCACTAGGTCTCCACTGCGCCGTGGACGTAGCCTGTTGTGCAATCTCAAGGATGCGAGGCAAGTCTTCGGCCGCCGCGCGGCGAATGGTGGTGTTCAGCATTTGGACATGATCTCTGCATCAGACCGGCGGATGTAATTTGCGTCCAGGGCCTCTACCGAGACTATCTCTCCAGCCAGCAACTTGCCGAGACCGATTCGAGCAGCCACTTCGCTTCCGGGACGCTCAACCTCCTGGATACTCACGCCACATTCGGCAGCAATCGTTGCTATAGAGTGATCGCTCGTAACCAGCCGCGCTACCTCCGAGCTGCACAGCACTTTCAAGAATTGATTTCGGGCAAGGAGTTGTTCTCCCAGTTTTTTGGGCTGCCCGGTTTCAAGTACGTAGAGGCCAAAAAATACCTCCTCCCGTCCGGCATCGAGAGCTGCTGCAACTCTTCCTTGCACATCCGAGAGAGTCGCCAGGGCCTCCAGCAGGGATACTGGCGCGATAGGTTTCTTGAGTACTTCCGCCAGGCCTTTGACTGCGCTTAATCCAACTCGCAGTCCTGTAAATGAGCCAGGCCCGGAGATAGGAGCAAAGCCGTCGACGCTGGATATCGTGCGTCCATGTTTGCGAAGAAGATCAGCCAGAGTAGGAACTAATTGAGCGGAAAACGTGCCACCGGCAATGGTTGTCGAGCCAAGAATCTGAAATGATTCCCGTTCGCCTTCAGCGAGCGTAATTCCACCGGATTTTCCGGAAGTGTCGATTCCAAGGAGTAGCATTCAGCAGTCAGCACTTAGCATTCAGCCCGCGAACATTTTGGGCTAAAGGAACAAATGGTCGTGGGTATGGTTACGAGTTTTCCACCCTTCGCAAAGAACACGAAGAGTGGGGCACCCCGTGGGCGCGGTTGGCGTGATCCGATCACCTGATGATCCGATCCCCCGATTCTTCGACTAACTCCACTAGCACTCCCCCGGCGCTCGATGGATGCACAAATACATAACGATGTCCGCCGGCTCCGATCTTGATTTCGTCGGAAATCAGGCGCGCGCCGTTTTCCTTGAGGCTTTTAACTGCCCCGGGCAGGTCTGGCACATGAATGGCCACGTGATGAAGACCTTCGCCGCGCTTTTCGACGAATTTGGCTATGACCGAATCAGGGCCAGTCGCTTCCAGCAGTTCAATCCGGCTGTCGCCCAGCGGAACCATGGCAACCCGTACTTTTTCATGCTCTACAACTTCTTCGCCTGAGACCTTCAGCCCCAGCATTTCATAGAATTTGCGCGCCTGCTGAAGCGACGATACGGCTATGCCTAGATGATCAATTGCGTGAGACATTCATATCTCCCCAAAGAGCAGCCCTTAGTATTTAGCTCTTAGTCTTTAGCTCTTGATCTTGACCACGAGTTGCTGGAACAAAGACTAGACGCTAATGGCTAAGAGCTGATGGCTATAAACTAACTACTGCTCCCCCCAAATTCTCCCACAATCTCTTCTACCAACGAATAAGGATCGCGGCGGTGCTCTGCGATGTCTGCGGCCAGGCGGGACAAGTCCTCTTCGTTTACGCGTTCTCTCAATAAGCGTTCCAGAAGAGACTCGCGTAGCATTTCGGTCAGGCGCTCCCGCCAGTTCGTGATCTTTTTTTTCAGCAAAAGATCTTGCTTCAGCAAATACTTCTCGTAATTGCCGATGGCTGAAGCTAAATCGTTGATGCCTTTCCCTTCAGTCGCAACCGTTTTCACAATGGGCGGAGTCCACTGGTCGCTTCGCACAGCCAGCGATTGCATCGACCGAATCTCCCGTTCCATTCGTTCTGCTCCCTCGCGATCACTTTTATTAATGACAAAGATGTCGGCAATTTCCATGATACCGGCTTTGATGGTCTGGACATCATCGCCCATGCCCGGCACCAGAATCACGATCGTGACATCGGCCAAGCGGACAATATCAACTTCATCCTGGCCTACGCCCACAGTCTCAATCAAGACCAGGTCTTTCCCGCTGGCGTCAATCGCCGTCGCCACGTCGGTTGTCGCTCTTGCCAGCCCCCCAAGATTGCCGCGAGTAGCCATGCTGCGAATGAAAATGCCCGGATCGGCGTGGTGGGCCTGCATACGGATGCGGTCGCCAAGGATCGCTCCACCTGAATACGGACTGGTCGGGTCTACAGCGATGATTCCAACCGTGCGATCCTGCTTGCGGTACTCGCGGGCCAGTTGGTCAACCAGAGTACTCTTGCCTGCTCCCGGCGCCCCAGTCAAGCCAATCACACGGGCCCGGCCGCTGAAAGGGAAGAGGGCTTTCAATAGTTGGCCGGCATCCGGGGTCTTATCTTCAATCACGCTGATGGCACGCGCCAAAGCGCGGGCTTCGCCAGCCCGAATCCGCTCGACCCAATCCTGAATAGCACTCAGCACTTAGCACTCAGCATTCAGCCCGCGAACATCTTGGGCTAAAGAAATTCAGCGTCGTGGGCATGGTTGCGTTTCCCCCTTCGCAAAGAACGCGAAAGTTGGGGCACCCCGACATCGTTGTATTAGCCACGAATTTACGCGAATGAACACGAATCAAAAAGAGGAAGAATTCGGAAAGAGCCTAAAGGGAGAGTTCTTTGATTCATGGTTTGGCTCTTATTCGTGTTAATTCGCGTTCATTCTTGGCTAAACTTTTTTCCTAGTCCTTCAGAATCTGCCTCGCAATGACGAGCCGCTGAATCTCGCTGGTTCCTTCGCCAATCGTACATAGCTTTACGTCACGGTAGAATTTTTCTGCGGGATAGTCTTTGATGAATCCATAGCCGCCGTGGATCTGAACGGATTCATTGGCGCATCGAACCGCCACTTCGCCCGCATAGAGCTTAGCCATGGAAGATTCCATCGTTGTCTTCTGCCCGGCATCCTTCATGCTGGCGGCACGCATGGTCAGCAAGCGGGCCGCATCGATCTCGGTCGCCATGTCGGCCAGCTTCCATTGTATGGCTTGAAATTCACTGATGGGCTTGCCGAATTGCGCGCGCTGTTTGGAATATTTGAGCGCCGCTTCATAGGCGCCCTGGGCCATTCCCAGACCTAAGGCGGCAATAGAGATGCGTCCGCCGTCCAGCACACGCATGGCATCGATAAAGCCGTCTCCTTCTTTTCCCAAGAGAGCTTCGCCCGGCACCCAGCAATCTTCAAAGATCAACTCGGAGGTATCACTCGCACGCAAACCCAGCTTGTTCTCTTTTTTCCCAGGACGAAAGCCCTTTGTGCCTTTCTCCACCACAAATGCAGAAAGTCCGTGAGTATGGGCGGCCTTGTCGGTTACGGCGATCACCACCATAACGTCGGCATAGTGTCCATTGGTGATGAAAGTTTTGGTGCCATTCAAGACCCAGCCTCCACTTTTTCTGGTGGCGCTCATGCGCGCTCCGCCTGCATCAGAGCCGGAACCAGGTTCGGTCAAGCCCCACGCGCCGATAAATTCGCCCGTGGCCAATTTGGGAACATATTTACGTTTATGCGCTTCATTACCGGCCAGGAAGATGTGGTTCGAACACAGCGAGTTGTGCGCGGCCACGATGATGCCGACGGAACCATCTACGCGCGAGAGTTCTTCAATGGCGATGACATATTCGATGTAGCCCAGTCCGGCCCCGCCATATTCTGCCGGGAAGATGACCCCCAGAACTCCCATCTTTCCAAGTTCCTTGACGACCTCTAAAGGGAATTGAGAAGCCTCGTCCCATTCCATGACGTGGGGCGCAATTTCACGCTCGGCAAATTCGCGCAGGGATTTTTTGAGCTGCAACTGTTCGTCGGTGAGCTGAAAATCCAAACTGCCTCCTGGGGGTTCCTTTGGTCATGCAGGCAAAACACACAATTATATAGTGCCGCTGCGCCGCTATGAGACATAATCTCCTCATGGCAGATTTCATTCAGCATCTTCGTTACGCTTTGCGCAACGCCTTTAAAGCGCCGGGACATAGCTCCCTGGTCGTCTTAGCGTTGGCAATCGGAATAGGCGTGAACACGGCGATTTTTTCTCTCGCAAATGCAGCTTTCTTTCGTCCTTTACCCTATCCCCATGCCGACCGGCTGGCGTTTCTTTGGCAAAGCAATATTCGAACGGGAGAAACTGAGGGCCGCGTTTCCTACCCGAACTTTGCCGATTGGAAAGCGCAAAACCAAAGCTTTGAAGACATGGCGGTTTTCGTGACCGGCAAATCGGTATTTGCCGGCGCCGGTGATCCTGAACGAATCTCGGGAGCCCTGGTTTCTGCCAATTTCTTCTCCGTGATGGGACTGACTCCCTTGAGCGGACGCGTCTTTTCGTCCGACGAACAACGTCCCGGCCATGCCAACGTCATTCTGATCAGCTACCGCCTGTGGCAAACGCGGTTTGGCAGCGACCCACATGTCATCGGACGAACCGTAAACTTTGGCCAGGACCACAACACAATCGTCGGAGTTTTGCCTTCCGGATTCAATTTTCCCAGCGATGCCGATACGTGGATTCCGAGAATCGTCAGTGAGTTTACGCAAAAGAAGGCGCGCCAGTATCCAAACCTGCAAGTGGTCGGACGTTTGAAACCCGGCGTTAGCTGGAAGCAGGCGCAAACAGAGATGGATACGATCGGCCAACGGCTGGCTCAGGAATATCCTGCGATTGATGGCGGCGTGGGAGTGCGCATCGTACCTTTCCGCGAACAATTCTCCGAGAATGTGCGTCAAGGGCTGCTTCTGCTATGGGCCGCAATTTCCGCAGTATTGCTGATTGCCTGCCTCAACGCGGCCAATCTGATTGTGGCTCGCTCCACCGGACGCCACAAGGAAATTGCCCTTCGTTTGGCTCTGGGGGCCTCACGCGGCCACATACTGAGACAGCTTCTTTATGAAAGCCTGGTGTTGGCAAGCGCGGGTGCCGGCGTAGGACTCCTATTCGCTTCCTGGATTGTGCATCTGGCCGGGCGACTCAATCCCGCGATTGCCAGACTTTCCGGCAACATCTTCGATCGACGGGTGCTTGGATACACTCTTGCGCTTACGGTCTTGACGACATTGGTGTGCGGCGTGCTGCCTTCGTTTTCATTTTCTCGAATGAATTTGAATCACTCCCTTAAAAGCGGTGGCGCTTCTGGAGCACCTTCGGGTACGCAGACGCTTCGCAGCGTCCTGATTGTCGCCGAAGTTTCATTAGCCTTTGTGTTGCTCATAGGCTCGGGGCTGCTCGTCCGCAGCTTGTGGAACATCTTTGCCGTGAGTCCTGGTTTCGATGCGACACATGTGCTGACATTCCACATTTATTGGCCCAACGGCCCCGCAAATTCAACTGCGAATCAGCAACGGAACGCTGTTTTCACCGACTTCCTCGATAGGCTCCGGGCCTTGCCCGGCGTCGTATCTGTGGGAGCAACCTCGAATGTCCTCTTTCCGCCGGAGATGTATAAAGTGCCGTTTGTGACCGACAATCAAAGCACCCAATCCTCTGGAGAACGCCCTTTCTTGCCCCATGGTGAAGCAACGCCGGAATACTTTCAGGCGATGGGCATACCGCTTTTGCGCGGCCGCTTTTTTGAGCAAAAAGATTTAACCGCAGCGATGCAAGCAGCTTCGATAGCGGACACGGCAACCGGGCCGGTCGCAATTATCAACGAGACTATGGCGCGGCGGTATTGGCCGGAGAGTGATCCCACTGGTCATAAGTTCCGGTTTGATGATCCAAACTTCAAGAGCCCGTGGTTCACGATTGTTGGCGTAGTTGGAGATGTGCGCCAGGAAGGCTTGGAAAAATCTGCCGGGCTTATGGTTTATCTACCCTCCTCGGGAGAGTGGTCGGATGATACGGTAATTCGCACCACGAATGATCCGCTGACTTTGGTGGCCGCAATAAGGGAGCAGATTCGGGCCCTCGACCGGAATCTAGCAGTTGATAATGTGCGAACCGTTCGCGATCTGCTATCGCAGCAAGAGTTGCAAAGGCAATTCAACGCCATGCTGCTGGGCGGATTGGCTGCGATCGCATTGCTGCTGTCGGCACTGGGAATCTATGCCTCTGTATCGTACTGGGTGAGGCAACGCACGCGGGAGATTGGAATCCGCATGGCCCTGGGAGCGCAACGAGCCCATGTTTTTGAGCTGGTAGTCTGGCGGGGCATGTCGCTCATCCTGATTGGGCTGGGATTCGGACTAGCCGGGGCTCTAGCCGTTACCCGCTTTATGAGCAGCCTGCTTTACAACGTTCGCCCCTCAGATCCTCTAACCTTTGTTCTTATAACTCTTTTGCTGGCCGTTGTGGCCCTCATGGCCTGTTATTCTCCCGCGCGACGGGCAATCAAGATTGATCCCCTGGAAGCTCTGAGATATGAATGAACGAGATGGTTTCTAAATTGCTTTAGCCAAGGAGGACTTTATGCTTCCCAACGAGACTCGATCCCTTCTCGTTACGATTGTTCTTGTTCATTTTGCCATTGTCATACTTCACGGAGCAGCCCACACTCACCTGCACATCGAGCTTTCGCCAATCGAAAGCACGTATGTAGTGGCCGTGATTCTCATGGCGCCGTTGATTGCAGCGGGAATGCTATGGACGAGCTTCTGGCGAGCGGGCGCTTCGCTCGTAGGAATCTCGATGGTTGGCGCCTTGATCTTTGGCGGTTACAAGCATTTCCTATCTCGCACGAACGACGACGTGTCTCAAATGTCACACGCCGGTTGGGGCGCGATCTTTCTTATTTCTTCGATATTACTGTTTGTAACCGAGGCGGCCGGAATCCTGGCGGGTTTTCGGGCCGCTGCTCGTCGACAACGCGTCTAAGAGACACACTGAACAAGAGCGCTTCGCCAGATCGCCTGGCTTATCCCAGTCCCTGCTCTTGCATTTTCTTGCGCAGGCTCAAGGGCCGCATATCCGTCCAGACTTCCTTGATGTAGGCGAGGCATTCCTCTTTGGTGCCTGACTTACCGGCGTCTTTCCATCCCAGGGCATTTTCTTTATGCGCAGGCCAAATGGAATATTGTTCTTCGTGATTTAAGACTACCTTGTATATTGTTTTATCTTCTCTTTCGTCCATCTTCCCCTCCCTCGAATCCGTCAAGACGGTCCGGGCAGATATAATACAGAACCGATAGTTTATAAAAAGACACCCAAGGCTGGCAAAGTCAATTCTGGTTGCTTGAAAGTTGCAGTTTGGATCGTAAATTCACAAGTCATAAAGTTTCATTGAGGCCAACAATGTTTTGGAAAAGAGTATTCGTTTTTATTTTTGCAAGTCTGATCGTGGCATCGGCTCAAACCAGCGCCCCAAAAGCACCGGCAGGCAAAAAGACGTCGCGAACCTCACGCACCTCTGCAAAGGCCGCCCTGCCAGGCTCCAACGCAGTCAAGGCGCCGAAATCTTTTGATCTGGATGCCATCGATAAAAGCGTCGATCCTTGCGAAGACTTCTATGAGTACGCTTGCGGGAACTGGCGCAAGAAAAATCCAATCCCTTCAGATCAGGCGCGCTGGGGACGCTTCAACGAGTTGAACGAATATAACCGGCAGACCTTGCATCAGATTCTGGAAAAAGCCTCCGCCAGGAGCGCGAAGCGCTCGCCCATCATGCAAAAGATCGGCGATTTTTACGCCTCATGCATGGACGAGAAAACGGTCGATTCCAAAGGCAGCGCTCCCCTAAAGCCCTTATTGGACCGGATCGCCTCCATCTCCAACAAAGATCAGTTTATCGAGACGCTCGCAGCCCTTCAATCGCAAGGCATTCCAGCTTTGTTTGGATTCACCTCGCAGCCCGATCTCCATAATGCCAGCGTGGAAATTGCAAACGTCAGTCAGGGCGGCCTGACTCTGCCTGACCGTGAGTATTATGTTAGCTCCGAAGCAAAGTTTCAGGAGACCCGTGACAAGTATCGCGATCATGTCGCGAAGATGTTTACGCTCCTTGGCGATGAACCAGCGGAGGCCCAAAAGGAGGCACAGACCGTCCTGGACATTGAGACCAAGCTGGCCAACTCGACTATGGAACGCGTGAAGATGCGCAATCCGAGCAACCGCGATCATAAGATGCCGGTCTCCGAATTATCGGCGTCGGCCCCCAATTTTGAATTTTCCCGTTATTTTCAATCCCGAGGCGCGCCTGCTTTCAGCGAGGTTAACGTCGCTCCCCCGGATTTCTTCAAGCAGGTCAATGAGACCCTCGCTTCTGTGCCCTTGGATGATTGGAAAGCC
Source organism: Candidatus Angelobacter sp. (assembly GCA_035939495.1). Taxonomy (GTDB): domain Bacteria; phylum Acidobacteriota; class Terriglobia; order Terriglobales; family Acidobacteriaceae; genus Angelobacter. The sequence goes on along the minus strand of DASZFU010000166.1, from coordinate 32,154 downwards.
TACCTGCGCTGGCACGCCGTCAACAGTGTTGCGCCCCTGCTCTCCAGCTCCTTTGTGGACGAGGACTTCAACTTCAATTCGCGGTATCTCAACGGTATAAAAGAGCAGCAGCCCCGCTGGAAGCGTTGCGTTCAACGTACTGATCAATCCCTGGGTGAAGCTCTGGGCCAGCCGTACGTAGCCGCGACGTTTGGCGCCGCCGGCAAGCAGCGCATGTTAAACATGGTGATGAAGCTGGAAGCGGCGCTCGCAGACGATATCCAGAACCTCGAGTGGATGACCCCGGAAACCAGGAAACAGGCGGAAGTGAAACTGCGGGCCATCAGTAACAAGATCGGATATCCTGACAAATGGAAGAACTACGCGACAGTTAAAGTCGTTCGCGGCGACCTGTTAGGCAATGCGCTGCGAGCGCGGGTGTTCGAAGTCAAACGCAACATGAGCAAGATTGGCAAGCCGCTGGATAAGAAAGAATGGAACATGACACCGCCAACGGTGAATGCCTATTACAGCCCTCCCGAAAACGACATCAATTTCCCAGCCGGAATTTTGCAGCCTCCTTTCTTTGACCGCACTCAAGACGACGCCGTGAACTTCGGCGGGATTGGGGTGGTGATTGGCCATGAATTGACCCACGGATTTGATGACCAAGGCAGCAAATACGATAGCAAAGGCAACCTCAGCAACTGGTGGACGGAGAAGGACCGCGAAGAATTCGAGAAACGGACTGGCTGCACCGCCGACGAATATAGTTCGTTCGTAGCTGTCGATGACGTTCATCTGAATGGCAAGCTCACCCTGGGCGAAAACACGGCCGATAACGGCGGCGTTCACATCGCGCTCATGGCGTTGCGCAAGGCAATGGCGGCAGATGCCAGGAACACTGCGAAACAAACCAAGAATGGCTTCTCTCCCGAGCAGCGCTTCTTCCTGGGCTTTGCCCAAATCTGGTGTGAGAATTTCACACCGGAGAGCGCCCGGCTACAAGCCTTAACAAATCCACACTCGCCCGGCCAATACCGCACCAACGGTAGTCTGCAAAACAGCGAAGAGTTCGCCAAAGCATTTGGCTGCAAAGCGGGACAAAAGATGGTCAGCCCAAATGCCTGCCGGGTCTGGTAATTCTGGCCATCCAGGTGAAAAAGCCTGCATTTCCAATCCGGGATGCGGGCTTTTTCAGTTTGGGATTCTTTCACGCACTCCCCAGCAGCGGGCGCTCTATCGGTCGAAGCATGTCAAAAGACCCAAAAAAGCCCTGAGTTTAGGAATGAAACCTCCTTGTCCCAGTTGGATTCGTTGTAAAATTCCAGCGCGCCCACTTCATGAGCTACAACAATCTTTCTTCACAGGAATTGCTCCAAGAGTGTGTTACTCGGGCAGAGCCTGAGGCTTGGGAGGAATTCGTCCGGCGGTTTCAGCCTCTTATTGCCGGAGTGGTCGCTCGTACCGCCATGCGCTGGACTGAGGTATCTCCGGGGCTGGTGGATGACCTGGTTCAGGAAACCTACCTGAAACTCTGTACTGAGCATTTCCGGCGCTTGCGCGAATTCGAGAGCCGGTTTGAAGATGCTATCTACGGCTTTCTCAAGACGGTTGCTTACAACGTTACCATGGACTACTTCAAAGTCCGGCACGCCACGAAGCGTGGCTCTCAACTGTTGAGCAAAGCGGAATTTGACACCGCATTGCAGACCGTGGTGACCAAGCAGGATTCTGTAGAAAACCATATCCTCTTGCGCGAAATCGAGGACCTGGTCTCGCGGATTACTGAAACAGAGCGGGATAAGCTGGTTTTTTTGTTGTATTACCGCCAGGGGTTTACTGCCAAGGCCATTGCTGAACTTCCGAACATACAGCTTAGCGAAAAGGGAGTCGAGAGCTGCATTCTCCGGCTTACCCGGCAGTTGCGGCAACATATTGTAGGAAGCGCGAAGGAATAAAGCGAGTTTTGTCTTTTTTAGAGGAGAGAGACGGTGACAGAAGAGAATGCTCACCTGACGCTGGACGAGATTCTCGAGTTTCTACGCCCCGAGGATCGAGAGCGGGATGGTCATTCGAATCAACGATTTACGCACCATCTCTCGGGCTGCGCAGAATGCGCTTGGGCAGTCGGCCAGTATAGAGGTGTTATGGCGGAGCTAAACCCATTCAAACGAGGCGGAAAAGAATGCCCCCCCTCCTCAATATGGGCTGAGGTGGCCGCCGGAGTATTACCCAACGATGATGCCCTTAGGCATCTAGAGCATGTCGCGTCGTGCCCCTCTTGTTCAGCCCAGCTAAAAGACGCGTTGGAGATTGTGGGAACGAATGCGCGTCCTGAGCCTACTCTTCAGCAATCTCTCGAAACCAGCTCTCCCGCAAGGCAAAAGAGCCTGGCCGCGGAAATGGCTGCGCGCAGTCGCCAGATTCTTGAATCGGAGGCCAGGCCCGCACCGAAACCTCTAAAGATGAAGCCCGCGCGCACTTTTCGTTTTCCGGTTTGGGCTTTCGGCGCTGTCGCAGCCGTCTTGATATTGGGGACTGCGCTGGCCGTATTCCTGCGCCAGGGACTTGGCTCCACCGAACACATGCTGGGGCAGGCTTACGCACAACAGCGCACCGTCGAGTTGCGGATTCCGGGCGCAGGCTACGGTCCGGTTCGAGTGGAGCGTGCACAAAAGCAATCGCACATGAGCAGCCCGGGCGCCCTGCTGGAAGCTGAGGCGGCGATCAAGAAAGGCCTGGAACAGCATCCCGAAGATCCCGATCTCCTGCGGCAAAAAGCCGAAGCAGATTTATTGAACTGGGATTTCCAGCCTGCTATCGAGACGCTCGGTCATGCTTTGCGCATTCAGCCTCAATCCGCAAAGCTTCTAGTCGATCTTGCCACGGCCTATTTCGAACGCGCCGAAGCCACAGACACTCCGGCAGATTACGAGTCTGCCCTGCAACACCTGGGGGATGCCCTGCGTCTCTCTCCCAAAGATCCGACAGCCCTGTTCAATCGCGCCATTGTCCACGAGCGCCTCTTCCTTTACAGCAGAGCCATCGCCGATTGGGAGGAATTGCTCACCATCGAGGGGGATGCGGGCTGGAAGCAGGAAGCCCAGAAGAGGCTCAATGAAATTCGCACCAAGCAGCAACGCCACAGCTCCCGGGATGCGCCCGATCATCTGACGGTCGCGGAATTCAAGAGTGCGGTAGAGAACAAGACGACCTTGGATCCCGAGCAATACATCCAATTAGCAGAACGCAAAATCCTTCCGAACATTTCTCATCCCATTCAACAGGACCCGAACTATCAACTCGCAATGCTCCTGGCAAAGCACTTCGAGTCTGCGCACTCTGATCGGTTCTTTGCCGATCTTATGCAATCGGCAGGGAAACCAGGATTCCACGAAGCTGTCTTCAACTTAGGAGAGGCCTCCAAGGCCAACAACGCCGGGCATTCCGAAGAGGCATACTCAAGTGCAGCCCGGTCAGGAGAGTTGTTTCAGAAGCTTCAAAGCGATGCAGGGGCGGCTGCTTCTGAATTTGAAGAGGCGTACGCCTTGCATTTTGAATCTCACGCCGATCAATGCGCAAAAACGGCAGCTAATGTAGCCGATACGGCAGAGCAGCGCGGCTACACCTGGCTGGAAGTTCAGGCGCTCCTGGAGCGGGCAATCTGTTCCAATCTGCAAGGCGCTCTTGGCGAAGCTAAAGAGCTCACACAACGTGCCCTGCAGCTCGCCAAAGAACGTAACTATGAAGGTTTCTATCTTCGTGGACTGATGGAATTGGCTACGCTCGAATCCGAGGCTGGAGATGAATCCAGCGCCTGGCTCACCATCCAGGAAGGTCTGGATCGTTATTGGAGAGGTACTTTCTCCCCAGTTCGCGGTTATAGCTTCTACACTTTTCTTGATTCAGTAGCTGAACGCCTGGGGCATTGGAACGTCCAACTTGCGGCCGCCCGGGAAGCGCTTGCATTTTCTACAGAGAATCCAAATCGGATTGTACAAGCGTTGCTGCGTTCTCATCTTGCACAAGCAGCCCTTCACTTGGGCGAGACCAGTCTCGCGGAGGAACAGTTTCAGGAAGCAGCCCGGCTATTCTCGTCGGTTCCTAAGACACCATCGGCGCAAACCTGGGAACTGGAAGCAAGAATTGATTTGGCCAACGTGCGATCGTTTCGGAGCGGCAATGCCAGCGGTGCCTTTGCCGCGCTTACGGCTTTTTTGCCGGATGTAACTCGCATTTCCAACCGCTATATAGAGTTCAAATACTACACGACTCTTGCTCAACTCAAGATCAAGATGGGAGATCAGGAGACAGCTCAGAAATTTCTGGGTACTGCGATTATGGTGGCCGAACATGGCCTCCAAACTCTACCTACGTGGCGCGAACGGCTCGCCTGGATGGATCAAAAGCGCCAGGCATACCTCCTCATGGTTCAATCGCTGCTCCAGTCTGGTCAGCAGGATGCCGCTCTTCGTCTCTGGGAGCGCTACCTTGCGGCCAATCCTGACGAATTCACGGCCAAGACAGCGGATATTAAAACGATCGCTTTAACGAAAATGGATCACCAGGAAAATACAGTCGTAACGTATGCGTTGCCCCCCGATAACATCATCATCTGGATGCGGCAGGGGCGGCAAGTTCGATCGATGGTTGTACCTGTACCTTCCGGCGATCTTAAAAGAGCGGCTCAAAACTTTCTCGCCGAATGCTCGCGCCCCGATTCGAATCTGGCTTTGCTGCGTTCCAATGCTCATACTCTCTTTTCCTGGTTGGTAAAGCCGGTAAGTCAATGGTTGCCGGCAGGCGGGACCTTGATCATCGAGCCGGACGGAATCTTGAGTACGCTTCCCATGGAAGCCCTGGTTGACGATTCACAGGCTTATCTGGGAGAGCAGTACAGAATCACAATGGCTTCTGGCTTGATTGCCGGAACACTTTCCGAACCGCAAAGGGCGATTCAGCCGTCCGATCAGGCTCTTGTTGTGGCGTCTCCTATCCATGCTGATGGCTCTTTCGCACCGCCACCCGGGGCGCTTTCCGAGGCCCATCAGGTGGCCGCGCAGTTCTCCCACGCAACCATGCTCGCGGGAAACATGGCCACGGTCTCTCAGGTAGAAAAAGAAATTCCCAGGAGCAGGGTATTTCATTTTGCGGGACACGCTACAACCGGCCAAACCGGCTCCGCAATCCTCCTGGCCGATGGAACCATAAGCATTTCTGGCGCGCCCCGCGGTCACGATAAGCATCTGCGGACCTTCGAATTAAGTCATCGCTGGAAGGACGTGAGCTTGGCAGTTCTCTCGGCTTGTGGAACGGCTAAGCCGAGTGAAAACCTGCCATTGGATAGCCTGGTGACCGGACTGCTTCGCGCAGGAGTGCCACACGTGGTTGCCAGCCGCTGGAATGTAGACTCGGTAACAACGTCCAATTTCATGGTGCGGTTCTATCAGCTAGCGCTTTCGGGCAAAGATGTGGCCAGCGCGATTCAAACAGCCGCCTCGGGTTTGCGAACCTCAGATCAGTTTTCACACCCATATTATTGGGCGGCGTTTTCCGCATTCGGTGAAGCATAAAAGTTGCAAGTTGTTAGAATCCAAGGCCGTGCCGCAATACAGACAATCTTTTCAAGGAGCTTTTTCGATATGAATCGTCGTGATTTGCTGAAGCAAGCGGGCACGTTACTGGCCGCTTCCGCCCTCCCGGTTAATGCACTAGTTGATAATAACTGCGATCAGTTGGGGCAGGACCTTCTTGTCACTCTGACAGGGCCTTTCTGTTATTGGAGTGAGCAAGGTCACATGCGGATAATGGCTCCCAGAATTGTGGGAAATGCATTTTGTTGTTTTCCCCATACGCCCTGGCTTGCTACCACAGCAAACGAAGCAGTCATTCCCTGGGATAAAGATGATCCCAAAATCACGCGTCACTATCAGCTCAGTGGAATACAGTCTCGGGAGATGACGACTTCTGGGACCACGCTCTGCTCGTTTCCTCAGGATACGTGTGGGACACCGCCACCACCCGACGACTGCAAAGGATGCAAGCCTAAGAAAAAAGGACCTCCACCCAAACCATCCGCTGAGGACTACCATTGCTGCCCTGCTCTCTTCGATATTATGTTGCCCTATCCGGATCTGCTCATTGGCATCAACCCCACATGCGTTGAATTCGACAACAGTGGAAAAGAAACGAACTTCGCATCCTCAATAAACTGTCTTTACAGAAACACGAAAGCGCACCCCATCGATTTCAACAGTGTGAAATTCGAATCAGTGCTGCCTCTGCCTCCTCCGGCTCCATTTGTATTCGTTCCTGATTTTTCTAATGACAAGGGTCTTCCAAGCGCAACCCTCAGGATCAACCTCACCCCTTTAAGCGTTTTGGATCCGACCCATCAACATGCAAACGAAGTATTCTTTCAGATGTTGACCATGTTCCCCTGGGTTAAAGTGAATTCTGTAAAATTCTGTAGCGGTCTGCCGGTGAACGACCCATGTAAACAGGCTGGTCCAGGCACTGATTGCCAGGCTCCACTGTTTATGCTGGAGCCTGCCGTGCCATCGGGAAAGAAATAGCTAGAGATTTTCTACCACTAGAGAGCCGCTATCGCCATCCAGCGACATGCAAGTAGTGGCTATCTGTTCGCGAAATGTGACATCTTGTAAGGGGACGCTCACGTGAATGCAAGTGACTGTCCCTTCTGTTCGTTGCGTGGTTCTCCCTGTCTTTTGCACTCTCATGCCAACAAAGGCAGTTGCCGTTGAATCCGGAAGAGGAAAGTGCACCTTAAGGAGGGAAAGCACTGTATCGATCGGGTTCAGCAAGGTTGTCTTACTTTCGTCTCCCCCAAAGAGCAACCCGATTGCCCGGCACGAGGGGGAAGGAGCGGGAACACCGTTGAGGGGCTTGTTGAGAATCATCTCTGGCCTCAAAGGACACGCGACTGCGGCGTCGACACCCAAATCGGGATCGACATGGTTAAATAGTTCGGCAACAAGATCATCCGAGTCATCTTCATCGTCTTGTTGATCAGAAACACCAGGTTGAAAGATGTCAGGGTCAAACTCATAATACAGCACGTGATTGTTGGAGAGGATCAACGATTTTCCACTAAGATCGTCGATCACCACTGCGCCGAAAGTCCCATAAGGAACCGTTACGTCCCCAATACTGGTTCCCGGCCTTGCCGGGCGGATGCGCTGCTTATTGGGGGTTTTGTCGCTTCCACACTTTGACTCCAGGCCACTCTTTTTTTGCAAAAAAAAAGGACCACCTTCCACAATATCGGTAGGAACCCTCTGCCCCCCGCCAACATCGATAAATCGAGGCAACTGAGCGTTCCGCGGCATTCGCGGGATTTTCTTTCGGACAAAAATCTTAACGCAAGGTTCCATGGTATCCCGATGTCCCTTGATCTTGTGTCCTACTCCTACGGCTGTTACATTCGGCTGGCTCAATATCCATTCGTCATATTTGGATACGACAAGTTTTGCACGTGCAAGGATCTCTTCTCTGGAAGGCATATGAGTCTTAGAATTACGGCGTGCAATTATAAATTTCAAATTCTCTTATGAGCAGATTATTCGTCATCAGACATGGTCAGGCCTCCTTCATGGAGCAAGACTATGACAAGCTCTCCCCCGTTGGCGAGACCCAAGCCCGGTTGCTCGGAGAATACTGGGCACGACGCCGCGTTTTGTTTGATCGTATTTACTCGGGTCCGCGGGTGCGGCAAATTGAGACGGCGCGTATTGTTGGCGACGCTTATTCGAAGCTTGACTTGCCCTGGCCCGAACCGATCATCATGCCGGAGTTCGATGAATACCACGGCGAGAGTGTAATGGATGCCAGCCTGCCACAGCTTGTGGAGGCAAATCCTACGATCCGGGAGTTGCACGACGCCTTCAAGAACTCTCGCAGCCTTAACGAGCAGCACAAGACATTTCAGCGGTTGTTTGAAGTGGTCATCGGCAAGTGGGCTGCTCAGGAAATCGTTGTCGATAACGTCGAAAGCTGGCAGGAATTTTCTGCGCGCGTCTACCAGGGTCTTTCCAAAATCGCCGCCACCGATGGGAAAGGGCAGCAAGTCGCCCTCTTCAGTTCCGGCGGCCCCATCGGGGTGACCGTGCAACGGGCATTGGAACTCGCGCCCCACATGACCTTGAAGATCGCATGGATGGCCCGCAACTGCTCTATTACCGACCTGCTGTTTTCGGGCGACCGCTTTACCCTGAGCAGCTTCAACGCCTTTCCTCATCTCGATGATCCCGCGGTGCTTACTTACCGATGAGTGCTGACTGCTGATTGCTGATTGCTGTAGAATTCCTTCGCTATGGAACAAAACGAGATATTTGCGCCGCCCGCCGAATTCAGCAAGTCTGCCCATATTAAATCGATTCAGCAATATGAGGAGATGTATAAGCAAGCCCAGCAGAACCCGGAACAATTCTGGGCAGAGCAGGCCAAGGCCATGCATTGGTTTTCGCCCTGGTCCAAAGTCCTGGACTGGTCGAACCCGCCTTTTGCCAAGTGGTTCGTCGGCGCCAAGACCAATGTCGCTTATAACTGTCTGGACCGCCACCTCACCTCTGCCAGGCGCAACAAGGCTGCCATTATTTGGGAAGGCGAGAATTTTGAGCAGCGCATGCTCACGTTCCAGGAGCTATATCGCAAAGTTTGCAAATTTGCCAACGCCTTGAAAGAACTGGGGCTCAAGAGCGGCGGCAAAGCGATCATCTACATGCCGATGGTGCCGGAGGCGGCCATTGCCATGCTGGCCTGTGCACGGCTGGGTGTGCCCCATTCCGTCGTTTTTGGCGGGTTCTCGGCTGAGGCGCTGAAGACGCGTATTCAAGACTTGGAGGCGGAGATCGTCATCACCGCCAACAGTGGACTGCGGCGCGGCAAAGAGGTGCCACTGAAGCAAAATGTGGACGAGGCGCTGAAAGAATGCCCAACGGTCAAGAACGTCGTGGTTTACAAGCGGCAGGAAATCTTAACCGAGATGAAACTTGGCCGCGATCACTGGTGGGACGATCTGACCACAGGGCGTTCCGAGGTGTGCCCCGCAGAACAACTCGATAGCGAGCATCCTCTCTACGTGCTCTATACCTCGGGAACCACGGGAAAGCCCAAGGGTGTTGTCCATTCCACTGGCGGTTACCTGGCCCAGGTGCTGGCTACCATGACGTGGGTTTTTGATTTGCGCGATGAAGATGTTTATTGGTGCACCGCCGATATTGGCTGGGTCACCGGACATTCCTATGTCGTCTTTGGACCGCTGGCTGCGGGCGCGACGACCTTGATGTATGAAGGCGCGCCGGACTGGCCCAAGCCAGACCGCTTCTGGAGGCTCATTGAAAAGTATCGCGTGAATATTTTCTACACATCGCCCACAGCGATCCGTTCGTTTATCCGCCAGGGCGACCATTGGCCCGAAGGACGCGACCTGTCTTCTCTGCGACTCCTGGGGTCCGTAGGCGAGCCGATCAATCCGGCGGCATGGAAGTGGTATTACAAAGTCATCGGCAAAGACCGCTGCCCCATTGTGGATACCTGGTGGCAGACCGAAACAGGCGCCATCATGATCTCACCAATTCCTGGAGCAACGCCCACCAAACCGGGCTCCGCGACCCGTCCTCTGCCTGGAGTCTCGCCCGAAATTGTCGATGACAAAGGAACTCCGATTCAAGGCGCAGGCAAGGGCTTCCTTGTTCTAACCAAGCCGTGGCCCTCCATGTTGCGCACCCTCTACAAAGACCCGGAGCGGTTCAAAGAAAATTACTGGTCGCGCTTCCCCGGCATCTACTTCACCGGCGATGCCGCCACCCGCGATGAAGACGGGTACATCTGGGTCCTGGGACGCGTGGACGACGTGATCAACGTGGCTGGACATCGCCTCAGCACTATGGAAGTGGAGTCTTCTCTCGTCCGGCATAAATCGGTCGCCGAAGCTGCCGTAGTGGGCGCACCCCATGAATTGAAGGGCCAGGCCATCCACGCCTTTGTCACCCTGAAAGCCACCGAAAAAGAAAGTGACGTGCTCTATGACGGCTTACGCGAGTGGGTGGCCCAGGAAATCGGGGCTCTCGCGCGTCCTGAAAAGATACACTTTGTCGCTGCCCTTCCTAAAACCCGGAGCGGCAAGATCATGCGCCGCCTGTTGCGCGAGATCGTAACCACGAAATCCGTTGCCGGCGATACTTCAACGCTCGAAGACTTCAACGTAATTCTTCAACTCAGCGCTCAAGGGAAGGAGGAAGAAGAGATTTTGGGCGAGAAGAAATGATTTTCGCCACCAGATCGTACTCATGCGCTTCTGTGATTTCACAACGATAAAACTCGCCGGCCCTGAGTTGCTCATGTTCTCCGAAATCGTTGATGAACAACTTGCCATCGATTTCGGGAGCGTGCATGGGCGTACGTCCTTCCCACAGAAGCTCAGTTTCGTCGGAAGGACCGAGAGCAAGCACATCGAACTCGCGGCCTACAAGCTTGGCCTTTTTCTTCTTGCTGATCTGCCGCTGGACCTGCATCAGCTTCTTGCGGCGGCGCTCGATTTCACGCGCCGGGACTTTATTTTCCAGACGATACGCTTGCGCGCCTTCTTCGTCGGAGTAGCTGAAGACTCCCAGCCAGTCGAACTGGGCGGCTTTGACAAATTCGCATAACTCCTCGAAATCTTCATTTGTTTCGCCGGGAAATCCCACGATGAATGAGGTCCGAAGCGTCAATTCTGGAACAGCGCGGCGCATCTTCTCAATCGATTTCAGGAAAATCTCAGCGCCCGCGCCTCGCTTCATGCGCTTCAACACCGAAGCGGACGCATGTTGCAGCGGGACATCGACGTACGAACAGATCTTCTCGTGCGCTGCCATGGTCTCCAGTAGCTTTCCCGTGATCTTGTTGGGATAGGCATAGAGGAAACGCACCCACCGCAGCTCTTCGATTTCTGCCAGGCGCTCCAGCAGCAACGGGAGTCCATCCTTCAGGCCAAGGTCTTCGCCATAGCAAGTTGTGTCCTGGCCGATCAGCGTGATCTCGCGCACGCCGTTGGTAGCGAGCCGCCGGGCTTCGGCAATCACTGATTCGAAATGGCGTGACCTGAATTTCCCACGAAGCTGCGGGATAATGCAAAAACCGCAAGGATGATCGCATCCTTCGGCGATCTTGATATAGGCCGAAGCCTTGGGTGTAGCCAGAAGCCGCGGCGTGTTTTCGTCGTAAAGATAGTTAGGCAGACTGGCGATCGCGCCATCCCATTCGGCGCGGGAAAAACGCCCTTGCGACTCGCGCAACTCACCTTCCGCGCGTGAGCGCACCCCCGATTTCAGTGACTGGCTGGCGGAGGGAGAAGCAGAATTGAGGATCACAAAAGGCGAATTCGTCTCCGAGCGCGCGCCGCCAATACCAACTCCTGCGGCCGCCAGAATATTTTCCAACTCGCCCGTGCCGACCACAGCATCGACTTCAGGGATGTTCTTCTGAATCTCGTCGCGATAGCGCTCTACAAGGCAGCCTGCCACCACAAGCTTTTGGGCCTTGCCGCTGGTCTTGTGTTGGACCATCTCCAGGATGGTGTCCACCGACTCCTGTTTGGCGGTATCGATAAACGAACAGGTATTGACCACGATGACATCGGCTTCATCGGCCCGTGAAGTGATTTGCGCTCCGCCACTCTGCAGCATGCCCATCATGACCTCGCTGTCGACGAGGTTCTTGGGACATCCCAGGCTCACGAAACCAACCTTTATGGGTTTCGATTCAGAGATCGGATCTTCAAGCACAAGCGTTGTGGAGTTCTTTGGAGACATGTTCTATCTCAATTGTATAAAAACCCGCACAAAGAGGTGGCCAAACAAGCAAAAACCCAATGCTGTCCGCAAGTGAGCGTAAAGAAAAGCTAAGTACTAAGGGCTAAGAGCTGAACTACGTAATTCTTTCCAAGTACCAAGGTACATGGCTCTTCCTGTAACTCTCCTAAATTCAGGAGCTTACGTTGATGGTCCTGGTTGGCAGACCAGTTGCTCTTACATCAGGCTGGGGCGCTGGAAATTTGAAAAGGAGAACATAGTAAAAATGAAAAACACCAAGGTTCTAATTTCCCTATTTGCCGCTGTGATGTTCATGACGCTAACTGCCAGTGCGCAGTTAGGACTCGGCGGCACAGTGAAAGGTACGGTAGGCGCCGTGGCAGGCGCAGGTGGGCATGGCGGCTCGCTGAGCGGCGATTTGAATTCCGCGACTCAGATTGGCGGTGGTTTGCAGAATGGCGTGAATGGAAGCGCGGATTCCGCGACTCAAGCCGCAGCTAAGGCAGACAAGAAAAAGAAAGAGCAAAAGGCCGCCGACAATGACCAGAAATCTCAGAAGCAGCCTTTAGGCAGCGCTACAACCCAGGTCGATTCGACCACCCAGGCTGCAGCCCGGGCCGGACACCAGACGGCCTCGACTTCTTCCAGCACCAACCAGAATAGCTCCACTGGAAGCGGAAACAGCCAGAGCGCGGTTGGCTTGAACACTCAAACCAACTTAGGTGTTTCGTTGGGCGGAAGCTCGGCCAGCGCGGATACAAATAGCAGCACGAATGCCAATGCCGACACTCATCATCATGGGAAGTCTGGCAGCGCTGAGGCCCAGGCTGATTCCAGTGCCAACGCAAAGGCTTCTGCCAGCCATTCTCACAAATCACATGACAAAAACGATAAAGACTAGGGGACACAAATAACTCTTCTTCCATGGCTGGGGCTGCAATCCAAATGCAGCCCCTTTTTATTCAAGCTGGGGCACACGGTTTGCCATAAATCTCGACGAAAAGCCCGCAACAATACGTAAACTCATAGCCAAGCCCGAATCATTGATGGTCAGTTTGATTTATTGCAGTGATCATTTGGTCTAAAAAAAAATCGCATAGAACAAGATCTTCTCCGTTCTTCTCTCAAATGAGGGGAGGCGTGTATGAAAAACCGGGTATTCGTATGTTTAGTATGTCTTGCTATGCTCTGCGGAGTCATTGCGGTGCTTCCGCTCGGAGCCGCCAGTTCGAAGAGCGATAACAGTCCCCAGCTAAAAATTGTTGGCAAAGATGGCGCCGTTACCGGCTTTGTTCCACTACGGCACACCTCTGTCAAAACGGAGATCAGCGGTTTCGTGGCCAGGATCTCCGTAACCCAGGAATTTGAGAATGTGCTTCCCAATGCAGTCGAGGCGATCTATGTGTTTCCATTGCCTCACGACAGCGCCGTAGACGGCATGTCCATGCGTGTCGGTGACCGCGAGATCAGGGCCGTAATTCATGAGCGTGAAGAAGCCCGCAAGATTTATGAGGCTGCACGCAACGCCGGCCATACCACGGCGTTATTGGACCAGGAACGCCCCAACATTTTCACGCAATCGGTCGCCAATATTCCGCCCAATTCGAAAGTTGAGGTCAATCTTTCGGTCATCGAGCTTCTGAAATATGAGGCGGGCACATACGAATTCGCATTCCCATTGGTAGTTGGACCGCGTTACATTCCTGGCGCTTCCCAGGGGCAAAAACAACCTGCGCAGAATAGTGGGGCCAAGGTAGAAAATGTTTCCTTTGGGTCCCGGACCACCGCCGACTCGGACTCCCGAGGCACTATGGCGGACACCAACCAGGTTCCGGATGCTTCTCGAATCAGCCCGCCGGTTGCCGGTATACACACCGATGATGCTCATGCCGGCCACGACGTTTCCATGGAGGTCAACCTGGCAGCCGGCGTGCCGATTGCCGAGATACATTCAACCTCACACAAGATTCTTGCCGACCGCACTGCGGCAGATGCTTTTCATGTGCAGCTAGCTGCAGATACGGTCTTGCCCAAGAAAGACTTTATCCTCAGATACAAAGTTGCCGGGCAGGGGATCGCCGATGCCCTTCTGACCCATGCTGACCAGTCCGGTGGATACTTTGCTTTCATTCTGCAGCCGCCCGACCGGGTCGTAGACGGCTCCACTGTACCCAGACAGGTGATCTTTGTCCTCGATACTTCCGGCTCCATGTGGGGATTCCCTTTGGAAATGGCCAAGAAAACCATCCGCCGGGCTTTGGATAACCTTCGCCCTGAAGAGACGTTTAATTTGATTACGTTCTCTGGTGACACCAGGATTCTTTTTCCCGAACCGGTACCGCCCACCCAGGAGAACATAGCCGCCGCCAAGACCGTGTTGGATGGCGCATACGGTAGTGGTGGCACCGAGATGATGGGTGCGATTCGTGCCGCTCTCGGGGATGGTGAAGCTTCGCCGAAACCGGCCGGAGGCGTGGAACCAGTGCGTGTTGTGTGCTTCATGACCGATGGCTACGTCGGAAACGACGCTGAAATCGTTGCCGAAGTGCAAAAGCATCCTGAGGCACGCGTCTTTTCTTTTGGCATTGGCACCGCGGTCAATCGTTTCCTGTTGAGCAAGATGGCTGAAGCCGGCCGGGGCGAAGTGGAATTTGTGATGAAGGCCAATGAAGCCCAAGCGGCTGCCGACCGGTTCTACGAGCGCGTGCACTCGCCGGTGTTGACCAACGTTTCGATTGAGTGGAACGGCCTTCCGGTTTCTGAAGTCTTTCCGGCCCAAATTCCTGATCTGTTTTCCGCTAAGCCGGTTATTATCACTGGCCGCTACGCCAAGGCAGGCAAAGGAACGCTGGTAATACGTGGAACACAAGCAGGAGGGCCATTCCGCCGCGAAATAGCTGTGGACTTCGGAGCCGAGAACACGAGCAATGCAGTCCTCGAAAAGATATGGGCCAGACGAAAAGTCGATGACTACATGTCACAGGACTGGATGGGAATACAAGAGGGCCGATCGAAGTACAAAGCCGAAATTGTGCAGGTGGGCCTGACTCACAACCTGGCCACGCAATACACCTCTTTTGTCGCAGTCGAAACCCGGACTGTAGTCCAGGACGGCAAGCCGGTGCGCATTGAAGTGCCTGTAGAGTTGCCGGAGCACGTCTCGCCATTGGCAGTACCGAGCCAGCCAGGACAGAACTACACCGTTACCACATCCCCTTATGCGCCAGAGGTTGGCCGCTCAGCAGGTTCAGCCGGCTATTCCAGCGCCAACAGGATCGAAGGCGCTTCAACCACGGTTGAGGTCACTGCGGAAGCTCCTATGGTCGAATCGAGCACAGCCCAGGTCAGCAACACATTTTCGGGTGAGGATTTGTTGCTCCACCCACAGGCAGATGCGAGCAAAGCAGACCCGATCTTTAGGAGACGCCTTTCCGGGGAAAAGGAAAATAAAAAGCTTGCCAGCAAGGCCAGCCAGTTTGCGGTGTGGCGCTCGAAAATGAGCCCCGATCTGTGGCGGCTCTACGTCTGCTCCACGATGTCTTCGGTTGCTCAAACTGAAAGCAAATGCAATCTGCCTCGATCTGGAATGGTAGCAGTGCAAGTTCAACTCAGTGCTGCGACCGCCGAAATTGCAGAAAAGCTCTCTAAGACGGGCATGATCGTTAAGACGGGCTCTGGTTCTGCACTGGTTACCGGTCAGATTCCCATCGCCAAACTGGAGCTACTCGCCCAGCTTGTGGAGGTGACCATGATATCGCCGGTTAAGGAGTAAACGGATGAGCTTGTGGCCAATCGCAAGGAGCGGCGATTGGCCACGATTTCTTGATCCATTGGCTTGGGTGGACGACGAAGATAAGAATCTATGCCGCCCCGCTGGGGCTCAGGTTCAAACTTCCCGGGTTCCCACGGTTCCGCTACGCTTCACCGTGGGCTACTCTATTTCCGCCCCTGCCGGGGCTGGGGCATCGTTCTCCATAGTTACTGATCGAACCTTAAGTGAACCGTATTGAGCCTAGCGCAGTTCGACCGCTTGGGTCAGCCGGAATGTAAGCGCGCTCTCCGCTTGCAACACGATATCTTTGTTGCCAGTGAATGCAGCACCCGCTGTTCCTGCTCCAGCGCCGGCGGCTGCGCCGATTGCAGCTCCTTTACCACCACCGGCCAGCGCGCCAATCAGAGCGCCGGCTCCTGCGCCGCCTCCAATGAATCCCATGGATCTCTTGCCTTTGCCTTTGAGCGAGCGGGAGACGGCGGTCGTCTCGATCTGATGCTCTTTGCCATGAATCGTAACCGAATCAAGCCGAACCTGGAGGCGTGCGCCACCTTTGAAATGGCCCATGCCTTTCACATCCACGACGGTACCACGAGCAGCCGCTCCTTCCTCGATAACAGTTTTTCCATCCACCGTCACGGGCTGCGCCACGGTGGCGGAGAAGCTTTGCCCAGCCTGACTCTGTTTCGAGCTAAGCGTCTCTCCTAATCGCACTATAATAGTAGTGCCGGAAGGAATGACGGTAACTTCAGAGGCAGGTTTTTTCTCTTTGCTTTCGGGTGTGCCTGTCCCAGCGCTGCCCGGATTTGCGCTGTTGCTGGACGTGGCTGGTGTGTTGGATTTGTCGCCGCAAGCCATCAGAAAGGCCAACGCGAAGAACATCAAAACAAAAAACAAACGTGGAGATTTCACAGCTACCCCCTCCTTGAGGCATTGATTCTCTACCAAATTGCCATAATTGCCAAGATTGCCATAATTGCCAAAATCGAAAAGACACGGCCTTTACTCAATTATGGCATTTATGGCAATTCTGGCAATTGACTTGGTTCTTCTCCCGATGCTGCCGCAGCGGCGCCATTGGAGTTCTCTGCGGAGTTGCCCTGCTCTTTTGCCGGTTCCTGAAATAGGAATTTCTTAGTATTGAGCAACGGGCGTTCCAGGCTGCCGTTGTAGCTTGTCCATTCAAGACTTGGCTCTCGCTCAAAATGGGCACGCATGGCTTCCATCTTGGAATCCAGGTCATCGAGATAGTGAAGCATCAGGGCTTCCGGAAACATTGGCATCTTGGGGCTGCCAAACTCATATTTCCCATGATGGCTAATGATCAGGTGCTCAAGCAGGGTCTTGTACTCACCGGGGAAGCCGGGAACCTTGGCGATTTTTTCCTGCAACATTTCCAGCTCGATGATCATGTGCCCCAGAAGTTGTCCGCGCGTGGTATAGCCAAATGACCGGGCAAAGCTCAATTCATGGACCTTGCCGATGTCGTGAAGAAACGCGCCGGTCATCAGCAGGTCACGGTCGATCATCTCAGGATAGTTCCGGCAGGCAAGATCGCAGAGACGAAACAAAGAAACGACATGATCCAGGAGACCTCCGATGTAAGCATGATGGAGCGTCTTGGCGGCCGGAGCGTTCTTGTAGGCGCGTTCGATCTGAGGGTCGGACATGAAGGCCTGCACCAGCGCCTTGAGATAAGGATTGCGAAAATTCTCAACATATTCGCCCATCGTTCGCCAAAGTTCATCGATGTTCTTGGTGGTGCGGGGCAGGTAGTCGTCGAAGTCGACTTCCGTATCGGTCATGCAGCGCACTTTGTGGATGGTGAGCTGGAACCGGCCATTGAACTTATTCAGCAGGCCACGAATTTTGACAAAGTCATCCTGGTCGAATGAGCCCAGGTGCTCGTTCACGTTGTCCCACATCTTGGCTTCAAGCTGGCCGGTGCGGTCGGCGATGGTGAGCGCCAAATAAAGCTCGCCGCTCTTCTTGGGCTTGATCTGCTTGGTGGCAACGACAAACGAAGAGGTGATGACCTGGTTCTCAAATTTTCCGGCGTCGCAAATGTAGAAGTCTTTCATGGTCTGAAACCACAGTTATATTACTGGAGTTTTTGAGAAAGGCAATCGGTAGTAAGTCACTTTTATCAAAAGTGACTTACCACCGGGTATCAGCGTCTAGCGATTCGCTTGCGAATCGCGGGCCTTTAGGCAGACGTATCAACTGCCGGAGGACAACACCTTCAAGTGCTCATAAATCTTGGCACACTTAAAAAGTTCAAAGAGATCGGGATCGAGCTCACCATCCTTCACCGAAAGATTGAGAATATCGAGCGCCCGATCGATGGAAACGGCTTTCTTGTAAGGACGATCGGAGGCAGTCAGAGCATCATAGATATCGGAAATCGTCATCATGCGCGTTTGCAGCGGAATCTCCGGGGCCGAGAGCTTGTAGGGATAGCCGGCGCCATTGAGTTTTTCGTGGTGTCCCCGGGCAATCGCTGGGATATTGCTTAACTCGTTCGTCCACGGAATCTGCTGGAGGAATTCAAAGGTATGTTTCACATGCAATTCAATTTGGTTGCGCTCATC
Source organism: Candidatus Angelobacter sp. (assembly GCA_035939495.1). Taxonomy (GTDB): domain Bacteria; phylum Acidobacteriota; class Terriglobia; order Terriglobales; family Acidobacteriaceae; genus Angelobacter. The sequence goes on along the minus strand of DASZFU010000166.1, from coordinate 13,996 downwards.
ATCATCCAGTGAGCCTTTGCGAATGGAAAGCAGGCGCACCTCATCTCCATGCAATAAGGGTTTTCTCTCTCCATCAAGGTCCAGATAATTGACGGCAGCAATGCCCAGTAAACGCTCGAAATTTCCCTCCGGCAGCACCGTTGGTTCATTGGACCGTATGATGTCCTGCAGGTATCCATCCAACTCGCCGACTGCATCGGCCAGCTTGGCATTGAATTGCGGCAACGACTGCACGAACTCTTCGCGGCCTTGTTCCAGCGCATAGTCGATCTTGGACTGAAGCACTTCATTTTCCAGCGTACGCCGGACGAAACCGAAACGCTGCTTGATCAATTCCAGTTGCAGAGGATAAAGTTTTTTGGCTTTAACCAATACCTCTTCCCGCACCCCGACTTTGCCAAAATCGTGAAGCAGACTGGCATACTCGATTTCCCGCATCTGATCCCGTGAAAACTGCGTATGAGCGTAGGCTCCGGCTTCACTCCGGTCTACCACCTCCGCCAGGGCCACCGTCAGGCCGGCAACACGAAACGAGTGTCCTTTTGTGGTAGGATCACGCGCTTCAATCGCCTTCACGGAAGCATCAACAAAGCCCCGGAAGAGCCTCTGGATGGATTCGTATAACTGGCTGTTCTCTAACGCCACTGCGGCCTGGCTGGCGAGAGATAGAACGATTTCCTGCTGCCGGGCGGTATAGGGGACAACCTGCTGCACGACCGCCGAGAGCGAAGCCAGCTTGGCCTTAAAGTCGCGCTTGGCATTGATCAACTGAAGTACGCCCACAATCTTGTCTTTCTGGTTGCGCATGGGCACTGCGAGGATCGACTTGGTCCGATATCCCGAGTCAGTATCGAACTTGCGATTGATGACATAGGGGAGGCCGGGTGGAAGATGGTAGGCGTCCTCGATATTGACGACTTCCCCGGTTAAAGCAACGTATCCGGCGATAGAACGCTTGTTGATATCGATGGTCGTTTCGCGAAAAGGAACGCTCACTGTGTCGTTCTGCGCCAGGCTGAAACGTATTTGCTCTTCGAACAGCTCCGCCTGGGCCTTGGGCGGCTGGCTATTGAAAGACATTCGCTGCTGGTCACGCGTCAGGGGCTTTCGCTCGACCAAGTAGATGGATCCTGCGTCGCTGCGCGTGAACTCCCGCGACTTGGTCAGAATGGTTTCCATAAGCTTGCGCGCGTTGTGCTCAGCGGAAAGGGCCACGCCAATCTTATTCAGTTCATGGATTTCCTGCGTGGCTCCTGCCAGGCGCTCGTTGACCTCGTGCCGCGTCTGGACCAGATGAATATGGTCCAGAGCGTTGTCCAGCGTGCGCTCCAGAAGCTCATTGGGAACATCGGGCGGAAGGTAAGCGTAGACAGCGCCATCGATCCGCGCATCTTTAAACCTGCTTTTGCTAAGGGCCAGCACCCGGACATTCGGCACTCTAAGTTCGCGATAGTGCTTCTCCATCACCTCTTCCGAAAAGACGATCACAATTCGCTCAATGGCCGGGTTTTCCTGGAGGGTATTGTCAAACGACATTCGCCGGAAGCGATGTGCCCCTACCAACAGTTGGCGAGCGCCTGCGTCCTCCTCAAAATAAGCAATGATGGGCAAGGCGCGAGGAGCCTGCAAGTCGTGCCGCTTTGTGGATAGAGAGGTACCCATGGCCGGATGAATTTTCAAAGGGGAGGAGGAACGAACAAATCTTATCAAACCATTGGGTAATTGGGTAATTGGGTAATTTTTTGGACATTAAACTTTATTTCATCATTGCCGATATTGATAGCAACAACAAAACTGGGCTGCCCATGAACAATGGCCAGGGACAAACATGTACATACACTGCACGCGATGCAAAGAGATGATCGACGTTACTGATCCAGAGACCTATTTAGCACGAGAAAAGAATCTGGTTCGCATCCGCTGCGCCGCCGAAATCTGCCGCCATGCCGACTGGTATAGCGAAGCTGAATTCGAAGGAACCAATTTAGCTGCAAGCATTCCTGGCCCGGTCCCGGAATTTTCAAAGACTCACTGGTACGACATTCTAACGAGCGATATTTAAACCAAATCTTAACCTTGCATTCAAAAAGCCTGGGTATCCTTGACGGTCCTTAGAGCGATCACATACGGGACTTCAGGAGATAGCATGGGACGCTTCGCGAAATTGCAGATGGCAATCATCGTGGTTGGTTTGTGCAGCCTTGGGCTTGGCCAGGTCAACACTGGGAACCTGACCGGGTTGATCACCGACCCCAGCAATGCTGTGGTTCCACACGTGCTGGTTACTGCGCAGAACCCAGAGACCGGCTACAGCCGAAGCACCGAAACAGACGACGCCGGCTACTACTATCTTCAGGATCTTCCGATTGGCTCTTATCGGGTTACCGTCACCGGGAAGGGCTTCGCCATCATGGGGCAGATGGTCGCGGTTAACACAGCAGAAAAAATCCGCCGCGATTTTACACTCCGGATCAGTACGAGTTCGGAAACCATCGAGGTCACGACCAGCAACAGCGGCCTTTCGCCGGACGACGCCTCCATCGGGACAGTGATCACCAGCGATGCCATTGAGAGGACCCCGCTCTTCTTGCGCAATTGGGACGATCTGCTGCGGGTGGTCTCCGGTGTCCAGATCAGCCGCTTTACCCAGCAGAGCGGGGCCACCAGCGCAGGCCGCACCGGCGACTTCAACGTGCACGGCGTGCATTCCTTGCAGAACAACTTCCTGCTCGACGGGATAGATAACAACACCTTCTCGGAGAATGTGCAGGAGTTGAGCACGGAAGCGTCTCATCCATCGGTGGATACGCTTCAGGAATTCAATATCATCACCAATCCTTACTCGGCGGAATATGGCCGGAGCCCAGGGGCAGCAGTGGCGGTGAGCACCAGGAGCGGAACCAACCAGGTACATGTCCTGGCCTACGAGTATCTGCGCAACCAATTTTTTGACGCCAATGATTTCTTTTCCAACCGAAATCATCTGGCCAGGCCAGAGAACAACCAGAATCAGTTTGGCGGAAGCATCGGCGGGCCGCTCATCAAGAACAAATTGTTTGGCTTCTTCAACTATGAGGGAACGCGAATCCATCAGGGAGTTTCCAGGATCACCACGGTTCCGCTGGCGAACGAACGCATCGGCGATTTCAGTCCGGCGGCAGCCGCGCTGGCGGGCGTGAAGTACCCTACGATTTACGATCCCACCACGGGCCTGCCGTTTGCCAATAATCAGATTCCCAACCTGCGGATTGACCCGGTGGTCTCTAACTTGATGGCTTTGTTTCCAGCAGCCAACCTTCCCGGCAATGTGAACAACTTTGCCCGCAACGCGCTCGTTACCGACAACAACGACGGATACAACGGCCGTATCGACTGGAATGTAACTCCCTCCGACAACGTTTTCGGACGTTACAGCTACTTCAATCGCTTTCGTTTCCTGCCCGGCAATTTCGGAGGGATCGCCGACGGCACAAGCACCTCGGCTTTAGGAAGGCAGACCCTCACCGGCTCCAGTCTTGCCATCGGCTGGACGCACATCTTTTCGCCGCGGATCATCAACGACTTTCATTTCGGCTTCGTGAGAAATTTTTCCTACGCCCAGCAGGATCCATTTGGTAAGAACGCAGCGGACCAATTTGTTCCCGGCATTCCCAACAACCCGGCCATCGCAGGCGGAGTGCCGCTTACGACCTTTGCCAACTTTGGTTTTCTTGGCTCTCCGGACTTCCTTCCGAAACGGCAGATTCCCCAACAATTTGAATGGTTCGACACGCTTTCACAAACCTTCAAGCGGCACACCCTGAAGTTGGGTTTCAGTTTTTACGGGCCGATGCGCAACATCTTTCAGGATGAGCCGGGAACCCGTGGCGACCTGGGCTTTACCGGTGTGTTTACAGCATGCCATCAGGCGAGCGGATGCCCAGCCAACAGCGGACTTTCCTATGCCGATGGCTTGCTCGGCCTGGTGCAGAGCACGCAGCTCACGAACGTATTCTTCGTCGATCAGCGCCTGTGGATGATTGGCGGCTTTGCCCAAGATGACTGGAAAGTCACTCCCAAGCTGACTCTGAATCTGGGGCTGCGCTACGATTTTGCCTCGCCCGTGACGGAAGCCCAGAACCGCACTGCCAATTTCGATCCTGCTAATGGCGGTTCGCTGGTGTTCGCCAAAGATGGCTCCCTTGAGCAACGCTCACTCGTGAAGCCCTACAAGACGGCTTTCAGCCCGCGCGCCGGGTTCGCATACTCACCCGGCTGGAATACAGTGATTCGCGGAGGCTACGGCATTTACTACACGCTGTTTGAGCGCTTCGGCAGCGAAAACCAAATGGCCTTGAATCCGCCGTTCCTGATCAACAAGACGCTGGCCAGCAATACGACGCCTGTGCTGATCGCGAAGAACGGATTTCCCGCCAACTTCCTTGATCCGGGCACTGTGAACCTGCAGGACTTGCGAGCCTTTCACATTCGCGCGGTCAATCCCGACAATCCCGCGCCTATGGTGCAGCAATGGAGCTTTGGAGTGCAGCACCAGTTTTCTTCCGCCTGGAGCGCCGAGTTGAACTATGTCGGGACCAAATCAACTCATCTCGATCGCCTGAGCGATTTCAACCAGCCCATCATCGTGAATGGAGTCAGCACCGGCAAGGTTCCATTTCCAAACTTCGGCTACATCGAGTACCTGAACCAGAATGGCTACGGCTACTATCACGGCCTGGAAGCAACCTTGAATCGGCGCTTTTCCAAAGGACTCGATCTGCGCGTGGCCTATACCTACTCGCGCAGCCTTGACAATACTCCACAGGAACTGGAATCGAACTCCGGCGCGCCTCCCGATGGCAGAAATCCTGCTGCGTGGTATGGCCTGAGCGACTTCGATATTCCTCACCGCGTGGCCGTCAGCTACACCTATGAACTGCCTTTTGGCCATGGCAAGTCTTTGCTCAATGAAGGATGGATATCTCACGTCTTTGGCGGGTTCCGCACATCTGGAATCTATACCTACTACAGCGGACATCCATTCACGGTCAATTTGGGTGGCGGGCGTTCGTCGATCCTGGATGCCTTCGGACAAGCTACGGCAGTTCCCAATGTGACTGGCGCAACTCACCTTGTCGGTAATCCAAACTGCTGGTTTTTTGCATCCTCAAACCCAGCGTGCACCGCATTAGCACCGATGCTGACCAGCGCCTACCAAATTACAGCTCCCGGAGTCGTAGGCAACAGCGGACGCAACACCCTTCGTGGTCCGCACACTACGGTGTTCGATGCCGCTTTGACTCGTGATTTCCATGTGACAGAGCGGGCCAACTTGCAGTTCCGCTGGGAGGTCTTTAACATCAGCAATACGCCGGAGTTCGGCCAGCCAAATGGAAACTTGACCAGCAGCGCAGCAGGAACGATCACCACGCTTTCTGGTGATCCGCGTGTGATGCAGTTTGCACTGCGGGTTTCTTTCTGAGAGGTTTCTCAAGAAACTAGGGTGTTAGCTGCGCGAGTTGGGCATTGAGTTTGCGAACTACCTCGAGGCGCACATTGGCGCGGGCCAAAGCTGCCTCTGCTTCGGGATTGCCGTCTGGACCGGCTTTTCGAAGCTCATCCTCGGCCCGTTGCCGCGAAGCTTGCGCCCTGGCGACGTCGATTTCTTCAGCCCGCTCGGCGGTTTCAGCGAGGATGGTAACTTTGCCGGGCAATACCTCGGCAAATCCCCAGGCAACCGCGAGCCGCTTCACCTCGGACCCAGTCCTGTAGCCGATCTCACCGATGGCCAGTTCTGTGATCAGCGGGGCATGGCCGGGAAGAATACCCAGATAGCCCGATTTGCCAGGCACCTGTATCTCTTCGGTGGTCTCATTCACCACCAGCCGCTCAGGAGTAACGATCTCGAGTTGGAGAGTATCGGCCATTAGTTTTTATCGCTGAGATTACCCAATCCTTCTAGGCTGCTTCAGACTTGGCTTTTTCCGCTGCCTCCAGCACTTCCTCAATCGCGCCCTTCATGTAGAACGCCTGCTCGGGGATATCGTCGTGTTTGCCTTCGATGATCTCTTTGAAGCTGCGCACCGTATCCGCGACTTTCACAAAGCGCCCCTTGTAACCCGTGAACTGCTCGGCCACAAAGAACGGTTGCGAGAGGAACTTCTGCACCTTGCGGGCACGGGACACGGTAAGCCGGTCTTCTTCGCTGAGTTCTTCAATTCCAAGAATTGCGATAATGTCCTGAAGATCGGCATAGCGCTGCAAGATGCGCTTCACGCCCTGGGCCACATCGTAATGCTCCTGGCCAACGATGCGTGGATCAAGAATGCGCGAAGTTGAAGCCAACGGATCGACTGCCGGATAAATTCCAATCGCCGTGAGCGGCCGCGAAAGAACGGTCGTGGCATCAAGGTGGGCGAAGGTCGTAGCCGGAGCCGGATCGGTAAGATCGTCGGCGGGCACGTAGATCGCCTGCACCGAGGTAATCGAGCCACGTTTTGTGGAGGTGATTCTCTCCTGCAGTTCGCCCATTTCCGTAGCCAAGTTCGGCTGATACCCGACGGCGGAAGGCATACGTCCCAGCAAGGCTGAGACTTCCGACCCGGCCTGGGTGAAACGGAAGATATTGTCGATGAACAAAAGCGTGTCTGCGCCTTCCTCGTCGCGGAAGTATTCAGCGACAGTCAAACCGGTAAGCGCCACGCGCAGGCGCGCCCCAGGGGGTTCGGTCATCTGTCCATAAATCAGGGACGCTTTGGATTCGGCAGGCACACCCGGCTTGATTACGCCAGACTCCGTCATTTCCAGCCAAAGATCATTGCCCTCGCGGGTACGCTCGCCTACACCGGCAAAGACCGAGTATCCGCCATGGTGTTTGGCGACGTTGTTGATCAACTCCATGATCACTACGGTCTTACCTACGCCTGCGCCGCCAAACAGTCCGATCTTTCCACCTTTGAGGAACGGCTGGATCAGATCAATGACTTTCACCCCGGTCTCGAACATCTCAGCGCGGGTGGATTGCTCATCGAAAGCTGGCGCCGGACGATGGATAGGCATGGTCTTGATGGCTTCAATCTTGCCAAGCTGGTCCACAGGCTGCCCGATCACATTCATAATCCGGCCGAGGGTACCCTTGCCGACAGGGACGGAGATAGGACCGCCAAGATCGATGGCCTTCATGCCGCGCACCATGCCGTCGGTGGCCTCCATAGCAACGCAGCGCACGCGGCTTTCACCAAGGTGCTGCTGCACTTCCAGAACGACGCTGATCGGTTCAGGAACATTGAATCCATCACTCGTCACTCGCAGCGCCTGATAGATCGGAGGCAAATGTCCCTCTGTAAACTGAACGTCAACCGCGGGGCCTGCGATTTGAACAACTTTCCCAATATTTTCCGGCATAGAGAAATCCTTAAATTGCCATAATTGCCATAATTTCTAATTGCCATAATTTGAAAACCCATCCACTTTAGGCTTCCATTTCTGTCTATCCACTGGGCAGGTTTTTCAAATTACAACTTATAAATTTCAAATTCCCTTACTGTGCTGCTGCTCCGCTTACGATCTCGATAATCTCTTTTGTGATCTTTGCCTGGCGGGCGCGGTTCATCGCCAGAGTAAGCGCATCAATCATGTCGGAAGCGTTGCTGGTGGCGGAATCCATGGCCGTCATGCGGGCCGCGTGTTCGGCGGCCTCTGATTCCAGCATGGCGCGGTAAAGCTGGATAGCCACGTACTTGGGCAACAATCCGCTAAACAGTTCGTGTGGAGGCTGCTCATACAAATAATCGACCTGGGCCATCCCAAAGGATGCGGCTTTCCGGTCAATCTCGCGGGTATCGATCGCGCGCACGCCCACGCCAGCATGTTTAGCAGCCTCAAGGTGCTGTTTGCGCGCCTCTTCTTTCATTTCCTCGGAAACTTCGTGAACGACTTCGCCGATCCGCTCCACTGGCAGCACATGATCTACAACCAATCGCTGGGAGATCACGGACTTAAACTCGTTGTAGACAAGGTAAACCGCGTCGGTCGCTGCGCGCGTAAAGCTATCGATCACCAACTGCGAGATTTCCCGCGCGCTTGAAAATTGAGTGCGGTTGATGAGTCCGGCAAATTCACCTGTAATCTGAATACCGCCTTTGCGGTCGCCGCCTTCCGACGCAAGCGGATAGCGGCGGCGGAAATAATCACGCGCCTTCTTGCCCACGGCGACGATGTCGATATTCTTGCCGGATTTGGAAGCGATGAAGCTGGCCGCAGCCTTCAGGATGTTGGAGTTGAAAGCCCCGGCAAGCCCTTTCTCTCCCGAAACCACAATCAACGTAACGTTGTTTTCCGGCCGGCGGATCAGTAAGGGATGCTGCACTTCGCCGGTTTCGGGATCGTAAATGTCCGCCCGCGAGACCAGCGACTTGAGCACATTCGTCAACATCTGCGCATAAGGACGCGCCGCAAATGCGCGCTCCTGCGCGCGGCGCAGCTTGGCCGCCGAGACCATCTGCATGGCCTTGGTGATCTGCCGCGTGTTGCGCACGCTGCGAATACGCCGCCGAATGTCGAGAAGGTTCGCCATCTATGCCTTTGCGCCCGCTCCAGCAAGCTGGTGTTCGGAGACAAAACGCTGCTTGAATTCCTTCAGTATCTTTTCAATCTCGGCCTTGATGGCATCGTCCAGGACTTTTTTCTCCATGATGGTGTCCAACAACTTGGCATTCATGGATTCAACGTACTTATACAGTTCAGCCTCAAAATCGCGAATCTGCTCGACCTGTAAGTCGTCGAGATAACCACTCGTACCCGCGTAGATGATCAGAATCTGACGGCTGAACGGCAAGGGCTCATATTGTCCCTGCTTCAAGACCTCCACCAGGCGCTTGCCTCGATTGAGTTGGGCTTGCGTGGCTTTATCCAGGTCGGAGCCAAATTGAGCGAAGGCGGCGAGTTCGCGGAATTGGGCCAGTTCCAGTTTCAAGGTTCCCGCAACCTGGCGCATCGCCTTAATTTGTGCCGATCCACCTACACGGCTCACCGAAATACCGACGTTCACCGCCGGACGAACGCCGGAGTTGAACAAATCGGTTTCCAGGAAGATCTGGCCATCAGTAATCGAGATCACGTTCGTCGGGATGTAGGCAGAGACGTCGCCCGCCTGAGTCTCAATCACCGGCAAAGCCGTAAGAGAGCCACCGCCCAGCTTGTCCGACATCTTGGCAGCGCGCTCCAGCAGCCGGGAGTGGAGATAGAAAACATCACCCGGATAAGCTTCGCGGCCCGGTGGACGCCTTAAGAGCAACGAAATCTCCCGGTAAGCAGCAGCGTGCTTGGAGAGATCATCGTAAATCACCAACGCATGGCGGCCATTGTCGCGGAAAAACTCGCCTAAAGCGCAAGCCGCATAAGGCGCGAGATAAAGCATAGGCGCCGGCTCAGACGCAGAAGCCGCAACCACAATGGTGTAATCCATCGCTCCGTACTCTTCCAATACCTTGACGACCTGGGCAATCGAGGAGCGCTTTTGCCCAATCGCGCAGTAAATGCAGATGAGGTTATTGCTCTTGTTGTTGATGATGGTATCGAGAGCTACGGCGGTCTTGCCCGTCTGGCGGTCGCCAATGATGAGTTCGCGCTGCCCGCGTCCGATGGGAATCATGGAATCGATGGCCTTGATGCCCGTCGCCATCGGTTCACGTACTGGCTGGCGGTTGATCACTCCCGGCGCCAAGCGCTCGATCGGGATATATGCGTTGGATGCAATGGGGCCTTTGTCGTCAATGGGTAAGCCCAAGGCATTCACGACGCGGCCGATCATGGCATCGCCTACGGGTACGGACATGATTCGTCCGGTGCGCTTGACCTCTCCACCCTCTTTGATCTCGGTGTAGTCGCCGAGCACGACAGCGCCCACCTGGTCTTCTTCCAGGTTCATGGCAATTCCGGCAAGCCCATGCCCAAAGTCGAGCAGTTCGCCGGCCATGACTTTATCCAGACCATGTATGCGGGCGATTCCGTCACCTAGAGAAATGATGGTGCCCACTTCGTCGACAGTGACCTTCGACTCATAGTTCTCGATTTGCGCCCGTATTAGTTTTGTAATCTCGTCAGCTTTGATTTGTGCCATAAACTTCTCTCGTAAGGGGTCCTTCGCTACGCTCAGGATCTCGGCAGCAGGCTCTAACGCCTGCTTAACGCTTCGACTTTTGCTCGTTCATGATGAAACAATCTGCTGCCTGATTCTTTGCAATTGTCCGCGAATAGAGCCGTCATAAATGGTGCTGCCGACCCTGACCACCACGCCGCCTAAAAGCCCCGGATCACGCGAATACGCAGCGCGAATCACCTTGCCTGTAAGGGCGGCAATCTGTTTTTCCAGCGATTGCTTTTCCTGAGGCGTCAATTCCCGCACCGAACTGATTCGCGCTTCGGCGATTCCCAAATGTTCATCGAGTTCCCGTTTGAACTGCTCGGCAATGTCATTGAGTTGGCCCATCCGGCGCTGCTCGACCAGCACTGCGATGAAATTCTGGAGAATCTTAGGGCCTCCGATGGCGCTCACGATGGCACTGACCAGGTTAAGCTTTTGCTTGTGGGCAACGCTGGGATTCTGCAAAACATTGCGCAGTTCGGGGTTGGAATTCACCAGCTCGGCAAAGGTGTTTAGCTCCTGGACCGCCTGCGCAGGATCGATGCGGCGGTCCACAACCACCTCAGCAAAAGCACGCGCGTATCTTCCGGCAACGGCCGCCATTAGCGGCCATCCTTTCCGAGTTGGGCAGCGAAATCGTGCACCAATGCCTCATCGGCGATCTTCCGGCTTTGAATCTTCTTCTCTGCAAGGTCGACCGCCAGGTCCGCAGCAAAAGCCTTCAACTCACGGCGGGCGGCATTTGCGGCCATGGCAATCTCCTGTTCTGCAGATTGCACAATACGGCGGTGTTCTTCTTGCACAGCGGCGAGCACGCGCTGCTCTTCGGCGTGGGCGCTCGAATCCGCTTCAGCGCGCATCTGCGCAATGTCGGCATCGAGGCGGGAGAGCCGCCCTTCTACCTCCGCCAAACGGCGGCGGGCCTCTTCTGTACTCTTGCGGGATTCTTCGAGCCGCTTTTGAATGGCTTCCGTCCGGCTTTTGAAAAAGTTTGGAAGAAACTTCTTCGCCGGCACCCAAACAATGAAAAACAAAATCAGAAAATTAAGAATGACACTCAGCCAATAGGCCTTATCTACATCGAGTCCGGTTATTTTGGCGATGAGCTTTACCGAGGACGAGTGGCGAAAAGCCTCCTCTGCGTTCTCTTCTTTTTTTCCATTCGGCTTCTGATCGGCCCCTTGCTTGGCCTCCTCTTGAACAACGACCTTTTCCAAAGATCTTTCTGGGGAAGAACCTGCAAACGCGGCACCGGAAACGCCTAGAATCAAGATTAAGACAGGGATTGAGAGCTTCCTGGCGAAACGGGGAAACATGGTTACCGCCCCCCCATAGCTGCAACCGGCCTGAGGATGGACTCGACGATCTCATTGGCTAAGGCATCGGCATGCTGTGACAGCATGACCCGCGCCGCCGCCATGTCCCCGTTCAAATCGTTGCGGGCCGATTGAATCATCTCCTCCGCCTGTTGCCGTGCCTGGGTAAGCGCAGCATTCCGTCTTTCCATGGCCTGCCGACGGCGGGCTTCCTGGGCTTTGTAAATCTGGGTACGGGCCTCGCGCAGGCGCTGCTCGTATTCAGCGGTCCGTGCTTCCGCTGAGGCAATCTCCGCTTGGGCCTGCTGGACGGCTCCTTCCGTGAGACGATGCCGCTCGGCCAATATCTGCTCCAGCCGCTTGTGTACGATCATCCGATAGGCGAACCACACGATCAGCAAAAAAAAGATCGTGGGAATGGAAGAAAGCAGTAATTCGCCTAGTTGTGAGAGCGTCTCATTCATGTAAGTTAAGGTTGATTGGAGCGGATCTGGAGTGATCCAGCAAACTAATTAACATAACACCCGCTTCTGATCAGTGTCAACGAACAGTCACTCTCGAATAGAATCAACATTTCTATGAAAACCATCTCATCTGCGGCAGAAATGACAGCCCTGGTAAAAGAAGCCAAGCGCAGCGGCAAGAGCGTAGGCTTTGTGGCCACGATGGGAGCTTTGCACGACGGCCATCTTTCTCTGGTCTGCGCCGGGCGCGCCAGAACTGACGTACTGGTCACCTCGGTTTTTGTGAATCCCACGCAATTTGGCCCTAAAGAAGACTTCAGCAAATACCCAAGAAGTCTCGAAAAAGATTCGGGCTTGCTGGCCGATGCCGGAGTTGACTACCTCTTTGCTCCCTCGACGGAAGAGATGTATCCCAAAGACGCTTCCACCTGGGTCACGGTTGAAGGCATCAGCGATCGACTGGATGGCAAATCGCGTCCTGGCCATTTCCGCGGCGTTACCACTGTAGTTTCAAAACTATTCAATATCATTCAGCCTGATTTGGCATTCTTTGGACAAAAGGATGCCGCCCAGGTCGCAGTCATCCGCAAGATGGTCCGCGATCTGAACTTTGATGTTCATATTGTTGTGTGCCCCATCGTGCGGGAGAGTGATGGCCTCGCCATGAGTTCGCGTAATGCCTATCTGAGCCCGGAGCAGCGCAAGCAAGCGCTTGTTCTCTATCGTTCGCTGATGCGCGTTCAACTGTTGGCTGACCGGGGAGAAAAGGATGCCAACCGGCTGATAGCAGCCGCCAAACAAGTGATCGCCGAGGAGCCGGCCGTCCGGCTGGATTATTTCGAGATTGTGAACAACGACACCCTGGAACCTGTTACAGGCAATTCCATCGGAGCGCTGGTCGCAGTTGCCGCCTATGTGGGCCAGACGCGATTGATCGACAACATTCTGCTTTTCTGAATACTTGTACTGCACTTCTTCTGTTTGGACCAACTCCAGGGGATCGCCAGTTCCATGCAAGATACGGGCCTCGCCACTCCACTTTCCAGCCAGGAAGCTAAGTTTCTTCATGGCCGCACGTTGTGCTTCAACGTCTGGTGTATGTAATTGTTGGCTCATGCTCGAAACCAGAAGTGTCGTGCAGATCATGAAACACTTAAGCATAGCGAACAGTGTACCGGGCTTAGAGAATGCTACCGCCGGCCTTTACCATTAGGAACTTTTAATGTTGGCAGCCCACCTGAGGGGCAAGAAGTTGGTTTAATGTTGGTTTAAAGTTACCAAAGGGGGGTGGGGGGTGGGGAGCAATCATTAAGATCCAATAACCTCCAGTCCCCGTGGCATTTTTAAGATCGTTCAGATATAGCTCCGCCATCCGAAGTTAGCCACGCCAGTTTAGGTCCGCGCGAATGACCGACAATTACAAGATCCGTTCGCTCCGCTCAGGATTTCGCCTGCGGACTCCCGCTCCGCTCACGCCCGCATTACGGCTCAAGTTAAGGTCCGCGCGATCCGACTTCATGGATCGCGCGAATCTAAAACGAATCTATCATTCCTATGCCATTGTGTCAAGAATAACTTAGTAGTAGTTTTATGGACGCAGGTTGCCCCCCTTCAATTTCATTAACTGTGTGCCAAGCCCAATGTCACTTACTTTAGAAAATCGTCCGGTTTTTGCGACCCTCCTTATCCCCCTGTCATCCCGAACGGAGCGCCACGAAAAGTTGGGCTTGGGAAGTGAAGATGGGCGCGGAGTGAGGGACCCCGATCATGTACCAGCCTAGATCGCTGATCCGAGGTATTCGCCCCAGATTTTAAACGAGCGTCCCGGACAATTCTTGTCCAACATTGCTGCCATCCTGTTAACCCTGCTTGTGAAAAACACGGGTAGAACGCCTCGGATCTGCAATTAAGCCGGAAACATCATCGGGGTCCCTCACTCCGCGCCGATCCTATTCGCGATTGTGAAATTCTATGCTGCGCTGCGTTTGATTGGATGACTACGACAGCTCCCCTCGACCGCGTACACTGTGGTTGCTTTTAAGACCAAGAGCTCGGAGGACGAAAGGAGCTGTCTATGAAGATTATAGGGTGTG
>DASZFU010000165.1:0-28963 GCA_035939495.1 Candidatus Angelobacter sp. | reverse complement strand
CTCACGCTGCGTGCCGGGCTACTTTCGGGTCGTGCCTACCGGCACTTTGTTTATAAGATGACGACAGAATCTCTCTAGAGGCAGCCGCCCAGCCATGCTGTTGACGAAGCAGGTTCCTCTTGCTTAAGTGAACGGTATTGAAGTTAGGCCAGCGCGTAAGCGCTGGGAAAAGAGTAAAGATAAATGACAAGCCCCAGGGGGGCGACACAGGTTTTCTTTTGCTCTCTACGACAAATCTGTTAATCGAAAAGGTTGGTGGAAGGCTTAACGGAACAGTATTGCATTTAGCACTCAGCATTCAGCCCGCAAATAGCTTTGGCTAAAGGAAAATACAGCATCGTGGGCATGGTTAGGTTCGAACCATTAGCCACAATATTGTTCACTTAAGGAATACGTTGAAAAACTGACCTTGTGTTTTGTTGTTAACCACGAGGTTCTAATACCTCTTAAGTGAACGGTATTGCGGGCTAAATTAAATCGACTACTGCTACTCTTCCGATTCGTGTCAATTCGCGTATATTCGTGGCTAAAAAAGGTTTTATAACCCTAACCATGCCCACGAAACCGTCTCCCTTCAGCCCAAAAAGCCGAGCGGGCTGAATGCTGAGCGCTGACGGCTGAGTGCTAGACTCTAGCATGGACTGGTTCGAAAACGACGATTTCTGGCGCGACTTTTATTCCTTCATGTTTTCTCCTGAGCGGTTTGCTGCCGCCAAGGACGAAGTCAGCCGCATCATGGCCTTGACCGAATGCTCCGCTGGAACCCTGCTCGATCTTTGTTGTGGCCCCGGACGCCATGCCGTGGAGTTCGCCCAGCGTGGCTTTCAGGTTACGGGTGTGGACCGCTCGCCCTTTCTGCTGGAGCGCGCGTGCGAACATGCATCCGCGGCGGGCCTTTCCGTTGAATGGATCAAAGACGATATGCGGAGCTTCGTCCGTCGTGGGACGTTTGATCTGGTGTGCAATCTGTTTACCTCTTTCGGATACTTCCAAGACGAGAATGAAGATTTGCAGGTGCCGCGCAACATCCATCAAAGCCTCAAACCAGGCGGGGTCGTGGTCATTGAAACCCTCGGTAAGGAAAGGCTGGCGCGAACCTGGCAGAGCGCCATCTGTTCGCCGCTCTCAGATGGATCTTTGCTGCTGCAGCGCCCGCAATTGCTCAATGATTGGTCCCGTGTTCTCTCCGAGTGGACCCTGATCAAAGATGGCCACACAAGAAACTTCACCTTCGAGCACACCATCTATTCCGGACGCGAACTCAAAGATCGCTTGTTGGCGAGTGGATTCAACAAAGTGCGGCTATTCGGCGACCTGCAAGGGGATCCTTATGGCCTTGATGCGGCGCGTTTGGTCGCTGTGGCATGCAAAGTTGCATCCTAAAAGAAGCTTGCCGCTGATTTCCACGGTTCAATGTTGATAAAACGTGATGAGGGTCTTCGGCGCTGCTCGATACAAGCTCTGAAGACCCCCTATCTTCTGCTTAAGTCTCGGTTGAAGTTTTAGTCATGAAGAAAATCTGTCCGCACATCCGGGTCATGCGTCCCAATGAAGGTCATAATGGGGGTATTAAAAACAAAAGTGCTGCCGCCGCTTACTCGTTCGATTTCATTCGGTGTCAACGCGCGGGCGCCCACGCGGCCTAAGACTCTTTTAGCTTCACGATTGTTCAACATTTCTTGCTCTCCTTTCAAAACTGACCAAGCTGATCAGAGAGCAAATTATCCGAAGTCAAAAATGCTTTTGTCAACTTCCCATTTCGGGAGGGGCCTTGGGCTCAATTAATGGCGCTTACCTCGGGGGGCGTTTGCTGCATGAAGAACAATGAACCAGAGCCCCAGCAGGGCGGCCCACAACTCAGCCCAGGGTGAAGCGCAGCGAAACCCTGGGAAATGGGAAAAAATCCGAAATAAGCCCCGGCGGATCGGCACAGGTTTTTCGCTGCTGCTAAAATAACCTCACGGGCCCGTAGCTCAGTTGGATAGAGCATCTGCCTTCTAAGCAGAGGGTCGCCTGTTCGAATCAGGCCGGGCCTACCAGTCCTTTCATTTCCCTGAACTCATCAGCCTTAAAGCTACTTGGCAGATGTCGGCCAAAGATTCCCGCTAAGCCCGGCATTAGCGGACAATATTGACCGCGATCATAGGGCCGCCGCTTTTGATCCCATCTATCTGTTGGGCGATTACTTTTTGCAGGGAGCTTAGGCTGATCGGCTTGGAGATATAGCCGTCCATTCCGGCGGCAAAGCATTCCTGGTCGTAGCCTTTCATGGCATTGGCAGTCATGGCGATGATGGGGACATGGGTATGGCTCCCCTTTTCCCATTCACGGATGGAGCGGGTGGCGGCGAATCCATCCATTTCGGGCATGTGGACGTCCATGAGCACCAGATCGAAATATTCACGCCGGACCCTCTCGACGGCTTCTTTTCCGTTATGGGCAATGACCACCTGGTGATGCAACATTTGCAGCATCTTCTCTGCGAGCTTTTGATTGACGATGTTGTCTTCAGCCAGAAGAACGTGCAAGCCGGGCGTTGGCGATGGGCGCATCTCGACTGTCTCGGAAGGCGTGCGCGTATCTTCGTTCTGGAGCAGCCCATCTTTTCCGAGCAGCAGATCGCGTAAGGCGGCGCGCAGTTCTGATTGTTTAACGGGCTTGATGAGCGGCGTGTGCGCTCCCAGGCTTCGGCAATTTTCTGACGCCTCGTTGTAGCGATCCGAAGTAGTCATGATGATAGCCACGCCTGCCGGTTTCAGGTCGTGCATGACGTCGTCCTGCCCAGAGAGCGGGTAATCAGAAAGCACGACGCGGAATGGCATGCCTTCGGCTGCGGCACGATGTAAATGATCGCACGCTTGCTGATATGTCTCTGCAGACACAACCCGCATTCCCCAATCTGCCAGGACCTGCCAAAGAGCGAGCCGCGATGCTCGATTGTCGTCAACAACGAGGACGTCAATCCCCTGGAAGTGGGGCTCGTGAATGTTCGCGGCAAGCTGCTGCGATGCCGTGCCAATTTTGAACTTGCTGGTGAACGAGAAGGTTGAGCCTTTGCCGGGTTCGCTTTCCACCCAGATGCGGCCGCCCAACAGTTTTACGATCTGAACACAGATAGCCAGTCCCAATCCGGTACCGCCAAATTTACCTGCAATGGAGGCGTCGGCTTGTGAGAAGGCCTCGAAGATTCGGGCCTGCTTCTCGACAGGGATGCCCGGGCCGGTGTCGGAGACCGAAAATCGTAGCTCGGCCTGTTCGTTGTTCAACGCTTCCAAAACAACCTGGAGGACGACCTCACCCTGCTGGGTGAACTTTACCGCATTGCCCAGGAGATTCATGAGCACTTGGCGCAAGCGGCCGGGATCGCCGATGATGAATTTCGGAACTTGAGAGGCAATGGAGCAGACCAGTTCCAATTGTTTCGTATGGGCGCGCACGGTCATGGTGCGCACAGCGTCTTCTACCACGTCCCTCAGGTCCATCTCGACTTCTTCAAACGCAAGTTTGCCGGCTTCGATCTTGGAGAGATCAAGAATGTCGTTGAGCACCGCCAGCAATGTATGGGCGGACTCCTGCGCCATGCCCAGGAGTTCCTTGTCTTCTGCACTTTTCGGAGACTGGTTTGCCAGCTCGAGCATTCCCATTACGCCATTCAAAGGGGTGCGGATCTCGTGGCTCATGCTGGCGAGAAATTCACTCTTCGAGCGGGTCGCTGATTCGGCAGCATCTTTGGCTACGGCCAGTTCAGAAGTTTTCTCGGCGACTAAATCAGCCAGTTCGGCCTCGCGCTTTTTCAAGTGGCGCAAACGAAGGCGAAAAGCACCCGCAATCAAGCCAACGAAAAAGACCACCACGAGGGCGGCGAACCACTTGGTCTGGTAAAACCGCGGTTTCAGATACAGGCTTAATGTTGCTTCCTTGCTCCATCCGCCTGAGCCCTTGGCGGCAACGACCTTGAATGTATAAAAGCCGGGAGAGATGTTGGTGTAATAAGCGGAGCGACGCCCGATGGGCGTGCTCCATTCATGGTCATTGCCTTCGAGCTTGTACTTAAAGCGAAGTTTTTCTTGCGAGAGATACGTGAGGGCGGCGAAATCGAACTGAAGGCTGCCACTGCCAACAGGCACTTTGGCGCCATCCTGAACTTCCATTGACTGGTTAACAATGGCGCCTTCGACAACCAGGGGAAATTCCGCATTGTCTTCCGGAATTTTTGCAGGCTCGGCGACGACCACTCCCTGGGCCCCTGCAAACAGCAGCCTTCCATCGCGGGTCAGCCACGACGAGGGAGTGTAGCCGCCATTGCATTCGAGATCGGTCATTCCGTCGGCGACGCCGAAGTTCTCGCTCTCTACGTGCTTCCGCATTCCGTCGGCAAACTCGTTGAGCACCTGCTTGCGCACGCGGGCGATGCCGCGATTGGAGGTCATCCAAAGATATCCTCGGCCATCTTCAGCGAGGGCCCAGATTGAATCGCTGAACAGGCCGTTCTGGGTCGTAATGCTCACAATCTTTCCATCTTTCACGCGCAGCAGTCCGCCTTCGAGAGTGCCTACCCAGACCGCATTTTGCTTGTCTGGATATACAACGATCGCGCCGACTTCTTTTCCGGACACGCGAGGCAGGGACATCGATGAAAAGGTCCGGCCATCGAAGCGCAGGAGGCCTTTCAGCGTGGCGAACCAAAGGTTGTGGTTTTGGTCTTCCACGATGTCCATGACGCCGTCGGGAACGATACCGTCTTTTTGGGTGAAGGAATAGAATTTGCCGTCTTTCAAACGAGTGAGCCCGTGGGTGGCGCCGAACCACATGGAACCCTCGTGGTCCTCAGTCATGCTGCGGACCTGATTTGTAGGGAGTCCGTTGGCAGCGGTGTAGTGATCAAACTTTCCATCTTTAAGCCGGAAGAGCCCGGCCTGCAAGGTGCCAATCCAAATCACGCCATCGTGGCTCTGCCACAACGACCAGATGTTATTGGAGGCGATGCCACCGGGAACCACTACCTTCTCAACTTTTCCGCCGGTGATGTGGCTCAACCCTGTGGGACTTCCAACCCAAAGCGAGCCATCATGCGCCTCAAGGACGCCCTGGACGTAGATGCCAGCCAGCCCAGCCCATGCGCCAATCGTGGCCAGCTTGCCGTCGGTGAAGTTGTCGATGCCGCCATTTACGGTGCCAACCCAGAGATTGCCTTCGCGATCTTCATAGAGCGGGCGAATCACATCATCACTGAGACCATCTTTATGCGAATAACAAGAGATGTGACTATTGGCGAAACGGCACAATCCCGCACCCGCTGTACCGATCCAGAGATTGTCATGGCGGTCGATGTGGATGGCGCTCAAAGAAGCGGAGGGCACGCCATCTTTGGCATCGAGCCAGGTTGTAATTCCGTTCTTGAAGCGGCCCAAACGGCCATTTCCCGTGCCGATCCACAATGTCCCGTGGGAATCGTAGGCAAGAGATGAGATTCCGACGGTACCCAGGTCGGGAATCGAAACCGGAGAAAAAGATCCTTTATGGTATTGAACCAGGCCTTTGGGGCCACCGAGCCAAACATTTCCGCTTTCATCATTGGCGAAAGCAACGATGCGGTCGTTTAAAGAAGGATCGGCCAGGGACGTGAACTTGCCTTGCCAATACGTTCCCAGGCCACGGTAGGTAAGAATCCAAAGACGGCCTTCGTTGTCCTCGGACAATCCCCAGATGAAATTGCGCGGCAATCCGTCGTGCTCAGTAAAGCTCTGGAATTTACCGCCCTGATAGCGCACCACACCTCCGCCGTAGGTGCCGATCCAGAGAGCGCCGTCGCGGGTTTCCAGCAGGGCAGTGATAAAGCCGGAGGACAGTTCCGGTGTAGTGGAATGGTCATAGGTTTTGAAGCTGTGTCCATCGAAACGAGCGAGCCCTTCCTGAGTCCCAAACCAGAGATAACCATCGCGAGTCTGAACGATGGCCTGAACGGTCTTTTCCGGCAGGCCATCCTGAGTGCGATAGATAGTATGGACGTATTGACGGATATCTTTGGCGGGTTCCAGTCCACACACGTTTAGCGCAGAAACCACGAGCAGAATAGTTCCCAGTAGACCCCGGTAACCCCGTAGAGTACCTTTGTTCAATGCAGCGCTCCTTGAGCCCACCCCACTCAAGAGCAGGCATATTTTGGCACAATCTCAACATGAATATCGGCAAAATTTGAGACTCTTAACGTAACATTGGTCACATTGTAGCCATCAGCACCCAGCAGGTCAGCAATCAGTCCGCTTTGCTTTTTGGACTGAAGGAATACTGTTTCGTAGGCAGCGAGTCTATGATCCAATGAAGGCCATGCTCACGGAACAGGAAGGACGCTGGTGCAGGGTCAAGATTCGATCGTTTAAGTCGAGAGAGCACTTTCTGCTGTACGCTGGGCGTTATCTGCGGCGGCCACCAATTGCACAGTGCCACATCACTGACCTTGACCTTGGAATAGAGAGTGTTCACGTTTTGGGCCAAAGACCAGAAGCTCAGACAGCGAGTTGACATCCAGTGTTCCCCACAAGAGTTCATTGATCGGTGGGCGCAGCACCCGCTTGGGTGTCGCGCTTGGATTAATAGTTCGTTCCCCGCCAGGACGTTATACAATACGTATAACGATGCGATTCGAATGGGATCTGGAAAAGGAGCTTGTCAACATCAAGAAGCACGGCATCGACTTCACATTGGCTTCGAAGGTGTTCGATGATCCGAACTTCGCTCTCATGAAAGATCGCATCGACGATGACACTGGCGAACAGCGCTGGCACGCGATTGGAGTGGCCTCCGTCGATGAAGAAGCAGCGTTGCTGGTGGTGGCGCATGTTTATCGAGGTCAAAATGAAGAAGAAATCATCCGAATCCTCTCGGCGAGAGAAGCTAGTAAGCGTGAGCGCAGACTATATATTCAATAAGCCGCTCACCGCAAAACAGAAAGCCGTACTACGTAAAATAAAGGCCAAGCAGGGCGCTGGTGACGATTCCGACATCGACTTCAGCGACATTCCGGAACTGACGGAAGAGCAACTAGCGTCGGCGAAGCGGCCGGCCCGCCGGTTGGTCGCAGCGCGGCTCGATCGGGACGTGATGGAATGGCTGCAAAGCTTCGGTCCAGGTTACTCGTCCCGCATCAACGCGATTCTGCGATCGGTCATGAAACATCAGCAGCGATAAATGACGTTTTCCAGGGTCGTGATTTGTTCCAGCGCTTTGTCGAGGGCGGAATCGCGGCCGTCGGCCAAGTCTTCCCTTCGGAAAGATCGGTGCTTCGATATGCGGCGGCACAGCGGCCGGATGGGGGGCCCGACCCCGCGTCCGAGTGGCCGAACCCCAGCGAACCCTTCACGCCCGACGCGCTTCGCGGCGAAGCCCTTCATGCACCAGCATCTTGAGCAGGGTCTGGTATCCGATGCCCTTTCGCGTTGCGAGTTCTCGGGCCTTGGCCACATCGGGTTCGGGCAACCGCAACGCAATTTGGACGCTGGCGACCTTGTTCAACTGACCGACAAGGCGCGAGCCCCTCGGCATACCTCCTTTCTTCCCGGTTCCGGCCGCCTTTTGCTTGACGAACTGGCGGCCTTCTCGGCTGGCCCACCAGTCCGCCTCCTGTGCTTCGTTGATGAACTTGGGCATGTTGATCGGTTTTTTTTTCATTACCTTCACTCCCCTCGCAAGCGCCGGGCGAGGTAATCCCTCTTCTGCCCAGCATCCAGGTCGTACGCGGTAACGACTCGGATCGTTTCGCTACGCTCAACCAGTACCACGGCCAGCAGCCGTCCCGAATCTGTCTCGCCGTAATAGACGTAACGCACTTCTCCATCCACGTCTTGCTCGTAGATCGGGATCGGGTCGTTCAACAGTGCTTTCTCGACTTCTTCTGCCTTGATCCGGTGCGCCCGAATCTTGCGCAGATTGTTTGTGTCCCAGTCGAACACCGCACTTCCATTGTATATGCATTGCATGACTGCCCGACACAAGGGGCATTCCTCCTGTGTTAAGAAGTGTAGAAGTACTGAAATCGTCTAATCCCGTAATGCTGTAATCCCCGATTTAAATCCCGATTTAATTTGACAAACTCTCCATGTTCGTATATTATTCGCCAAAGTAGTCAGTAATCGCCGTTAGTCAATGCGAGTCATTCGCGGGGACTCTAACTTGAGCCGTATTGCAGGCGTGAGCGGAGCGGGAGCCTGCAGGCGAAATCCTGAGCGTAAGCGAAGGATCATACTGGGACCAATTTGACAAATCGAGTCATTCGCGGGACTATAACTTCCGTGGCTCATTTTGCAATAGGTTGGCGGAGCTGTGGGCACAAGTAAAATTAGAGATTTCAAAAATAGAAATTCTTGGTACCCCCCACCCTGGTATCCTCTAACCACCTTCTAACCACCTTTTTGGTGCCGCAAAGATCAAAAAAGGCAGCAATGTAAATTAAAGTTTCCTAATTAATGCGTTTACGAGGAAACGGCCCTGACTCGCACTCACACAAGTGAGTCGCTGCCTCTAAGGAGAAAAGTCTTTCTATAATATTGATTCCATTGACTTTAGGAAAAGAATTTCCAATCGCACTTGCTCCAACGCAGGATGTTGGTACGCCATTCCTTGTTGCTGCCGCAAATGCTTTATTGCTGGGTCGAAGCACTTTGCTTGACGGCTTTTGAATTCTCCTGCACTTGTTTCTGCGCCGCCTGAATCAACCGATCGGCTGTGGTGTCGTCGAAACTCTCAGTCACGATCAGAACATCGCCGTGCTGTTCGAGGAAGATAGGGCCATCATTGCTCATGTATTTTTCTCTGCCAGGGGTGGTTGGCGAAGCTGCTAGGTGGTCGAGCTTGCTGTAACGTGAAGGCAGGGCTGAGGCATAGATGTGCGCGAACTCCTGGGCTACCTTGTCGCTCGACCATCGGGAGACATAGACCAGACCGATGTGGTCAGTAGAATTAGGATTTGCAGGCTTCGTTCCTTTGCGTCCGGCAGCGTAATAGGCTCCGCCTCGCCATTCGGGAGCAAGACGTTTGGCAGTCTCCTCATCGGCATATTGTTTCAGGAGGATTTCTACGTCAAATTCGCCCACGGCTCCTGCATCGAAGGGCTCAAAGTCCTTTTTCAGAAAACTCATGTCGGGCAGCATCAAGGCTGGTATGCGCCTTCCTGCGAGATATTCTTTCGGTTCAAGGATCTCGCGTGTGGTCTCGGGCATGCGTGAGAGAACGCCGGTGAAAGCCAGCTTTTTGCCGCCGGCCTTCAGCAGCTCCTGAATGAATTTCATCCCGTGGCTATAGGGGAAGACCAGTTCTTCACGCAGCAGAAGCGGAGCATTGTCAAAGAGAGGGCTGTCTCCCCGAGTGTTCATCGACGACTGCATCATGTCTACGAAACTGGGGGAGTCTTCCACCGAACGACCAGCCGGAGCCAGGATGTAGTCCACCAGCACGATCATGGCCTGGCCTTCCAGCACCGCCGTGCGGCAAGCTGATTCCTCGTCGGTTTTGATGAGCGCGTTGTAGTCTGAGGGTCCGCGCTTTTCAATCTCTTCCTCTTTTTTGATCATTTTGCCCAGGTCAAAGCTCTGGTCCTGCAAGGCATGAGTGAGTTCATGGGCCAGGACGGGCTTTTGCATGTCAGGACCAACCCAATCCAGCAGATTGATGGTCTTGGTCTTCTCGTCGTAATAGCCCTCAACCTGTTCCCCCAGCAGCTTGATCATGAACGTGTGCAGATCAAAGGTGCGGGGCAGGAAGCCAAATTTCTTGAGAACAAGCTCCGAACGCTCGAAGCGGATGCGGTCGACGTCATTTTTGAACTTATCTTCGATGTATTTTTCCACCTGTTCCCGGCTCACCATGGCTTTTTTGACCGGCTGTTTCATGGGAAGCAGAGTGGACTTACTGGCAAACTGAAGTATCTCGTCTACCGATTGGAAGAGTTCTTTGGCTTCTTCCGGCGTGACCTTATGCTCTGGTTCCTTCTCCTGTTGGCCGGGTTGCGCGACCGGCGGCCGCTGCTGAGGAGGAGGATTGCTGGGATTGTTCTGCGCGATTAGAACCGGGACCAGAAACAGAAAGACCAACAAGAGAAGCAGCTTTTTCATCGGGGAGCGCAAATCAGAGAAAAGAGGTTTTAGCGGCACTTAATAACAATAATGCATTGTGCAGGCAAGGGCCAGTTTGAGCTGCGGATTCATTTGCTCTCGCGGTGAAAGTCGCGCCCGAGGATCGCATCATAAGCCTACTGGGTCACAAGATTCAATCCGATCACCGGAGGAATACGCTTAATAGACATTGGAATCACCCAATGGCCAGAACGGTCTATTTGCCGCCGGTGATTCTTCCCGCACCCTCTGACATCCAATATGGTAGGCTTTAAATGGATAACTCTCCATCTGAAGGACCATCTGCTTGATCGGGAAATTAGCCGCCAAGATTTTTGGCACCAGTAACGAACGCGAGATTAAACGGATTCTTCCGCTCGTTGATCAGATCAACGCCCTGGAACCGGAGATGCAGCAGCTTTCCGACGACCAGCTCCGGGCCAAGACCAAGGAGTTTCAGGAACGCGTCCTGGAGCGCCTGCAAGGAATTGAGGACGAAACCAAGCGCCTGGAAGCCCGCAAGCAAATTCTAGACGAGGTCCTCCCTGTAGCATTTGCGGTGGGCCGCGAAGCCGGGCGGCGTGTGCTGAATATGCGCCATTTCGATGTCCAGTTGATTGGCGGCATTGTGCTCCATCGCGGCAACATCGCCGAAATGAAAACCGGTGAAGGCAAAACCTTGGTAGCCACGCTGCCGGTTTACCTGAATGCGCTTGCCGGAGCAGGCGTCCATGTCGTAACGGTCAACGATTACCTGGCCAAGCGCGACTCCGAATGGATGGGCAAGCTCTACCGGTTTCTGGGCTTGAGTGTAGGCGTGATTGTTCATGAGTTGGATGATGACGAACGCCGCGAGGCCTATGCCGCCGATGTGACCTACGGCACGAATAACGAATTCGGCTTCGATTATTTGCGCGACAACATGAAGTTCACGGTCGCAGACTGTGTTCAGCGCGGCCATAATTTCGCGATCGTGGATGAAGTCGATTCCATCCTGATCGATGAAGCCCGCACACCGCTGATTATCAGCGGTTCCAGCGAAGAATCCACCGACAAATACGAGCGTGTCGACCGCATTATTCCTCACCTGGAAAAAGGCGAGGAAATCGAGACTCCGCCCGGCGAGCCCAAAATCTACACCGGCGATTTTGTGGTGGATGAAAAACACAAGAACACCACCATCACAGACGAAGGCTGGGAGAAAGTTGAGCGCCTGTTAGGTGTCGAAAACATCGCCGACCAGGAAAACTGGGCGCTCAAGCACCACGTGGAAACCGCCGTAAAGGCCCATGCAATCTACCGGCGCGATGTTGAATATGTCGTGAAAGATGGCGAAGTCATCATCGTGGATGAATTCACGGGGCGCATGATGCCCGGACGCCGCTGGTCCGATGGATTGCATCAGGCCATCGAAGCCAAAGAGAAAGTCAAGATTGAACGCGAGAACCAAACGCTGGCCACCGTTACCTTCCAGAACTACTTCCGCATGTATAAGAAGCTGGCAGGCATGACCGGCACTGCCGAGACCGAGGCGCCGGAGTTTGACAAGATCTACAAGCTGTCGGTGATTGTTATTCCCACCAATCAACAGATGCGAAGACTTGAACATGCCGATATCGTGTATCGCACCGAGAAAGAAAAATACTTCGCGGTTTCCGATGAAGTGCAGAAGATCAGCGCCGAAGGCCGTCCGATCCTGGTGGGCACAACCTCGATCGAGAAGTCTGAGCGTCTCTCCGACTTGCTGAAAAGAAAAAGTGTGAAGCACGTGGTTTTGAACGCCAAATACCACGAGCGTGAAGCTGAAATTGTGGCCCAGGCCGGGCGCTTCGGAGCCGTGACTATTGCCACTAACATGGCGGGCCGAGGCACCGACATTCTGCTCGGTGGCAATGCGGAATTCATGGCCCGGCAGGAGACGGTCAAAAAAGGAGTTGCGCAGCCAATACGTACCGCCGGCGGCGAGGTCGTACTCCAGCAGGATAGCGCCCAGAATATTGTCTTCTATTACAACGGTACAGAATTCCAGTGTCCTACGCCGCAGTGGAATGAGGTTTACAACAAATACAAGAAAGAAACCGATGCGGAACACGAGAAGGTCGTTGCGGTAGGCGGCTTGCACATCCTGGGCACCGAACGCCACGAGGCGCGCCGCATTGATAACCAGCTTCGTGGACGCGCCGGACGCCAGGGCGATCCCGGTTCTTCTCGTTTCTTCCTCTCGCTCGAAGACGACCTGATGCGCATCTTTGCGCGCGCCTGGGTTTCCACGCTGTTGCAGAAGCTGGGCATGGAAGAGGGAGTGCCGATCGAATCGCGCATGATCAGCCGCAGGATCGAGGCTGCACAAAAGGCAGTCGAGGCCCAGCACTTCGAGTCGCGCAAACACGTGCTGGAGTACGACGATGTAATGAACAAGCAGCGCGTGGCGGTTTACGGCCTGCGCCGTCAATTGCTCGAAGGAGTGGACCAGAAGGAACTCATCCTCGACGATTACGTGGCCGGCATGGTCGGGGAAGCACTTGACCGCTATGTTCCTAAGAATGTGCATCCCGATGAGTGGGACACCGACGCCCTGAGCAAGTATTTCCTCGAGAATTTCGGCCTCGATCTGACTGCGCAGGGAGTGGAACCCGGCCGTCTCAACCGTCAGGAGTTGGGAGATACGATCTTTGAGAAGCTGCGCGAAGCTTACGAAGCCAAGGAAAAGCAGATCGGCGGAGAGGGCCTGCGTTATCACGAGCGCATGATCATGCTCAGCGTTCTGGATACGCAGTGGAAAGACCACCTGCTCGCCATGGACCACCTGAAAGAAGGAATCGGGCTGCGCGGATACGCCCAGCGTGATCCACTGGTCGAGTACAAGAGAGAATCCTTCGAGATGTTTGAAGAGATGATGGAGCGCTCCCAGCAGGATACGGTGCGTTATCTCTTCCACATGCAGATTGTTGAGACTTCCCCTACCCCACCTTCATCCTCCGCAGGAGCTGATGGGAATGGGAACCAGCCACCTGCTCCTTCAAGACACCGGGCCGCAACCTCGGTCGATGACATTGAAGCCCAGTTCCAGCGCCGCAAGAAGCGTGAGTTGGCCGAAGCGCGCATGGCAGGCGCAGCTCAAACCAACGCACCCCAGACGGTTGTGCGTGGTTCCGCCAAGGTAGGCCGCAACGATCCCTGTCCGTGTGGCTCAGGCAAGAAATACAAAAAATGCCACGGCACTGCCGCCTAGAGAGTTCCTGATTCTTTGCAGTGGGTGGGTTTGGGCCGAAAATTGATCGCTATCGCGATGACGTGTGATACCCGAAGTGGGTCACTTTCGAAAAAAGTGACCCACTTCGCTATTTTAATCAGGTTTCTTGGGCTGAGTGGACGGAGCTTTCTTCTCCGGTTGGGCTACGCCTTCATAGGTAATCTTCGTCTTTGATCCGAATCGCTTGTAGCGGGTGTATTTGATGATCTCCCGCACATGGACATCGTTGCCGGTGAAATGCAGCACATCGTCGGCCCGCGTGTAGGTGGGAAACCAGTATTGGCCATCGATTTGTTCACGGTAGGTGACGAACTTGGGCGTTAGATTTTCCCTCTCCCTTTTGCCATGAACATCAGGAACGTTGCGGCCGCAGGTCTTGACGATCTGGAAGTCATGATTATCGACCCAGATGCGACCCTGGAAATATCTTTTACCTTTTTCCATTTGCTTGGGAGCCAGATCGAAAACGTAGGTATCGATCTCATCGACGTGCTGCTGGCCGGCGTAAAGAACGCTATACAGCGGCATCTCTTCCGTTGTAAGCACAAAGGGCAAACGATTGCGGAAATCGTCAAAATCTTCCTTCGTCATCTGGATGCGCGTGAGGGAATCCTGCGGTGCAAACGTAACGTTTTCAAGCCGCCGGCCCTTGTCGTCGTAGGTAATGTCCCACACCTGACGGTATTCGCCATCCACGGAATTGCCCTCCAGCGTCTGCACGGTAATGTCTTGCGTGTAGGTGTAGTTGTTGCGGGCTTCCTTGAAGATGGCTTCCTTAGCTGCAAATTTCTGAATGATTTCTTCCGGAGTAATGCCGCGAGGCTGGGCCGAATTCAGCGGGCTAGCGCCGTCCTCACAGTTAGTATCGGCAAATAAGGCAGCGGGCAGCAGTAGGGCGAAGGAGAGGATCGCCCATACGTGAAGCTTTCCGAGTTTCATCATGATTCGTGGGATCCCTTCTTTGGTTAGACCCAAAAAATTGCCAAGAGTTGCAAGCCAATCTCCCCGGGGCTGGCCTGAACTCTGGAAAATATTTAGACTGGCTTGTTTTGCCCTTTTTAGGAGGCCGGATGCGCCGTCTCATCCTTACTTTTATTGTACTCACTGCCGCAAGTTTTGTTCAGCTCTCGGCCCAAACTAAACGAACCTTTACTTTTGAAGACATGATGGCGTTAAAGCGCATCAGCAGCCCTGAAGTCTCGCCCGATGGCAAATGGGTCCTGTTCTCGGCGGTGGATGTGAATCTGAAAGACAACAGGAAGACTCCCCATTTGTGGCTGGTTCCTCTGGCGGGCGGCGAGAGCCGCCAACTGACCTCCGATCCTGCCGGAGAAGACCGGGGCCGCTGGTCGCCTGATGGCAAGCAGTTCATCTTTACCAGCAGCCGCGACGGCAGCTCTCAGATATGGGTAGTGAATTTCGATTCTACCGGCGGAACAGTGACCGGCGAACCACGAAAAATTACCAGCATCTCTACCGAGGCCGACGGCGCAATCTGGTCGCCCGATGGTAAGAACATCCTGTTTACTTCAGAGGTCTACCCGGACTGCCCTGACGATGCCTGCAACAAAAGCCGCGATGAGCAACGCGCCAACTCCAAGGTCCGCGCCATGATCTTTACCCGGCTGCTCTACCGTCATTGGACCTCCTACAAGTCTCAGAAGCGCACGCATCTTTTTGTTGTTCCCGCTGAAGGTGGCATGGCCAGAGATATCACTCCCGGCGATCACGATGTTCCGCCTTTCAACCTGGGAGGCCAGGACCTCTACGCTATCTCTCCCGACGGTCAGGAGGTAGCGTTTACCAGCAACATGGATGAGGTAGAGGCAGCCAGCACCAACAACGATATTTTCATCATCCCGATCTCTGGCGGCACTCCAAAGAAGCTGAGCACCAGCCCCGGCAGTGATTCAACACCGCTTTACTCTCCTGACGGCCGCTATTTGGCATGGCGTATGCAAAATCGTGCTGGATACGAGAGCGACCGCTTTCAGTTGGTCGTCTACGACCGCAAGAGTGGGCAAATTCGAAACCTGACGCAGGCCGTTGATCGCTGGGTGGAAACAATAGCCTGGACACCAGATTCCAAGTTCATCTATTTCACCTCTGAAGATAAAGGTGAGGCGCCGATCTACCGTGTAGCGATCGAACAAGGCTCTGCCGTACAGGAAGTGGTGCGGGGCGCGAATGATGATTTGGTGTTTTCTCCCGATGGCAACACCTTGGTCTTTACTCGCATGTCCGCGCAGGCTCCCAATGAGGTCTATAAGTTCGCTCCCTACGGACCAACCCGCGCAAGAGGAGGCGCGGAGCGACTCAGCCATCTCAACGATGCAGTGTTGGCCTCGGTTGCCATGCAGCCGGTAGAGCCGTTTTGGTTTGCTGGAGCAGGGGGAACCAAGGTGGAAGGGTTTCTGGTAAAACCTTCGGCATTTGATCCGCAGAAGAAATATCCGCTGAAGTTCCTGATCCACGGCGGCCCTCAGGGAGCGTGGGGAGATGAATGGTCTTTCCGTTGGAACTCTCAGTTGATGGCTGCTGATGGGTATATCGTGATCCAGATCAATCCTCGTGGTTCTACCGGTTATGGCCAGGCATTCATCGACGGGATCAATGGTGATTGGGGTGGGAAACCCTTCGTCGATCTTATGAATGGCCTCGATTACGTCGAGAAAACTTATTCGTTTGTCGATAAAAATCGTGAGTGCGCATTGGGAGCAAGCTATGGCGGTTACATGATCAATTGGATATTGGGTCACACCAACCGCTTCAAGTGCCTGGTTTCTCATGACGGCATGTTCAATACCGAATCAGCTTACGGAAGCACCGAGGAGCTGTGGTTCAATGAATGGGAATTCAAAGGCGAGCCGTGGACCAATCGCGCACTCTACCAGAAATGGTCGCCGCACCAATACGCAACGCAGTTCAAGACGCCTACGCTGGTCGTTCATGGCCAACTCGATTACCGGCTCGATCTCTCGGAGGGCCTTCAACTCTTTACCACACTGCAGAGGCTTAAGGTCCCATCCAAGATGCTTTATTTTCCCGACGAAGGCCACTGGGTGTTGAAGCCGCAGAACAGCCAGCTTTGGTATAAGACCGTGGACGAGTGGGTGGACTCGTATCTGAAGCGCTGACGTGGGGACTCTTTGTTGCCGAAAGATCTGATTCGAATGGCTTACGACCACTTTCATTTTTTGCTGCTTGCAATTGGCTTGCGCGCAAAGTAATAGAGGGAGGCGCCTAGCAATACAAACATAACTACCGCCACCACGTTGCTATGGCCAATCGACGGGAACTTATTTGTAAGCAGCAGTGAGCCTTCTTTCAAGTGGTACCATTTACCTTCCGTCGCATTCTCTAAGAGCTTAACAACGATGCCCAGAAGGCCAACCACGCCGCCGGCGGCAATCAATCCTGAGGCGTAAAGCGATCCTGGGCTCACGTCGCTTTCATCCTTGGCTTTTCCTGCCTTGGCTGCGGCGCGGTCTACCAGCCATCGGACAACTCCTCCAGCAAAGATCGCGAGAGTTGTAGCAATAG
Source organism: Candidatus Angelobacter sp. (assembly GCA_035939495.1). Lineage (GTDB taxonomy): Bacteria > Acidobacteriota > Terriglobia > Terriglobales > Acidobacteriaceae > Angelobacter. The sequence continues at coordinate 12,061 of DASZFU010000165.1, read as the reverse complement.
AAAGATAGAAGCCGACTGCAAATGAGAGAGAGCGAATGCCCAGTAGTTCGATACCGATGACGATGAAAACGCCGATGAGCACAAGATTCCAGGGCAAACGATGATCGATGATTCCACTGACAACAGTAGCCATGAGATTGGCTTGTGGCGCGCCGGCCTTGTCGCTACCGATGCCTTGTATCCATTGGCGCTCGATACTCCCGGTGACCGGGTTGTAGAGGTATTGTCCGTTTGCCAAGTGCTGAGCACCGAGAACGCTGATCAGCTTGTACTGTTTAGGGTCTTCTTCCCGAAGAGCATTGCCTTTGTCATCGACCACCTTTATTTTCGTTCTCTCCAGCAAAGGATTATGTTCGGCTGCTATTTCCTGAACACCAGGCTCGAGGTTACTCAAATCCAGCTTCGTAGGGCCAAATGGGCGGATTTGTTCCAGGCCGTTGTTCATCAGCAGAAGCGTTCCGCCGATGGCGGCGACTGAAACGAGTACGCCGAAGAGTAAGGCTATCTGCTGCCGCCGGGGTGTTGCTCCCACAAGAAATCCCGTTTTCAAGTCCTGAGAGGTGTTGCCGGCATTGGCCGAGGCGATGCAGACGACGCCTCCAATCGAAATCACCAGTGCTTTATAGGCATTCGAGGTCCAGCCGACAAGGAGGAAGGCCAGGCAGGTGGCCATCATGGTGGCAATGGCCATTCCCGAAATGGGATTTGAGGAGGTTCCAATCAATCCGGTAATCCGGGAAGAGACAGTTACGAACAAGAAACCGAAGATCACCACGAAGATGGCAGCCGAAACATTGGCAATGATGCTTGGGGAAGTCCCAGGAACCGGTTTAAAGATCAGAAAAGTGATCATCATCAGCAGAACCAGAAACGTTCCGGCCAAGGCGTGCTTCATGCTGAGGTCGTGGTCGGTACGCCGGGTCCCCAGAGCTGTGGCGGCGCCCTTTTTGAAATCGGCAGCGCCTGCCCGCAATGCGCTCACGATGGTGGGAATCGTTTTGATCAGCGTAATCAATCCGGCAGCGGCTACTGCTCCGGCTCCCATGGGACGAATGTAGGCGCGGTATATATCGTCAACCGACATAGCGGAGATGAGCTTCTGCGCGGGATAGAGCGGGACAGTCAGGTATCCGCCAAAAAACTTGATGGCGGGCATGACTACTAGCCATGCAAAAACCCCACCGGCAAAGATGACTCCGGCGATCCGCGGTCCGATGATGTAACCCACACCTAGATATTCGGTGGTCGTGGTGGCGCGAATGGCGCTTCCCGGGTAACCCTTGGGTTGAAAATCCGGCTCGTGGGGCCAAAGGGCAAAGAGGTTCTCATTCTGAAAAAGGGTGTAGAGGCTGCCGAGGCCCAGTCCCATGAATACCCGGCTGGCGAATGATCCGCCCCGGTCTCCGGCAATGAGCACGTCGGCGCAAGCCGTGCCTTCGGGATAGAGCAGGTTGCCATGTTCTTTGACGATAAGCTGGCGCCGCAATGGGATCATGAAAAAGACCCCCAGCCAGCCTCCAATCAAAGCCAACAAAAAAATACGCCAGTACTCGTGAGCGAGAGGAAAGCCCAGAAAGATCAGGGCCGGCAAAGTAAAAATCACCCCCCCGGCTACTGATTCGCCTGCCGAACCGGCGGTCTGAACGATGTTGTTTTCCAAGATGCTGGCCTTGCCGAAGGCCCGCAAGATGCTGATGGAAAGCACTGAGATCGGAATGGAAGCAGCCACCGTGAGGCCGGCGCGCAAGCCGACATAGACGGTAACCGCGCCAAATACCAGTCCAAAAACTGCGCCCAGGAACAAGGCTCGTCCGGTAAGTTCTGGTCTGTCTTCCAGGGGCGATACGTAGGGCTGAAATTTCGACTCAGCCGCTTCAGTTCCAGTTGTGTCGGCCACCGATTCCTCCAATCAGAGCATCATTTGGAAATTGTCGCAAGTTAGCACAGTGGGGCAGTCAGATACAAATCGGGTGATCGGTTCATCGCGTGATCGGAACGTACGTTTATCATGATCCCGAGGAAATCTCTAACCTTTAGGACGCGGGTGCGATTACATGGTTTTTCGATCACCCGATCACCCGATGAACCGGTCCCCCGATGTCCCCCGATTCTTCAGATTGCTTCCAGCTACTTAACCCGGCTATACTTACAGCAGCAACCCGGCGTCGATCCTCGAAGGAGGCCGTCTTCAGCAGTAGTGATGACCTAAATCGGGCACAACGGACGATTAAGTCCGTGGCAGAAAGCTTATTTTCTGTCTTATTTCCTTCCGATTGCCGTCTTTGCCAGTCGCCACTGACCTTGATCTCCGCTCTTCCGGTTTGTAATTCCTGCCTGGAGCGTATGGTTCCCTTATCGGGGATTCTATGTGCATTGTGCGGGGAAAAGCTCATCAGCCGTCATGTGGAAGCCGACCCGCGCTGCGGTCTTTGCCGAAGGGCGGCGCCGCCCTTTGAAAAAGCCGTTGCTTATGGGACTTATGAAGGCCCACTGCGCGACTTGATTCATCTATTTAAGTACCAGCAGGTCAAGCCGGCTGCGCCGTTGCTGGGAGAGTTCTTACAGCAGGTCCTGGCGGGAACGCCATTACCAGCAGAGTTGATGGTCGTGCCTGTGCCACTGGCCAGGAGCAAGCGCCGGGACCGAGGTTTTAACCAGGCCGAAGCGATCGCTTCAGCGCTGGTGCGCCGCCAACGCTCCGGGTGCATCGAACTAAATGCCGGTACTTTGGTACGCACTCGCGAGACGGCATCCCAGACCGGATTGACGAGTCATCAGCGCCGGTTGAACGTGCGAGGCGCTTTTGGGGTTATTCAACCGGAGCGCATCACGAGAAAGGTTATCTTGCTGGTAGATGACGTTATGACAAGCGGCGCGACCGCAGGCGAGTGTGCTCGCGTGCTCCTGCGCGCCGGAGCAAGACAGGTTTTCGTGGCTACGGTAGCTCGAGCCATCAAAGAGGCGGCAGCATCTGTCTGGGCCAAACCAGCCCACGCTTAAACTGGGAGGAACAAAGGGCCATGCACGACAAAATGCAACGGGAAAGAGGCAGAGGCAAATCACGACACGCCGAGACTGCGCAAGAGGCGCCCAAGGGCCGAAAAGCGCTGCTGATGCAGACGCCTGTCCTGGTGCTGAATGCCTCCTATGAGCCGATCAACATCTGCGCGGCCCGAAGGGCCATTGTGCTGGTGCTGAAAGGGCTAGCCATGCCCGAGGAAGAGAACGGACATGCGCTTCATGCCGCGCGCATTACCATGCGTGTTCCGTCGGTGATCCGATTGCTCGAATACCGGCGTATTCCGCATCAGACGCGGGCCCTTTCCCGCAAGAACATCCTGCTGCGCGATCGCAATACCTGCCAGTATTGCGGCGTGGTGCTGGTCTCCGGCGATTTGACGCTGGATCATGTGGTGCCGCGCTCGCGTGGAGGTTCGTCTACCTGGGAGAATCTGGTGGCTTGTTGCCATCCGTGTAATCGCAGGAAAGGGAACCATATGCTGAGCGAGACCGACATGAAGTTGCTCAAGGAACCACGTCCGTTTACGCTTCACACCAGCCGTCACATCATGCGAATGATCGGTCGCTCGGATAATAAGTGGAGGAAGTATCTCTTCTATTAAGACCGGTCTACCCGCGTGCAAGCGCGGGTAGACGGCATAACAAGGCTCTCTAGAAAGTCCGAATGCCATTCTCACGTCAACAGCCGGGCGGCTTTATTTGCTATCCGAGTTCCTTTTTTCGCAAAGATTCTTTGTCCCTCCGAATTTTGATTGTCTTTTCATAACTCAAAACAAAGTATTGACACACAAGCTAGAATTCTTGCGCTAGGTTGCGAGTTTTTGGAGAGTGCTTATGAAATCCCATCGTGAGATGAGCCGCAGGCAGATGATGCGGCTCACAGCTGCGGCTGCGACCGCAGCAACTTTATCTTCGGGCTCTAGTTTTGGGTTAGGTCAGCAGCAGGGCGCTACGCCGAGCCGGAGGGGACGTGCTGAGGAAGGGCCTGGTGTTCCGGTGGTCACCAAGATCGTCAAGACGGCCAACGGACCAGTACAAGGCCTGGTCATCGACGGAGTGCATTCGTTCAAAGGCTTGCGCTATGGCGCGGCTCCTATTGGCGCTTTACGCTGGATGCCTCCCCAGAAGTCTTCGCCTTGGACGACTGTCCAGGATTGCTCCGATTTTGGCGCGCCTGCCATGCAGATGGCGACCGGCATCACCGTGTCGGCGCTTTCTGATTTCAGCATGCAGATGCATCGGGTCTTTACTACTCCTTCGGAGTTAAAGATCCACAACGAGGACTGCCTGTTTCTAAATGTCTGGACACCCGGCCTCGACAGCAAGCGACGCCCTGTGATGGTATGGATTCACGGTGGCGGTTTTGCGTATGGCTCGGGCGCCCAGCCGATTTATCAGGGTGAGGATCTGGCGCGCAGTCATGATGTAGTCGCAATTTCTGTAAACCACCGGCTCAACCTTTTCGGCTACCTGCATCTCGGAGATCTGATGGGCAACAGTTATGCCTCTTCTGGAACCGTGGGCATGCAGGATCTGGTTTTGGCCCTGGAGTGGGTCCGTGACAACATCGCTGAATTTGGAGGTGATCCGGGCAACGTAACCATCATGGGACAGTCCGGGGGAGGCGCAAAGGTTTCCATCCTGTTGTCCATGGAGTCAGCCAAAGGCCTGTTTCACAAGGCTTCGATTCAAAGCGGCGCGGGCCTCAGGGCTGGCCGTAAAGAAAGCGCCGGACGGATTGCGAAAGCGCTGCTGGACGAATTGAAGATCGCTCCCGGCGACATCAAGGCATTGCAAGCGGTGCCCGCCCAGACGCTTATTGATACCGCCAATGCTCTGGCTGCCAGAGTACCTCGGGGGGCCGGTCCCGGATCTGGACGACTTGGCGGCTTCGGACCCATTTTGGATGGCGTTGCGATTACGCGCGATCCATTTGATCCAGATGGGCCGGCAATCTCGACGGACGTCCCAATTCTGGTTGGCTCGGTAAAAGACGAGTGGACGATCTTCACTGCCAGTGAAGCTTGGTTTGGCACCATGACGGAGGCCGACCTTCAAGAGCGACTCAAGCCCATGGGAGCAAGAGGCCAATCGCTGCTGGCGGCTTTCCGCAAGATTCATCCCGACTACTCGCCTACATATCTGTACATCTCGGTGATCAGCACTCCGGCCTTCGGTAATTCAATCACCTTGGCGGAACGAAAAGCAGCCCAGCACGGTGCTCCGGTTTACATGTGGTATCTCACCTGGGAGACGCCGGTCAACGGCGGCGCTCTCAAGACTCCGCACACCATGGAAATACCGTTTATGCTCCATAACTACAACCGGGTGCGCGCGTTTGTCGGGCCGGGAACCGGACCAGATCGTATGGCTCGCCAATTGAGCGATGCGTGGGTGGCTTTCGCACGGAGTGGCAAGCCCGATGCAGCCAGCATTCCTCATTGGCCTGCTTATGATGCCGCTTCTCGCGCAACCATGATTTTCAACCTGAAGAGTGAGGTTGTGAATGATCCAAATTCCGAGGTAAGAAAAATTCTGCAAGCCAGTGCTTGAAAAGATTCAGGTTCATGGTTATGACGCAGTGGTTTGATGTAGCTGGCGTTCGGTCAGGTATCCGGCATGGTCAACCACTATTCCTTTTGCTCCATTTTCCAGGGAAGCACGCAGATGGCCCGGCAGTGATTTCTTAGCCAGGGTTTTGTGCTCCACCAGCACGTAGACGGTTTCTACCGTCACAATGACTCGCTCTTCACCGGCAATGCGAAAATCTGCGGCCAAAGTAAAAGAGGTGTTGCCAAGGTGCTTCGCGTACATGGAAACCTCAAGCACCTGGTCGAAGCGGGCGGGCGCTTTCCATTCCAGAATCTGCTTGACTAATTGATAGTCGATGTCGCCGGTGACGAGGTCTTGCTCGTATCCCATAGAGCGGAGGAATTCCATGACGGCAATATCCACGTAATCGGCATAGCGGGCGTTGAAGACCACTTTTTGGGCGTCGCACTCTCCATAGCGGACACGCAAGTAATAGCGGAAATGATTGGTCATAACGGACATTGAAGTTTAACATTCTCGACCCGCATAGCGTTACTCAGCGATGCTTTGTCGGTAGGATTCTTCGGGCCTTAGAACGGCCCCCAGAATGGCAAGGGAGAGCTGTCAGAAAATGGGAACGACATCGTTGCATCTAACGTACATGAAATTTACATGGCCCCACTAGCCTGATCCTCCCTGATCCTCGAACCAACGCGAATTGGGGCGATCAAGCATGAGACTATAATTCAATGCTTCCGCAAGTTCCGGGCTGTCTTATAAAGAAGGACAAAGCAGTTTGCGATGAGTGATGCAGTACAAACTCTTTCAGGATTGCCGGCTGGCCGAGAGCATCGGCCGAAGCTCCAGGGCCTTCTGATTGTTGTGGCCGTCATTTTCGCGTTCGCCACTACTCTATATAGCGTTGCCTGGATGTACTACATTCGCCTGCAGCCACAGGTGGAATTTGGAATCGATGCAAAAGTCTGGCCAGACTATACGGTTCAAATCACCTCGCTCTATCCCAATGGTCCGGCAGAAAAGGCCGGGTTGAAGGTTGGGGACCGCATACTCGCTATTAACGGGGAGAGTCTCAAATCCAATCCACGTTTGCTTATGGCCGTGCGCGAAACGGGCCATCCTGGGGACAGAATTTCTCTTATTGTTGAGCGGCCTGGCGAACAGGAGCACACACAGGTACAAGTTGCGGTCCGCCCCAATTCGGATGTAGTTACTACTTCGGGTGTGAGGAGGATTGCCATGCAGATTATGGGCGCCTACCCTCTCTTTTTCCTGATCGTAGGACTGGCCGTACTCTTCATGCGCATCGATGATCGCAATGCCTGGTTGCTTGCACTCCTCTTTGCAGGATTTATCACCATTTCTCGTGCTCCCGAAGCTTTTGTGATCCTGCAGGGAGGATTGGGAACCTTCTTGCTGGGCTACCGGGCAGTGTTTCTGGCCCTGATTGCCCCGCTCTTCTATTTTTTCTTCGCGGTCTTTCCTACTCGATCACCGCTTGATTTCCGGCTTCCGTGGCTCAAATGGCTGCTCCTGGTCCCTGGGGCGTGGTTCGGTTTGTTTGGACTCCGGGTGGGCAATCCGAATCCTGATCCTGCATTGACGCATGTTCTCGGCGACAGAATGGCCGTGAACCTGATGCTGACTTTTATCTATGGAACAGTTTTCCTGGGCTTCATATCGCTGGCATTCAACTCGTCGCGTGCCCCCAGTGCCGAGGCCAAGCGCAAGATTCGTGTGATTCTGTGGGGTGCGCTTATTGGAATTACGCCAGCCACTTTGCAGAAGCTGGCCATCGACTTTGCCGGGTATCAACCTCCATTCTGGCTGGATTTCTTTGCCGTACTGCTGGTAAGCCTTTTCCCAGTGTGTTTTGCATATGCTGTGGTGAAGCACCGCGTGCTGGAGATTCCGGTTTTGCTGCGGCTCAGTGCCCGATATCTCCTGGTGAGACGAGGCTTTGCACTGCTGGTACTTCTCATGGCATCGGCTGTCGATGTCATTGTCGTGCTTGCCTTTTCCAAACTGTTTCAAACCGACCCCAGAATTGCCATGTCGATAGGCATGGGGTTTGGACTGGTGCTGGCCTGGGTTTCAGCCCCTGGATTGCGCCACGCCACGCAGAGCATTGACCGGGCGTTCTTTCGCGGCTCGTATGATGCCCGGACCATTCTGCAGGACCTGGCCCAAAAAGTTCGCAGCATCAATTACCGGGAAGAACTGGCTTCGCTGCTGCAACAGCATCTGAGTCTCGCCCTGCATCCCAGTTCTCTCGCGATTTATCTCAAATCTGAGCATGGCTCACTGCAACCGGAGGCTACGGATGGAGCCATTGCCGGCGAATTGAAAGAACTGCCTGGAGCGTCCACGGAGCTTGCTGATCTGGCGCGCTACGGCCAGCCTTTAGAGGTCAATCCTGACACAAACCGGTCGCCGTTGATTGCAAAACTTTTTCCACTGCATCCTGAATGCCTGGTTCCGGTGCTTGGTAGATCCACGGAACTGATGGGAATCTTTGTGCTGGGACCGCGGCTTTCCGAAGAGCCATATTCCAAAGAGGACCAGCTTCTGCTGGGCTCAGTCGCCAGCCAAGCGGGCCTGGCGCTTGAAAGCATACAACTGGCTCAAGAGATGGCCGAACGGATCGAGTCCGATCGCCGCGCAGCCCAAGAGATGCAAATTGCACGCCAGGTGCAAAGCAAACTCCTGCCCCAGGAGATGCCACCGCTCAAAACCTTGGATTATTCGGGATTGTGTGTTCAGGCACGAGCGGTGGGTGGAGACTATTATGATTTTCTCGACGTTGCTCCGGGAAAAGTAGGTCTTGTGCTGGCAGATATTGCCGGGAAAGGCATCTCCGGGGCGTTGCTCATGGCCAACTTGCAAGCCAATTTGCGCAGCCAGTACGCAATAGCCGGCCGGCAGCTCGCGCAGCTTCTGTTGTCGGTGAACCGATTATTCTTCAAGAACACCGAGAGCAGCCACTACGCAACCATGTTCTTCGGTTTATATGAAGATGAAACACGGCGTTTCAGATACGCGAACTGCGGCCACAATCCGGCTCTGCTGCTGCGGGCGGATGGGTCAGTTGAGCGCCTGCATAGCACAACCACAGTTCTGGGGTTATTTGAGCAATGGGAGTGCGTAGTTGCTGAAGTTCAGTTTGAGCAGGGTGACATTCTTGCAATCTATACGGATGGAATCACCGAAGCTGCAAACGCTGCGGAGGAGGAGTTCGGCGAAGAAAGATTGCTACAATTCTTGCAGGCCAACAGGAATCTCCCGGCTTCGCAGATTGTGGAAAGAGTAATGAGTGGCGTGCAGGAGTTCAGCCCGGGCGAACAGGGGGATGATTTGACGTTGATCGTGTGTAGAGTGCGAGCATCATGAATGCCGATTGATGGAGCGGGACATTGGATCCAACAGGAACGTCCAGCCGAAGTGAATACGGCGCTGTTGGAGTTTCTCAACGAAGTTGTGACTGTGTAGACGCTTGCGGGCCAACGGCCGGGGCCACGTTGAAATGATCGCGCAGGAAGCCAATCGCTTCCTTGCGCTCTGCCGCTGGACTGTCAGGGGCCGCGTTGAGATAAAGGATGTATTCTTCCGCCGCGCCTTCAGCATCATTTTGTTGCGCTCTTTTGCGCGCTTCGGCAAGGATTTTTTCGGGAAGATGCGCGACCTTTTCACGGACTGATTTGATCAGTACGTCTCTCGCCTTAATTTCCAGGTCGGTGACAAACTGGTTTTCATCGGGCGCTGCACCTTGCTGCTTTACGCCTTCGGTATCTTCCGGCTTGACGTTTTCCACCAGAAGGTAACTCTTTTTGTTGTCGACCTGAACAGGCTGACCTGCTTCAATCAGATTGCCAGCTTGGTCGTTCAGGCGGAACGCCAGCTCGATGGTTGCTGAGAGATCGGTTGTTTTCTTGGTGTAGTTGTAAGATTCAACCACGTCCTGGGGACGCGTAGGCTCAAGCGAATCACGTTGGGCGCGCTTTGCGTCGGCCTCTTTCTGTGCCGCAGCAACGGCATCAGTGGCAGCCGCAATCTCTTTCTTCTTGTTGTGGGTCTGGGCATCGGTCAGCGCGTGCTGGGCGGCGGTCAATTGAGCCTGGGCCGTCTCGTAATCACGATTCGCAGTAACCCAGGCTTCATTTTTAACTTCGCGCGTGCCAACGCGATATTTCGAGGGAAGGGTCTCGAGCGTTGGATTCTTTACCAGCCTATGCTGGAGGACTTCACCCACCAACATGAATCCGGGCTGTGCGTTCGACGGGTTTTCTGCGCTTTGGCGGACAACTTTGGCTACCAGTCCTGAGGTCTCCAGGCTGGTGGCGATGGCGTCCGCAAGCTGGTCAGCAAAGCCGGCATTCTCGCGGCGGGAGCTTTGGTCGTGAAACAACACGCCAACGGAAAGCTTGGCACGCAACTGATAGACCAGCGCGTAGCGTGTCATCTCATCTTTTACTGTCGGAAGGTCTGGTTTATAGTGCTGCGCCTCGCCCAAATAGAGCCAGCCAAGCCCGACGCCGGAGGCTAGCGGCTTTTCCAAATAACGTTTGGCCTGATCCATGTAATAAGCGCCGATTTTGTCGGAAAGAATTTCGAGCTTGAGCCGGACCGAGGGATCGTCAGCCAATCCGCCCGCTCGCGACAGCAGACCGTAGGCTTCGCGCACCGCATCTTCATCGGCGCGACCGTGGATAGGCAGGTGCACCTGCTGTAACTTCTGGGCACGCTGGACTGCGGCGGCGCTATAGTTTGCTCTGAGCGCCTCCATCTCGCTGGTAACAATCGACCGCTGGGCATCCGGCAGCTCTGCAAGCACGTCGTAGGCTTCGATCGGTTGATTGGCATCGGCGAAAGCCTTGCTCTGTTGCAGGGCGCGGTCCGCAGCTTGCCGGTTGCACATGTTAGTCAATTGAGTTTCAGCATTCTTCAAAGCCGACGCAGCTTCTTTGTCGTTTTGCCGGATGCCGGCTGCTTTGCGAAACTCCGGAACTGCTTTTTCCCAATCAGGCTGGGCGCTCAACTCCCGCGCGCGGTTGAGGTGATAACTGAACGCGGAGGTGATAATGGCTTCGATGCGGGGCTCTTCGGTTTCGAAGGATCGATAGGAGGCAATCGCCGTAAGCGCTTCATCAAAACGCCTTGAAGCTACCAGGGTTTCGGCATTCTGGAGATCCGAATCGAATTTGCGGTTCTCATCAAAAATTTCGGTTTGCAGATCGAACGCCGGTTTGTAGTTTGGGGTTACATTCACGACCAGGTCAATGTGTTTTTTGGCAGTCGCAAGGTGAGTGTAGCCGGGAGTCTGGTCAGCTAAAGCCTTGCGATAAGCTTTTAGGTCCGTCCGGTCCGATTCAATGAGCTTATCCAACTGTCCACGAACCTGCGCAATCATCCTGAGCGCCGGAGGATGGCCCTGCAAGAGAAGATTGGCTTGCGCTGCCTGTGTAAGGGCCTGCTTCAACTGGGCCAAATCCGGATGATGAGCATCCACAGATTTTAGATATTCGGCAAAGGCCGCGTCGCCAGCTTCATCGTAGAGTGCTGCCAGATTCTTCTTTGCATCAGTAACATGGGGCGACGAATCATAGTGAGCGAGGAACTCGCGCCATCCCGCGATGCTGTGCGCGCGTTCGGCGCGCAGATACTCTGCCAACTCGGCGTCCGGGGCTGGAACAAATACCAGCCGCAAGCCCGGTTTCACCGGGGGGAGTTCCAGGGCCTGCTTTGCTGAAGCACCTACGACACTTCCCTGAAGAGTAGCTTGATCGGCTGCTTCGGAGGTCGTAAATTCTGCGCTCTTATCGAACTTCAGCCCACTCGGAACCACGCATACTGTTCCTGGCGCGCTGGCCAACGACAGCGCTCCATTCTGACCGCGTTCCAGAGATGTGGCCCCTTGAAGCTGTGTTTTGGGCAGCTTGTCATAGGTTTTTTTGTCGAACTTGGCGACACCGTCGCATACTCGAAGCTCGGTTTTGGCATTGATCAGCAGCCCGCTGATCTGAACATACGCCGGGCCGTTGGCTCCATCAAAAACAGCGATCGCGTTGATAGGAGGAGCGTCCTTGGCAACGGTCGAGGCCGCCAGCGAGGCGAAACATGCCGCAACCAGGAAGAACCGCAGGACAAATCGTGGAGCCATGATGAATTTTTGCAGAATCATGGGACGCAATAGAGCTTTTTGGGGGCGTGCCTACGTTAGAATACGCTTCCTCCGAAGTCAAGCGAGGAAATACCGGAGAACGGGTCATGCACTTTTGACGTTTCTGTGCTTGCCTTCTTGGGGATTTTGCCTTCCAATGCTGCCCGGGGCGCCTGCGCTCCATAGTTTTTATGTATTTGTTTAGCGTATCCAGAGGACTACTTGTTCATGGTAGTTGATAGGTCGATAACGTGAGGTTGAGGGGAGCAGACCAAGTCATGTACGAAAGAAGCGAAGGAGCGCATTTGCTGGCGACAGGTTTGTAGGAGGCTC
>DASZFU010000164.1:0-206386 GCA_035939495.1 Candidatus Angelobacter sp. | reverse complement strand
CCACATCCAATACCCTGCCGGTGGCCCCCCCGCCCGAGGAACTCAACGCAATTTTCAGCACCTTGATCACGCGCCTTCCTGCGACACTCACAGCACTCACGCTGAACCTCACCGGCTCAAACATGCAGACCTTGCCCTCCATGTCAGTACTGCACAACGTGCGAGACCTGACCTTAGTCCTGAAAGATGCAGAACTCACCAATCTCGACAGCATTAGGGGACTCCCCCACTTGCAAGTGCTGACCCTGAATCTAAACACCTCAAAGATTAAGGACCTACCAAAACTCAACGCATTTTCTGAACTGACTGAGCTCTCGCTCGACCTCAGCACTTCTCACCTCATCAACCTGCCAGACTTCACAGAGGTGAAGCAGTTACAAACCCTCTCGCTCGATTTGAAGAACTCCACCGTCGATCATCTGCCGGAATTCATCCAATTAGAACACCTCACTAAGGTCACCATGAACTTGCTAGGAACCCACCTAACTCTTAAGCCAATCCGAGCCATGCACGCCGAAAAAACGCACCTTACCATCGACCATAACGTGGATTCCCTGGAAGATCGCCCCGCATCGCTCCACGAACTCGACCTCAAATGATAAAGAGCATTACCGAAGATGACAGGAGGACAATTGCATCCTCAAGGTTTGTTCAATCGCGCTTCAGCCCATGCACACTACCGCCCGAGCGAAAATAATCGACCCTGGCGGTGATCTTTGTGGGAGAGGCCCTGAGAACAAAAATCATCTCTGCCGAACTATTGTCGAGAGGCGTTTGCGAAAATGAGCCGTACTCCTCCATTGGCTCTAGGTTCGCCAGGAGAAAAAGCGCTCTGAGGTGAGGATAGGTGTAGTACGATAATTTCACCGGGTCGGTCTCTTCTTTCACGAGTTGATCGCCCTGAAAGGTTCGGAAAATAAAGGTGACATCGAAGAACTGGTTTATTTTGTCCACCGAATTTTTTCTGAAGTAGCGCCGAACAATCATTGTGGGGTCCGATTGGAGTGGCCACTCCATCTCCGGAATTTCTTCTCCGATGGCCTGAAACATCACATCGTACTTCGGATAAAAGACGTCGAATGCCAGGATTCCGTCTTCATCCAGATGAAGAGCGGCCGTCTTAAAAGCGGCAACCTGGTCTTCGAGGGCGTGCATGTGCTGCATGGGGCGAAACGGCATGATAACCAGGGGATACTTTTTTCCAAGCCGGAAGTTCCTCATGTCACCGCCAGAAACTGAGACCCGTTTCTGCACTGCTTCCGGCTCCGTTTGCAAATTCCTCCGGAGGACATTGAGCATCGCGGGTGAACTATCGACTCCGTGAATCTGAATTCCCTGCCGGGCTATGGGCAGCAGGACGCGTCCCGTTCCACAGGCGATTTCAAGCACAGGGCCGCCAACCCGCTTGGCCAAAGCGGTGTAAAAGGGCAGATCGACGAGGTCCTTTTTGGCGGCGTAGGCGCCGTCGTAATATTCCGCCAGCAGCTTATAAGCATCAACACCAGCAGTCATCCGATTTCTCCATGATGCATTATAGGCAACCTGGAGATTAAAAATTACGGCATTGATCTACGTTTTTGGCCGGGGCTTGGAAGGAAAATAAAGGAGGCGTCCTCTAACGGGTTTCGCGGGCGATGTCGCGGAAGTTGAACTGGGTTTAGGCGTTGATTGGGGACGCGAGATCTGATCAGATGCCAATGCTTTGAATACTTCTACTGCGTCTTTTCTTAGAAAATCGCCGAAGCTTCTTAATACCGAATTTCCATTCGTGTTAATCATGATTGCTTCCTTATAAAAATATGGATGAGCATTGATCTCTTGCAACTGCCGCTCTGAAGTACTTTGGTGTGCAGGTTAGTTGCCATAGGCAATACAGGTGTGCCGTGTTGGGAACGTTCTATCGCGGCACCCAGCCCCGACCGGGCGGAATTACTGAAGCGCAGGTGCGTAAGCACTGGGAAACAATAGAGATAAACGACAAGCCCCGGAGGAGCGACATACTTTTTCACACGTGCTCGAAAATCCCATTTGTCAAGAGATCGGTAAAAGAGTTCTCCTGCTTGTTTGTGTGCGATGGCGCACCTGCGTCAAACGACGCAGGTGGTAGGAAACGCCAATAACGCAAGGTCTCTCCGATCTACCCTCGCTGGTGCGCGAGTCGACCCCTTCGGCTGACGCCTCAGGGCAGGCTGTTGAGATGACGATCTGTGGAGGGCGATGTTGCAAAGGGAAGAGGGAAATGGCAATCAAAATCAATGGGCAGGTCAATAGGGCTCGAGGGCACAAAAAGAAATCATGTTTTTGTTTAGAATCACCCGATGTCCAACGCAGGTCCTCTGACGGGAATTCGTGTAATTGACTTTGGACGGTTTATAGCCGGGCCTTACTGCGGCATGTTGTTGGCTGATATGGGCGCGGACGTGATAAGGATCGACCGGCGGCAGGGCAGCGAAGACCGTTATCCGGGGCCGGTGACGGAAGAGGGAGAGGGTGGTGCGTTCCTTTCTTTGAACCGCAACAAGCGTAGCCTCACTCTCGATACTTCAAAAACGGGTTCTGCTGAAATTATCCGGCGTCTTGTGCGGCGGGCGGAAGTGGTGTTGGCCAATTTACCTGTTGGCGTAATGGCAAGAATGGGCCTTGACTACGATTCCCTGCGGGCAATCAAGCCGGACATCATCCTGGCGCGTATTTCGACCTTTGGTCCGGATGGACCGTATGCCAACCGCGTGGGCTTCGATACCGTCGTACAGGCCATGTCCGGGGCCATGAGCTTGACTGGATTTCCCGGAGCACCGGTCCGTGACGTAGTGAGTTTTGAGGACTACGGTACGGCACTGCACACAGCTTTTGGGATCATGGTGGCGCTCTATCATCGCGCACAAACCGGCCAGGGCCAGATTGTGGATGGTTCCCTGCTGGCCACCGGTGTAACGTTCATGCAGGCCATGCTGGCGGAACGGCATGTTCTGGGGACGAAGCGCGAACAGCGAGGCAATGCCGGCTTTTACACAGCGCCCGCCGATGCTTACCGTGCTCAGGACGGATGGCTGATTGTATTGGTCATCGGCGGCGAGATGTTCGCCCGCTGGGCCCGGCTCATAGGCCGCGAAGATTTCATCTCCGATCCCAGGTTTGCCAATGATTTGCTGCGTGCCGACAATCGCGAGGCCATCACCGAAGCCATGAACGTGTGGCTGGCACGCCGGACGGTTGCGGAGGCCATTTCCGAACTTGAGAAGGCGCGCATTCCTGCCGGCCCGGTGCTCGATCTTGGACAGGTGTTGGACGATCCGCAAGTCAAAGCGCGTGAACTGCTGCGCTACGTCGATTATCCAGGAGCGCCGAAGCCAGTGCCATTGGCGGATACGGCTGTGCGTCTTTCAGCTACGCCTGGAAGCATAAGGCAGCGCGCTCCGATGTTGGGAGAGCATACGAGCGAAATATTGCAGGAGATTGGGTACTCGGATGACGAGGTTGTTGATTTACGAGAGAGGCAGGTTGTGTGACACTCTCAACCCTAAATCTGCAGCTTCCGCCATAATCTTCTCCAGGACTCTTACAACGGCCCAGGTGCACTCAGTCAACTTTTCTCATCTTTGCGCGCTTCAGATAAAATCAATAGTTTTCACAATGCTGCGTTACTTCACTGCCGGTGAGTCCCACGGAGAAGCGTTGGTCGCTTTTCTCTCGGGGCTTCCTGCTGGCTTGAAGATCGAGCAGAGCTTTATTGACCGCGAATTATGGCGCAGGCAGCAGGGCTTTGGACGCGGCGGCCGCATGAAGATTGAGAAGGATACGGCCCACATTCTTTCGGGCGTCCGAAACGGGCAGACGATTGGTTCGCCCATCGCTCTCCTTCTTGAGAACCGTGACTGGAAGAATTGGCAGGAGTCTTTGTCTGTGGAGCCAGGCGACCCGGCGAAGCATAAACGTGTGGCGTCTCCGCGTCCCGGTCATGCCGATCTCGCAGGCGCGCTGAAGTATAACTTTCCCGAAGCTCGATACGTACTGGAGCGGGCTTCGGCCAGGGAATCGGCTTCCAGAGTGGCGGTGGGGGCGCTAGCCAAGCTCTTTTTGCGCGAACTGGGAATTGAAGTGCTGAGCCATGTGATCGCCGTGGGCAAGGCTACGCTGAGTGATGCTGAAGTTCCTTGGGAAAAAATCAAAGAGCTGCACGCCAGGGACGAAGTGTTACTCAACTGCGCCGATCCCGAGGCGGAACAGCGGATGAAAGCCGAGGTAGATCAGGCGTTGCGAACGGGCGATTCCGTGGGCGGTGTCTTTGAGGTGATAGCGCACAACATTCCTCCAGGACTCGGTACCTACGCGCAGTGGGATGAAAGACTCGACGGGCTGCTGGCGATGGCTGTGATGTCTCTACAGGCAGTCAAAGGTGTAGAGATTGGTACGGGAGTTGAATCTGCGCTCTCGTTTGGCTCAGCCGTGCATGACGAAATCGGCTACTCGAAGACTGAGAGCGCGGCCAAGTTCACTGGATTTACGCGCAAATCCAATCATGCAGGGGGGATTGAGGGGGGAATTTCCAACGGGCAAGACATCCTGGTTTGCGGTTATCTCAAGCCGATTTCTACTCTGCGACGGCCTTTGGAGTCGGTGGATTTTGAAACACGGGAGCCAGTCAAGGCGGCTTACGAGCGCTCGGATGTGTGCGTTGTCCCTGCAGCGGGAGTCGCGGCTGAGGCCATGGTCGCGCTTACGCTGGCCAAATGCGTCTTGGAGAAGTTTGGCGGGGACTCGATGACAGAAACTCTCAGAAATTTTGCCGGCTACAAGAAACAACTACAGGAATTTTGACACCTAGTTAAAAGATGATCTATCCAATCGTTAAATATGGCAATCCGGTTCTAGAAATGCCCGCGCAAACTGTAACTGAATTCAACGGCGAACTTCGCAAACTTGCGGATGACATGTTTGAGTCGATGTACCAGGCGCATGGCGTAGGGCTGGCTGCGCCGCAGATCGGCATCAGCAAGCGCATTGTGGTAATCGACGTGACCTTTAAGGAAGATCTCAACGCCAAGCTCGTATTGATTAACCCTGAGATCATCGGCAAGGAGGGAAAGCAGGTCAGCGGCGAAGGATGCTTGAGCCTGCCGGATTTTCGGGAAAACGTCTCCCGCGCCAATGTGGTGACCGTGCGCGCCCAGGACCTTGAAGGCAAGTGGTTTGAGCAGACCGGCGAAGGCCTGCTGGCCCGCGCCTTTCTTCATGAAACCGATCACCTGAATGGAAAGCTGTTTATCAGTCACGTCAGCGCTCTTAAACGCGACCTGATCAAGCGCAAGATCAAGAAGCTGATGCGGCTGGGCGAATGGAAATGAAGCTGGTGTTTTGCGGCACTCCCGAGTTCGCTGTCCTCTCCCTTGAAAAACTTGCCGCTCACAACTTCGACATCCAGCTTGTAGTTACTCAACCTGATCGTCCTCAAGGCCGGGGCATGGTAATGACGGCGCCTCCAGTTAAGCAGGCCGCTATCAGACTCGGGCTTCCAGTGGTCCAGCCGGACAAGATCAAGAAGAACGAAGAATTTCAGCAGCAACTCAGAACGATTGCGCCGGATGCCATCATGGTGGTCGGCTACGGACGAATCATCCCGCCGTGGATGCTGGAGCTTCCTCCCTTGGGCAACATCAACGTGCACGCCTCGTTGCTGCCCAAATATCGTGGAGCTGCGCCGATTCAGTGGGCCATCGCGCGAGGCGAAACCACGACCGGCGTAACTACGATGCGGATCGATGAGGGGCTGGATACCGGAGACATGCTGCTGAAACGAGAGATGAAGATTCTGCCGGATGACACGACGGAAACCCTCTCCCCCCGTCTGGCGGAGCTAGGAGCCGGATTACTGGTTGAAACATTGCTTGGCCTGCAACAAGGAAAGATATCTGCAATACCGCAAAACCACGCTGAGGCTACACTCGCGCCCATCCTTAAAAAAGAAGATGGCCTGATCGATTTCCAGAGGATTTCTTCGGAAATCAATGACCGCTTGCGCGGCTTTCAACCCTGGCCGGGAATCTATACCAGGTACAAAGACAAGAACCTGAAAGTTGTATCTGCCCAGCCTGTGCAAGCGCCCACAGTTGAAGTAGCTCAAGGCACGATGCGAATTACCGATAGCCGGCTTTTTGTGGGATGCGGGGCAGGAACTCTGCTGGAGTTGATTCAGGTGCAGCCTGAAGGCAAGAAGGTCCTCTCGGCGCGGGAGTTTATCAATGGATACCGCCCGGCTGACGGAGAGCGGCTGGGCTGAAGCATGGCTGTTTCTCCGGCGCGCGCGGCAGCCTTTGCTATTTTGTTGCGCGTAGAGCGCGAGTCGGCTTACGCCGTTGAGCTTCTTCATTCCGCTATCTTGGATGGTCTCTCGCCTGTTGACCGCAATCTGACTACCGATATTGTCATGGGCGTCATGCGCTGGCGCTCGTTGCTGGATGACGCAATCTCAGCTTTTGTTGCTGTTTCTTTCCGCAAGCTTGATCTCGAAGTGCTGACGGCCTTGCGCATGGGTTGTTATCAATTGGCCTTCCTGACGCGTATTCCCGATCATGCGATCGTGCATGAGGCTGTGGAGTTGGTGAAACAGGCCAGGAAGCGCTCCGCCGCTGGACTCGTGAATGCTGTACTGCACAAACTAAGTCGAAACCGTGAAGGACTTTTGGCCCGGCGAGACGGCCTGGCGCAAGCGTACGCACATCCTCAATGGTTGATTGAGCGATGGACAAAACAATTCGGCCCGGAAACAACTGAGCAGATTTGCCGTTACGACCAGCAGGTTCCTGCCACAGTAGTGCGCCTGGCCGATGACAGAGACAAAGATGAGCTTTTGAAAAATGGGATTGAATTAGAACATGGCACGCTCGTGAAGAGTGGGTATGTTGTGGTCAAAGGCGACATCACCTCAACCGAACTGTTTCACCATGGGAAGGTTGCCATTCAGGATGAAGGCTCGCAATTAGTCGCAGCACTGGTTGGGCACGGGAAACGGATTCTTGATTGCTGCGCTGCGCCCGGAAGCAAGACCGCTGCATTGGCGAGCGCCTCACCGGAAGCTGAGATCGTGGCTGCCGATATTCATCCTCACCGTGCGCGGCTGTTGCGGCGGCTGGTTAACAACACCAATGTCCATGTGATCGCTGCGGATGCAACCAGGTTACCGTTGGCTTCGAGCTTTGATCGCGTGCTGGCGGATGTCCCTTGCTCCGGCACCGGCACTCTGGCGCGAAACCCCGAGATCAAATGGCGGCTGCGGCAGGAAGATATCGTGGATTTGCAGTTGCGGCAGACTGCTATTCTCGATGCCGCTTTGAAACATGTCGGTAAAGGAGGACGGCTTGTCTACTCCACATGCTCGTTGGAAACAGAAGAAAATGAAAGAGTAGTGGAGGCAGGTTTGAGTAAGAATCCTACATTCAGGATTGTCGCAGTGCGGGAAGAGTTGCTGAAATTGAAATCAGCGGGCGTATTGATTTGGGAGAATGTTGACCAGCTTGTGCGTGGAGACTTTCTTAGGACGATTCCTGGGGTGCATCCGTGCGATGGGTTCTTTGCTGCTGTTTTCGAGCACTGAGAAAACGCGAGACCCACAAGCAAAAACAAAACACACCACGGAGGCACAACGTAGCGGAGCCACAACCAAACCCGTTTTTTACCGCGGATTAACGCGGAAGAACGCGGATCAAATAGTTGCTTACCACTGATCTCCACAGACGCCACTGATCTGAAGGCGGCTTGATGAAATTCTTCCCGCCTTGGCACGAATTTGATTGTTAGCGGGCAGAAACCGCAGAGAGGGATTTGGATAGCTGCGTCCTCTGTGGTTGCTCTTATCTGGGCCGGAAATTGTTTGTGTGCAAAAAAATACCGGTTACAGCGGTTACACCGGTTACAACCCGCATGAACACTGGCGATTTCTGTTACCGGTTGTTACCGCTGTTACCTTTCGTCCCACCCTTTGCCCACCCTTCCCGTTCCCCACCGTTCGCCAAGAACGCGAAGGATGGGGGACTCCATTCCATAAATTTTCGACCCAATGGCGTTGCCAGCGTGGTAACCCTTATAAACCAAGCCCGGCTTCAACCGGATGGCTTCCGGGCCGATCCCATAGGGTCGCAGGATTCCGACTCATAGGATGATCCCAAAAAGCTTACCTGGGTAGCTTTTAAGGGTTGCGGGAGTGAATGGTCAAGAAGAAAATGAATTCAGGGCGAAAATGTTGCAAAATAATACGTAAGTTGTTGATACAAAATGAAATATAGTTCTAAATTAGAGATATTACTGGGGCAGGGATCGAAGATTTAATAGTAGCTCTATGGCTAGGGGCACTCCTGGACAGCAGAACTCGCTGCAGCGTAGCCTGACCACAAACAAAAAGCAAAAAAGCGCCACGGAGGCACAACGTAAACCGCAGAGTACGCAACGTAGCAGAGCCACAACCAAAAATCAAAACCCACCAGGCACGAAGACACTGAGAAAATCAAAACCAAAAGCCAACCGCAGAGTACCGAGAGACCGCAGAGAAAGAAATGGGGATTTCAAGTCAAACCTAGAACTTGCGAGAAAAAGCACGATTTCAAAGCACCTCGTAGTACGGAGAACATGGAGAAAGATCAAAATCAAAAGCCCTCACCGCAGAGACAGCGGAAGAGGATTTCGAGGCATTTGGCAACGCAAAGATGTAAAGAAAAATGTGGAGTGTTTTTTCATATAATAATGTCATTCGCTGGAGTATTCCATGGTAGAAATGGCTCGTGTGCGCATAGGCTTCCCATGATACGGGCCTGGCTCTGGATCGCCATCTGCTCTTGTTCAACCAGCATTCCTGCCTGGACACAGGACCAGTGGCTTGAGATTCGATCGCCTCATTTTCGCGTGCTGACGGATGGAGGGGAACGGCGCGCGCGCGAAACTGCTCTGGAATTCGAGCAGATGCGGTCCGTATTCACGCAAGTCCTTCCACAAAATCAGTCGGATGATTCACGGCCTTTGCTCGTGGTTGCCTTCAAAAACGAGAGCGAAGTGAGCGGATTTGCGCCCCTCTATAAGGGCAAGCCGGTAAAGTCGTCGGGGCTTTGTCAAACCGGCCCTGATGGAAATGCCATCCTGTTCGATCTTCTGGCAACAAATCGGTGGCAGATCGTAGCCCACGAATATGGTCACGTGATGCTGAGCCGTTTCCGCGACCCGCCTCCATGGCTCAGTGAAGGTTTCGCGGGATATTACTCGACCATGAGGATCTTCAAAAAAGAAGCGATCGTGGGAAGGCCACCAGAAGGCTTTGCCGACATTCTTAAGAATGAAAAACTGCTTCCGATCGTCACCCTGTTTGCTGCAACACACGAGTCTCCTCTTTACAACGATGAAGGCCGGCAGCGATTGCTCTTTTATGCAGAATCGTGGCTGGTCGTCCACTATTTGTGGAGCAACCACCTGCAAGAGCAACTTCTGCTGTACTTCGATCTGGTCCAGCACAACGCCAGCTTCACGGAAGCTATCCAACAGGCATTTAAAATGACGCCTGCAGCATTTGACAAGGCAATCGAAAACTATCTGCGCGAGGGACCACGAGATTCGCGGCTCATGCTGTCGGGAGCGAGCGAAAAAGCACAGCTTACGGTCAGGCCGGTCCCGCAGATCGAGGCCGCCACCGCGCTTGCTGAGATTCATCTGCACGAGCCTGACCACGAAGAGCAAGGCCTCAGTGAACTCCAGAGAATTCTCCGGGAAGATCCGGGGAATGCTGCTGCGCATCGTGGGCTGGGGTATGCCTATTTCAACCGTCACGATTTTGATGCCGCCATGCCTCACTTGGATCAAGCTGCACAAAAGAATCCTGACGATTGGCAGGTCCGCTATTATCAGGCGATGGTCCTTAGCCAGCAACACGACAACGAGGCTGCTGAAAAGATGGAAAAATCTGCCTTACGGGTGACCGAATTGAACCCTGAATTTGCTCAAGGATACAGCCTGCTGGGATTTGCCCTGATGAGCCAGCACAAAACGCTCGCGGCAATCGCTGCTTACCAAAAAGCCTTGCAGCTCGATCCTGGCAACGAAACCAACACACTCAACCTGGCTGAGCTTTATTCACTGCAAAACAGGCTCGATGAAGCCAAACCGCTCTTTCTTCGGCTGAAAGACAGTGCTAACGAGGCCATTGCCAGGGCCGCCCGCAGTCACCTGGAGTTAATGAGATAGTCCTGCCAAACCCGCCCTTCACAAGGAACGCAAAGGGTAGGGCACCCCATGTGTCTTTGGTTTTAGTCTTTAGGGCATGAGTGGTGCCCAGTCGGTTTTCTAGACAATCTTCTTGAGCTCCTCAAGAAGTTTGTCCCCCAGCGGCGTTCCCCAGCCGGTTACAGCATCAAAGCCAGAGCCGGAAGAATAACCACCCACGGCAGACGTTTTATTGTCACCGCTGATGATGTCCCGGCACGCCACGGCTCCGACTGTAGAGTTACCGCTCGCCTGATATAAGACGGGTGTCAGGTATCCAACTCGTTTGCCTTTGGGAAGGTTTTGATTGATGCGCGCGATTAGGGCCGCCCAGAGCGGGGCGGAGGCGCTGGTTCCGCCCGTAGTGCTTGGCTTCCCATCCACTACAGTCCTGTAGCCACTTTTGCCACTGGCATTGGCGGCAACGTCCGGAGTGACGCGGCCATCTTTGGCCCCCGGATTGATATTGGCAATATTCACTTTCTGCCATTTTGGCCGGTCAAAAATCCTGCTGACACCTCCGCCAGTGCTTCCACCACCATTGTCGCGAAGACCATCGCCATCTTTCCAGGTCGTCTCGTCGTAGCTATCGCCACGTTTATGCAATAGAGTGCCGCCCACTCCGAGAGCGTAAGGGCTGCAGCCAGGGAAGTCAGCATGAGCATGCCCATCGCCAACCTGATCGTCGGAACCATCATCACCGGAAGCTACGCAAACCGTAATTCCCAGCAGAGCGGCTTCCTTGAGCGTTTCATTGATCTGAACAATCGCCTGGTGGGTCCAGGTAGCAGGATTGTCCTCGGCATTGCCCCAACTGATCGAGATCACGGAGGATTGGTTCTTCTGGTCGTGAATCGCGGCATCCATCGCGTCAACCCAGCCTCTTTCCGTAAAGTGGCTGAAATAGACAGGAATCGTCGCCTTAGGACAGGCCCCGGCAATGACCTCGATATCCAGCATGACCTCGCCTTCCTGTCCGTCATGCTGGTCGGTGGGAGCGTGATCGACGCTGATGGGTATGACCTTGGGCACCGGCACACGAGCTGCTTTGCAGAAGGCTGCGAGGTCGCTGGGGAAGAAACCTCCTCCAAATTCGAGCACCGCAATGGATTGGCCCTCCCCGTCTCCTGGGGGGAAACGGTAAATCTCGGCGAGCTCCGCGGGAAAGAACCACGCGCGCGATTTGGCGGTAGTGGCTTTCATGCGAGGCGCAGCCGCCACCGCCCGGCGTTTGGTTACACGCCGGTTATCGAGGCCAAATACTCCTTCAACCACTTTTTCCAGCTTGTTGGGAATATGCAGAGATCCAACACGTCCCCGGTAGTTGCCCAGTTTATGGCCGTAGCGCACCAACTTCACCAGGAATGCCTTTTCCATGGCACTCGAAGGACCAGCAACTTTTACGGTCCGTGTCTTTGGATTGGACTCCACTACCTGCAAACCGAATTCGTGCAGGGCTCTGGTGACCTTGTCAATATTTTCCTGCTCACAGCCATAGGTCTTGATGAGTTGTTCATAAGACATTGGCTTTTTAGGGCGTCTCTCTAGCTCGGGCAGCGCCTCCTTGCGCCGTAGCTTGATTGTTACTTCGATCCACTCATCGGAGCTTACTGATCCCAGTACCCGCGCTCCTGGGAGCGGAATACGCTCGGTTCCGGAAAGTACTTTGTGCGTTCGGCTCATGCAACCCCCCAATGATTTCTGCTCAACTCCTATCGTCCTTGGCCGTAAATGGGAATCTCGCGAAAATAGTCTCCATAGAGGATAGACGGAAATCTCTTTTGAAAATCCTTTTCTCAAACAAAAATTTGTTGTGCAGTATCAAGAAGGGAAAAGCACCGAGCAAAAGGAAGCCGGTAAGCAGATGTGTAGGGGACTATTGATTATTGCTTAATAAAGTCCTGGATCGAACAATTATCCGCAAAGCTGGCGACGTACCTACTCGCCCACAATGCGCATGTTGTTCCAGTCATACTGGAATTTCTTGCCACAGTCCAGGCAGACCACGTAATGATACCCAACGGGGGCGGGCACATCCCAATCCGAATTCATCGCTTGGCGGACAGAGGACGATGCAGCAAAGGGCTGCGAAATCTTCTTGTGGGAGCAACGGATAGAAAGGAGCTGGAGAATCTTATTTACCATGACCAATCACTCGATTCGAGCGGAAAAGGCAGGGATGCCTCGTTTAGAAACACCCCTTAGAGTTTGCTACAAGGAGGTATTCTCCTTATCGTCCCTAAAACCAGAAACTTTACGGTAATGGCTCACTTTTTGACGAAAAGCGAGCCAGGATCGTGTATCAGCGTCTAGCAATTCGCTTGCGAAATCGCAGGTCAGTTCTTCGGCAAGCGCACGCCACCATAAGGACTCATCGCGATAGCGATGAATCCATGTGATCAACCTGACCCGCGGTCAAAACTTTCAGGCGGTTGCCATTCTGGCCGGCTCAGGCGTTGGGGCCGACTCCAGCTTCGCTTGGCCGTTGGCTTCCTTGACGCCGGGCTTACGGATATCGATCCCGCCCTTAAAATAGGCGCCGTCTTCAATGCTGATCCGCTGGCAAACCACGTCGCCGGTGAGTGAGCCTTCGTTGCGGATATCGACACGGTCGCTGGCATTGATGTTGCCCTTGACCTTGCCCAGAACGACAACTTCGCGAGCATTGATGTTGGCCTGGACCTGGCCATTGCGGCCTACCGTGACCCGGTTTCCAGGTAGGTTGATCGCACCTTCTACGCGACCGTCAACATAAAGCGACTCCGAGCCGGTGACTTCGCCCTTTACAACCAACGACTTACCGATGGTGGCCTGTTCCTGGTTGTTGAGTACGGCGTTGCGGGGAGCAGCGACCGGCGTAGGATCGCTGGGCAGGGTATTGGTGGTGGTCATAACTGGTTTCTCCGGTTCCATGCTGGGTTTAACGTTCGGTGTAGGGGGATTGGCGGGCTTCCACATTGTTACATCCTTTCATCTCATCTCAAGTTCTGATTTACCGCAGCGCAGCAGACCGGTTTTTCACCGCCTGCTCTAATTGCATTTGAAACCTTGGGGGACAGCCGAATCAATGGCACGTAAGTAACCAAACTGCCCGGACGGCCCACGAAATTCCCGAACTGCTGAATTGGCGCTGCTTTCACAATTTGCAAGGCCGGATGCCGACCTTACAAGTTGGGAGCGTGGATGTAATTATTCCTCTTGTCCCGGCATTTCTTATATCGGGTGAGATACCTAACGCTGAAAATCATTCGCGCTTAGGATAGGGTTAGAGTAAAGGGATTATGTTAGGGGAACAAGAGATACTCCGGTACATCGCAAAGCAGCCCAAACACACTGCGGGCTTCAAGCAGTTCATTCATGACCTGGGGTTGAAGGGCAAG
This sequence comes from Candidatus Angelobacter sp., assembly GCA_035939495.1. Taxonomy (GTDB): domain Bacteria; phylum Acidobacteriota; class Terriglobia; order Terriglobales; family Acidobacteriaceae; genus Angelobacter. Next base: position 192,770 of record DASZFU010000164.1, on the reverse strand, counting down.
GCGCGGCGCGACCTCCAAACTCTGTTGAAGGAGATGACCCGCCGCCGTAAGCTGGTCGCCATTGGCAAAGAGCGTTGGAGCCTGCCTACAAGCGCTTCTGCCCAAAACTTGGTTGTCGGGCGCATTCATACTCATCGGGATGGATACGGTTTTGTCACTCCTGACCCCGATTCCCTGCCCGCCCGGGCCCTGGGGAAGCTCCAGGGTGACATCTTTATCCCACCCACTGACCTCGGCAACGCCATGCATGGCGACCGGGTCTTGGTGGAGCTGGGAAACATCCGCCACGATGGAAGAGCGGAAGGGCGGGTCCTCCGTGTAACCGAACGCGAACAGGAAACCGTGGTTGGGATTTTTCACTACGGTTCCCGGCACAACTTTGTCACACCAATCGATGCCAAAGTCGCGACGGAGATTGTCGTTCCGCACGGCAAGGAGTATCCGAGTGAAGAAGCTGAAGATGACGACGAGCGACCGGCTCGTCCACGCCATACGCCGCACCGCGTGTTGGGCGAGGGAGTAAAGCGCGACCAGTGGGATGATCTGGAGAATGTCGTAGTCGAGGTCGAAATTGTACAGTGGCCTTCCGGCAGCCAGAGTCCGCGTGGCCGAGTGGTGGAGATTCTGGGATATGAAGACGATTTTGGCGTGGACGTGGAGATGGTCATCCGCAAGCACCACATTCCCCATGTCTTTCCTCCCGAGGTTCTGGAGGAAGCGCAGCAGATCAGCCCGGTGATTCCAGCCCGCGAGATCGCCCGCCGCGTCGATTATCGTGACCTGCCGATTGTGACCATCGATGGCGAGACAGCGCGTGACTTTGATGATGCCGTGCTCGTTCGCCGTCTTGAAAATGGAAACTACGAACTTCACGTCCACATTGCCGATGTTGCCCACTACGTGGAAGACGGCTCCTTCATCGATGAGGAGGCCCGAAAACGCGGCACCTCGGTGTACTTCCCCGATCGCGCCGTGCCCATGCTGCCACTTGAACTCTCCACCGATATTTGCAGTCTGCGGCCTAATGTCGATCGCCTGGTGAATTCCTGCGTGATGGAAATCGATCCACGAGGCGAGATTGTCAGTTATAAGCTTTCTGAAGGCGTAATCCGCTCTGCGCAACGCATGACTTATACAGATGTCAACGCCATCCTCGAAGGCGATGCACACCTGAGGAAACGTTACGGGCCTTTGGCGGAGAACTTCGACCTGATGTATGAATTGGCCCAAATCCTCAATAGGAAACGCGTGCGGCGCGGCTCCATCGATTTTGATATGCCCGAACCGGTGATCGAGTTCGATGAACTGGGCTTGATGAAAGGTGTTTCCCGCTCCGAACGCAACTGGGCCCATCGCCTGATCGAAGAGTTCATGCTCGCCGCCAACGAAACCGTGGCCGCTCATCTGGAAGAGCGGGTAGCCAGCATCTACCGTATCCACGAAAAGCCCGACCCCAAAAAGATTTACGACTTTGAAACCATCGCTGCCAACTTTGGTTACTCTCTGGGGGTTGGAGCGCTTCCGGTCAAACGTGTGCAGATGCGCGCCGATAAACGAGCGCGCTACGGTTCAGGACGCAATGCACCCGTCATTGAACTGCCCGAGGAGGTGCATGTAACACCGCGTATGTATCAAAAGCTGGTCCAGAAAATTTCCGGCAGACCGGAAGAGCGGATTCTTTCTTATCTCATGCTGCGGTCGCTGAAACAGGCCCGATATTCCGAGGTGAATGAAGGCCATTTTGCCTTGGCAGCTCCCAGCTATACACACTTCACCTCTCCCATCCGCCGCTACCCTGACCTGATTGTCCATCGGATTTTGAAGGCGGTGTTGCGTGAGAGTGACCAGGAAGCCACCCAATCCAGGCATACGGAAAAACGTGCAAAGGACGACAGGACGAAACACCGCCTCCGGAGCGGCCCAATTTCGGAAGAAGAATTACACGAAATAGCCGACAGTTCCAGCCGCTCGGAGCGCGCTGCCGATGAAGCGGAGCGTGAGCTGCTGGAGTGGAAGAAACTTAAATTCATGCAAGACCGGGTTGGCGAAGATTTCAGTGGCTTGGTGGTAAGCGTAACCAAGTTCGGGATGTTCGTTGAGCTGGAAGAGCTGTTTATCGAAGGATTGGTTCCTCTCAACTCCCTTACCGATGACCATTACACCTTCCATGAAAATACACGGCAGATCATCGGCGCGAGAAGCCGAAAAACCTATTCCATTGGACATAAAGTACGGGTCCTGGTCGACCGCATCGACCGCATCCAACGCAAGATCCAGTTTGCGATCCTGGAAGAAAAGCCTGCGCACGCCCAGAAACGCCATCGCAAGTCTGGCAAGGCGAAGTGAACCATTCTGCCAGAAGCGCGCAACTAAACAGTTTCCAGAAGTAATGCAGATCGTCCACTTTGTCCATCGTGTCCACATCGTCCACAAAAAATCCCCCAATAGGTTTATGAGCACGGCCTCAAAAGACCGCACTATCAGAGACAAACGAAAGTACCGTTGTAAAATCAATACAGAGGAAGGAGACTCAAGAAAATGCCACGTATGGTGAAGTGCGCAAAGCTGGGGAAAGAATTGCCCGGATTGGCCGAGGTCCCTTTTGATACGCCGCTGGGACAGAAGATTTACGAGAACGTAAGCGCCGACGCATGGCGCATGTGGGCCGAACACTCCAAGATGCTGCTCAATGAATACCGGCTGCAACCCTGGAAGCCGGAAGCCCAGCAATTCCTGGTAGAGCAGATGGAGCAGTACTTCTTCGGCCCGGGATCGGAACTTCCGAAAGAATATGTAACGCCCAAGCCTTAACGGCACGCTTAAGATGGACCAAAAGACTGGGCATCAAAATTCATTGCCGGAGATAACAAACATGCGAACCCTTATGAAGCCCAGACTTTGGCCATTGCTCCTTCTTTGTTGTGGGATCTTAAATGTAGCTCTGCCGCTCGCACACTGTGCCGACCTTCCTGACAAGCGCGAGATCATCAAAAAAGCCAGGGAGACCTATTACAGCCTTAGAGGCCGGGGCCTGGACGCGTTCGAGGCCAGCGTTCAACCAAATTGGCGCTTGGTGTTAAAAGATCAGTTAGCCCAGGATCCTGCCGGCGCCCAACAAGGATTGAAAATGCTTAATGGCATCCATTTCCAGGTATCGCTTGACCGGAGTGGCACAACCAAAATCACCCACCATGAAGATGTCGCGCCGACCAGCGAGCAGGCTGCTGAAGGATTCAAGCAGATTTTCAGCGGCATGGAACAGGCCATGTCGGGCTTCTTCGACAGTTGGGCGCCTTTTATGCTGACCACTCCGTTTCCAGATCCCGCAGGCGAGTACACGCTGGAGGAGTTGAACAATCAATACCATCTTTCATACAAAGACGGCTCCGCCGCCATTGCAACTACTATGTCGAAAAATCTGGTGATCAGCGAAATCAGGGTGGATTCCCCCGCGTTCAAAAGCGTGCTCAAACCTCAATTCAGCGAAAGTCCTCAAGGCCTGCTCTTGAGCGGATACGAAGCCACCTACCAGGGAACTGGCGACGGCGAGTCCGTGAAACTCAACGTGCAAATCGAAAACCAGCAGGTCAACGGCTTGCAACTGCCCCGCAAATTGAATCTTGATGGCTCCTACCAGGGAACTCCTTTTCAGATGGAGTTAACATTTAGCGACTACCAGATAAAGAGCCACTGATCGCAGGTGCTATAATAAATTTCTCCGTTGCAATCACCCCGGTTTCAGAGCAGCAGCGGCTCTTTTCACTGTCGGGACGTGGCTCAGCCTGGTAGAGCACTCGCTTGGGGTGCGAGGGGTCGGCAGTTCAAATCTGCCCGTCCCGACCAGTTTTTTTTCCTACTCAGCCTGGTCCTTCGGTTCCCTCAGGATTTCGGCAGAAGGCTCCCGCTTCGCTCACGCCTTCTCAACACCTCAACTTGGGGTGCGAGGGGTCGGCAGTTCAAATCTGCCCGTCCCGACCATTCAAGTAAGGGTTCCTCCAAAACGGGGCGTCGCGCAGTGCTTCATCGATAGTTCAAAATTGCTCACCTTTTGTCTCTCCGAAATGCCACAATTTGTATGGGTAGCCGAGACTCAGGATGAGGCTTAGTGGGGCGGCAAGGAGGCGGGCGATGTTTGAAATTCCTATGAATAACGGTGGAGCGCGTGTTGGTGGAGTTTCAAAAGTACGGACCTGGGCCGGTAACCTGGTCAGGGCGCAAGAACGCTCGACGCACCATCTACATCTCTATGCTTTTCCTTGCGACAAGTGCAATGGGCCTGTCATTGTTGGATCGCTCGGTACGAGAGTAGACGATCTCTCACAAGAAACGGCAATCAGCCAGATTGGAGCAGTTTGTCTAGTATGCGGCTATCGACCCGAAACCATAACTGGGCCCTCGGTCGGCCACAGTTTCCGGCCGGTGGAATGGGAGTGGACAATACGTCGACCGGCCACAGCGGCAGACGCCGATGGCGATTCTCTGGCAGAGGAGTTATCCCAGGACGCCGACACCAGGGGATAGTGTTGGGAAGTAAAGACCATGGAGCTTATCGCCACTTTTCAGTTCGCGCCCTCTAATATGAGCTCAACTAGGAGTACTCATCCGAACTGTCAGGGCCGTCTTATGGCGAGCGAGGTCTTATGAGCGCAATGGAGATCCCAGAGTGAGCTATTTTGATCAGATTTATTGCTCCTTGAAGCTCATAATCAAGTGAGGAAATAAGTATGAATTTCAAAATCTTAACGCCACTGACACTCCTAATCTGCCTGAGCCTCTCGCACCCGACAACATTCGCTCAATCGGCCGATCATTCACGGAATCTCTGGATTTGCATGAACGGTCTGGGAGCGTGTGATCACGCCGGGCTGTCGGAGCCAGAGGCAGCCAAGGTGGCGGACGTCGAGCGCCAGTGCAATATTGCCAATTGCAGAAGGGGCTGGGATTCCTGCGATCAGTCCAAGCTAACGCCGGTAGAAGCTGGTGCTCTGGCAGTTGCGTGGTACCAGCAGAACGTTTCCGCTTGTATGGAGGGATTGAAGTCCTGCGACAGGTCCAACTTGACCAAGTTAGAACTTAAGGACGTCGCTCTGGCTGAAGGCCAGCGCAATAGGGCAAATTGTATAGACGGTTGGTCATCATGCGACCACTCCAAGTTGACAGCGCTGGAAGCGACTGAGGTAGCAGAGGCACGGCATCGGCGCAACATCGACGACTGTCTCGGAGCTTCGGAATCCTGCGATCCCTCCACACTCACGTCGCGAGAGATGAGCGCGGTGAATACGTCCGTGCACGAACGTAATGCCAGCAACTGCATGGAGGGCTGGGGTGGATGTGACCATGCCGCGCTCTCAGCGGCAGAAACGAGTCGGGTTGCTATGGCCGAACACCAGCGTAATTTGTCCAACTGCAAGAGTAATCTGGAATCATGCGACTACTCGCAGTTGACCATTGTAGAAAGCAAAATGTTGGCCGGCGCCGAGCACCAGCGTAATTACCAGGCGTGCCGCAAAGGTTATGGCTACTGCGATCGCTCTCTTCTCACGCCGGCTGAAGTACGGTCGATTCCTGCAGCCAACGATAGGTAAGCACCACAGACAACACCGGCTAGCGCACAAGCCACATGCGATCAACAAATTGAGGAGGTGGGCACCATGCTGATAACAACGCTGACGGTCCTTTGGGCCGGTTTGACAGTCATCTTGATCGGACTATTAGTCTACCGCGGTACCCTGCGGATACACGAGAATGCTCAGATTTTTCTGGACCAACACCTGGCCAAAGAGCAGGTACGCCTACTCGCCCGGATTGAGCGGCTTCGACCCTGGGTCCGCATCTCCGGTGTGGCCTCAGCGGTATTAATTGCAATTATTGTCGGACTGGAAGGCTATGCGCATATGACCTAATCCAGCAAGGGCGCTTACGCATCCATCTTACGTAGTCGCTCAAGCTATGGCCTTGAAAATTTTCGGAATAGCGACCGGCGCCGCTGTCACTTTCCTGGTGCTGTGGCTGTTGTTCCGGAAGGAGCATTGGGGGCACAGCAGCACCCTTCCCCGCGAGCTGCCGGTCCGCCGTTTGAAGTATCTTTTGGCGGGGCAGTTCTTTCTCTCAGCACCGCCAGGCTTGATGGTAGATGTGTACCGCGGTGGAGGCATGCCGCGGCCCCTGGGTTGTGGCCCTTGTGTTGTTGTTTGGTGTAGTGGGCTCTTTGATGCTGTTGATGCGTCAGCGTCATCGTCCTCTTGGCGATTTTATGAAAAATTTCACCCTTCTATGCGGTTTGATTTTTCTGCTTTTAGCTGAGTGCAGTCAAGGTACCGCTGAACAGCAGACAAGCGCGCAACAAAACAATCAAAATACAGTTTACGAGAATCAATATCTGAAAGTTGTTCTGCTGCCGGGATGGACGGCAAAGAAAGCCCGTCGCACGCCAGCCGCAGTCAATATCTCCAAAGGTAACTATATCCTTTATCTAAATACCCAGGCTTCCCAGGCGAGCGGAGTGGAGGGCGGGCGATTTGCTGAAATAGCCATGGGTGCGCCAAGCGCCGATGCTGTTGTAACGGAGTACCCCAGCCCACCATGCGGCAAAGCAGAATCGAGGCCAGCTCTTGATCCGCATACCCGTGTTGATTTGTATGTAAGCAAAGCTGAATCAAAATCCCACACCTGGTGTAATGCGCCTTCTAGCGGAGCAACTGTTTGGTATTTTTCCTATATAACAGACGCTGCTGGCGGATACTTTAATTTCTACGTTCCCGGGCAGAACCGCGCACTTGTGGTAACAACGGCGTATCGTTCAAAAAATGTGAACAGCTTGCCATTCAAGGGCAGCACAGAGCTGGATTCCATGCTTTCGGAAATGACTTCAATAATGAATTCGCTCAAAATAAAGCGCAAATAGCTCAAATGTTCCAAGCACAGAAAATGCCCGTGCGCCGCGCCGCGGTGGGCGGCGGGTAAGCCAAGGCAGTGGGAACGCACTCAACGCCCTAGATCGCCATTAAATCAAAAAGTTCTAAAATCGTCCGCCCCTCCCGACCAGTTTCTTTTCCTGCTCAGCCAGGTCTTTCAGTTTCCCTCAGGATTTCGGCAGAAGGATCCGCTTCACTCACGCCTTCTAAAGCGCCTCAACTAATCCGAATTTGCCACGCTGGCGGCTCAACAGCCATGCTAGGCTCTTGACTAATTGGAGCAGACGCAAGGCAACGCAAAAACCATCGAGACACTATCCGGCAGGACTATCAAACGGCGCTTCCCAACGCTGGTGGTAAGCTGTTGTTTTCTACGAAAATCTGAGTTTTGGCGAACCATATCGGCAAGAAAGCAGTTTTTTTGCGTTCGTCAGGTGAGATTCATTCTTGGCTCTATAAGGTCTAGAATGCACAAGGGAGTGCCCAGTGTCTATTTTCCTATCGCCGGCAGAATTTAAGCTACGTTCCGGCAGGTTAGCGGCCGTCTTGGTGGCCTTATTTCTAGCTTGTGTTGTGCCCGCGGAAAGTCAGGTTCTTACTGTCAGAAAAAATGTGCGCCATGATGTCTCACCTGCGCTGCGCGATTTGGTGAAGGCCTCGCCGGAGCTACCGGAAAAGAAGCCTCACGAAGCCGAGGAGGTCCGCCGTATTCCTTTGCCTGATGGTCTGAAGCCGGCTTCTGAGCCGGATTCTGTGCTTCAGCGGACTGCGACAGCAGCGCCGGAATCCCTTGCTCCTACAGTGATCAACAATTTTGACGGCATCGGGCAAGACGTACCCGCCGGGTTCAGTCCGTGTTGTGCCCCTCCCGATACCAATGGCGCTGTCGGTCTTACACAGTATGTGCAATGGGTAAACCTGTCTTTCGCTGTTTTTGACAAGACAACTGCAAAGATCACTCTGGGGCCAGCGCTCGGCCAAACACTCTGGGCCGGTTTTGGGAGTGATTGCGAAATCAGTAATGACGGCGACCCAATCGTGGTTTATGACAAACTGGCAGACCGTTGGGTTTTCAGCCAGTTTGTCGTTCATAGCGGTTTTGGCCCTTTCTTCCAGTGCGTCGCAGTATCAACCACCTCCGACGCTACCGGCACTTATAACCGTTACGCATTTTCGTATTCCAATTTCGATGACTACCCCAAGATGGGTGTGTGGCCGGACGCGTACTTCGTCACCTTTAATATGTTCGGGAATAACGGCTTTTTGGGCGCCGATGCCTGTGCCTATGACCGCAACGCGATGCTCAACGGACAACCGGCAACCCAAATCTGCTTTCAGCAGGGTTCGTCGGTAGGTAGTCTGCTGCCCTCGGATCTCGACGGTCTTGCGCCCCCTCCGGCCGGCTCCCCGAATTTCATGATGACCTTTGGCACAAATTCCCTCAACCTGTTTAAGTTTCACGTGGATTTCGCGACGCCATCCAATTCCACCTTTGCTGGACCGACGATCATCCCCGTGGCTCCGTTCACTCCGCTATGTGCAGGCGCGCAAGGCTGTGTGCCTCAGCCGCCCGGCGATGGCACTAAGTTGGATTCGCTGGCCGACCGGCTCATGTATCGGCTCGCGTACCGTAATTTCGGTGACCATGAGTCCCTTGTGGTCAACCATGCAGTCGCTGTCGACGCCAGCGGTGGCATTCGCTGGTATGAGATTCAGAATCCCAACGGTACCCCATTAGTCGCCCAGCAATCGACTTTCGCTCCTGATGCCGGTTTTCGCTGGATGGGAAGCATCGCAACCGATGTCAACGGGGACATCGCCCTGGGTTACAGCGTTTCCAGCACCACCCAGTCTCCTTCGATCGCATTTGCGGCGAGGGCGGCCTCTGATCCGGCAAGCACGCTACAGGCTGAGACCAGCCTGGTCAGCGGTACTGGATCACAGATTGGCCGCCTTACACGTTGGGGTGACTACAGCGCCATGCAGGTGGATCCAGTTGACGATTGCACCTTCTGGTACACCCAGGAATACATGAAGACCACGGGAGCGTTCAACTGGAACACTCGCATTGCCAGCTTCAAGTTTCCCGGCTGTGGTCTGCCGGATTTGACCGTAGCCCTCAACCATAACGGCAACTTTACCCAAGGCCAAAATGGCGCTTATAGCGTTACTGTCAAAAACATCGGAGGGAAAGACAGCGACGGCAGTACCGTGACGGTAACTGACACCCTGCCGTCAGGGTTCACAGCGAGCGCGGCTTCGGGCGGCGGTTGGGTCTGCGCTCTAGGGCCGCCCATCACCTGTACTCGAAGCGATGTTCTGGCCGCTCACAGCAGTTATCCCGCAATAACTCTGACTGTCAACGTAGCCAACAACGCCGCTGGATCGGTCACCAATACGGTCGCCGTTGCCGGAGGCGGCGAACGGAATTTGAGCAATGACACAGCCAGTGATCCAACCACCATCATTCAAAATGGACCAGACTTGACGATAGCCAAGTCTCATACCGGAAACTTTATCTTGGGCCAGGCGGGGACTTACACGATTACGGTCACCAACGTTGGCCTGTCACCGGCAGACGGCTCGACGGTGAGCGTAGTTGATACCTTGCCAGCAGGCCTTACCGCGACTGCGGCTTCAGGTACGGGTTGGGCATGCACGCTCAGCACGACGATCACTTGCACACGTAGTGACCCTGTAGCTTCCAACGTCTCTTATCCAGCGATTACGCTGACCGTCAACGTCGCAAATAATGCGCCTGGGTCGGTGGTAAACACAGCCAGCGTTTCAGGTGGCGGCGACACGAATGCCTTGAATAACGTTGCCCAGGATTCCACCAGAATCACTCCGCCACCGGCCGACCTGACCATCACCGTCAGCCATGCTGGTAGCTTCAATCAAGGGCAGAGCATAGGCCCGGAGTACACCCTCACGGTGAGCAATCTGCAAGGCTCTGGTTCGACCATCGGCGCCGTTAGTGTGATTGACGCTCTTCCCGCGGGACTTACCCAGGGAGTCATGGGTGGCGTTGGATGGCAATGCGGCTTCCAGACCTGTACCCGGTCTGACGTGCTGCCTGCGGGCGCCAGCTATCCACCCATTGGTTTGACCGTGGTTGTAGCGAGTAATGCTCCAGCATCGGTCACCAATGTCGCCACGGTTTCGGGCGGCGGGGACACCAGCCCCGGCAACAACACGGCCACAGATCCCACCACGATCGACCCGGCGCCGTTCTTCAAGCTCACGAATTCCCACAGCCCCAATCCTCTGGTTGCGGGTGAAACAGGTACCTATACGCTCGCGGTAACCAACGTAGGGGGTGCAGCCAGCTCTGGATTGGTAACCGTCTTTGATATTTTTCCCCTTGAAGGATTTGCTTCAATTGCTGTGAACGCTCCAGGCTGGACTTGCTCTCAGCCACCGGCGAGAAACCTGCTATGCACACGGTCGGACACGCTGGCTCCCGGCGACAGCTATCCCCCAATCATGTTCACCGCACGGGTGAGCGCCAATACTCAGCCTATCGCGGTAACTTTCGCGAGCGTTTTCGGTGGTGGTAGCTTCAATTTACAGACCGACCTTATAGTTGATGTCGCCAATGTCCTTGGCTTCTACTTCGTGCCGGTCACTCCCTGCCGTATCGCCGATACTCGACTTGCGAATGGCCCCTTGGGCGGGCCGTTTTTGAGTGGACAAAGCACTCGCGGTTTCACAATTCCCAGCAGCGCTTGCAACATACCGGCCACAGCGCAGGCATACTCCCTCAACGTAACCGTGGTTCCACACGGCCCGCTGGGATTCCTGACGGCCTTCGCATGCAGCCAAGGACGGCCGCCGGTGTCCACACTCAACTCGGATGGCAGGGTCAAAGCGGTAGCCGCGATTGTGACCGCAGGCACAACCGGCGACACGTGTTTTTTCGCCAGCAACGATACAGACCTGATCCTCGACATCAATGGTTATTTTGTAACAGGTGATACTGCCGGCTCTCTGGCTTTCTACCCGATGGCGCCTTGCCGTCTGGTAGATACCCGAGCGGCAGCAGGACCTTTAGGCGGCCCTTCTCTGGTTGGGAACGCGGCCCGCACTTTCCCCGCTCGCTCTGGTCCGTGCAATTTACCGGACACGGCGCAAGCGTATTCTTTGAACTTTACTTCAGTGCCCCAGGGGCCTCTTGGCTTCCTGACTGCATGGCCGGCAGGACAAACCCAGCCTTTGGCGTCGACCCTGAATGCACCCACAGGAGTGATAACGGCAAATGCAGGAATTGTCCCGGCAGGCGCCAACGGTGATGTCTCAGTTTTCGTCACCGATAATTCGGACCTGGTCATCGATGTAGACGGCTATTTTGCTCCGCCCGGCCTCGGCGGTTTATCGCTGTTTACCCAGTTGCCGTGCCGCGTGTTTGACTCGCGCATTCCACTGGGATCACCGCCCTTCAGCGGAATACGCAACTTCCAGGTGGCGGGCCCCGAATTCCTCATCTGTGCGGCTGCAACGTCCGCCCAATCGGTTATCCTCAACGCTACCGTTGTTCCTTCAGGCCCTCTCGGCTTCCTGACCTTGTGGGCGCGGGGGGAAATCCAGCCGCTGGTCTCCAGCCTGAATGCCAGCGATGGAGCGGTCACGTCGAACATGGCGATCGTCCCACTAAGCATCAGTTCTATCAGTGCATTCGCCTCGAACCCCACCCACCTGGTGCTCGATATCTCAGGATATTTTGCTGCCACTGCAACCGCATCTCCAACGGACGACGAGCCTAAGACGCCACACGTGGTTTCCGGCTCGATCCCACCAGACGCAATGAGCCAGCCGGATTTTGCACCATCCGGCAATGCCGATCTTCCTGTTTTGGTCCCTCTGACGAGAGTTTTTCCTGAAATGCTCGATCCTTCTGAAAGTCGCCAGCCTTCACGAAGAACAGGGCTTCAGGATCAAGATGATGACGGAAGGCCGCATTGATTGTGCGGTAGTGAGGGCGCGGATTTTGGCTTCGAGTTTCCCTACTCATTGTTTCGAACGCAGTTAAAGCGCAAGTACCGAGGCGAGCACGCGATGCCAATCACAGCTTAGAACTCGACGCGGGCCGCTAACTGCAATTGCCGTGGTGTACCAGTTCCTACGGGGCCGGTGTTCACGGTCGACAGAATCGTTCCAAAGCTTGGTCCGGCCGATAGGCGCGACTGGGGCGCTCCCAGTTGTGCTCGATTGAACAAGTTGAAAGCTTCAGCCTTGAATACCAATCCAACTCTTTCGCCCAGCGAGAACCGTTTTGAAATACCTGCATCTGCCTGCCATATTCCGGGACCGCGGGCCACGTTACGTGGCGCATTGCCGAATGTTCCGGGCGCCGGCATCGCAAATGCCACGGGATTGATCCATTCTGCCGCGCTACCTCCGGATGGCGGCGTGAGCGGAATCCCTGGCACTAAATTCGGTCTTTGACTGGTAGTGTTTCCATCGGGAACAGCCGACGCCGGGCGGTCTACGGTGACATTCACTGGAAGCCCCGTTCGTCCGCCTACGATCGAAGTGATCTGCCACGATCCAAGCAACATACGCAAAATTCCCGGCCGGCTAAGGAATGGCTGGCCTGCGCCAAACGGGAGCTGATATACCAGCGTGGCATTCCAAGCCTGGCGAGCATCGAAATCGCCGCTGGCTCGTTCGCACCGCTTGCACTCAGGATTTTGCGGGAAATCGGCATCGCCGCCTCCTAGCGAGCCATCATCGATCTCATGCGACCACAAATAGTTCGCAGTAAAGAGCAGGCCATGCCGGAAGTTACGTTGCAAGGAGGCCTGCAGCGCCTGGAATGAACTATTGTTTCCGTTGCCCCGAAATTCGATCTGGGCGAAAGCCGGGAATTGCCTGGTCGCAGTCGCCGGATCGAGTGTATTGATAAAGGAAGTCGTCAAAAGATGCGTGCCTTTGCTGCCGGTATAGGAAAGAGTGCCGGACATGGTAAAGGGCAAAGATTGCTGGATCGAAAGGCCCCACTGCGAGACAACCATGTCTTTGCGACGGCGATCCATATCGCGGGGAGAAACCACGCCCGCAGTGTTGGCAAGAAACGGCGCAACCGGAAAGCTCAGGCCCGGAACTGTGGCCTGCGACAGGGAAAATCGCTGTACCTCGTTGGCAATGGGAAGGTTCTGGTCGTCGAGCTGGCCATCGCCATGATAGATACCAAAGCCGCTGCGTATGACTGTCTTTCCTGCCAATCTTGCAGGGGCCCAGGCAAAAGCGATCCTCGGGTCAATGTCTAAAACGTTGGACCGGCTGAATTCCGAGCCCGGCGCACAGAATCCCTGTGGACCGCAGGTCGCAAAATCAAATGGAACGGCGCGTCCCAACACTTCATGGAAGCGATTGTAGAAGCCATAACGCAATCCCAGGTTCAGAGTGAAATTCGGCTTCCACTTATATTCATCCTGAATAAAGGCGTAAAGCTCGGTCTTGCGCAGCCCATTAATTGGAAGAGCTGAAGCGAAGGAAGCGGAATTGATATGGTCCGCCGCAAACGCGGCAAGAGAGGCGAATGAAACGGAGCCGCTGGCAGTGTTCCCCTGGTTGAGCTGGATTCTGCGAACCTCGATTCCCGATTTGATTACATGTTTGTCTTTTACCCAGGTGGCATTGTCGATCCAGGAAAACGAGTTGCCCACGCCAATTCGAGTCTGGTTGTTATTCTCCGTCGTCAGACCGGGGACAGAGATGGAAAACGGCAATCCATTCTGAACGGCATTGCTGGAGACGACTGTCCCCCGATTGAAGCCGAATTTCGTCTCGTTCACCAGCGATGGGGAGAAGATGTGCAGGAATTCGATTACCGCGTTGACAGGGCGCGAGCTTAAATTCTGGCGGTCGATGAGTTGTTGCCCGGAAACACTGAGCGGCAGGCTGGATGAAGCATTGTCTACATTGAGGCGCGCGAAAGCCGTTGTATTGCTGGAAAAATGGTGGTCGAGGCGCGCCATGACAGAGTCTTCGTGGTCGAGCTGTTGTCCTTCGCCGCTGAAGCGGGCGATTTGGGCGCTGACCGATTGCTGGCCCCGAGGATAGGAGTTCAAGATGGGCAAAAGTGCCGGAGTTTGCGATGCAACCACGGACCTGAAAGCGTCGGTAGGTACAAAGCCGATGAGCGATTGACCAAGATCCTGGCGCAGACCCTCATAGGCCAGATACAAGAAAGTCCGGTTACGCACGAGCGGGCCACCGAGGCTGGAGCCGAATTGGTCTAAACGGAAGGGCGGCTTTTCAGCATTGTGATCAAACGTGTTGCGGGCATCGAATACGCTGTTGCGAAGAAACTCAAAGGCTTTGCCGTGAAGCTGATTGGTTCCCGACCGAGTAGCGACTGCGATCTGGCCCCCAGGCGTGCTTCCCGATTCGGCCGCAAATAGCATGGATTCGATGCGAAATTCCTGAATAGCATCGGCCGGCATGGCGAGGCGCACGTAAGCCTGCTGCGCCTGATTGACGATGTTGGTTGCATCCACTCCATCGGCGGTGAAGTTGTTGTCATCAAGTCCTCTGCCGGCAAAACGTATGGTTCGCTGGTTACTTCCTCCAGCATCGATGGCTCCCGGAACGAGCGCGGTCAAAGTCGACCAGTTCCGTCCATTCAGTGGAAGCTCCTCGATCTGCTTCCGCTCGATACGCCCGCCCATGGAATTGGAGGTCTCATTTACGTCAGCTCCAAAGACGTCTACGACTTCACTCTTTCCGGCAACGCTGAGCGTAGCATTCAGGGTACGTGTCTGCCCAACGGTCTGGACGACATTGGTAAACCGCAGCGGCTGAAAACCATCATGCGAGAAGATCACGGTATAAACGCCAACCGGCAGCTCCGGCAGATCGTAGGAGCCATTCATAGAAGAGACGGTCACGCGTCGAAGGCCAGTGTCATTTCGCACAGCCGTAACCTGGGCTCCAGGCACCATGCGTCCGGAAGAATCGGCAACTGTCCCACTGAGTCCCGAGCGGTCGACTTGGGCCTGCACTACAGAAACCATGAGCAGAATAGCGATGACTGCGGCTGCAAAATGGCGAAGCATCTCTCCCTCCAAAGGTTGCTGATTACTTCACAGTGGGGCAGTTTCGGAGAAACTGTCCCACTGCTACAGTTTCGTGCTGCGTTAATCGTTATCGGGCGCCACCGGCGGTCCGGCTAATGACAGGAAAAAGGTGGCATCTTTTATTGCAGGCACCACAGTGTAAGCACGCGGTTGCGTCAAGCTAAAGAAAGCGCGGAGATCTGTCGTAGCTCGTGCATCGGCGAACCCCAGTCCACCTTCCTGCAAACCAAATATGCCTTGAATCATCCGGAGAATGCTGCCAAAGTCGTGCGGCTTAATATCGTTGACGTATCCGCTTGGCGTGTAAGCCGAGACCACCATAAGAGGCACACGAAATCCATATTGGTAATCTCCCTGGCAATTCGTGGCTGGCGTCTGGCAGGGCGGATTCAAGGTCAGCTGGAATGGCGTCTCATGGTCGAACCAGCCTCCCCAGTCATCCCAAGTGACCACGATGGCGGTGTTGTTCCAATAGCCGCAGTTGTTCTGGAATCCACCGATGGCGTTGATGATGGCGGCCACCCAGGACGAGCCAAGTCCGTGATCAACGTTGGCGTGGTCGGACCACCGTCCATCGGGAATCGCCCAGCTTACCTGGGGTAATTGGCAGTTATTGATGTCTTTTAGGATGTCCGTGGGATTAAGATCCACATTGGTTTGCCACTCCTGGCCCATGCACTGGCCGCCGCTGGGGCTGCAGATAGCCGCAATGGAGTTGGGTGCGGTCCAGATAGAACCAGCCGAAGGAGCGTAGTACTTCCAGCTGATTTTCTGCTTGGGTGGAGGAGGAAAGTCGAGCATAGTGGCCATGGTTGCATGGTTGTAGCAGAAAGAGAATCCCTGGGGAGTTGGGCATTCGGCTGCGAGACCATTGTCAAAGCAAGTACAGCCGGCCGGGCACGATCCGTTGGAAACCGGAGAAACCGTAAAATTCGTCGCGTTGGAAGGAGCAAGACAACCTGCTGCTGTGCCACGACCGAAATTCTCGGAAACAAAAGTGGCGCTGGAATCGGTGTCTCCCGAAGTGCCGCCGAAAATGAACTGGTGAGCAGGATAACTTGGTCCCTGGTTGGTCTGAAACATGTGGTTGGCCCAGCCATATTGTTTCGCGAAGGCCAGGTAAGGATCCAAAACGTGGGTTGTTCCCTGGCCATAGGCATTGTTGTAATGGTAGGAGATCGAATTGTCTACGAACATGAACTGGTTTGTGGGGGAGACCGGGTCTGTTGGAGAAGTAGCGCACCCAAAGATATCGGGACCGCAACTAGGCGATACTGGGACTCCGGGATGAGTGTTTTCAAATTGGAACCCTGAATTAGGATTGGTTGCGTCACTGTGATCGAGGTCGAAGTTGGCGGCCATTCCAACTGGACGCAATGCGTGTTGAACACCCGATGGATCGGTATAGAAATTCTGGATGTTGTAGGGAATTCCGTTGGCGCCTGTAAGTCCAAACAAGCCCTGGAAAAGGTTGTCAGGCGTACGGTTCTCCTGGAAAACTACGATCACGTGGTTGATGGCGGATGGAAAAGCAGAAGGTGGGGGAGCAGTCTGCGCCTGGGCGAAGATGACTCCCAAAATGACCGGTAGAATCGTCAATTTTGTGGAAGCAAGTTTCATCTCAAATTCTCTCCTGTGCGAACATTCGCGGTGATTTACTCAATTCCCAAAACAGGAAAGCCCCCATCCCGGTCGGTACGTGATAGATAGACACCATCTATTGATTTTTGCGCTCGACGCGTGTTTCGGGGACCTCCCAGTTTTTTGGGGGCACCTCACACTACGTAAGGAGCTGCTTGTTTTCCTTTTTGCAAATTGGGAATTTTTATTGCGACCAACAACTCGAGGCGCAGCATGACTGGATTCGAGGTGGGTTATTGACTTCCACCGAGTCCCAAACGGCGGGATTATGGGGCAAGGCCGTGACTATCTGATATTACGTGGCGAAGAGTCTGTTTTCCTTCTTACAAAATTGTTTTTTAGCCCGGCGGCTGCATCCACATTTGAATGCAGTTCTCCGGGTTCGCGGCATTATTTTGCTTCCTGCAATTCGAAGAAAGGCTGCGCTCATGTAGCTTGACGTCGGAATTGGGAAACAGCGCCATCAGCTTAGTAAAAGCGTCGTAGGGATGCTGGGAATTGCCGAGCTTTTGACCAGGTTCGGCTGCGATCTGCGCCCGGATCACCGGCCCGGCACCGGGGGCGGGCCAATTCTCGAGAGGCTTCAAACTGGGCGTTCCGTCGATGTAATAGTGAAATGAATGCTCGAGCGGAAAGGTAGAAGGAGGAGGGTGGGGGCAGAAATGGCCATCAAATTTTGCCTTGGCCGTGCATTCGTGCGTGATCTTCCTGGGGAATGGCATATGAACATTAATATAGCCGCCATTGTTTCCTGAATAGCAGATCACGAGTTCGCCGTGCAGATTCGGCCGTTTCTTCTCCTCTTTTTTTACTCCCAAAAGCGTGTACTCTCCGGGCGCCATTGGCTGGCGGTCTGCGTGATAAGAGTGTTCGCCTATTTCCGCCGTAACTGCGATAATGCCATTTTCCTGCACAATAAAAGCCCAAAGACCCCGGAAATGGATTCGAAGTTCCTGGGCTGACGATGGGCTGGAAGATATTTCGGTTGCAGAACAAAGTCCACTCACAGGAGCAAGCGCCATCGCCACGGGAACAGCGCTCAGGGATTTAATGACATCTCGCCTGTTCATCATAGTTGTGATCTCCAAAAATACAGCTCTGGATTCAATGTGATAAAACCCAAATCGCCTGATTTGTTGCGGCGTTTCTTTTCCTGGTTCTTCTCTGTACCTAACGTCCATAAACCTCAAAGGCGGCCCAATAATAAGGATGGGCAGTACCGGCAGACCGGCGCATTTCGGCGCGGGCCATCTGCATGGCAGAAGACACTGGCTGGCCACCCAGGAGATGGGTGTAAAACAGTCTCATGAAACTTGCCGTTGCAGCTGAATCAACGCTCCAGCGGGTGGCAACCACATCGGGAACACCTGCCCGGAGAAATGGCCGTACCAGCGTTTCGGGATTGCCGGTCTGTTGTTGTTCCGTCTTCGCGGTGGAGCAAGCCGATAATACCGCGAGTTGAAGACGGCCCAATGCCTGGGCTTGAAGCAGTCCGGTATCAAAAACTGTTGTCTCTCCAGAAGGGCGCGCGCCGGCCAGCAACAGAGCAGGCCGCCCTTGATGCTCGATGGCGTGCCCGGCAAAATGAAAAATGGCCGCCTGCGGTATGGCCTGCTGCACTCTTTCCATAGAAGCTTGAGAGCCGGTCAGCAAAATTCTGGTCTCGAACCGTGACGCGATATCTCGCGCTTCTTCGTCCGCATCTTCGAGAGGCTGAAGGTTGGCAGCCAGGCTGCCCACCAGCGGAGGCGGCCCTACCACCAAGGCCCGCTGATGGCGGGAAAAGCTTTGATTTGTCCGCAGACGCCGCTGGTAAAGCAGCCCCGGCGAGAGCACGATGGCATAAGTTTCCGCCAGGTAGCGGCCTGCGGGATCGAGCAGCGCTACGAATGGAATTTCACCAACGACGCCAGCTGCTTCGATAATCAGCTTCCGTTGCGGTGACAGGTGATCGGCAACAGGAGCGATGAGCAGCGTGTAGAGCTGCTGCGCATCTTTGCGCAGCATTGCCGGATCGGAATCACGACGGGCACATTCTTCGTGGAAGCGCCGTGCCAGCTTTTCAATTTCCTGAAGCGATGAACCTGCCGGCTGGGCTGTCATGCCCCGATCATCGAAAGCCCAGATAACCAATGCTTTTGGCAGTTCCAGGTAGCTGACTACTGTTTCCGATGTAAGAGCAGCCAATGCGCTCGTAACCTCTTCTCCAGGCGGCACAGCAGAGACACTTTCCGGATTAACTGCCGTTGAAGAAGCATTGTAGGGTGAGGCCATCTGAATCGAGGAATCGCGATACCATTCCCAGATGTTGAGTGCTCCTTTGAAATCCTGCGACTCCCATCGCAGTTGGGCCAGCCTGCGATATGCCTCGCCGGTCGCGGCCAACCAATCGGCGCGCTCACGCTCATCCTGTTGCGAAGACAGTCCCTGCCTGGCGATCGCGATTGCGGAAAGCAGGGCTTTCTCGGCCTCGGCCCGATGCCCTTGCAGAAGTTGAATTTCGCCCAATGCGTTGTAAAACCTGAGGGTCGTGAAATAATGCCTGATGCTTGGTAACCACAGTTGCGCCCGCGCCAGATGGAGCGATGCCTGAGCCAGGTTGCTGCGCTCCGCCTCAAGTTTGGCCAGCCGGATTTCCTGGTTCACCTCGTAACCTCTCGTTACTTCATTCTGAGGAAGGCTACCCAGAAGCATGCCCGCCCGATTGGACTCAGAATCGGCCAGCGCGCGATCGCCGGCAATGAGCGCATAGCGCGCAAGCTGATACCGGGCCAGCCCTTCTATGAGCGGCTGTTTTGCCAGGGAAATGGCGTTCACTGCGTCTTTAGCCGCGGCCAACGCCATATTCCATCGAGCAGCATCTTCGCTGGCAAACGCCATGTCTGAATAGAACTGGAAAGCGCGAGCGGGAGGGTAGGTCCCATTCCAATAGCGAGACAGGCCTTGCCGGTCAACCGAATAAACGGTGGATTCGCCGCGATGCAGGCCAGCCACCATGCCCAGTGCGCGCAGGTAAAGCGTTTGATAATTGGATTTCTCACAGGCGGTTAGCGCCTTGTCCAGATCCTGCTGGGCTTCGTGGAAACGTCCCATCTGCGTCATACATAGCGAGCGCTCCATGAAGAGTTGGCTCTCCAGCCACTCGTAGTGGCGTTCTCGAAGAAGCCCGGCCATCGAATTCCCTTCCCTGATGCAGTGCTCATTGGTCCGATTGGAGCGCTGCAATGCATATAAGGTTTCAAATCGGGCCCGTAAAGCGCCGGCCACATTGCCGCTGAGCATAAAGAGTTGTTTGGCCCGCGTTGAAGTGTCCTGGGCCAGCACATAGTCGCCGGTAAGGTTGGCTTGAGCCGCAGCTAAAAGCTTCTGAACGGCTGCAACTTGTGTTGGGGAAGACGGCGATTTCAGAAAATCCAGGAGCCACTGGTCCCTGTGCCGCTGGCTCAAAAGTCCGCCTAATGTTTGCAACGCAGCCAATGAGGAATGTTTGGCAGTCCCACTTTCCTGGAAGGCGCTTGCCAGCCATTCGCGAATTGCTACATCCAGGTAATCTTCAGCCCGGCGATCTGCCTCCAGGAATTGTTCGCGATTCAGGTTGACCCGCTGCACAAACTCCGCAGGGTTCAGCAAAGGCTCGGCAGCCCCGCTCTTTTGTTGCTCGATCTTTTGCCGCACCGCATCGCGATGGCGCCTGGCTTCTTCGGCCCAGTCGCCTTTAGCATCGATGCTCAAATAGCGGTCCCAATCTTCCAATGCCTGGTGAAAGAGGAACATCTTTTCATTCACCAAAGCGCGGTTGTAGAGAGCAATCGGATCGCCAGGGTTTTGGGCCAATTCGCGGCTCAAGAACTCAATCGCTTGGCTATAATCGTTGGCCCGGTCGGCAATCTCGGCCCGCTCAAAATAGGCCGATGCCGTATCGACCAGAAGGACAGGCGAGTTTGGTTCCACGTCGAGCGCTCGCTGGAAAGTCTGAATAGCGGCCTCGTAGTTCGCTTCGAGCAGGTCGACCCGCCCTTTGGCATCGAGCCACTGCGGATTGCCCGGTTCCCTGGTCAGATGCGCATGGATCAACGCCTTGGCATCGAGCAACGATTGCGGTTCGTTTAAACTGGAGCGGGCACTGTCGCCTCTCAAGACACGAACCGGCCCGTACTTTGCTCCGGAAAAACGCAGGGTAAGAGTGCGCTGTTGCGAGTAAGCCTCCGCCAGCAACTGGTCCGGCGATTCAGGACGCAACCATAGAAATAACGTGAGAGCGGTGGCCACCACAACTGCTGCCGCCGCTCCATACACCCAAACCGGCCACGCCAGTGCTCTTTTTTTTCCATGAGACAGCAACGGCGGGTTTGCAGTTGGATCTTGCGATAAGGCGCTCAGGCGCCGGGAGAAATCCCGGTGATCGGGAAGCCGGCTCTCGAGTTTTGCTATTGCCGATTCTTCTTCGGCGGTGAATGCATCATCGAGCGTTCCGGTAGTTTTCACTAACGGGCCACAATGATCGCATTGGGCCGCATGGCGCAGGAAATCCTGCGAGGCCTCGAAAGAGACAGCTCCAGCAGCAACACGGGGCCATTCGACTGACCGTGGACATTCAGGGCCACTCGGTGGCAAAGCGGGTTGTAGCTGGTTCAGCTTCATGATGCATATTTAAAAGCAATACGTTTTTCTGCTGCTCGAATCCTTTTTTCAGGCAAGTGGCGAATCATCGAATCACGTGTCCTGTGCCGATTGGCCCTCCTCCATCATTGCAGTTCTCACCATCTGTTCCAGGCGGCGCAGAGTGCTCTCAACTCCCTTGGCGGTCAGGCCAATCATTGGTAAAGATGCAATCTCCTGTGCAGTCAAGCCTTGTCGGTGGCGGAACCAGAAAATCATCCTGTCCCGCTCCTGAATCTCCGGTGGAAGCTGGGCTTGCAGAAGCCCATCGATCTGCGCAAAAAGAAGGTTGCGCTCGATTGTCACAGAACTGCCCTGCGTTGTGGGAGGAATTTCGACTTCTCTTTCTTCCAGATGTTGGACCATTCCGCTGCCGCGCTTCTCCGAATGAAGGCGCCGGAAATAATCATGAGCTACGCTGGCCGCAATGGCGCGAAGATAACCAAAAATCGAGCCGGGGTGGCGGGATTCAAATCCCTGGAGCAGCCGGCACTGATTTTCGCAGAGCTTCGCATACACTTCTTGCACCAGATCTCCTGCGATTTCCTCGCTGCGCTCTGCCCAATGATGGGCTGCGCGCAGCGTAACCCCGCAAATCAGCCGGTCGTATCGGCGGATGAATTCCTGCCAGGCAACGTCTTGTCCCTGAAGGCAGGCGTGGACCAGTTCGCCAGGATCCATCAAATCATACGAGGCCATTAGTGGATGATTTTACAATCCGCGCGCGTGGCTCCCGGCTTTTACTTTCTATTGGACATAATACTGAAGAAATCAAAGTTCGAATCCCTTCGAGTCCTGCGGTTAAGAATGTTTTGATTTTCTCTATTCCCTGTCCCCTATTCCCTACCCTTGCCAATTCCTTCCAGAAAAGCATTCATCTCCCTTAGCACATCGCCCTCGTTGGACCTAAACACAAAATGATCTGCATTCGGTAGCCGCACTACTCGGGCTGTCGGCACACCTTTTTCAAATGCCTTAGCTTGCGCTTCGGCCCAAGCATTCTCTCTGGCCTTTGCCGCAGCCAGAGTTGCCTCGTCACGGCCCATTGCCGGCACTCCGGAGTGCGGTATGGCATAGATGGCCAGCACCGGGACAGGGATCTTCGTGTACTTTTCCGCACCGGCGATAATGGCCAGTGACGGCGCTGCGATCTGCATCTTGGGCATAGTGGCCGGTGCATACTCCAGATCTTTTGCTGTTTGCTGGAGGTCTTTTTCCAGTTGCGGTAGGTCCGTCTTGAGCAACTCCTGCACCAGCTGTTTTCCCTCTTGTGGCGATGATCCTGGCCCCAGCTGGTCCAGTTTTCTTTTCACATCGATCGAATCCATATTCAGATCACCTTGTGCGGCATCGTAGAACGCGTAGGGATAGGCCGCGTCGAGGTATACGAGCCCGGCCACTTTTTCCGGATGCCGGCTGCCCACGGAGCTCAATTCCTCTCCGGCAATCGAATGTCCCACCAGCACGGGCCGGTTGATTTTGAGCGCATTCATCACCGCCAGCACATCGTCACCCAGCCGGTCCGCCGAATATCCCGAGTCCGGAGTACTGGAATCGCCAAATCCGCGGCGGGTGATACTGTAAACGTGATATTTCGCCGTAAACTGGAGCGCGAACTTATCAAATACGTGGGCCGTGCTGCCTAAACCAGCCAGGAAAATCAGCGGACGCCCGGAGCCGCCCCAGTCCAGCACCTCCAGCTTAACGTTGGTGTCCACGGTGATGAATTGGACGGTGTGCGGAGAAGAGTCGCGACTCCATGCCGTCTCCTTGGCTGCCCGGCGAAAATCGAGCTGAGCCTTTCCCCTCTGCGTCCAGGTTCCAGTAATGGAGTTTCCGTCAGCGCTGACCTTTCCTTCATAAGAGGCCATCAGGAGATCAAACTTCGCCTCGAGACTCGAATCCTTGAACGTTACCGAATTGGCCTGAAAGCCGTCCGGGCCCTGGTCGATGCTGTAAAGCTTGCAGGTCAGGGCGCCGTTGTTGCCCTTTTCGACATGAAGGATGATGCGAAGCTTGCTACCGAGATCAAGAGTTCCTTGCCAGTCGCCGCTAATGTCCTGCGCCCATAAACTGCTCGGAATCAGTATTGCTAAAACCCCTGCCCACAGCAGCATTTTCCTCATGGCTTGATTTCCTCCTGGGTCTTGCAGTTTACTCTCCACCGCTGCTAGTAATAAAAGAACTTATTCATACAATACACGCTCGCCAGTCAGCTTCTGACGAATCGCGTTCCGTACCAGATTACTTCCGGACCGCAGAACCTCTTGCCTCCAAACGCGTTGTCTTCAAGTAGCCAATAATTAAAGTCAACTCCCTTTCCACGGTCTTGGTCGAACGTTGGAGTTAGTGCCCATGTAACGGCAGGGGTTGGGGGTTTGAAGAGTGAGCCTGGGCGCGGGGCGGTGAGCGCCCGAAATTTTTTTTTGGCGGAAAGCACACAGATAGGCGTTCTTCTGCCGTGGTTGGCGGGATCGGGTCGGATGAAAGTGGGAGGTTTTTACATCGTAGCAGTATCCAGAACCGTTGTTCCTGGGTTTAAAAGCCAAAAAGTTCGAAAGTCGTTCGCGACTCCCCCGTGATCCGATAATCCCCGATTTAAATCCCGATTTAATTTGATTTGACAAACTCTCCATGTTCGTATATTATTCGCTACAGTGGTCGGTAATCGCCGTTAATCAATTCGAGTCATCGCGGGGACTTTAACTTGAGCCGTATTGCAGGCGCGACTCTGAGTCTTCGAAGGGGTGGAGCCTGCAGGCGAAATCCTGAGCGCAAGCGAAGGATCATGCTGGAAACCGTTTGACAACACGAGTCATTCGCGGGGACTTAAACTTCCGTGGCTCATTTTGCAACAGGTTGGCGGAGCTATACTCACAAGTAAAATTAGAAATTTCAAAAATAAGAATTCTTGGTACCCCCCACCCCGGTATCTTTTAACCATCTTCTAACCACCTTTTTGGTGCCGCAAAGGTCAAAAAAGACGGCGATATAAATTAAAATTTGCTAATTAATATGTTCACAAGGAAACGGCCACGCCCTGACTTGCACTTTTAGCCACCACCCGGAGGCTGAAGCCGCTAAGACAGCAGAGGATACCGTAGTAGACGCGCTTGTGCATGCTTATGCGAAATACAAGGCTGAGAAGGAAAAGTAATGCGGCGACCCCAATTCATTGCTCGGCAGGCTAGTTGTCCAACCGGAGTGTTGGGAACTCTTCTTGCCAAAATCATGGCTAGAAAAACAGCTCCGGAAAATGGCGAGGCCATCAGGATTCTAAATCTCAAACCAACCAACTGTGTCTTTGAGGTTGGCTTTGGCCATGGTCGCACGATCGCCATGGCGGCTAAGACAGCCAGCAAAGGGGTTGTGGCAGGCATCGACGTCTCTGAACCTATGGTCAGAATGGCTCAACGGTACAACCGTACCCTGATTTCTTCAAGGTGACATCTGAAGCCCTTTTTCAATATATTTCCTAGCTGCTTGTTGTCTTTATTTCAATGTGCAGGGTGTGAAATGGCCAAATCCAGATGCAATCTGCTCGTCGTCACAACGCTAACCCTCTTTGCTCTCCTAAGCTGGCTAAGCAGTTCAGCTTCGGCAAAAGTCGGCGCTTCATTGGAAATAAGGATTCTCTCTTCCCGGCCCGACATGGTCAGCGGCGGCGATGCCTTGGTTGAGGTGAAGGCTCCTGCCGGTATAGACCAAAATCAAGTTTCTCTCCAGCTCAATGGCAAAGATATTTCGAACTTGCTGCATCGTGATGTAGATACAGGGAGCTTTCGTGGGCTTGTTGGAGGGATGGTTGTGGGTAAGAACATCTTGCGCGCGAGCATCAAGGGAGGCTCTGGAGTAACTCTTACTATCACCAACTACCCAATCACCGGACCGATTCTTTCCGGGCCTCATCTCTCGCCTTATGAGTGCCGCACCGTCGAATCAGGTTTGGGCCCGCCGCTCGACAGCGATTGCTCCGCCACGCCCAAGACGGAATACTTCTATCGCGCTACCAGCAACACTTTCAAGCCGCTGCCCGATCCTTCCGCGCCTCGGCCCTCGGATCTGGCAACCACAACGACCAACGATGGAAAGACTGTGCCGTACATCGTGCGTGTCGATTCCGGGACCGTCAACCGCACCATCTATCGCATTGCTGTCCTCGATGATCCTCAACCCAAGGCATCGCTATGGATGCCTGGTCCTGGCTGGAATCGCAAGCTCGCCGTTGCATTTGGTGGCGGAGCCGGAACTCAGTACAACCAGGGCGTCAACCAGGCTACGGGCGCTCTGAACCATGTTTATCTCTCCCGTGGCTTCGCCTTCATGATTGCCACTGAGCTGGTCAACCAGTTGCACAGTAATGCGGTGTTGCAAGGTGAGACGCTGATGATGCTCAAGGAACATTTCATCAAAACCTACGGAGTGCCTAAGTGGACTGTGGGCTTCGGCGGATCAGGAGGAGCGATTCAGCAGTTGCTGATTACCGAGATGTATCCTGGATTGCTGGATGGTCTTCAGCCGTCTCTTTCCTTCCCCGATTCCAGCATGCAGACGGCGGACTCCGGGTTGCTGCAGAACTTCTGGCATCAAGCAGACTCTGCGGTTTGGACGGATGTCAAGAAATCCGCCGTCGAAGGCTACACTCCCGGAACGACTGCGGCCTGGGCACGGTCATTCGTCCCCATCGCCTTGGCCGCCAACGCGCGTGGCTGT
The DNA here is from genome assembly GCA_035939495.1 of Candidatus Angelobacter sp. Lineage (GTDB taxonomy): Bacteria > Acidobacteriota > Terriglobia > Terriglobales > Acidobacteriaceae > Angelobacter. The sequence goes on along the minus strand of DASZFU010000164.1, from coordinate 166,762 downwards.
GGGCTCAAAGATGAGAGCAAGGTATACGACCCGGCCAAGAACCCTAAAGGCGTGCGGTGTACATCGCAGGAAATGCGGGTTAACATCTATGGCCGCGATCCTAAGACGGGATTCGCGCGCAAGGGTCAGGACAACGTTGGCGTGCAATATGGTTTGGCGGCGCTCAATAGTGGAGCCATTTCCGTGGATGAGTTCCTGGAACTCAACGAGAAGATTGGCGGTAATGACATCGATGGCAACCCTACCCCCGGGCGCGTAACCGGCGATCGCATCGCCATCCGAGCTGCCTACCAGAGCGGCCTGCTGAATTCCGGTGGCGGCGGCCTGGCGAATGTGCCGATCCTGCACACCCGTCCTTATGCCGATCACCGTGGCGACATTCACGACCGCCAGCGCGATTTCACCATCCGTGCGCGCCTGGAAAAAGCTAACGGCAGGTCCGACAACCAGGTGATTTGGCTGGCAGGCTTTGGTGAGAACTACCAGACGTCAAAGGTAGACTTGGTATCGCTCGCTTTGGACACAATGAATCAATGGCTCGACAACATGGCTGCCGATCCCTCCCCGCTTTCCATCGACAAGGTGGTACGCAATAAGCCGGCGGACGCGGTGGATTCATGCTGGGATGCCGAAGGCAACAAAATCGTCGAACCAGCCAGCTTCAACAGCCAGGGAAAGTGCAATACGCTTCATCCGGTTCACGGTGAGCCTCGCCTGGCGGCTGGGGCCCCGTTGACCAACGATGTTCTCAAGTGCCAGTTGAAATCGATTGAGTACAGCGATTACAAAGTTGCATTTGCCGATGCGCAGAAGGCACGCATGGCAAAGATTTATCCCAATGGCGTTTGCGATTTCAGCAAACCCGGCGTCGACCAGGTTGGACTTAAAGGAACGTATCAGCGCTATTAGTGCTAAGGAGGAAATCGTTGTCTCTCTTATCCCGCGCTGCCCTGGAAGCGATATGATGTTATATCGCATGGAAAAAGACCTGCACACCTTAAGAGACGACATGATCGCGTTCATCGAAGGCCATGGAATGAAACGTTTCCACGGCATCATCAATGATGACGTAGCGGGCGTAGTCTGGACGCCTCCTGAAGAAGACCAGGGCGATTCATGGAAGGACTTTGTCGAGCTGGCCAAGGCTTCAGGCGTCACCTTTATCACGATGCATGACGTGTTGCTGGAAGAGGACGACGTCGATTTTCTGGTAGACCGCCTGGAAGATTCCAATTGTCTGAGCGAGGAAGAGCTGGACGAGGCCCGCTGGCTCAAGAATTTTGTCGGCCAGGTTGGCCATATTCAGATTGGCTTTCCCTGCCAAGGAGTCATGTTTGTTTACCAGATCTCGACTGAGTGGTACGAAACCATCGAGCGCCTCGAATCTACGGCCGACGAATTTGACGGCATCCTCATTGATGATGACGACCAGGACGACTAGATCCTATTTTGCGTTGGAACCACCTCAATCCCGATCCTCAAACCGTTTCGCGGCTTGCCTCTGAAGCCCATCTATCGCAGCTCGTGGCACGGCTTCTAATTTTGCGTGGGATTACAAGCGGCGAACAGGCAGGGAATTTCCTTGCGCCATCTCTTGCACAGCTTTGCTCTCCTTATCTCATGTTGGGGATGCGTGAAGCCATCGCGCGCATCAGCGCCGCTATCGCCAACCGGGAGCAAATCCTGATTTACGGCGATTACGATGTCGACGGCACGACTGCGGTCGTCATCCTGAAAACTGCCATCGAACTCTGCGGCGGAGCCGCGGATTTCCATGTTCCCCACCGGATCAAAGAAGGATATGGAATCAAAGATGATGTTATCGAGCGTGCCGCTGCCGGGGGTGTAAAGCTGGTCATTAGTGTGGACACCGGTATTCGCGCATTTCAGGCGGCCGAGACCGCCCTGCGAGTGGGCATAGATTTGATTGTTACCGATCATCATTTGCCGGAAGCCCATGAAGGCGTGCCCAAAGCGGTTGCGGTCTTGAATCCTAATCAGCATGGCTGTAACTACCCATGCAAAGCGCTGTGCGGGGCCGGTGTAGCCCTCAAAATCGCCCAGGCATTGTTTGCAAAGTTCAAAGATGGAGTTGACCAGGCCCGGCTCATCCCTTCGTTTTTGAAGATGGTGGCCATCGCTACAGTCGCCGATGCCGTTCCACTCATCTCCGAAAACCGCACGATTACTAAACTGGGGCTGGAAGGGTTGCGGCGTCCTGTCAACGGTGGACTTAAGGCGCTTATGGAGGTCTCCGGCCTGGCACAAACCGGACGCGCATTGAGTGCCGGCGATGTTGGCTTTCGTCTGGGCCCACGCATCAATGCTGCAGGACGCATGGATGTGGCCCGCGACGTGATTGAGCTGTTTACGTGCAAAGACCAGGCGCGCTGCCGCGAGATTGCCGAGAAGCTCAATTTGCTCAACACCGAGCGCCAGAATGAAGAAGCCAGGATCATGACCGAAATCGAAGCCCAGCTTGCCAGCCAGCCGGAATTGGGAGAGAAATCCTGTGTGGTTTTCGATGGTCAGGGCTGGCATCGAGGCGTAATCGGTATTGTTGCATCGCGCGTCGTCGAGAAAACCAATCGTCCGGCCTTGGTCATTGCCATCGATGGCGAGGAAGCCCACGGCTCGGGCCGTTCCATTGCCGCTCTGCATCTGCTCGATGCTCTTGAGTCCTGCCACAAGCTTTTCACTCGCTTTGGCGGCCATGCTCACGCTGTAGGCTTTGCTCTGCCCAGCAAAGATGTCGTGGAACTCAAGCAGCGCGTCGATCAGTTCGCCCGCACCCACCTTACACCGCAAGACTTCGTGCCCGAGTTAAAGATCGACGCCGAGATTCCACTGAGCGCAGTAACTCCACCGTTGCTTGAGAGTGTTCAGCAACTCGAGCCTTTCGGCCACGGCAACCCTGAGCCTGTGTTCTCGTGCCAGGAGGTGAACCTGTTGATGCCGCCTAAGATCATTAAAGAGAAACACATCAAGTTTCGGCTGAACCAAAAGCTCTCCCAGGCCAAATCCAGCTACACCTACGAAGCGATGGGCTGGCGCATGGCACAACGGTTACAAAATGCACCCTGCCAACCCGGAGATAAGTTAGACATCGCCTTCACGGTCGGCGTAAACGACCATCCTGAATTTGGTGGACTGGAACTGACGCTGAGGGACTTCAAAGCACAGCTTTCCGTGGCCCAGGCCCAATGAATTAATTTGGATTTGGATTGCTCTTCTTGACGGTCTTCTTCTTTTTCGGAGGGGTATCATCATCGACAATGATCTTCTTGGGCTGCTGCGAAGCTGTGGTTTGTGGAGTGGGCGAAGGCCCAGCAGTGCGTTTTACCTGGGCATCCAGCGTAGTGGCTGATTTTTCCACATAGCTGGAAAGGTTCTGGCGCACCTTGTCGAGAGCCGCAGCATCGCCGGCCAAGGGTTCGTACTCTTCCTTCCTGCCGAATGCTCCGGTGGCTTCTGCCAGCGAACTCATGAACTCGTACACTACGTTCATGTTGTGATAAAGCTTGAACGCCTTAGATACGCTGTTGGGATCGGCCTGAAGATCGCTGATCAGGCCAGGAATAGCGTTATAGATGTTCCGTTGCAGCGACTCGGTTACCTGCTGCATCTGCTGTTTCTGCGCGGAATCAGTCTTCCACTTTTCAATATGCAATTTGCCGAGATCGGCCATTGACGAATGGGCAACTCTCTGCACGTCAGCCACAATCGCATTCAACTCCGGGTTTGCCGGCTGAGATGCCGCAGGTTGGGAGGCCGGTGCCTGGGCCGCTAAGCCTGCACAAAGGAAGAATACGATCATTGCCGTCTTAACGGTCATTAGACACTCCTGCAACCCACTTAGATGAGGATAAACTGTAGAAAGGTTACTTGGGAAATTTCAATGGGAGTTGGAGGCGCGGGTCGGAATCGAACCCATTGCGGCCATTTGAAAACACGCAAGTTATTGATTCTCAAAGTGCAAGAAGTTCAGGAAGTTCCAGCACTCCCGCTTCGCTAGCACAAATTAGCACAAAATCTTTGGATCCATAGCATAGTATGAGCGCCAATAGATGACAACCATGAATGCTGTCACAGATGGCGATTCAGGCGTATAAAGTCATATCCGCCCGTTTGAAAAAGTCAATTCCGTCTTCCCCGTACTTCTTCTGCAAATCAGCAACATAACGGTCCAAAGCGTGTGCAATACCACCGTCATCATCGTTCTTAAACCATATTCGAATTTCCAAACCTCCGTCACCGTCTTCATCGTATTCGCCCATAATCCCAAAGTCCTTGATCTGGTTAAAAACTCTCTGTCCCTTGGATGTACTCCAAGCATACTGCTTAAATCTGTCGTTATTCATGTAAATATTGCCACTTTCGGAAACGGTGCCATAACGCCCTAATATCCATAAGAGTTTCAGCTTTTCGTCAATTCCCGAAGCTGCTGAGTTTATGATCTTCGAGAGTGTCTTGTGCAATCCCTTGAAAGACTTCACGTCGGCTGCGGCTTCAGCAGTATTGCTCGAATCGGCAAGCCTAGTCACTTGAGCAGGAAATGGAGTCGCAGACCGCTGATCCTCCTCAACCGCAGCTCTTGGATTGCGTCGTGCGATGAGGTCTTTTGAAAATTGAAGAGATACATAGGCAAACTGGCTCGTAATCGCTTCTTTGATGTCTTCAACTGTGTCGAAGGTCTTGATCCAGTTATCCTCTGATTGAGATGTAACCAGATCAATAAAATCGAATACACGCACGTCATTTACGACGTCCTTAAAGTCTGCCTTCGGATTGCGCTTATATATTTGGCGAGCGTTATCAACAGTTTTTTTTACAAAAGTCATAATCGGCTTCTTGCCTTTTAACGCTCGTCGATATTCTTCGTTTGTTATCGATTTTTCGCTCCCGATAAAGGTTCCACCGTGTCTGCCGCCAATAATCAGGATAAAATAATCAGAATTGTCCACTTGGTCAAGACAGGCATGGTGGGAATGCTTTGCAAAACTCACGCCAAATGTTGAGCTATCTGAAACCAGCGGCTCATGGCCGAGTGATTTCAGGTGCTTTGTCAGTGCTGCTCGGGCATCCTGAAGATCGTAACAAGTAGAACTGATAAAAGTTCGTGGCTTAGACATAGTTAACTGAGAGCATTTCGATGCTCATGATTCCCAGTTCTAAATTTGGGAGGAGTTTTGGAGGCGCGGGTCGGAATCGAACCGACGCATAAAGGTTTTGCAGACCTCTCCCTTACCACTTGGGTACCGCGCCCTCCCTGGAAGATGCCTCTGACAGCATAAACCCTCGCGACGGGGAGGGGTAGCAGGGAATTTTTGCTTTTTTAGCTTATTGGAGCGGGAGACGGGATTTGAACCCGCGACTTCGACCTTGGCAAGGTCGCACTCTACCACTGAGTTACTCCCGCTCGGAGGCTGTATTCGATTATATCCGCATGAAAAACAAGGGTCAAACGCGCTTAAGATTGGCTCTGGTCGTTTACACTGAAATTCTTTTAACGAGCATCCAAGATGAAAACTATGCGCACAGTTTGGATATCCCGGCCCGGCGGGCCGGAAGTATTGGAAATCAGAGAAGTTCCCCAACCGGAAGCCATTGCAGACCAAGTCCTGGTGCGAGTGCGGGCCTCCGCCTTGAATCGCGCGGATTTGTTGCAGCGACAAGGACGATATCCGGCTCCTCCAGGATACCCGCAGGAAATTCCCGGCCTGGAGTTTGCCGGCGAGGTGGCTGAAGTAGGCCCGCAGGTTAAGCAGTGGAAAGTTGGGCAACGCGTTTTTGGTTTGGTGGGTGGCGGCGGACAAGCCGAATATGTGGTTGTGCAGGAGCGCCTGCTGGCGGAAATCCCAAAGAATCTCGACTGGGCGGAAGCTGCGGCCATTCCTGAAGCATTTATGACTGCGCATGATGCGCTATGGAAGCAGGCTGGCTTGCGTCCAGGAGAAACGGTCCTGATTCATTCCGTCGGCAGTGGAGTCGGTTTGGCTGCCACCCAACTTGTACGAGCGATCCAGGCTGTGCCTTTTGGTACTTCCCGCACTGCGGACAAGATCGAAAAGGCGAAGAAAGAGGGGCTGGAGGCAGGTCTCATGGTGCGAGATAACTTTGATGAACTCGTTTCGACGGCCGAGAGATGGACGAGCGGACGAGGGATCAACGTAGTGCTCGATCTGGCAGGCGGTCCCTATGTGAAGGCCAGCCAAAAGGTGATGGCCACCAAGGGAAGAATCATCCTGGTTGGAACGGTTGCCGGCGGTGCTTATGAACTGGATTCGCGTTTTGTTATGGGTAAACGTCTTGAAGTTCGAGGCACGGTTTTGCGGGCGCGTCCTCTTGAAGAAAAAATCGAGGTTACACAGGCATTCGCGTCAGAGGTGGCGCCGCTCTTCGCCAGCGGAGTTCTTCACCCCAATATCGACAGCAGATACAAAATCAGCGAGATTCGAAAGGCACACGAAAGGCTCGAATCCAATGAAACAGTCGGCAAAGTGATCGTGGAGATCGCGTGATCAGTCCTTTCACGCCGTCTCCGTCGGGCAATAAAACAGCCGCGCCGGAAGGATATTCCGGGGTTCGAAATCCTGGTAGACCTGATTGAAGTACTCCCGCAGGTACGGCAATACGGTGCGTGAGAATTGGTAGATCAGCACTGCGCCTCCGGGATTCAGGGCGTTGCGCGACTCCCGCATGATCCTGGCCCGCAATGTGTCAGACATGGGGCTGAAAGGAATACCTGAAATGATGTAGTCGGTGCCGTCGAGGCCGAGTTTCTTCAGTTCGGGGCGTACGTTTTCCGCCGACCCGTGGACCACATGCAACCGTGGGTCGAGAAACGAACGCCGCATGTAGCGGACAAAATCCTCATTCATCTCAAAGACCACGAGCTTGCTCTGGGGAGACATCCTGCGAAGGATGTGTGATGAAATCGTCCCCACACCTGGTCCGTATTCCACAATGGTTTGTGCCCGGGCCCAATCGATCTTGCGCAGCAGCCGGTCAATCAGAAAACGGGAGCTGGGAATGATGGAGCCCAGCATCATAGGATGTTGGAAAAAATTCTTGGCAAACAAAAACGTCTCTTCACCGCGCGAGGTTTTGGATGGGAACATTCTGTTTTGGGGTTTCTCCCTTCGGCTTCCTGCCGTCACCTCAGGGCAGGCTCCTTTAGTTTTAGGCAGTTAAGGCAGACTGACTACAATACTAGCTTGCTTTCTTAGATGTAAAGGGAAAGGAATATGTTCGGTCCAGACTACGGTTTTCCCGACCTGCACGTAAGGGCTGCCTCGATGGCCCGGGACAACTGAAGGGCCGAGATGGGTTTCGAGAGATAGCCGTCCATTCCCGCTTCGAGGCATTGCTCGCGATCCCCGATCATCGCGTGAGCGGTCATGGCGACAATAGGAATGTGGGAGCCTGTGGCCTTCTCATGGGCGCGAATGGTCGTCGTGGCTTCCAATCCATCCATCTCCGGCATCTGGACATCCATAAACACGAGATCGAAAGAGTTTTTCGTAACAGCAGACACTGCTTCTTTGCCGTTTTCAACGACAACCGCGGTGTGTCCCAGATGTTCCAGCAGCTTGACAGCCAGATGCTGGTTGATGTGGTTGTCTTCCGCAACCAGGATACGCAGGCGATGGTTTCCATTCTCCGCCGCCGCAATCTGTGGGTCTTGAACAGCAGGCAGTTCTGGCGGCCGGTCCTTCTGGATACCTTTAAGAGCAGTTGATTTCAGCCTCTCAAAATAAGCAAAGAAATGGAAAGTGCTGCCTGCCCCAGGCCTGCTCTCGGCCCAGATTCTTCCTCCCATCAATGTCACCAGACGCGCACAAATTGAGAGTCCCAGACCGGTGCCGCCAAACCTGCGGGTCGTCGATCTGTCGGCTTGCTCGAAGGGAGCAAAGATCGCCTCGATTTTGGCTTCGGGAACTCCAATGCCTGTATCCTGAACGGAAAAATGCAGGCATGCTGTTTCCAAATTCGATTCCTGGACAACAGCTTTCACCGCAACCACGACCTCGCCATGCTCGGTGAACTTGATCGCGTTGGCAATCAGGTTGGTGAGAATTTGCCGCAGTCTGCCGGCATCGCCAACCACTGCGTCCGGGAGTCCTTCTTCGATGGTTAGAGTAAGTTTAAGTCCCTTCTGCTGGGCAGGAGGCGTCAACAGTTTGATGGTTACCGAAAGGAACTCGGATAAAAAGAAGGGCGCCGGATCCAACGTGAGCTTTCCGGCTTCAACCTTGGAATAATCGAGGATATCGTTGATCACGATCAACAACGAATCCGCTGAAACCTTCGCCAGATGCAGGTATTCCTTTTGCTCGGGCGCAGTGCTGGTCTGGAGCGCAAGTTCCGTCATGCCAATGATTCCATTCATTGGGGTCCGCATCTCATGGCTCACGTTGGCCAGAAACTCACTCTTGGCGTGGTTGGCCGACTCGGCAGCTTCGCGAGCAGCTTGCAATTGAGTATTCACAGTGCGCAACTCCGCAGTGCGTAAGGCCACCTGTTCTTCGAGGCGCCTCTGTTCCCGCAGAATGCGGATCATTCGCCACTTCCAGTACCAGATCGCGGCCAGTGTGAGCAGTCCCAAGACCTCAAGGAGCCGAAACCAAAGGGTTTGCCAAAAGGGCTGCACTACAGAAAAAGAAAGCTCTGCGGGCGCGCTCCAATCACTTCCAGGAACTCGCGCTATAACCTGAAAGGAATATTCGCCTGGCGACAGGTGGGGATAGCTGATTTCACGATCACGCGCGTCGCTCCAGGTCTCCTGAAGTTTTCCCAGGCGATACCGGAATTGAACCTGGTCCTCGTGCAGATATGTCAGCGCCGTAAATTTAATGACGGTTACGCGGTCGGCATACCTTGTGGTCAATGGTCCCCACTCATATGGGTTGGCTTCCAGAACGTGCCAATGTTCGTTGGAGGCCCCAAACTGGACGGAGGTCACCAGGGCTTTTGGCGGGGTGGGCGTAGAAAAAGTTTTGGGCGGGTGAAAACGAGAAAGCCCACGGCCAGTGCCAATCCACACGTCGCCATTAGGCTCCGCCAAAAAGCCGTTGAGGTTTGTGTCATCCCAAACCAAGCCATCGGCGCGGCCGTAGTGATGCCATTGCTGCTGATACAAAACGTCGATGCCCCGGTCGGTCCCCACGTAGACTGCGCCTGTAGGGCTGCCGCCGATGAAGTAACTGTTATCTGAATAGAGTCCGTTTTGATGGTTATAGTGCGTGATTGCTAAAAGTTGGTTCTGCGCATCAAATACCAACCGGCTGACGCCGAGCGGGTCCATATAACCGATCCAGATTGCGCCATCCGCGGCTTCGGCCACCGAACGAACCTGATTGGCGGCCAAGCCTTGTTCTGTTTTGTATCTCGTCCATTGGCCGTTTCTCAGGCACGCCAAACCATATTTGCCTGGAACCCACAGCCAACCTCGCTTGTCGATGATTGGTTTAAAGAAACCCTCTTTCGAAGCGCCACCTGGAACAGTGATTTGCTCAAAGTGAAGCGCGGCGATGTGTTCAGAAACCGGACCGCTTCGGAAAAGTCCTCCGGCTACAGAGTTGGCCCAGATGCGGTCCTCCGCGTCGACAACCACACCCAGGATGCGGTCATTGGAAAACCCGGATTCGAGGCCATAGGTGGCAATCACCTTGCCTTGACGGCTAAGACGCGATACGCCTCCGGGAAACGACGCCACCCATATTTCACCCCGACGGTCAATGGCCACCGAAGGAGTCATCTCGGCGCGAAGCCCATCACTTTCATGCCACGCGCGCCATTTGCCGGTCTTAGGATCCATCGCGTTCAATCCATAATGGGTGCCGACCCATAACACACCTCGTGAATCCCTAACCATGCCCCATACTCGATCGTTGGAAAGGCCGTCGAGACGCGTCCAACTCTCCCATTGCTGAAAGCCTCGCCAGCGTTGAATGCCCATCCCGCGCAGACCAACCCACAACGAACCTTCGTGGTCCGGCCAAACACAGCAAACTGAATCGGACGCTAAGCCGTTCGTTGAATCGATAATTCGCCATGCGCCGTTTTCATCAATGGCGAGTCCTGTATCCAGAGGCACCAATATGCCTCCGTCAGGCGAGCGCGATAAAACCCCAATCGCTCCTGTAACCGGCAAGCCAGAGTCCCTCGCGACAAACGTTTGCGTCCCCCTAGCCAATTCAAACAGGCGTCGCAGGCTGCGAATCCAAAGATTTCCTTGAGAGTCGGTGAGGATCGTCTCCCATTGCTGTTCCGGGAGTTGGTATTGGGCATCGACCCTTACGACGCGATCGGAATCCAATTGGCACAAACCGGACTCACAACCAAACCAGACTCTGCCGGTGCCATCCAGGGCAACGCTGTGTATGGTCTTTTTGAAGAGCCACTGGAACTGATAGCCAACGCCATCTTTTTGCGGTTCGATGCGTGCCAGACCATTCTTGCTCGCAAGATACAGGCGGTTTTGTTCGTCTGAAGCCAGAGTGGCGGCGCCTACGATTTCTATTGGTTCCTGTGCATCAACCGTCACAAGATGATCGGCAGAACGGCGCAAGAGCCCTTTGCGGGTGGCAATCCAAAGTGTGCCATCGGCGGATTGATGCAGGGATTGAATGTTTTTCTTGTCGGCGGGTACGTCCTTCGCTCCGAATTCCCGGAATATCTTTCCGTCATACCAGAAAAGACCATTCTCGGTCCCCACCCAAAGCAGTTGATTTCGATCTTCCAATATGGCGCCCACCGACAGGTTCGTCAGACCCTGGTCTTCGGCATAGTTCTTAAAGCTGTAATGTTGAGCCCAGACTGGCAGCGAGACTGCCGTCAAAAAGCACAGTAGAAACACTGCCATCCGGCCCACTCGTACTTTGAGCGCAGACCTCCATCGCCTAGCGGCGCTGGATAAAGGTTCCTTTGGATGCTGCGCAACCAAGATGGCGTCTTCCCTTTCGCCCGTTCATTTCCACCAAAGCGCTTACCCTCGCCTGGAGCTTGCACTGCTTTGAAAAAGTCCCGGAGCATCAGCCTAAATCTTAAATACTGCTTATCTTAAGGGGGAATTTATCGGGTACTATACCACTTTAAGACTCCCGGCAAAACTAGAAATAAACGGCTTAACAAGCTCTTTTTTCTGGAATACTTGAGCGGTCGGCGGCCTGCGAATTATTGGACTATTCTAATCAAGCAGGTGCCACCTTTTCGCCCCAATTCTTCCCACTTTGGCTTTCTTCCCTCCTAAAGTAACGACTCCATTGTCCGATAAAGAAAGTACAGACCGAATATCGGGCCTGCAACTCATTCAAATTCCAAGGGGATAAGCAACATGACAACCGTGCTTTTGGTTGAAGACAGCAAAATTCTGCAACTCGCAAGTCAACGCGTTCTGACCAAGGCCGGATATCGAGTTCTGACTGCCGAGGATGGTGAGAAAGCGATCACCATGGCTCATGAGGAACTGCCCGATATCATCCTTCTCGACATGATGCTGCCCAAGATCAGCGGGCCGGAAGTACTCAATTGCCTCAAGCAGGATCCGTCTACGGCCCACATCCCGGTCATCGTCCTTACAGGCCTTTCGAAAAGGAATGAAGACAAACTGCGGCGCGACGGATCGGCAGCATTCATCGAGAAAAGCCAGTCTGCAGACGATCCTAATCTGCTCCTGTTGACCATCGAGAAGATTTTGAACACTCCAATTCGTAACAACGACATTTTCGATGGAATTCCGCTGGAGGTTGAAAATCCTGCTGTGGTTGTGCAGCGGTAGTAAACAAGACAGGCAGCTATTCAACGACACTCTGCGCCGGCTACTGTCTGGATTGCTATTCTTTTTCGTAAGAGATATCTATTTCCCGTAGAGCGGTTTTCGATTTATCTTCAAACACGTCAAAGGGCGCACGAGGAAATGGAACCATTACTGAAAATCGAGCACCTGAAGGTAACTTTTGCTACGCAGACAGGCGAAGTCACTGCAGTGCGCGACTTAGGTTTCAGCATTCCTGAATCCGGCACACTAGGCTTGGTGGGCGAATCAGGCTCGGGCAAATCAGTCACATCGCTGGCGATCATGCGATTATTGCCCATACAAGCCCAGGTGCACGGTCGAATACGGTTCGCCGGTGAAGACCTGTTGACCTTGCCCGAGGGAGCCATCCAACGGGTGCGCGGATCACGCATTAGCATGATTTTTCAGGAGCCTATGACGGCCCTGAACCCAGTGATGCGAGTGGGCGACCAAGTGGCGGAGGCCGCGCTTGCCCATCATCACTTGAGCAAATCCGATGCCTGGCAGCGCGCCCTGTCGGTTTTGCGTGAGGTTGCAATTCCCGGTCCGGAGCGTCGCGCTCGCGATTATCCTCATCAGCTTTCCGGGGGACAACGCCAGCGTGTGATGATTGCCATGGCCCTGATCAACCATCCGCAGCTCTTGATCGCCGATGAGCCGACCACCGCACTGGACGTAACCATTCAAGCTCAGATTCTGGAACTGCTCCAGACATTGCGGGAAAAATACCAGCTGGCCATGCTGTTCATATCTCACGATCTGGGGGTAGTTTCCCGGGTTGCGGATCACGTGGCTGTCATGTACCGAGGAGAACTCGTGGAGATGGGACCCGTTCAGAGTATCTTTACTTCGCCCGCGCACGTGTATACACGCGGCCTGATCGGCGCAATTCCGACATTGAAAACTGATCGTTCCAAGCCTTTGGTAACAGTCGAAAAGCAAGAGATGCACAATTCATTGGCCCTTCAGGAAGTTGGACCGGGACACTGGGCGCGGATCGCTCCCCACAATCAGTTTTGATGGTTTAGACTTTTTGTTATCTGTGCGAATTCTTGTTCTATCCGATATTCATGCTAACCAGGAAGCGCTGGATGCCTGCCTGCAAGCTGCGCCCACGTACGACCAGGTGTTTAATCTGGGAGACATTGTCGGCTATGGCGCAAATCCCAATGAGGTAATAGAAAAAGTACGGAAACTGGGAAAGGTGTTTGTACGCGGCAATCATGACCGTGCTTGCTCAGGGATGATCAGCCTTGAAGGGTTCAACTCCAACGCCGGGATGGCTGCCCTTTGGACCCACAACCATCTTAGCGACGAAAACCTCGAGTTTCTGCGCCAGCTACCCAAAGGCCCGCTCCACGGAACGGAACATGTGACGCTCGTACACGGTTCGGCCCGCGATGAAGATGAATACGTTTTGGTTCTCCATGATGCCCAACCTCTGCTGTCTGAAACCAATACGCCTTTGACCTTCTTTGGGCACACCCACATTCAATGCGGCTTCTCCGAAGAAAACCACCATCGTTGGCAAACGTTAATGCCGATTTATCGCTCGGTTACGGGCGTGCAGCACTTCATGTTTCACTTACGTCCGGGTGCGCGTTACCTCATCAATCCCGGGTCGGTCGGCCAGCCGCGTGACAACGATCCCCGCGCTGCCTTCCTGCTCTATGACATGGATGAGGGTTCCATTACGTTTTATCGTGTCCCGTACAATATTTCGGCAGCGCAAAAGAAAATTCACTCCGCAGGTCTGCCGGAGCGGCTGGCGGAGAGACTCGCGGAGGGACGTTGAGCCAAGAGAACTTGTTTTCGCACACAGCCCCGCCATCGGAAGTGGTAATCGCCAACATCGACGGAGGCTCCCGAGGGAACCCCGGACCTGCGGCTTATGGCGTGATCGTCCGTGACACCAAAGGAAAAATCCTGAGAGAACTGGGGGAGTATCTGGGTCTCCAGACAAATAATTTTGCGGAATATTCGGGATTGCTGGCAGCCTTGGAATACGCTCATAAGGAAAAAATACCATCGTTGAAAATACTTAGCGATTCCGAGTTGCTGGTGAAGCAAATGAAAGGGCAATACCGGGTGAAGAGTCCTGGGTTAGTTCCCCTTTTTGAACGTGCCAAATCGTTAGCCCGGCGTTTGTCGCATTTTTCCATCGAACATGTCCGGCGGGAGCGAAACCAGGACGCAGACCGCATGGTCAACCAGGTGCTGGATCGACAGGAGCGGAAACTCTAATGAAGCGTCAAAACTTTGCAAGCGGAACCAAGTGGGAGCCGATTGTCGGATACTCCAGGGCTGTCAGGGTGGGCAACGTGGTCCACGTTTCCGGAACTACGGCCACTGGTGCCGAGGGCCAGATCGTTGGTGTTGGAGATGCGTATGCACAGGCAGTGCAGACGCTTCGCAACATCGAAGCTGCATTAAAGCGCGCCGGAGCAGAATTGAAAGACGTTGTCCGCACGCGCATGTATGTCACCAACATCCATGATTGGGAAAAAGTAGGCAAAGCCCATGGTGAATTCTTCGGGCAAATTCGCCCTGTAACTACCTTGGTCGAAGTTTCAAAACTGGTAGCGCCAGAGATGCTGGTGGAAATCGAGGCCGAAGCCATGATTTCTGAGTGATCCCAGGTGAGCAGGAAAGCGTCCCATCACAGCTCAAGGCCGTTCGAGCGAGTACTAATGTTAAAATAATTGCAAGCTGTTGAAAGCTCCCACGGAATGGCGGTGTAGCTCAGGTGGTTAGAGCGACGGTCTCATAATCCGTAGGTCGTGAGTTCGAGTCTCACCGCCGCCACCAGCACAACGTTTAGCCCAACATCTTGTTGTGCTGATCGAGCAATACCACAATTCCTCGAATCCGCCTGAATCGAACCACGGCCAAAACGCCGTGGCTCCATCCACCACTGCCAGAGAGTCGCGAAAGGCTCACAGCACGCTGACCCACGCGTTCGATTATCTCGTCGGCGATCCCGACGCAGCCCGGTTGGTTTCCCGGGCGCTACACGAACACGCAGCCGCCAAATACCACAGATGCCAAGCCTGCGCTAAGTACTACTCGCATGGCTCTGACCGTCCACCATATCCAACTTCGTTTGTGCCGACTGCGCCCAATGGCGGCATTCGCGTCGAAATGGAAGCCAATGTACCAACTCCTCCTCCTGGCCTGCTGATCGCTCTTAGTTGGAGTATGGGATATCTGCGACATGCGGACGTTCGGCGTATCTACCACTTTATTTGGCTTGGCTCTGAGTCGTGCTGTGGCGTCTTCGGCGATGGCAGCAATGGCTGTTACGAGTGGTTCCTTTGGATACCCTCCATCCCTGCAAAGCTTCAAACCTCGAATCTTGGGTACGGCTGCACTGCAAGTGCTCTCCGTGGCGTTCTCAACGTTGCGCACGACAGGGGTGATCTGTGAAAACAGAAATATCCCTTCTTCAGTCCCAAATTCTCCGTGCCCTGGCCACGGCTGCGCGCCCACTTAGTGACGTTCAAATCTGGGCTGCAACGGGTGGGCATGAACTTGGTGGCCACGGTGCGTTTTGCGTAGTTGCCTGTCTTGAACTCGAAGGTGCTGGCTTGATTGAACTCGACCAGGAGCACTGGAGACTCACACGAGAGGGAAGGGAGGTTTCATGTACGTGTGTATAGCACGCGCCAAGCCTGCGCGTCCGATTGGGGCTGCTGCCAGGGCCAAGATCGCCTCCGCTGTGGATGCGCTCTTTGTGGATGGCCACCACTACGACTCGATGCAGTACCACTTCATCCGGGCCATCATGGTCAGGGTTCAGAAACTCAATCTCAGCAAGACGCGGCAGGCGCGCGAGGTGCTGCAAGTCCACAAGAACAAGTACTACGAACTCCTGGACTGGACGCAGGAGAAGGAGGAGAAGTGAGCACAACGAAAGAATCGAGCGCCAGGAAAGAACCGACAGCAGCAGAGCTAATTCGGAAGAGGTGGGCAGAGGAACAAAAGTATCTGCTCAACGACATGGGCGAGCTAGCTCAAAGCATTCTTGGGCAGCGCGCTACCCCACTAGGCAGCGCGACGGTTTTGTTGGTGAAAGTGTTCACCGCGAACTGCTCCTTCCTGGCTGAAATTGCAGCTCAATTGGCGGAGTACAACGCGCGCGAAACAGCCGCGGAGGTCCGTTGCCGGGCGATGAAAGAGTTCATTGATGCCCTGCAAGAGCAGCAGCAACAGCAATCGAGCCTGGTTGTTCCACCACCAACAAAGAGGTAGTTCATGGCGAGAACAAGTAGAGCAGGGGAAGGAGGAGGACCCGGTGAAGTACCTGGTGGACAACATCGAGGTGGGCGAACTGGGCTGGGTGTTCGCCCGCACTCCGAGGGAGGCAGCCGCCACAGCCGTGCTCCCGCCGTTTTCGCCGCCGCAAGGCAGTTACGTGATGGTCTACGACTTGCCCAACGGATGGCTGTTCCCATTTTGGTTTGTCTAATTTTTCGTGTAAACGTTTGCACGCTTTGGAGAGAGAAGCGATGGACGAAGTAACGAAGAGACAGTTGCTCAACATGGTCAATGCCGTGGCGTTGGAGCGATGCATCATCAGCGCAACTGGGAGCCTGGCCCACCTCAAAGACTTGCCCGCGAACCCGGGTGCGCGGGGGAATAAGCGCCCAACGCGCCAGGGATGAGATTAAGACCCTCTTGGATCACGCGTTGGCTTTTGCAAGGGAGTTGGTTGAGCTGGTGTAACAGTCCAGTTTTTTAGAGAGGTGCTTTACATGAAAAACAAAACAACGCAGCGCAGACGCAGGGCGAGTCGAAAGCGCGATCCGCGCCTAGCGGCGATGAGAAAGAAGCATGGCATCGTTCCGATGCAGGAAGTCAAAAACCGGGCGATGGCCGCCGCTGTTCAAAAGACCAAGGGCGACGTGATCCTCGCGGCTTGGCTGCTTGGCATTGGAAGAACTTCGCTCTATCGAAACCTGAAGGAGCGAGGGATAAAGCTTTTGCGTCGTCGGGCTTAATGCGGCGCAAGAAGCCTCGGAGCAAGTCTCTGCCCTCTCCCGCACTCTCAGACCAAATTGACTGAACGCTGAGTTGAGGAACTGGGCTGGGAAAAAGGGCAGGGATCTCCGGGGGGATTTTCACAGAAGGAGGAGAACTTGAGCACAGCAATAGCAGCACCACAGAAGCCGAAATCTCCGCCGCCAGGCTTGATGGCGACGCCGCCACCGGAAGCGGAGCCGGCCAGCGTCAACGTTCTGTTAAGCAAGACGGTTCCATCCAAAACCAACCGGCGTCATGTTGTGACGCCCGAATCTGATCACGAGTTAATGGAGAGTATCAGGACGCATGGAGTAATCCAGCCGATTCTGGTACGCCCGATCGTTGCGGACTGCGAGCCGCTGCATCGTCTCGATGAGGCTCCGGCTTACAAAGTCGGTGAGCAGATTTACGAAGTCGTGGCCGGACACCGTCGCCGTGAGCAATCGCTTAAAGCAGGCAAGACCCACATCCCGGCTGTGATCCGCAAGCTCACCGATGAGCAGGCGCTAGAGATTCAGAACATCGAGAACATTCAGCGGCAGGACCTCGATCCAGTGGATCGCGCCCTGGCGATCGCCGACCTTTGTGAGGTTTACGCCAAATCGATGGGCAAGAAAGAGGCTGTCGAAAAGGCGGCTCAACGGCTGACCTGCAAGGTGCGAACCGTCTACAACATGATGAGCATCGCCAACCTCGTCGCAGAGGCCCAGGCTGCCATTCGCGCAGGCGATATCAGCGTCAGCCACGGATATCTGCTTGGAGCACTGCGCCCCGAGGTGCAGAAACGAGCGCTCATGGAAGGACGGGATTACGAAAGCGCGCCGTTCTTCAGCGTTCGCGAATTGGAGCAGTGGATCAAAACAGAAGTCTACTGCCTGCTCGACTCGGCCCAGTTCAAGAAGGCCGACGCCAACTTGGTGCCCAGCGCAGGAGCCTGCACCAGGTGTCCCAAGAACTCGGAAGTAAATCCGATCGTGGCTCCGGGAGCAAAGTCGCCAACCTGTACCGATCCGGCTTGCTTCAAGGCAAAGAACCAGGCGCAGGCGCACCTGGTGCAGGTCCAGTCGAAACCTAAAGAGCCTGGCGCAGTGCCGAGCCGCTATGAAAAACAACTCTATCGGGCGCTGCACAGCTTTGAGGATGCCGGCAAACGCTGGGAGAAACTCAAGCGCAGGGGCGCTACAGACGGCGAACTGCTGAAGCAAATCGGCGAGGAACTGGGTATAGATGGCAGCAGTTCCACGATTGACGGTTGGGTGTCATACAAGGGAGGAAAAAACCCGGTTGTATGGTTTGATGCCATCAAAAGACAAGGCAAGCCCTCGCTTCAGGGCAAGGCGCTGATCGACGCGACACGCAAACTGCTAGAAATCCCGCAACCGTCGGCCAAACCCAACACTCCGCAAACTCACGCGGCAGAAGACGCGCGCACCGCCAAAGCGCGCGCGGACTCTGATCGCATCGAGGAGCGAGCATCGGCGCTGCTGCTCTCCACAATGGCCGGCAAGGCGAAGCTCGACAACTTCCTGATTCACCAAATCGCCCTCACGTTCCTTTTGGATGTGGATGGTGTCTTTGACGATTGGGATGAACTACTGGGGTTGTCTTCGTTCGTCCAAAAGCACCTGGGATGGCCGGCACCCAAGTCGGAAGCTGTGGGTTACGTCTATGGGGAGCTGGGAAAACACGCCCGCCAGTCCCTTCCCAAAATGAAAGAGCAGAAAGTTGCGGCCCTGCTGCTCATGATGGTCGTTATCGGCCGAATCGAAAACAAAGATGTTCTCTCCGACTTGGCCAAGCGCTACAAGGTGGACGCGAAGAACATCCGCAAGCTGGCTGCGGCGGAGTTGAAGGCTGAAGAGAAGGGCGTGCAAACGTCTGCACAGAAAGGGAAGGCGTAGCCATGAGTGGAATACAGAAACGCTCCCACCACTACCCGTCCAATCAGATGAGTGTTTCTCTGTGGTGCAAGTCTTGCAGCGGCCATCAGCAGCATAAGATCCAAAACGGACGCGTCACCTACTGCATCAACTGCTATGAACGCAAGTTTGTTGCTGCTTTCCTTCACAAGCTGCAAGCTGAGACGGAAGAAGAGATCAGATCCAGGCAGGGGAGCTTGTTTGACGGAAGTGGAGGTCTGCATAAATGAACGACTCTCTGCTTTACCTGGTCTCGATCGCTTCCGTGATCTACGTGATCGGCTTCCTCGCGTCTCTCGTCCGTGACAAGCACCTGGCTTTCGATGCTGGCGTGCGTTTGTCTTTGCTGAAAGCCTTGTTCTTTGCCTTCGCATGGCCAGTGCTGATGTTTTCTGCGGTGTTGTATCTGCTTCACCGCGACCTTGAGGACGCTCGCTCATACCGCCGATCCCAATCGGCAAGAGCCAAGAAGGTGTCATGACCCTCAAGGCGCATTGTCCGTGGTGCAAGCAAACTGCGGCCTGCAAAGAAGTGCAGCCGCTGTTGGATCGTTGGAACGTTCAATGCGGCAAGTGCGGGTTGTGGTTTTCCCGGAGCCGCCGCCCTAACTCAATCAAGGAGAAACAAAATGAAATTCATATCGGTAGTTCTGCTCCTGCTGGTTCTGTACATGGCAAGCAGGCATTCGCAACCGACCTATAAGACAAGCTGCCTGGGCTTGCCGGCAACGCAGTCCAGCTATGGGGGGTGCAATGCCAATGACAGATAGGGTGTACAGGATGGATATCAACCTCACGATCACCTCTGAACCGTATTCGGAACGGCTCACCATTTCCGAGCAGGTACACGTTCCACGGCAAATGACGCTGGCGGAAGCCGCTGAGATTCTTTCGAAGTTCAGCGAACTTGCAAGGAAGGTCGCTGGTGGCGCCGCATGAGCGATCCGCGCGGTTCACGGCAGCTCGGCCTGGTGGCAATTAGGCGCAAACGTGGCCGCATCGCCGGCTTCGGAAGCCCCAGCGTGCCAGTGGAAGTGCTGTGGTGTGGAACGAATCGCCCGAGACGCAAGTTTGGCAACCGGCGCAATGGATGGTCGTTTCCTCCGCGTGTTCGGGAGTTGCTGCTCCAGGAGACGGAAGGCCGCACGGTGTTACACCTGTTTGGCGGCCAAGCAGACTTTGGCGTCCGCATGGATATCGATCCGCTCACCAGACCGGACGCGGTGGGCGATGCGTATTTCCCACCGTTCCCGGAGGACTGTTTCGATGTTGTGATCGTCGATCCTCCCTACACGCAGATCCATCAACAGGAAAAAATGGCGCTGATGTGGGCGGCGGCATTCGTTGCCCGGCAGTACGTCTACTGGTTCTCAACCAACTGGATTAGCACCGATCGCAAGCTTCCCTTGCAGCAAGCCTGGCTCATACGCGTGGGCGACCAGTGCGCGATCCGCTGCCTGCAAAAATTCGCTGTGCGCAAGCCTAAGCATCGTCCGCTCATGCCAGGTGAGTTTGAGCGGGGCGAACCCCTCAAATACAACCGCTGGAACATCGCCCAGCAAACGCTATTCGATGGTCTTGCTGCAGCAGGGCAAATTCTGGTGGACCGAGGTAATTCCGGACCTGAAGAAAACCGGCGCGGTTTCTTGGGGGATTGGCAATGAATAAGTCCATCCCACTTGCTGCCCATTGCATGGTCTGCGGACGCTGGAAAGCCTGTGTCCGGTGTAACGATATTGCTTGCGCGATTCCAGCGGGAAAGTGAGTATGGGATGAGCCGTTTCGGAGCGATGCCCCTGGAGTTTGCAACAGGAGGTTCCACCTCCTAAATGCTCCCCCAGGTCCTGGACCAACTCGGAATCCCGCCCTCGCTGGGCACGGTCACGGTGAAGCTGCCGCGCATCCTCACTGCTTTGAGCACTCCCAGCGGGAAACGGCGTCGGGAGAAGGCCGAGTTGCTTTCCGCGATCTTCGCCATGATCGCCAATGGCGTGCTCCCCACTGAAGGACAGAAGAAAGCCTGGCGCAATGCCGAGCTTACTCACGAGCAGCTTGCCAAAGCCATGGGCCTGGATTCGCGCGCGACGTTCACCAAGAGGATGTCAAAGCTTCGCGGCCAGGCCCGCGACGAAAATGGGAATTTGAACCCTGGCAACGCGCTGTTGCCGCTCCTGGAGAGTGCGCGCCGCTGGGCACGCCCTAACAAGCACGACTACACGCCGGCCTTTACTGAGAAGAAAGGCACTCAGTGGAGCGTGTATCGCATCTCCAGCGGCAGATCGGTGCCCAAGATGCAGTTTGGAGGTCCCGATCCAAGCGCAGCATACAAGCGCGCGCTGGAGGCCCGGGACAAATTGTCCAAACGGCTCGGCCAGAACGATTATGGCGTCCGCTCCAAGGCCCTGGCTCCCGATTGCTTCTGGTATCCCACCGCAGACGATATCGTGGCAAATCCTGAGCTTTTAAAGTTGTTCGATCCTACGCTGTTGTTTGAATCGACTCCTCCTTGTCCAAAGTGCGTGGCTTTGGTAGGTCAGGTCGATCCCGGCTGTGAAGATTGCCAGGGGCGTGGCTGGATTGCTGGCGTGCGTAAGTTCAGCGGCGATGCCGATGTTCCAGTTTGGATATGGCATCCGAGCCTCGGGATCAGTGACACGGCCCGCCTGGGGCTCACCTTCTACTGGATGTGTGGACTGGGGCAAAAAGACTCAGCCGGCAACTTCAAAGGATGGATACAGCCCAAGCAGGAAACCGTGGCTAGCCGGCTGGGAATCTCGACAAAGTCAGTTGCCGCAGCCAACGCCGAGCTGGGCTGCCCAGTCGAGGAACGGTGGGAAGTCTACATAGCAGCCACCGGGAAAAAAGTAAGGACGTTTGGCCACGCCGATCGCGAGAAAGGCCGTGAGCGCGCCGAGAAACACGCTGAAAAGCTGGGCAAGCGCGGCGATCGTCAAATCGAGTACGCGGTGCGCTCCAAGGATCCGGTTACAAATCAGAAGCCCTATGGCATCGGCCTGATCCGCGTCGTCGGGACGATCCACTCCCAGGGCGAGATGATGTCTAAACTGAACGCAGCTCGTGCGGCCGCAGGCAAAGAGGGACCGGAGCACATGCCGCCGCAGTTCAACGAAGAATGGCGGCGCGAAAATATTATCCTCTTCCTGCCCTACCGCACCATGACCGACCTGGAGATCTGGGCAGAACGCCGCCGGCTGATGTACGCGCGCAAGGCACTCCATGCCCAGCGGAGGGTTGCGAAGCGGCGCCGGCGCGAAATGGAATTGGGGCTGGCCGAGGGCGCGCAGTTACGACACGCCCTGGCGCTCCAATGCTGCAAGATTGCACGGCTACACCGGAAGGTAGTCGAAAGCTTCAAGGGACAGACCGCCCGAATCAGCAGGATATGGGCGGCGGTGCGGGCAGAGCTTTTGTCCGCCGGCATCGATCACCGGCTGATCGCCAACCTGATTCCCCTCGTCCACGATCCTCCGCCGCCTGCGGATCGGCAAAAAGACGCCGAGGTCCGCGCGGCAATCTTCGACTCAAGCTGGCAGCACTTCAAAAATATGTTTGGAGATTCGCCAGACGAAGAGAGAACCAAGCGGATGCTGCAAGCCAAGCTGGAGCAGGATCGCAAGAGGGCCGCACACTTGGAGCGCAGGGCCGGCGACGCAGAGTAACTCAGCAACCCCAACGGGATCAGTCCCTCCTGTTGGGGTTTTTCGTTTTATCCAGTGTTTATGCGGGTTCGAGCGATTTGCTGCCGGCCCGTTTTTCGCCGCTGTTAACCAGTTAATTAACGACAATTGGCCTTCTTTGTAACCAATTGATCAACTTTTCGCGCGAGCTGGAACCCTACTCGTTACCCCTGGCCACTTTGGAGCACAAGCTGTAGCGTGAGCGCCGCTCGACCCACGGATTCCGACTGCATAGTCGTATGGAATTCTCCTTAATAAAGGTGCGGTTTACGGCTATAGAAAGTGCGGATTCAGCTTGGCGGCTGTATGGTTAACTCCGAGCAAAGTAATCTGCCTTTCTTCTACTAGCTAAAAACAAGGAAATAAATGCAGTAGATTCCCCAGCAAGCTCTGTGGAACCTGTGGAAGCTGTGGAAATCGGTGGCGCTTCGCGCGATCTAAAACCAATCAGGATTTAATTGGAGGGGCTGCCGCCCCTCCAAACCACCCTGCTTTCCCACTAAGGTAGGAAGTGCAATTCGAGGGCCAGATCACCTTCGCCCTTTGCGCCGTGCCGAGATGCGAACGATCCTCGTGATCTCCTGTGAAGTCTTGCCAAAAGCGTCCTGCACTCTCTTCAAACTGCTCTGGAGATCAGCTACGTTGTCAAAATTGATGTCGTTGGCCACGTGGCCGACCACTTTGCCCTCTGCCTTAATTACAGCGTGAAAAAAAATTTCCAGCCCAGGGCCTTGCACTTTTGCCAGCATGTATGAGATCGGCGGCATCGGCAGGGCGCGCAGCCGATCAACTGCCTCGTTCCACTCTGGTGAGCCGACCTTGAGACGTCGGCCTGCCCCTGAGGGTGCTTTTTGAGTTTTTCTCATTTTGGTTTTTTACCTCGTTTTCTTTATTATTAGCTGCTCCGCTTCGTCCAGAACGTTCCTGAGCTTGCGAACCAGCACTAACCCGTTCCCGCGTACGTCGGCTGTGAATGTTTCCATGCACTCTAGCGTCGTGCTTTTACTGAGCCGGAGAGAGATATGGATTAGTCCCCACATGCATGGGCTTACGTCGGCAACGAGGATTGCGAAAGTGTCGTCGTCTCTTCATGGTTCCCTCTTTCTTAATTTCTCGCACAAGCTTCGATCCGCTCCACTGCCGTGCGACAGTACTGCTCTTCCAACTCGATTCCTATTGCCCTTCTGCCCAGCCTCCGTGCAACTAACAGAGTTGTGCCGCTTCCCATGAATGGATCGAGGATGAGATCGCCTGGCCGCGTGTGGACCTGAATAAATTGCTCTACCAGTGACTCTGGTTTTTCATTAGGATGGCAACGCCGGTGCGGAGCACTACAACAGATGATGTTGGGTACAGCAATGGAAGGGTCGGCCCAGGAAAGCCGTCCATGCATCCGGTGGGCGACCATCACCATTTCATAGCGCCGACGATAGCGCCATCCCAAACCTGGGTTCTTCTTGTCCCATATCACACAGTGACAGAAAGTGAGACCGTCTGCGTCTAGCCGGTTTGCCAACCAAGCGAACATTGGGCCATTCGCGCCTCCGCCTCCGGAAGAACACACGCAGCAGCATCCAACGCGCTTCAGCAAGCCAGCGGATTCATCCAGCATCAGATCTACGATCCGCATTGCGTGCTTGCGGCTGTCATTTGCAATAGGCCGGCTTTTTGCTCCTCTAGCTCGATTAAGTTGATCGGCGAGGTCTCCTTGCTGGTTGTTGTTGCCGTAGGGTGGATCGGTCCACACCATATCGACTGATTCTCGCGGAAGAGTTGGCAAGATATCCTTGCAATCCCCACAGTAGATAGTCACTCCCCGGCTCTTGTAGTAGGACTTGGGACGTACCAGCAGGCCGAGGCCGGAATAACTCACGAGCAGATTTCGGAGAGTCTGGGGGTCGTGACGCCGCCAGGCCAAAAGTGGAGCAGCAGCAAGAACTAGAAGTATCAGCAGCAGCCCCAATTTTTCTTTGTTTGTCGTGTACGTCATATTTAACGCTTTATGCTCCGGGTGCAGGGGCCTCCGGCCCGGGTTCAGGTTCCTCGTCATCGTTGCGCTTCATTTCGCGCACGAACTCCGACATGAAAACCGGCCAGTCGTCATCTTTGATCGCTTCCTGCAAGATGGGCGACAACCCCACCAAGCCATTCAGCTTGGCCAGATCGGTGAGGTAGGGCATGTAGCTTTCCAACTGGCCTTGATACAGGCGCTTGATGATCAGCGCGGCTGCGTCTCCGGGATCGCCCTTGTCGAAACATCTCGATATGATGGTGGCCACCAGGTCGAAATTCACTTCCAGTTCGATCTCCTGGACCGGGGCTGACTGCTGCTGTGGCTGCTGCGGGAACTCGACCACGTTTTCCGTCGAAGGCTGGCGTTCAGCAGGCTCTTGCGGCTGCGGACCAGAAGCAAAGTTGGTCGGCAAAGCAGATGCCGGTGCTTGCGCTTGCGGCTGGGGCGAGGCCGAGGCAGGCTGCGGAGGTGGTTGAGGCTGGGGCAACTGTTGCTGGGGCGCGCCGGCTATGCGTGCCTGGAGATGTGCGAGCTGCAAGCGCGTCTGGTCGCTCGATTTCCGCCATTCATCCAGTGCGCCCAAGATCATCTGTATGGCCCCAGGAGCTTGAGCAGCGAGTACAGCCTTCCAGTCTCCTTCACCGCCGCCCTCGCCGCCGATCTTGATGCCCATGTCCTTCAGGATTTCCAGCACGCTCTTTATCTCGCCAAGGTTCCCGAGCAGCCCGCCGCCGCCAGTCGATCCTCCTGTAATCTGCTTGAACACAGTGAACATCTCGGCCATCTGCTTGACCGGGCTTGGCTGCTCAGTTCCTTGGGTCCCCATTTTGGTAATTGCCGCTTCCAGAAACTTATCGACCAGGGGATGCCCGGTACTGGAGCCGATCGACGCCGTGAGCTGCTTTTCGAAAGCACTCTTCTGTACGTCGATCACCGCCTCAGTGCCCTTTTGCATGGTGGCGATCACCCTGGTCATCGCATCCTTCTCGGCCCCGTTGTCGTTTTTCACCAACTCGACAACCTTCTGGAACATCTTCTCCATCTGCTCGACCATCAGGGCCGTATCCGATTTGCCCCCCGCGGAGTTGCTTGCCTTGCCCCTGGTATCGAGTTCGCCGGGTTGCAGAATGGGAGGACCATCGACATTGAAGGTGTGCTTGCGCACCGCCTTCCGCGAGGGCGAATGATTGAGGATGACCGTGTAACCCCCGCCGCCGAAGCTTTGCTTCACATACTCTTCGTCGAAGGCGTGCGAGATTTTCTGGATGTAGTGATCGTCCTTGTCGTTGGTCTTGATGATGCCCGATCCCTTGGAGCGATAGAGATAGGCCATGTAGGTGTCCCAGTCGCCAGGGCTGAGCTTGAGCAATAGCTCAAAGAAGGGTATGGTCCGCAGCTCATGCCGCGTGATCGACGCCGGAGCCAGGGTCTCATCGATCTCCTGGTCCTCGGGATGCCGGCGGGTCTGCTGTTCCGTCTTACCGTCGTTTTTCAGGGGAACGCGTTTGGTCTCGGGCATTAGCCTCCCAAAAAGCAAAAACCCGGAGACTCTGGGCTTGTGAAAGCTCAGACTCTCCGGGGTTCCGATGTGCGGGTGTCCCGCTAGAGATTGACTAAATTGTTTCCTTCGGCCTTCGCCTCAGGATGACAGCCGGAGACGGATGTTACTCCATCACCGTATACTTTTTCAACTCGCCATCTACATACTGCGCTTCAATGGCCAGGACTACCGGACGCAACCGCAATTTCTGCTGGAGATCGGTGAGCACGCGTTGCACGCTCTTCTTCCGCGCGGTCTCGGCTCCCACAGCCGGCACAATTTCGCGCGTAACCTCTTGGGTGCTCTTCGACTGCCTGCGGATTACCGCAATCATGACATGCCGCGCGGCCTCGGGCTGCACTGAGAATTCGATCTGAAGCGATCCGGTGTAGCCGGGTACGGCAGCGCTCGACAACGCGCTGTGGATTTCCTCCGGGGGAATGGCGATCCCCGGAAGCGGTAATGCTTGGCTGGCCATGCGAGTTCCTGAATCGTAGTACGAACCAAGAAGGAAAGCAATCGGCCATTAGTAACCTACTTGCAAACGTTTGCAAAAGGGCCATTTTCGGCGTGTACCCCGTGTACCCCGGGGGCCGGGGTACACGGGGGTACAGTACTATAAACTAGTTTACAAAGCGTGCGTTTTTCTCTTGCGCTGCGCCGGCGCGATCGGTTCAAATCAGATTCGCACAAGCCGCAGGATCTCAACCGATCCGGCAGGCAAATGCCCCAGGGACCTTCCCAAAAAATGGTTGAGGGTCCCATCCTGAAAGCCCGTCCCCCACAGTATGCCCACAAACATGTGCCTCGGACTTCTCTAGCCTCGGGGGAGGGGCTTTCGGAAAGACGCGGCACATGGGGCGCCAGGAGCCGAATGGCGAACCTCATCACCAGCACTGGACCTTACAAACAATTCCCGGCGATCCGCTCGCTGGGTTGTCCCGGAGGATGTCCTGGATGCGCCGGCGGAAAGTGCAGCGGCACTTGCTCACGCGGTGGACCAGGGCAAATCAATTCTCAGCCTCGCTTCCCGGTGATCCAGGGCGGCAAGACTCCACTCCATGCCAGGCGCGTGCGTATCCCTGGCGGAGATCGAGGCACGGCCCAGACCATCGCCATCATGCAGAGCTACGTCATGGGTCCCGAGGGCGTCTACCATCCGGAAATCCGCCGCCAGGCTCTGGCGATCGTCAAATCAGTTCCGTCGCGCGACCAGCAGGGCGAGCTCGCGGCGATCCTGCAGTGGGTCAAATCGAATATCGCTTTTCGCGGTGAACTCTTCGAGACCTTGCAGACTCCGCTGGTCACACTCCAGCTCGAGGCCGGCGATTGCGATTGCCAGAATATTTTGATGAGCGCGCTCCTTTTGGTGCTTGGTTACAAGGTGCGCTTCAGCACGGTGGCCGCCGATCCCACAGCGCCCAGAGCCTTCAGCCACGTGTACCTCGAAGTGTTCAAGCGCAGTACGGGCGAGTGGGTTCCGCTCGATCCGACTGTGCCGCGCTCCACTCCCGGATGGTCCCCGCAAAACGTTTTCCGCCGCCAGGCATGGCGGGCAATGGGCAACCTGGGCGACGATCCCGCGCCCGGCAAGCTCTCCACCCAGGACCGAATATTTGCCCTGGCGCAGCCGCTCGTGCAGGGCGTAGCCGATCGCATTCGTTACGGTGGCAACAATCCGCCCAAGGGCTTCAACCTGGGCGTGCAGACTTCGAGCGTCACGGCCGGCGGCATATCGCCCGGAGTGGTCTATGCAGGAGGATTCGCTTTGCTGCTGGCCACCATCGCGCTCTCCATGCGCGGCAACCGGAGGAGAGACTGATGGCCTACGTGCGCACAAATTTCGTTTTGCCCACCATCACCGGGGCGCGCGGCACCATCCTGCCGCCGGCATTTGTCCCAGGCCTCTGCCGCATCGACAGAGTTCGATTTGCCCAGATCCCGCAGGTTCGTGCTCGTGCGGGGCAAATGCCGAGTGTCTTCCGCGTCCGGAGGGCAAATCCCAGGTTGGGGTTTGACTGGGGATCGTTCGCCAACCAGGGGTTGCAGACCGTTGGCCAGATTTTTGGTGGAAAAGGATCTTCCGGTGGAGGCAGCAAGCAGCAGAAAGAAGCCTCTCCCGCTCCCGCACAAGATGCAGGCTCGGGAATCGGCGGCACTTTGAAAGCCGTCCCCTGGTGGGGATGGGGACTGGGTGCGCTCGCCTTGGGAATCGCGGTGTCGCGATGACGGCCGGCACCATTCGCCGCAGAGCATTTGCCCCGGGACCTTACCGCGTGCGCCTGGCCGGCCCAGCCGGTATCCAGGATGGAGGCGGCGATCCGCTGCTGTGCACTGGCATGAGATGCGGCAGCGAAATCCCCGGAATGAGCGTGCCGGGCGGCCTGGTCTATCCAGGAACCAGCATCGGCGTAGGCGCGCTGCGCTGGGGATTACAGCCGCTGCCGGCATCGTTGCAAACCTTGCCGGGAGACAACAGCACGTCCAGTTCGTCTACCACCAGCTCGTCTACGAATATGCCGGCGGGCATATCGAGTGCGCCGTGGTGGGCATGGGCAGCAGCCGCAGCGATCGGCGCAGCCGTTGCAGGAGTTTTTTAATGCTCGATAGTTTTTTTCAAGTTTTGATTTTTTTGATCTGTTGCGTATCGCCGCTTGTCGTTCGAGACGAAGACTCGTCTTTGTCGAGGATGTGAAGACCAATTGCGGTGACAGCCAGGAGCTAAAGCATGTTCGTACCAGCACCCAATCTCGGCAGAGTCTCCCCGCGCGGCAATGTGAACCGGCGACTGCACGGTCTTGCCCTGGGGAAGATCGCCGCCGCACATGCGGTGCGATCGGCAGACTCGCGAGCGCGGCTCGATGTTCGTGAGCGCCTGCGCTTCGTTCCGTTGCGCGGACTGGGTGATACCACTTGCAGCGTCGATCCGGCTACCGGCGCGCGTGTCTGCGCCAGCCCGGCCCAGGCTCCGCCCATACCGGCACCGGTGCTCACCAATCCTGCGGGGTCGTATTTGCAGACCTGCAGAAACATTTTTCGCAATGGCGACCAGCTCAGCGCAAGCTGTGACTCAACCGGCCAGGGGCCGTATGTTACGAGCAGCCTCCCCGGAGGCATCGCAGCCTGCGGCACTTACGACATCGCCAACATCAGCGGCCAGTTGCGGTGTTTGACGCCTGGCACATCGATTTCTCCCGCTCCCTCGCCTGCTCCTCTGGGTCCGCCGTCCACCAACTTCATTAACCCGGCCACCGGCCAGCCGTATCCGCTCAATGCCAACGGACAGCAATACGATCCCGCCACCGGCGCGCTGATCAACGCAGCGACCGGAGTGCCCTACCAGGCGGTAAATCCCTTCAGCCCCACCGGAGGCCCGTTGCCCGCTCCGTTCGTCAACACCGCGCCGGCTGTTGCCGCGCCCGCGGGGAGCACCAGTATGTTTTCCAATCCCTACGTGAAGTGGGGAGCCATTGTCGCCGCAGGATTGGGAGGGTTCATCCTGATCAAGAAAGCGTTCAAGAGGTAAGGAGCGAAAGAATGCCGTTTGCCAGAAAAACAATCATGCGCGGCCCGCGACACTTAACCGGCTTCGTCCAGGCCAGCTTCCCGCTCCCCACCATCACCCGGCCCGATGGCACGCTGGGCGGATATGTGCCGTATAACTCGAATCCTGCCGGCGACCAATACATCTGGCCCGAACAGCGCGTGGCCTTCTGGAAGGCGCAGCAGGCCGCCGCGCTTGCCAAAATGGGAAAGGGAAAAGCAGCGAAGCCCCAGGCCGCCCTCGTGCCTTCAGCCAAGCTGGGCAATTACGTCTTCCTGGGCGACACCACGTGCAGCATC
The DNA here is from genome assembly GCA_035939495.1 of Candidatus Angelobacter sp. Taxonomy (GTDB): domain Bacteria; phylum Acidobacteriota; class Terriglobia; order Terriglobales; family Acidobacteriaceae; genus Angelobacter. The sequence continues at coordinate 136,927 of DASZFU010000164.1, read as the reverse complement.
GATCCGGTGACCGGAAGCCGGGTGTGTACCAGCGGCGCAGTCACGCCCACGCCGCCGGTTGTCTCGTGCAAACCGTGTCCGCCGTGCAACTCTGGCTATCCAGGGGTGCGGTACCTTGGACCTCCCGATACCAATGGCGGCTATCCGGGAATTAATTTCGTCGGCCCGCCGGCAACCAACGCTCCCACGGTTTCATTCGCGGTTACTCCGGGGCCGGCCAACAATTCATTCCGGCGAAGCGTGCCGATCGCGCGAGGCGGACTTGCGCTAAGGGGCTTGGGCATTCCGCTTTTTCCCGGAGTCGCAGCCAACGCCGCCATCGTTCCCGCAACGAAGAACGGATCGCAGCCGGCCTCTGGTGCGGGCAAGGATCCTGGGGCAAATCAACCAGGCACAACCTGGGGATTTAGCGCCGGCGCCCTCAGCACGATCGGCATCCTGGTCGCTGCCGGCGTTGCGGTGTGGCTGATCAAGAAAGCTAGCAATCGTCCGACCCTGGGCCGTCCCATTCGCGGAGTCCAAGCTTTCGAGAGGTATCGGGGGGAATAGAGATGACGACAAAAAACATGCAGGAACTCGAAAGCGAGCTGCGGTTTTACCGCGCCCAGTGCATTGTTCTTAGCGTGATGGCTATTTTGACCTACTTTGGAAGTTCACACGATTGTCCAGGTGAATCAAAAGTGATGAACGCGAACAGTTCAGTTTGGATTCTGGGAAAAGCGGACAGGTTTAATCGAGTCGAGCCTGATGGTAGAGAGTTCCCATTTAGACCCGGCGGCATACTCGCGAATCAATTGCTCCCGCGCCCTGACTTCCGAATCGCGGTGATCGTAGAAGTCGCTCATGCTGCCATAAATGCCAAGACTATCGACCCACTGGATTTCGGTCCGACCATTTGCAGGCTTCGAGAGCTTCAGGGTCCAGTATCCCACCCATATATACGGCGCATTGGGTTGCGTGGGCTGCACAGATATATCCTGAGGACAGGAAGTATTGAACGCAGCGGTATACTGTGGCGTTGCGGCCAACCGATCTGTACGCCAAGTGTCAACATTGAGCCGAATCGCCCCCGTATCAAACGCGAGAAGCACATATTTGTAGCTCGGGTTACCCAAAAGCGGCCCAAAATCTCTGAGGTCTCTCAGCTTGTTGATGTCGGCGTTTTGGCTGATTTCGGAAGCGATGGAGTCAATCAACTGTTTCCCGGCGCCTCGAAGACACGTTATGCCAATAATGGCCTGCTGTTCGGGCGAAACGAGAACCTGAGAGTTAGGGAAATAAGGGCGGAGACCAGCTTGAAACTCCTGACTGACCTGCTCAGGGCTTCCGGCCTTACATCCCTTCATCAGGGAAAGGGCCATAACCCACAAAAGAGCCAAACGCATAAAACCCTCCAAAGTGTCCAGGATGACGATCTGGCAATTGTTTGTGCCACCTCATGCGATGTCAAGCAAATAAAAAACTCCAGAAACGGACAAGGGGGCTTGACATGACCATCGCCAGACGCAGGGTAGCGCATTCCTCTTATCATCTCCGAGGTTTTCCGGCTTTGGGAGCACTCGGTGATCAAGTGGACGAAGCCAGCTTTCTGAACCTGCCAGCGCAGTTTCGGTTTGCTAATGATCAGATCAACGAACTGCAAAGGCTGTTGCAGCAATCTGGGCAGCCCAACCCCGAACTCGGGCGGGCTATCGTTGACTTCCGCGCAAGGTACGAGAGCCTTTTAGCTAAATTCCAGGTTCTCTACCGCGCCGTGTACGGTACAACAGTTCCGGGTTTATCTGGACTTGGATTGGTACCTTGGGCTGCGGCAGTGGTAAATGCAGCAGTGATAATCGCTGCTCTCTATGCCTTAATCACCGCCGTTCAGGGTCTCAAAGCAAAGTATCAGGCCGAGTTGTCGATGGCGCAAGCCAAACAACAGGCAGTGGCCACGGCAAGCCAAAACGTCGCCCAAGGCACGAGCAACATGCCTCAGTTTGTTGATGCCCTGAAAGCTATGGGCCTAGCCAACGACCCCAGCAACCCCAACGCTATCCCGTGGGGCAGATATGCATTCTTCGGAACACTCGGTCTCGTTGGGTTGGTGATTGGATACAAAGTGGTGAAAGGGTAAAGGAGAACATGGACCACAAACAAGCAATCTTGATCGCCGCCGCGACACTGCACAGCGCAGCAGCCTCACTCGACCATTTCAATCCGGCGACTGGGATACCTTATCCTCGCAACGCCCAAGGCCACCAGATCGACGAGGCCGGCAACCTGGTGCATCCGCACTCCGATCCGCGCGCGTGCGTGGAGAAAGCCAACGAGTTGTGGGGCCACGTCTTCGACAAATTCGGCGACGGCATCATGACAGCCGAGGAGCGCCAGAAGCTTCTCGAAAAGCAAAGCGGAGTGAGAGGGCAGAAGTAGGGAGAGGGCAAGGGAGTCAGGAGACAGAAGTCAGAAGCCGGAAAAGCCAATGGCCACCAGGATCAAAATCACGATCTCGATCTTCAACGACGAGCCGCAGTTCGCCTGCGGCCAGGCCGCATTGGTGCGCGAGCTGCCCTTTACCGTCTCCGGTGCCGACCTGCAGAAGACCGCCGAGCAGGCTGCGCAGGCTTTTTCGCTTGCGTGCCACATGTTGAACCCGATGGCGGCTCCGGGAAGCCCGGACGAAGAAATACAGCCGGTGTGTGCGCTGCCGGTAGGCGAAGCATGACCATGAGACAGCGAAAGCAAAACACGGCCACCAAAGCCATGACCTACGAGCAGGTCGAAGCCCGCAAAGCGCGCGGCGTCGAGGGCCTGGAGCGCCTGGGCGAAGACGGGCGCGCCGATACCCTGGAAGAGGAATCCGTGGAGAGCTTCGCCGAGCGCAAGAACATCACGATCGTGAACCCCCAGGAGGGCGAAGCCAGGAGTCAGAAGCCAGGAGTCAAGAGACAGCGGAAGACCAAGCCCGTGCAAACGTTTGCAAGAGCCAAAAGCCAAAAGCCAGCAGCCAGGAGCCGGAAGGGAAACCCCGACACCACGGAAGCCGCGGTCGAAATGTTCGAGACCTTCCACGGACGCCGGCCAGGGAGCATCCGGGAGATCGAGGTGCGGCAAAACGATCGGCGCAACCTTTCCGGCTGCGGCACGCTGATGTACTTGCAGATGGAAGATGGAATGCCGCTTAACTTCTCCGAAGACCGCCATCCTCCGATCGTGGCCTGCGACCCTGACGGCAACCAGCTCTATTTCCTGGGCAACGTGGACCTGGAGCCATGCCTGGAGCAAGAGGGCATCGACCTCTCCAAAGACATGATCGTCGTCGGCGACGTGCAGTACATCATCTACACCACCGACAAAGACTTTCACAACTTCGAGGAGAAAGACTACCAGCACGAATTCGGCGAAGAGGGCGGCGAGCTGCCCGTGCTGATGTTCAACAAGCTGGACCGAACCATGTGGCTCCTCGGCGGATCGTACGTGATCAAGCGCGAGGGGATCGTGAACTGAAAGCAAAAGCTAGCAGCCAGTAGCTAGCAGCTAGGAGCTAAAAAAATGGCAACATCGACGGTACAACCAACCCCACAAACCGGAGACCTCTCCCTGGCCCAACTCCTGGAGAGGCATCGTGAGCAAATGTTGAAACGCCAGTATCGCGGGCTGGGCGTGATCGACTTCATCTACGTTGTCCGTGGCTCGAACACCCTTACGATGGATTTCCGAAAAAACGGTCCGCGCCTGGCCCTGAACGACGATACCGGCGACCTGTTGCTGGTCAATAACTGGGCCGGCCTGCCCGATCGGCTCGACGGCAACAACGCGGCATTGTGCCAGGCGTGCATGGCGAGCTGCCCACCATGCAACGGTACCGGCAAGACCCGCTGCGTGATCGCCGGCTGCGCCGGTAGCGGATACGTGAAAAGCAAATACGTCCCCTGCCCGAACTGCCTGGGAAGCTCGTCTCAAAAGACCGATCCCGGTTGCGAGCGGTGCGGTGGACGCGGCGAGGTCCCCGATCCGGTGAAGTGTGTCGGCTGCGATGAGAACGGCATGTCGCAATGCGCGCGCTGCAAGGGCGAAGGCAAGGTCCCCACCGGGCGCAAGGGCGGAAGCACGGATTACGACGATCCCAGGTGCCCGAAGTGCAACGCCATGTGTCGCATGGTGGGAAGCCAGCCCCAGCCCTGGCAACAGTTTGTGAATGGAAGATTGCAGGTGGACCAGGGTCAAATGCTGGCCCTGGGTCCAATCTCTCGCATCGTGTATCACACCACCGGCGAGGGAGCAAGATTCGGCGCGGTCAAGGTCGATCCCGATCGCGGCGGAAATCTGATGGTGCTGCTGCTGGAAGGTGAAGCCGTGGGTTCACGGCAATACCTGGTCGGAGGCAATCCACAGATCGAGTAAGCGCGAGGCGTAAGCTGAGCGCGCAATCCTGAGGTAAGCCGAAGGCGAGCCGAAGGAACTACCTCCCCAAAGTTGTCATCCTGAAGTGAGCCGAGAGGCGAGCTGAAGGAAAATCAGAAAGCCCGTCCCCTGAAGAGCAACGCGCAATGCGCGCGCGGCTCTTCAGGGGATTTGCTTTTAGGAGGAAAAGCGATGCCCCAAGTCCGCAGGGTCCGGCTGATCAATCCCCAGCGTCGGCGACGAACCCAAAACCGCAGCAAGCCCCGCAGCAAGCCCCGCAGTCCGCGCGCGCGAGTGATCACGCGCACTGTATACAGGCCGCGCCCCAGAGTGAGGCGCGCCCGCACCAGAAACCCACTCGGAGAGGAAGTGATTCTTTTGGCGAATCCACAACGTAGGAGAAGAGCAAGATCAACAGCAACAAGCAGACCTCGGCGTCGCCGCCGCGAGAACAATCCGTTTCGCCGTCGTCGCAACTACGAGATGCGCACCGGCGGATATCGCCGCCGCCGCACCCGCAACCCCAACCGCGAAGGAGTGAAGAGCTTCGCGATCGAAGGCACCAAGGCCATTGTTGCCGGAGGCGTAAGCGCCATCGGCACGCGCGCCATCGTGCAAGGCGTCCTGGGCGACAAGAACGTCGGAGGCATGGGCTATTTCGCCAATTTCATCGTCGCACTCGGCGGTGGATACGCGCTGTTCCACTTCACCAAGAGCAAGTCCATCGCTATGGGATGGGCAGCCGGAGGTTTTGCTTCGACCATCCAGCGCATCTGGTCGGAAAAGGTTTCACAAACCTCGCCCGCGCCCATGAGTGGACTCGGAGATCTCGACTATTCGAGCAACGGCCTCGGTGGAGTTGGCTTGAGCGGATTTGTCGATACGCAATTCGCCCTGCCCAGCGTTACCGGAGCTGACGGCAGAGTGCAACCGGCCTTCCAGCCGCAGTTGCCGGCAGTTGCGGCGGCAGCCGGATCGGCCCCTGGCCCGTCTGTCACCAACATCCCCAACGCCAATGTAGCCCGGTTCCAGCCGCGTTACTGATAGCAAGGATTTAACCCCGGCCGTCGCAGATGGCCTTTACAAACCTCGATGGAGGTGAAAAGGAAAATGAGCAAATACACAAAATATTCGAATCGACGGGATGAAATCGGGCCACTCGACTCGCGCTTTCGCTCCCGTTTCCAAGAAGTAGGCAGGTTGATCGCTCCCGGATACGAGAAAGACTTTCGTCCGTTGAAGCCCTTCAACTTTGGCAAGCGCCCCAGGATGAGCAACCCCTTCGTAGGCGGCATCGAGGATTACATCACGCAGCCGCTTTACGACTCAGCCAGCTTTGGCCCGGGCGCCGCCATGACCCAGCTCAACATGTTCCAGTTGCAACGTGGCCAGGGTGGAAAGACTCTCGCCCAGACCAACATGCAGCAAGCTGGGTTCCTGCCCAACCCTCAACGTTTCATTCTGCGGGCTATCCGCCTATTCACGGCCAACGGCACGGTGCCCACCGATCTCTTCAACCTGTTGCAAAACGTGAGCGTTGAAGTGGTGTTGGGAACCAAGCGGTATTTCCAGGGCCCGGTCCTGCTGTTGACCGCGGGCTGCGGAGCGATGGTGACCGCCGTCGCCCAGCTCGGGACCGCCCCTGCTGGCTCGGCTCCATCGTTCTCGACCTCCAACGGACTCCCGGATCAGCGATCGGTCATGGCGCTGAACCAGCCGATCGTGATCGAGCAGACGGAACCGATTCTCGTGGTGTTGAACCCCGATACACCGTTCAACTTCACCGCCGCCGGCGCAAACCCCGCAGGCGCAGGCACCACGATCTACTTCATCCTCGATGGAGATTTGTATCGCGGAGTCCAGTAGACGGTTGTTCATTGTGAGGGCCTCGCCCGAAAAGGCGAAGCCCGCTTTGTCATCCTGAGGTGAAGCCGGCAAAGGCGAGCCGAAGGACCTCCCCCAACAATTTCAGGAGAACCCTATGGCTCCTCAGCCATGCAAATTCTGTTTTGGGAAAGGCGCGGTCCAGTGGTCGCCACAGTACCCGCCCTCGCAATGTCCGGTGTGCAATGGCAGCGGCATACAGCCCGATCCCGGCCTGTTCTACATCTACGAGTTGCCGGTGGCCCTCACCGCCAACGTAGTCGGCCAGCAGGCGGCGCTGCAAATCAACCAGGCTGCATTCAAGTGGATGTTCGCCAACCAGGTCTCCACCGGCAACTATGCCGTGCAGATCACCGATGGCTCGACGAACCGCCCGTTCAGCAACCAGCCGGTGCACGTCAACAACCTGTTCGGCACGGCGCAGAACCCCTTCCCGCTGCTCACGCCTTACATGTTCAACACGCGCGGCGCGATCCAGGCCGTGCTCAACGACCTGAGCGGCGCGCCCAACAATGTCCGCATGGCATTCGCGGGAGTGGAGCTGACCAACTCATGACGCAAATCGTCAATGCACGGCGCAACTTCATGGTGCGCACGTTTACCGCTGCTAACCAGGCGAAGCACATCTTCCCAGGATATGCCGCCTGCGAGGCCGCGCTTGAAAGCGGCTATGGAAGTTCCAGCCTGGCCCGCGAGGGCAACAACCTCTTCGGGATGAAACAGCATATTCACCCGGAGTACGGAACGCTCTCGCTTCCCACGCGCGAGTGGCGCAAGGAACACCAGCAATTCGAGCCGGCCTTTTCCGCATGGGTGCTGTATCCCGACTTGGCCGCGTGCTTCGCCGATCGCATGGCCACGCTTCAGCGCCTGGCTGTCGTCAGGGGGAAAGACGGCGAGCTCGCGTATCCCCACTATGCCGCGGCGATCGCTGCTCCCACCGGAGAGCAATTCGTGATCGAGGTGAGTCAGCACTGGAGCACCGATCCCCGTCGCGCCCAAAAGGTGCTGGCGATTTATCAGCAGTTCGAAACCTTGTTCGTGCAGTAAGTAGCTAGCAGCCAGTAGCTAGAAGCAATTTTCAACAAAGGAGCAAAACAAAAATGCGCAAATCAAACTTGAAACGGTTCACGATGGCCCTGGGGATTCTGGGAGTGGTCGCCCTGCTGGGCTTTCCAGCCTTTGCCGGCAGCTCAATGGCTTTTATGGCGGGTGCAGGACAAGCTCCGGCGAATCCGCTCGCACTGCAAGTAAAGCTGCTGGCGATTGCCGCCTCGGTCTACGCGATCCTGCAGGCGGTCAAACAAGCGTTCCCGATCAGCGGGTTGGGAGCAGTGGCGCTCAACGTCGGTCTGTCTGTCCTGGCCGTGCTGGTGGTGGTCAAGCCCGAGGACTTCTTCTCGCTGCCGACCTTCACCACGGTGGCCATCGCCGCCATCATGGCGGCTGGAGCACACGGAACAGTTAAGTCATTGAGTTCGGGGGACAACAAAGGGGATTCCCAATCTGGAAGCGGCGCGGGTGTTGCCAAGTCTGGGTTAGTAGGCATCCTTTGCCTCTCGATCTGGGCTTGCAGCTTTCAGAGCACACTGGCCGTGGTCGAGAAAAGTTTGCCCACGGCCGTCAAGATTGCCACATCGGTATTGGCCATCGTGAATGGCGCACCACTCTCGCCCACCGAACTTAGCCAGATCAATGCCGGCGTTGCGTTCGTGAGCGACAAGCTGAATCTCACGCACACGTTGATCGACCAATACCAAGCCGACCTGAAGAACGCGCCGCCCGGAGTGATTGGCCAGATCGATGCAGCCGTGGAAGCCGCTCAGAGCGCAGCCGACCAACTCTCAACGCTGTGCATCAATTGCAGCGCCAAGCAACAGGCCGCGATTCAGTTTGCCATTACCTCGGTGAGCGCCGTGATTGAAGAGGTGGTCTCGCTGCTGCCGGCCCAGGTGGCAGCGAGCGCTCCCCGCACGGCAGCCCGCCTGGCCACGCGCGGCCTCCAGCCAGGCCAACTGAAGGTCCCGATCGTAAGCGCGAAAGATCTGGCCAAGCGCTACAACGCAAACATAGCGGCGGACTTCCCCCACGCCCAGGTGCCAGTCCCGTAAATTCCCAAATCGACCAAGACTTTTAAAAAACATAAATGCGCACCACGGAGACGCGGAGGCGCGGAGAAGAGGAAATCCCGATGTTAGAAGTCAGAATCACCATCATTCAACCACACGTTAACCCCGACCTCGATAAGCGCGTCGAGCTGCACTTCACCAACGTAGAAGCCACGCTGGAGGCTGTTGGCGCTGACAAAGACCTGCTCAAGCCGCTCATGGAGGCGCATGGTGACACCTCGAAGATCGAAGTCGGCGCGCCCGATCCAGCGCACGCAACCATCAACAACGTGGAACCAGGCGGGGGCGTGAAGACATCCGTCGTTTCGCTCCTCGACCTGTTGAAGAAGTAAACAGCCCGGCCAGGAAGAGCCGTGCAAACGTTTGCACGGCTCGCCGGGGGATTTTCCGGCTAGAAGCCAGCAGCTAGCAGCCAGGAGCTAAACAGTGTCCGTCGAACTCTATCTTCCAAACCGCAAGACCCTCCAGGACCTCTACGTTCCTTCGGAGGTCGAATTGCCCGAGGGCGATGCGCGCTGCCAGGTCTTCAACTTCGCCCCGGTGAATCCCTTCGAGGTGCAGGAGGTGAGCTGGGTTGCCGACAAGCCGCTGGTCGTCTGGGGACTCAATGGAACCATGAACAACTTCACTCCACCAGGCGCAGCGGTCGCTGCCGGATTCCGCGTCGCCATCTTTCAAACCCACGGCAAGACCAAATGGGCCTGGATGAACAAGCACCAGATCAACGCCAACATCCTTGGACAACAGGGACTGCCGTTCCTGTTGCGCAGCCCCCAGCTCGTCGGCAAGGGCGATTCGTTGATCGTGGAGATCAAGAGCCTGGTGACGGCCGTCCAGGGAAACATCACGCGCGTGCAGGTTGCGTTCTTCGGAGTGCAGCCGCTCTTCTCGATGTATCCCCAACTCTACGCGGATTCGGGGGTGACGCAATGAATCGCCGCCAATTTCTCCAGGGCCTGGGCGCTGCCGCAGCTTCGGCGGCGATGCCTGCTCCCAGTTCTACACAGCAAGTGCAGGCGCACCTGCTCCAGCTTCGCCAGGACGGCCTGAAGAACGCGCGCCCCTACGTGCCGCTGCAACGGCTCGACGTGCCTCCGGCTGAATCGCATCCGTTTGTCTTTGCCAGCACTCCATATCCGTTCTTGCCGGCAGCGGGCGCGCCGGCCATCACCATCCTCACGTACACCGTGCCGCAAGGCTTCAACGCGGTGATTAATTTCCTCGCGATCTTCTACAACGCGGGCGGCATCGTGAACGGCAGCGGCAACATCATCTGGCGCGTCCTGCTCAACGATACCGGGTACAAGGGGATGAACAACCTGCAATCCCAATATGGGACCGACGCCATGCCCCTGCCCACCTACATCAGCCTGGTTGAGAACGACACCATCAAGGTGACTGTGGAAGTCGCTGCCGGCGTAGTCGTTCCTCCAGGAGCGACCACGGGAGCGCGCTTCCATGGATATGAGTACGCGGCTACCAAGTCGCTGGGAGGAATGTGATGAAGAGAGGGCACCTGCTGGTAATTGGTTTGTGTTTCTTTCTGTTTGCTTTCGTCCAGGGCGGCAACGTGGGTCTGCAAACTGTGCAGCAGGTGCTCACCGTAAACTTGTTCCCCTTCGATGGATCGCCCAGGGCAGCCGTGGCTTCGGCTGCGGATGGTTCTCTCGGTATAGTGCGGAACATTGGCCAAGCCAGCCATTGGTTCTACTACTGCACCCACCCGAACGTCACCGCTCAAACTGCCGAGGCCGAAGGTAGCTATGATGGCGTCACTTTTTTCGCAATCTCCGAGAAAAACTCAAATCTCGGCTGCAACACCATCGAGGCCGGTGGGTATTTTCCGCAGGTCCGGTTCATGGTGTACAACCAGACGGTTGGCGGTTCGGGCACATATAGCGTGTTTTACTCCGGGTCCGCCGGCCCGATCCCCGCCAGCGGCGCTGCCCGTGGCAACAAGTCGCCTCAGCCGGTGATCATGGCGGCCGGCAACAATTTCACCAACACCGCGCTTAAATCCACGGCAGCGAGCATTGATACCAATCCATCGGCGTTACTCAACATCGACGCGTACAATCCCAACGCCACCCTGGTGTATGTGGTGGTTACCGGAGCGCAAGGCACATCGCCGGCTGTGTATCCGATTCCTGCTGGACCACTGGCGCGAAACATCCCGCTCTCGCCGGGAATCAACCTCAACGCTAACAGTACGGTCGCCTGCTCCACCAACCCCAACGGCACTGGCGATCCAGGAACCGGCTGCGTCGTGACTCTGGCCTTCCGCGACTTCCCGTCGCAAAACACAAACGTTACCCCGCTGGGAGTAGTCTCGGGAACTCAGTCGAGCCAAACACGGCAGTAATTTGGGAGGAGAAAAAATGCAAGCCTTGATCATCGGCATCATTGGAATCGCACTCCATCTGCTCTCCCTCGCATTCTTTCTGGGCTTCTACTTCGGCGTCTTCAAAGAGTTCAAGAAGGAAACCGAAAAGAGCCTGGCGCGCCTGGAGAGCGTGTACTTCTCCGACGTAAAAATCATTCGAAAGGACCAAGAGATTTCCCCCGTCTCGATAAGGGAAAAACAGTGAAACAAATTCTCCGAGCCGTTCTCCGTGCCGTAGCCTGCCCTCGAGGTAAGCTTGCGAGCCGAAGGGTCCTCTGTGGTTGCCTCCTGCTATTTGCCTCGATCGCCTGGGGACAGGTCAACAACCAGACCGCCACCGACTACATTGCCAAGCGCCTGGTCTTTCCGCTGATCGACGCGCCCCAGTCCGTGCCCAGCGCTTCGGTGAGCGTAAACGGCAATCCTGGGCCGGCAACGTACTTTTATTGGATCGTCAGCCAGAGCCTCGCCGGCGCGAGTTCGCCCGCTGGTCCGTTCATGCTCTCCGGCGCGCCCAATGCGCTCAGCGGTTCGAACTTTGATCAGATCTCCTGGCAGTCTGCCTCCAATGCCATCAGCTACGATGTGCTGCGCACTACCACCCCGTTCATGCCTGCCGGCGCGTGCAATTGCGCTGTGGCTACCGGTATCACCGGCAACAGTGTCAACGATCAATCGAACTCGGTGAACGCCTACACGGTAAGAGAGCTAGATCCCAGCACGTTGCAGTTTGTGATCACCAATGAATCCTCTGGAGCAGCCGTAAGCAGGCTGGTCTTTCGCGTGAACGGAGCAAGTATCGGCACCTGGTCCTCGACTGGCGTTTTTACCCCGATATCGCTAACAGGCCCAAAAATAAACGGCTTCTTCTACGTGGACGGAGTGACCTATACCACGATTCAGCAGGCCATCACTGCCGCTTGTGCCGCCACTCCCGCAGGCGGCACGGTCTACGTGCCACCTGGAACCTATCCGCAGAACTCGCAGTTCACTTTGTGCAACGACATTTACCTAATCGGGGCCGGACGATCCACGTGCGACTCGGTCACCGCGCCAACCACGATTACGACAACCCTCACCACCGGCGACCTGTTTAACGTTACCTCGTTGAGCCACGTGCATATCTCGGGGATCTGCGTGAAGAATATCGGCACCGGAGGCGGCGTCCCGCTTCACGTCGTCGGCGGTTTGTTCGGGATGTACCAGGATCTGTACTTCTCCGGGCCTTGGGCAAATGGCATCGTGGTTAGTCCCAACGTTGGCAACAATAGCGCCATCTGGAACACCTTCCGCAATATTCACCACACTGGATACCAGACCGGCGCGGCCATGGTCGTGCTCGATGCGCTCAACACCACTTCTCAGGTAATCAACAACAACCGCTTCGAACTGATGACCGGCCAGGGTGGTGCCACCGGCTTCGGAGTCAAGCTGCAAGCTACTGGCGGCGCATGCCCAGGTGGAAATACATTCATCAACGAGAATAATTTTTCGGGCGGGCAGGACTCGACATCGCTCGGAGGTGGAACCGGAGTATCCGCCGACAACTGCACCTTCCGTAATCTGTGGATGGACACTCAAACGATCGAGGCCAACAACCTCAGCATCTCGATCGGCACCGGCAATACCGGCTTCAACTGCCAAGCCTGCGAGATCAGCGCCAACACCACCAACATTCCGGTGGACAACTCCGGCGCAACCGGACGCACCGTGATCACCGGCAACATCGGCGGAACGCCCCAGAAGTTCGCAGTGGCTGCTGACGGTACCGTCAGGCTCAACGGCATCGTGATTGGAAACGGAACAGCAAGCCCCGGCAACATCGTCCTGCCCAGCGGCCAGCAAATGCTGCCCAGCGGAACCGGAACCATCCAGTTCGACAACACCGATACGCAATTTTTGAAGCCGATATTCTTTCCTGAGGGCGCAGCTCCCACGTGCAGCGCCGGCAATGATAATCTCTGGGGAGACTCCGCCGCCCACCGCTTGAAGATGTGCAACAACAACGGCACGCCGGCGCAGGTAGTCGCCTCAGGCGCAGACATCAACACCTCCGACCAGGTTACAGCCACACATCTTGCCGCGCCGCTGCCCACCGCCCAGGGCGGAACCGCCCAGAACTCAACCGCAGTGTTTCCCGCTTCGGGAACAGTTGCCGTCACTTCGGGAACCATGCGCTTCTACACTGGCTGCAGCGGCACAGCCACGGCGCTGGCCACCCTCGCCATGCCCTGGCCCGGCTCTGCGCTTACCACCTGCGCCAACGTCAGCAGCAACATTCAGGTCCCGCTCACCACCGCGGGCACGGCGAAAAACCTCCGCGTGCGCTGTGGTACCGCTGGAGCGGCGGCAGGCTCGGGTGTGTTCACGCTTCAACAGAACGGAGCCAACACTGCCTTGACCTGCACCGTAGGCACCGGCACGACGTGCAGCGATACCACGCACACCGCAGCTTTGTCCGCCGGCGACTTAATGCTGATCGGCTTCACCACCCAGGCCGCCGAAACACTCGCCAACTGCTCTGCCAGCTTCGAGGTGCAATAGAAATGGCAGAGCATCCGCTGGTGTGTAGATCAATCGAGACGCAGTGCCCGTTCGTAACCCCCAACGGAGACGACAGCTATTTGAATTGCGCGCTAGAAGCGGGGCATCAATCGTTGGGCTTCAAGCACGTGGACAGGTACGAAGCTCACCGAGGGGAGACGCAATCAACCTGGCACACAACCTGGATCGATAAACGAACTATCGAGGGGCTTTAAAGTGCCTGCCTGCAAAATCAATCTCCGGGACGTGATCATCGCCGAGGCGAACAGCCAGGGCGTGCCTCCGGAGATCGCGATCGCGGTGGCCTCGCGCGAGAGCAGCATGTGTCATTGGAACGCGGACGGCGTAAAGCGCGGCAAGGCCGGCGAGTATGGCGTAATGCAACTCATGCCGGCCACAGCCGCCGCCCTGGGCGTCGATCCCGAAGACGTGAACGACAACATTCACGGCGGCGTGAAGTATCTGCGCCAGCTCTACGATCGCTTCCACGACTGGAGCCTGGCCGTCGAACATTACAACGGCAGCGGCCCAGCGGCCCGCCAATATTCGGCGGCAGTCATGGCGATGGCCGGCAAGTTTGGCCAGGCCCTGAGCTTGCGCGCGGCAACTCCAGGTCCCACTCCCGCTCCAAGTTTCACGGCCGGGACCAAATCCCTGTTCTCATCAAGTAGCGCGCTCGCAACCGGGGGGATCATTCTCGCCGCTGCATTCTTGGGGTATAGTTTGCTGAAGGACTGACGTGCAAACGTTTGCACGCGAGAGGTGAAGGGCTAATGTACCGAGCGCTGATTGAAGTGATCCCCGAAGACGGACTTGCCGAAGAACGCGAACGTCCGGCTATGGCCCACGAGGTCTGGTACTGCAACGGCTGTCGTAGAGGCAATCTCGAAAGCGTGGCTTACGAAGTTGCACGCATGAATTACGAGCAGTTGCAAAAATATCTCAAGGGATGGAGACCATTGCCTGATGCGATCAGTTGGCTCGATATCTGGATTGAGGAGTGGATCAGAGTTCGGCTCACTGGAGAGAAGGATAGCCCACAAATTAAGTCCGTCTCCACAGTCCACCTGCAAGAGAGAATTCGCACTGCTGAAAACATTGGATCAGAGACCTACTGCGGACTCAAGGACTCTTAGACAGCCGAACCTGGCTTTTGGCCTGGTCCGCCCACTCCACCTTCCCGATGGCCACCAGCGCTTTTACCGCCTTCGTCACGATCTCTTGCGGCGTCTTCACCGCGCCGAAAACGCAGCCTCCCGATTGCAGCTCTTTGATGAGCTGCGGGATCGTCTGCGGTGATTTGCTTTCGAGTGTAGTCAGGATCGCCCCGCCCACTTCGCTGCGAAGATAGCGGTAAGGGCTGTTAGGAGGGATGTTTCCGCGAAATCCGTCGATGGCCCGTTTCAACTCGGCGGTGTACTCCAGGGACTCCCGGTATTCGCCCGCCAGGTAGCCAAGAGTCTTTTCCCTTTTTTGCACTGCTTTGGGCTGTTGTTTTGCCATCGACACGACGCATCATAACGCGACCGCCAGCGAGTCGATCAGTTCCGGCTCTGCTCCCTGGCAAACCAGAACTGCGGCAAGCCTCATCTCTTCGTAGGCTGCGTGCAATTGTGTGAGCTTGCTCCGGTGCTTGGCGCCCGCGAAATTTGCATTCACTTTACCACACTCCGCCCGCACCAACATCACGTCTTGCCGGAGCTGCCGCAGGATCGCTTCGTGGTAGGAGCCTTTAGCCGCCACCGGCAACACGTGCTGCGCATACGCGATCATCACGTCGCAATTCTGCTTGATCTTGCGCTTCAGCTCCACGATCTCCTGGGAACTGATGAAGTGATCGGTGGGAAACTCAACCTGCTGCACGTTGTGAATGACTTCGGCAATCGAGGTGACGGAAATTTGTTTGAAGACCACGTTATGCTTTGCTCCTGTCCGAGAGAGATTGCTGCAAACGAGCATGACTCGCCGCGACCTTGGTCCACAGCGTTTGTAGGTAGCCCAATTCCGCCTGCGTGGGCATTTCAACGGGGATATCCTTCCGGGACAACGCAATCGCCCAAAAACCTAGGCCGACCAGGTACGAACCGCTGCTCACCCGGTTCAAGATCATGACCCACGGCTGTTGTTGCCCTACAAATGCAAGAACGGATGTAACCAGCGTCTGAGTCGTCAGATAAAAGAGGAACCCGGAGGCAATGCCAGCGACCTTCCGCGTCCAGGGAATTCCCATAAACCGGGCATACACAATCACGGTCCATAACGAGCAGCAGACTACAAACTCGGTGGATCGATGAACTGTGCGTAACAACGCGAGCATTACGTCCGTCGATTGTGATGGCCGCCAGATCGCGGCCACCGCTCCGGCCAGAAAAACACACACCATTGTCAATGAAATTTTGGGGAGCGTGCCAGGCGGCAAAGTAGACCTTGGCTCAAAGACGATCTTGAAAAAGTCGTACACCACCAAGATCAGTAGCGGGATCTCGATGGTGATGCCCACATAGTAGGCATACATGTAGAGAGCGTAGCTAGACAACTGGGCCACGGCCATCAACGCAATCGACTTCGCGGAGAAAAAGGCCAGCAGCCCAACGTACCACGGCAGTTTCCGAGTGAGCTTCTGCCGGCAGGCAAATGCCAGGAGCACGAGCTGCAAGGCAGCGATCGTGCCCCAGAGCAGGTAATCACCGGAATGGAGATATTGTTTCAATCGAAGGCCGTTGCGGAGGAATGCATCCGGTTCGCGGGCACGGTGGGAACGGGTCGCCATCCTCAAAACGAATCCCCGCACCGAGGGACAACAACAAAGCACCAGCAAAAATCAGTTTCTTCATGGGAATCTCCTTTTTGGAAATATCCCATGAAGTTTATAAGACTCGCACGCCCGGACCCGGGGCAGATCGCGCTTTGTGTTTTTGTTCTGAAAATAGAACAAAAATTAGCGATTTCTTAATCGCCGGGGCTTGACACCCAAACAATCTCCGTTTATTGTGCCTTTCACCCAACGGGGGTTACAACCCCCGTTTGACAATAACCGAAAATGGAACATACTCCAGGGCATAAAGATTGTCCCGCCTGCCGCAAGCATCTGGTTGCGGAGTCTCCCATTGCCCGTAGTCTCGTGTATCCCGTGGCGTCAAGGCAGTGGATCGAGCTGCGGCAATTCAATGCTGGATCGGCGCGCGCCGGGTACGTCTCGGCCCGCACCCTGAAAGACTTCGAGGATTACGACAAGCCGCTATGCCGGTTTTTTGAGGAATTGACTCTTGAAGAGATCCACGCCGGCCACCTTCGCCAATACCAGCATGAGCGTGCAGCCGGGAAGTTGGGCCCGGGAGTAAAAGAGTTGCTCCCGGTATACCTGCGGCGCACGGCCAAAAAGCTGTGCATCTCCATCAAAGAGGTCGAAGCCAATCCCGGTGCTATGGCCGGAATTAAGGCATACATCGAGTCGCTGCCGCCGCGCGAAATCAGCCCCAACAAGATCAACCAGGAGCTGTCGATGCTGAAGCGAATCATGCGACGCGCCGGCGTCTGGACGGCTGAGATGGAAGATCACTATCAACCTTTGCGCAACATCGAGTCGGATATCCCGCGCGCCCTGACCCCTGCCGAGCAGGAGCACTTCTTGAATGAAGCCCGAGCAAGAAACGAGTTTGTATACTGCTATGCCATTTTGGGAATAGATGCAGTTCTCTCCACCATTGAGGAGCGTAGCTTGAAGCTCGGTGACATCAACCTTGACCAGGGCACGGTCATGATTCGGAGTGGTAGCGCCAAGAACAAGTACCGCATCCGCACCAACCCTCTCACCGACCAGGCGAAGTGGGCTGTCGAGCGGATGCTGGAAAGAGCGCGCTCACTGGGTTCCATCGAGCCGCAGCACTACCTGATGCCGTTTCGCAATGCGCGTAACCAGTTTGACCCCGGCCGTCCGATGACGGGCAGTGGAATAAAGAAACCGTGGAACGAAATCCGGGAGGCAGCAGGCGTCGAATGGTTCACCCAATACGGCCTGCGGCACACCGGCTGCACCAGGTACGCGGAAGACGGCACGGCGATCCCGGTTCTGATGTCCCTGGCCGGCCACATGACGCGCCGAATGCAGGAGCACTATACCCACATCAGCGAAGCAGCCAAGCGCCGCGCAACCCAGCAGCGGACAAGCCTGGTGAAGAAACCGCCTACTTCCGTGGGCGATGGAGGTACCAAATCCTCGAATGGATCAGAAACCAAACCCAGCTTCCGGCAAGTATCGACCCAATGAAGCTGTGTGGTTGTTGAAAGCCTTCCCGGAAAGCCGCCGTCGCTGGAACAGCGACACTGAGGGCTACAAAGCAAACGCCACGGCTCCCGAAGATCGTCGAGCCACTTGTAGAACATCATCATAGGTAAAGTGTATCGGATGGTTCCAAATAAAAATTTACTTGCAAAGAGGCTATAGGTTGGTATACAAAGCAAGACAGTATAAAAATAAGGCCGACCTAATAGGTCGACCAAGTTCGAAATTAGTTTGAGATAGCCTAGCTTTGAAGAAGAGTTGGCTAGCCGGATTGAAGCTCCTGCTGGCCATAGAAAGGAGCTGGGCTAAACGTAAGTGTAACACGGCGGTTAGACCCACGGATGATTTTTTCAGACCCACCGCCTCATAATCCGTAGGTCGTGAGTTCGAGTCTCACCGCCGCCACCAGAACTTCGGTCGACCCAACATATTGTTGTGGTACTGACCGAGCAACACAATCCAGAGCAAACCCACGCATCGAGTCACGGACTAAATTCCGTGGGGCGAACTCGCGTCTTTCTTTCATCTTGACGAAAAGAACACCATACGAATCATCTCCTTACGAGAGGCAGAAACACATGAGCAAAACGACTATTACTCGAAAGCGTTCTAAAAAGCGAAACATAGACGACCTGGAATCCCCCCCCCGCTCGACAAGGGATTCTTTGCCACGGCAATCGCTCTTGAGCCGAACACCCTAATGGCCGCCCTGGGCTCGGGTCCGAAACAACAGATCACTCTGCGCGTGGACCAGGATGTCATAAAGTTTTTCAAGACACAGGGTAAGGGATATCAGCGCCTTATGAATTTCGCTCTTCGGTCCTACATGTTAAAAAAACAGCAGGCGGCCACCGAGTCAGCCACATCTTCCCCTGCCAAGCGCAGGGTTCGAAGCGCTTAAAGGAATTTGCAAACTTCAGGATGTTATCGCTTGAAGCGAAGCACACACCAGAGCGCTATCGGATTGAGACACCCATAGGCGAGACATTGCGATACACCGACGAGAAGGGGTGAAGGAGGGAAGCCAGCAGCTAGAAGCTAGAAGCCAGTGGCCAGCATCTCGCTGTGCGATACTGAAAACATGCCCCTCGCCGATCCGAAATTCATCAAGGTAAACACTACGGCTGGTACAGGCGTGGACATTGATTGGAAAGATGGCCATGTTTCGCACTTTACCTTTCAATGGCTGCGTGATGCCTGCCCTTGTGCGACCTGCGATGAGGAAAGAAAAAAGACAAACCGGAGGCCTGGGGAGCCGGTTCAGCAAGCCGCATCGATTCTTCCTCTTTATAAGGAGAAGCTTCGCCCCAAGGAGGTGCAGAGCGTCGGCAAATATGCAATCTGCTTTCACTGGAATGATGGACACGAAACCGGTATTTATTCCTGGGATTATCTACGCGCCAAGTGCCAGTGCGCCGAATGCAAGGCCCAGCGTACGGATATTTGAAATCAGAAGCTGGTGCGGAACTGAGATCAACTTCTTATCGCATTTCAGACGGGATAGAATTGATTTCGTGCCCTGACCGCAGGGAAAGATGTTTTCGTTTTGGGTTGTTCGGGCGGCAGGCGCGGGGGCTATTGAAACCTGCATTAACAAAGTCCTGTTTGAACAGAAATTATGCCGCCCGCTTCGCGGGCTCTGGGTTTTCTCCTCTGTTTCCCCACAGCTTGCGCTGTGGGCTAGAAGAATTTCGCCAGCTTCGCTGGCTTAATGTTTGGTCCGGGACTTAAAGCTGTCAAAAACCAGGTGCGCCAAATCTGTGGATCTTCTCGACCAACTGAATCCGCAACAACGTGAAGCGGCCGAAGCCGTTGAGGGGCCTGTGTTGATCCTGGCCGGCGCGGGCAGCGGCAAGACCCGTGTAATTACCTTCCGTATTGTCCACTTGATCGAGAATCTCGGCGTGCAGCCTGACTCGATCCTGGCTGTGACTTTTACCAACAAAGCCGCAGCCGAGATGGTGGAGCGAGTTGAACGTCTGCTGGGCGGGAGGCTGCTCACCAAGCCGCTGATTTCTACATTTCACTCGTTTTGTGTCCGGGCGCTGCGCCGCGACATCGAGGCTCTTAAGGTTGCTTCCAAAGCCGGCTACAGAAAAGATTTTGCCATCTACGACGAGTCCGACCAGCAAAGCGTAGTCAAGGCGGTGATGAAGAGGTTGGGCATCGACGATAAGCAGTACAAGCCGAGCGCTGTTCTCTCGCGCATCTCCTGGGCCAAGAACCACATGCTCGAGCCGCAGGAGATGTACCTGCAGTCCGGGGACCCGACTACTGAAAAGATTGCGCACGTTTATGAGGTTTACCGCCAGGAGCTGCGCAAAGCCAATGCTCTTGATTTCGATGATCTGCTGCTGGAGGCCGTACGCCTGCTCCAATCGTCGCCTGAGGTTCGTGAACGCTACCAGCGCCGGTATCAATACCTGCTGATTGATGAGTATCAGGACACCAATCGTCCGCAATATCAGCTCATCAAATTGCTGGGCGGCGGACATCACAATGTTTGCGTCGTCGGCGATGAAGATCAGTCGATCTACTCATGGCGGGGCGCCGACATCCGCAATATCCTCGAATTCGAGGAGGACTTTCCCGAAGCCAAAGTCGTGCGCCTGGAGCAGAACTATCGTTCCACTCAAAATATTCTCGAGGCGGCATCGGCGGTGGTGGCCAACAACGTGCGCCGCAAGGGCAAGACGCTCTGGACCTCACGGCAGGGCGGAGCCAAGCTCGGTTTCTACGAAGCTCCGGATGGCGAGAACGAATCTTTATTTGCCGCCGATTATGTCTCGCGTTATCTGAAAAAAGCCGCAGAAGAAGGCCATGAAGACCTGCGCGTGGCTGTCTTGTATCGCACCAACGCGCAATCCCGGCTGATTGAAGAGGCCATGCGACGCTACCAGCTTAAATACCAGGTGGTAGGAGGTTTTTCGTTTTACGAGCGGGCCGAGATCAAAGACATGATCAGCTATCTGAAACTGATCAACAATCCTCACGATTCCATTGCCTTGCTGCGCGTCATCAACACTCCTGCGCGGGGCATCGGCAAGAGCACATTGGAGACCCTGGAACGGCTCTCCCTGGAAACCGGTATTCCTTTGTGGAGCGCCATCAGCGAGGCCATAGAACGCAGGCTGCTTCCTCAACGTGCTTTAGCTTCTTTGAAAAGCTTCCGTGAATTGATCGAAGATGCCCGGGCCATGCTGCTCGGAAGTTTTGCCGAACGGCTCACGGAAACTGTGGCGCCGGATCAGCCGCAAGCCCAGCCGCAGCGGGAAGATGAAGAGGTTTCCTTCGAACCGGCAGAGTTGGGCGAAAACATCAGCTTTGATTTTGGGCGAAGCGCCGATTCTGAAGAACCTGAAACGGAAAAAGAGACCGCACCGGTTGAAGGATTTCGCTCTCCCGGTGGTCCAGCTTCCATTCCCGAGATCCTGAAATTCCTGCTGGATCGCACTCTCTATATCAAACAGTTGGAAGAAGAGGCTACGCCGGATTCCCTGGGAAGGATCGAGAACCTGCGCGAACTGGTCAATGCCGCGATGGATTCGCGGGACCGTGGCGAGTCGCTCGCAGAGTTCCTCGACCATGCTGCCTTGGTCAGCGACGTGGATACCTACGATCCGCGCGGCCAGGTGACTCTGATGACCCTGCATTCGGCCAAAGGTTTGGAATTCAGTCTGGTATTTCTGATGGGGATGGAGGAAGGCCTCTTCCCGCACTCCCGCACCTTCAATGACCCGGACGGGTTGGAAGAGGAGCGCCGACTTTGCTATGTTGGAATGACTCGCGCCATGGACCAATTAGTGCTGACTCAGGCCCGCTATCGCCGCCGCTATGGGACTGACATGCCGGAAGCCAGCACGCCCTCGCGCTTTCTCGAGGAGATCCCTGGGCAGTTACTGGAGGAGCTTGGCGCATCCCGCTCCCGCTCCTATGCAGATGCAGCTTTACCCGATCAGAATGATGAGTACGCGGACGAGCACTACAGCTACGAGGACGAAGACCAGAGCGCTCCCGCCCGTTACGCCGCGCCCCGGCCAAAGGCGAAAAGCTCTTATTCCGGACCAAAATATAACTCCATCGACAACATTGCTGAATTCTTTGCGTCGCGGGGCAAGAAGTTCACGCGCCCCCAAGTGCCCATTGAGGAGCCAAAGGATAGGCGTTCATTCAAGCCCGGCCAGCGCGTACGACATCCGAAATATGGCGAAGGCACGGTCTACCTCCGCGAAGGCGAGGGAGAAAACGCCAAGCTTACGGTACAATTCCCTCGATTCGGGTTGAAGAAGCTGGTCGAGAAATATGCCCAGTTGGAAAAAGCGTGAGTGCTTAACCGCAGAGGCCACAACGTAGCTGGGCACAACCAAAACCATTTCACCGCAAAGGACGCTAACGGTGCAAAGGAAATCAGAATCATTACCGCAGAGAGTGCAGAGTACGCAGAGAACCGCAGAGAAGAAATAGGGGATTTTGAGGCAATCTGGAATGTGCGGAAAAAAGATGATTTTGAGGCACTGGCAATGCAGAAAGCGCTGACGAAAAAGGGTTAAGAATTTAGCCAAAAGCTAGCAGCCAGCAGCTAATAGCTAACAGCTAAGAACTAAATACTGCATCACTGAGGACACATGGCAAATACCAAAGCACTGACGCAAGAAGAACGCAAGAAAGCAAAACGGGCCTCCCGCAAAAAACAAGTTCCCAAGAAGCCCAGGGAATACGCGCGCGGCTCCAAGAAGCGCAAGGTGAAAAAGATGATTCGTGGACAGGCTAAGCGTTAAAGTCTAGAGGACAAGTTGATTCGGGCTGTTGAACTTTGTCTCAACAGCCCGATTCTATAATCGTTCGAGATATCAAAAGCTAGAAGCTAGCAGCCAGCAGCTAGGAGCTAATCCACAAGGAGGCCTTTCTGGCCAGTCAATTTTTCGCCAAGAAGTCCATCGACAAGCTGATTTCCGACTCCGAGCGGCCTGAGCATCGGCTGAAGAAATCACTGGGGCCTTGGTCGTTAATCGCTCTGGGAATCGGAGCGGTGATTGGATCGGGCATTTTCACAGTCATTGGTACCGCCATCGCTGGCCAAAAGTTTGAGGCTCAGTCTATTTTGAATGCGCCGGTGCTCGAATACCTGATTCACCACTCAGCCAGCTTCGGCCGCCCAGGCGCTGGACCGGCGATCGCGCTTTCTTTCGTTCTTGTTGCAATTGCGTGCGCGTTTACGGCTTTGTGTTATGCCGAACTCGCTTCCATGATCCCTATTGCCGGGAGCGCCTATACCTATACCTACGCGACTATGGGTGAACTGATAGCTTGGATTATCGGTTGGGATTTAATCCTGGAATATGCCGTCAGCAACATGGCAGTCAGCGTTGGGTTTGCAGCCCACCTTGTCGACCTGTTTGACTGGTTTGGGTGGCATCCTTCGCTACGATGGGTCTCGCCTGCCTACCTGCCTACCGGGCTCCCGGACTTAGCAGGAAACACTCTTTACGGTCCCGGCTGGCATTTTGGCTTTAACTTCCCGGCGTTTTTGGTGGTCATGATTCTCACCGTAGTTTTGGTGCGCGGCATTCGTGAGTCGGCCCGGACCAACAACATTATGGTCCTGATTAAGATCGCTGCCATTCTCATCTTTGTTTTCGTAGGCGCGCAATTCATCAAACCCAGCAACTGGCATCCGTTTGCCCCTAATCATTGGGGAGGAATACTCACCGGCGGCTCCATCATTTTCTTTACCTACATCGGATTTGACTCGGTCTCAACCGCGGCGGAAGAAGCGAAAAATCCTCAACGGGATTTGCCCATTGGAATTATTGCAACGCTTTTGATCTGCACCGTTCTGTACATTGCCGTAGTTGTGGTGCTCACCGGTATTGCCCATTGGGATACGCTGGGCGATGCCGCTCCGGTCGTCAATGTCTTAAGAAAATTGAATGTTCCGTGGGTGCGGCTGGCGGTCCTGCTTGGCGCCATGACTGGGATGATCTCTTCATTGCTGGTCTTTCAATTGGGCCAGGCCCGCGTCTGGTTCGCTATGTCTCGCGACGGACTGCTGCCCCGGTTCTTCGGCAACGTTCACAAACGTTTTCGCACTCCTGATGTTGCTACCTGGGTTGCGGGTTTCGCCGTCGGCATTCCTGCAGGACTCCTGGACATTGGCACCTTGGCCGACCTCTCCAATATTGGAACCCTTTTTGCCTTCGCCCTGGTTGCAGGCGGCGTGCTGATACTTCGTTACCGCGATCCCAATCGGCAACGTGGCTTCCGCGCGCCCGGCGGCCCGATCGCGCCAATCATGACGATCCTTACCTGTCTCCTCCTGATGGCCGGATTACCGATCTTGAACTGGATACGTTTCTTTTCCTGGCTGGCAATCGGCTTGGTGATCTATTTCTTCTATAGCCGTCGGCATAGCGAATTTGCCGCCAAAGCTGTTGCAGCAGGCCCCCGGCAATGAATTCCAAGACGCTGATCGAAGCTCTGCCCAAGGCAGAGCTTCATCTGCATCTCGAAGGATGCGTGGAACCCGCTACGTTGGCCGAATTAAGCCGCCGTCATAACACGCCTTTGCCCACTGAGAATAACCGCTATGACATACGAGGCAGCGGGGATGTTCTGAGCGAAGAAGCGGTGCATAAGCTTTATTCCTATCAAGATTTCAGCGGCTTCATGATGGCCTTCAAGTCTGTTACGGAACGCCTCCGCGCGCCCGATGACTACGAGCTTATTACCTACCGTCTAATGCAGAAGCTGGCCTCCGAGAATGTGCTTCATGCCGAGGTGTATGTAAGCGTTGGGGTAATCCATTGGCGCGGACAGGCCTTCGAACCTATCTTCGAAGGCCTGGAACGAGGCCGCGAACGCGGAGAAAGGGATTTTGGGGTTTCATTGTTGTGGATCTTTGACGCTGTTCGCCACTTCGGCGCCGAAGCTGCGGGCAAGGTCTTTGAGATGGCCGCCCGGTTCCGGGATCACAACGTTGTTGGCATTGGTATCGGCGGTGACGAACGGCACGCGCCCGCCGAGATGTTCAAGGAGCAATATAAAAAAGCCGACGATCAGGGTTTGCGCCTGACGGCCCACGCCGGAGAAACAGCAGGCCCCGAATCTGTCTGGGGCGCATTGAACATCGGAGCCGAGCGACTTGGGCACGGATTCACCATTCCGCATGATCCCGAGTTGATGACGGTTTTAGCACAAAAGCAGGTGCCCATCGAGGTCTGCCTGTCGAGCAATCTCCGCACCGGAGTTTGCCCCACCCTGAAAGAGCATCCCCTAAGAACCCTCTTTGAAAATGGTCTGATGGTGACCCTCAACACCGACGATCCAGAGATGTTTCAGACCTCTTTAAGCCGGGAGTACCAACTGGCCCAGCAAGAGTTCGATTTCTCCGATGATCATCTTTATGAACTGGCGCGCAATTCCTTCGAGGCGTCTTTCCTGCCCCCGGAAAAGAAACTGGAATTCCTGCAAAAGGTCGATTCCTGCAATGCAGAGCGTCTGGTTTAGAGAAGGACGGAAAACCACGTCATATTTGAACAACCAGGGAACCAGCCCCGCAAGGGGCGGAAGAGAGTAAGGTTGGTAGCTAATCGTCCTCGCCGAGAATGTTGCTTACACGGACAATTGTCTCGATCTGTTCCGCGTTGAGTCGGGCGAGGAGATTCCGCCGCACCGATCCCGCATGAATTGGCCGCGCAGCATTCAGCTTCTCGCGCCCGTGCTTGGTGAGCACTACGAGAACGACGCGCTTATCAACCTCACGCCGCTCGATGAGTTCTCTTTCCTGCATCCGTGTGAGTTGATGAGATAGCCGGCTTTTGTCCCAACCCATCGACTCGGCCAACGTCTGTTGACGCATCTCCCCTTTGCCACAATCAGCGAGCCGGGACAGGACTCCAAAATCCGGCCCTGAAAGTCCGGTCGCCTCTGCGATATCACGCCCCACCCGGCCCATCACGTCTTCGCCCATAAGCTTAAAGGCATGCCAGACCCGGAGTTCGTAAGGGGAGAGCGGCTTGATCGACATCGAAGCCGAAGCCTATCAGAATTTGGTTGACACGACAACCTATTAGGCCTATTGTGGTTGACATGACAACTACCGTGGATAAGAAAGTTGGACTCGTAACCGGGGCAAACAAAGGCATCGGAAAAGCCATCGTTCCAGGCTTACCTGGAATCGGGGGGCGTGGCTAATGCTAGTTCATATTTTTAGAGGTGCAGGCCGCGTGTTTGGCTGCACCGAAGACGCAAACGGAACCAACTTGCCTTCACAATATGGCCCATGGACTGCGTTCAAGGCATTGGACTTGAACCGGGATGGGGAACCAACACCGGGGTTGAATACCAGCGAATGCCTGGACGACATCCAACAGTTTGGGCTTCACGTCACCGACGCACATATCCGTATCACAGAACGTGTAGTCGGTCGAGGATGATCGCCCAGCACAAGGCCGACGGGAATGCGTGTTCCTTTTACACTTCTTGACACGGGAAGCACAACATTCATGGCATAGGCATTTTTCACTGGTAGCCAATTTTGTCACACCTGAAGGTGCGAAGAATCTGCAGTGCCTCATCGAACTCCGCTTGACTCTTGACCGTGGTCCAGAAATTTGCGTAGCAAGGGAACTTCACCCACAGCTGCTTGGGCCACTTCTTGTCAAGCCGGCTCAACTCTTCTTCACTCTTGGGCAGGCGATGGTGAGCGCGCGTGGGCCAAAAACCGGGTACGGTGAATCCCCAATACATCACTTGGCCGCCCTGCTGCTCTTTCGAAAAGCGAAGATAATACCACTTGTCCTTGTGTTCATCGACTTGCCCGGCGAATGGCCCAATGTCGTGCTCGATGGTTAGCCTATCCTTTTTCCATATTTTTCCCGGCCAGCTATCAGTTCCATGCATGGATTGGTATTGATATCCCTGAGGCAGGACAATGCCGCCAGGAGCACCTGTCGCTTTATCCTGGCCCAACACTGTTGAGGAAAAGAGAATGAATCCTGCCAGGAATGCCGGCGTCAAAGCCTTCATCACACCCCTCCGCTTGACCAACCGATAGCGCTGCTTTCCATTGGACTAACCACGGTGGTCTCCCAGGGACGAGGCTCGTTGCCAGCCTGACAGGTGACACGTTCGTGAAACCAGAAAGTGCTGCTCTCCGCAAGCGCGCTGGTGCCAAGCGTGCAGATCAGGAAAAGCGCAAATAAAAAACGAGTTTGAATCAAGCCCTGGCTCCATTGGTTACTGCTGACACCGGAAATGGTATTCAAGTTCCAATATTCCAATCGGCAGCGATCCAAACCTCAAGTTCCGCGTCAGATGGGCCTCCAGTTGCAGCAGGCTCTGTAAATTATGGATTATGGGCGGAGGCGAACAAGAAAATATAGTACATGGCGGGGACGAAGGGATTCGAACCAGCACCACACTGCCAAAGAGGAACGGCTGCGTTTCACAACGCAGCCGTCTTAACAGTGAGGATTATTGAAGAGAACCACCAATAAAGTTTTTTAAGATCAGTCCACCTCCTCATGCTTTGATTACGGCAGCAACCTGGCGCTTGATCTTTCTGTCCCTCGCTCTGGTTGCTGCCGGCTTCCCTACCAACGAACCATCAACGTGTCCCTATGACTCAAGATCGTGGTCTTTAGAATTTCTTGCAGAAAATTTTCATAAAGTTCCGTTAAGGCGGCTCTGTTCCAGAATCAGAGGGCGCTGCAACACCACTTCGATCGTAGAGCCCTGATTCAGTTGAATCTCGTCACCCCGCGTAATCAGGACTCTGGCCAAGCCGAAAAGGGCTCCGGCGCCGGCGCCGGTGAAAGTCCCTTTTCCCAGACTGCTGAGGGAACCGAGTGCCGCGCCCGCCAGCGATGGTTTGAAAACTGTGCCGATGTCTTTATCAATCTGGTCCACAGGTTCAATCTTTCCCTCCTCGCCTTTCTTACGAAGTTTGCTCGAACCGGGAACGCTGCGCAGGGCGCCATCGATAGGCACCGTGTAATTATTAGGGAAGGTAAGGCTGGTGAAATGAAGCAGGAATGCTGCGCGGCCCTTTACTCGTCCCGGTCGCTTGCTTGATTCTACGGCGCCTTGCATCTGGGTTTTGAGCGGGATGACGACGCGTCCATCTTGCACAACAACAGACGTAGTCTCGGAATAAACTCCAGCGCCCGGCTCTGCCGAGGTTGTGTGCAAAGGGCTCTTTAGCGTTACCAAAATCCTTGTGCCTGCTGGAACCGTAATGGTGTCAGAGGGTTGAGATTCGGCCTGCCCGGATCGAGGTTGGTTCACAATCAGGGACTGCACGTTGGTTTTGCTGGGAAATGGGAGCGTTGCCGCACACAACGAAAGGATGCCTGCAGTTAGATAGGTAACGATCAAGCTGAAGATCACCAGAAAAATGAATTTGCGCATGACTTTGTACCCTCAATTGGGACGTTATCGGATGCGGCTTTTGTCGACAAGCGGCAAGCAACGGCAATAGACAATGCCGCTGATTGCCGCTCTTTTCGAGGAAGGTCCTTTGGTGCCTTACGACCCTAGATAATAGAGAATCGGAGTCGTGGTGGTTGGACTCCGAAAACACCAGCCCCGGAGGGGCGACCGATAGTAGCCCAAGCATGTTGAGCCAGCGTAGGCGCTTTGCGCTTACGCTGGCTCATAAATGCTGGGTACGAAAAAGACCGACCAATTTCCTTGCGCCGCAGGCTTGCGCGCAGCGTAGCGGAGCGCAATAAATAAATGATTTTCGACACAGCTAGCCGAACAAAAAAGTGTCGTCCATCCAGGGTTTTTCTTTCAGAGCTGGCCACTTCAAAGCTCCAACGCTGCTCATCTAAAGCCCAACTGCATTGCCATAATTGAAACGAGAGGGTGAGAACGATAGAATCTGGAGTGGCCGATTGAACCACGGTAATCGACGGCCAATGACACTAGCCCTTTCCCCATGACCAGCAATCCCGTAACCACACAAAATTCCGCCGATCGCCTCGACTCCTGGAAGGAGATCGCGAACTATTTGCGTCGCGATGTGCGGACCGTACAACGCTGGGAGAAGAAAGAAGGGCTTCCGGTTTATCGCCATCAGCACGATAAATTGGGCTCCGTTTATGCCTATAAGCCGGAACTGACCGCCTGGATCAGCACTCGCCAGCCGGCCGAGGAGAGCGCTGCAAAGCAACGCAGTACCCGGCCCGACAAAATCAAATTGGCAGTTCTGCCTTTTGGCAATCTCAACGCCGATCCTGAGCAGGATTACTTCAGCAACGGGCTCACCGAGGAGATGATTACTGAGATCACCCGGCTGGAGCCTGCCAGCCTGGCGGTGATCGCGCTCTCGACCGCCATGCACTATAAGGCCGGCAGCAAACCCCTCGATCAGATCAAAGCTGACTTGAACGTGGACTACATCCTGCAGGGAAAGGTACGCCGGGCCGATAGCCGCGTGCGCATTACGGCCCAACTCGTCGAAGTGGAAGACCATACCCAGATATGGGCAGAAACCTATGAGCGGGACCTGCGCGACATACTTTCCGTGCAGGCAGATATCGCTCAGGCGATTGCCCGTGAAATCCACATTGCAGTGGGCAAATCTGAACAGGCCAGGCTTTTGGGACTCGAGGCTGGCGATCGGCGCATCAATCCTTCCGCTTATGAAAACTACCTGAAAGGGCGCTACCACATGCACGGCATGAGCGCCTTAACGATTGAACGAAGCCTGGAATACTTCGAGAATGCAGTGCGTGAAGATCCCAGCCACGCCGCTTCTTATGCTGCCCTTGCCAGCGCCTATGCTTTGCTGGCCATGGCCCCTTTCGACCTGCTGCCTCCACGTGAGGCCATGCCAAAAGCGGAAGCTGCCGCCAAACGCGCCTTGGAGTTGGACGATTCGCTGGCCGAAGCTCACACGGCTCTTGCCCTGGTGCGCCATCATTATCATTGGGATTGGAAGGGCGCGGAGATAAGCTATCGGCGCGCAATTGAGCTTAGTCCAGATTTTTCCAACGCTCACCTCTGGTATTCATGGCTGCTGCTGGCTCTGGGGCGGACCGATGAAGCTCTTCCGCAGATCGCACAGACACTGGCGATTGTTCAGGAGACCGATCCCGATCGTCTGGTTCCGGTCCTCTCGACCAGGGCGCTCGCCTATTACTTCCAGCACGATTACCAGCGGGCTGCCGATGAGTGCAAGAAGGCCATGGATCTGAATCCCAACTACTTCATGCTGCACTTCATTCTGAGCAGGGCCTACGCCCGCATGAACATGCACGACCAAGCCATCGCCCAGCTCAAGCCGGCTAAGGGGACGATGGCCGGAGAAGTCCCGCTGATTGATGCCGCACTGGGCCTGGCTTATTCGGTCACCGGCAAACTGGACCAAACCAAGAAGATGATGGAGGCTTTCAAGGCCCAGGCCAAAAAGCGCTACATCCCTGCAACCTACTTTGGCATGTTGTACGCCGGCTTGGGCGACCGGGAGCAAGCCCTGCACTGGCTGGAAAAAGCCTATGAAGAACGAGCTGATGGTCTCACTTGGCTCAATGTTGAGCCCATGCTCGACCCCCTGCGTAAGAATCCGCGCTTTCAGGCGCTCATCAAGCGAATAGGACTTTAAAAATCATGATTGACAGATCGCAAATCTTCGCGTATCATTCGCCTGTATAGACAATTTGCCCTCATTCGCAAGGGCGTTTAGCAGATAGTTCTCGGGTCATTCGCGCGGACCTTAACTTGAGCCGTAATGCGGGCGTGAACGAAAGCGGGAGCCCGCAGGCGAAATCCTGAGCGAAGCGAACGGATCATCCTCCAATTCTCGGTCATTCGCGCGGACCTTAACTGGCGTGGCTATTTCTCGGTTGGCGGAGCTATGTTCAAAGCTCGGCTGAAACAATTGGATAATATTAATTTCAAAGAAGACTCCCCCCACCCCTTGCTAACTTTAAACCAACTTCAAACCAACTTTTGGCTCTATGGAGCGCCCGTGAGAGGCTAATTATCATTAAATTATTCTAATCATCATTCGTAGTGCAATGCCTCCACCGGATCCAATTGGGCTGCACGTGTGGCCGGCAGGGTTCCAAAGATCACTCCTACGAATGATGCCACGGCCATCGCGATAACCGCAGAGATTCCTGAAATGGGAATGTGGTATTCGGTAAAGATTCTTACAGAGAAAGGAACTGCAAGCCCGAAAATTGTGCCCAGCAATCCGCCGGTGAGTGAAATCAGAACCGCTTCGGTAAGAAACTGAAGCTTGATTTCCCGGTTGGTTGCGCCGATGGCTTTACGAATGCCAATTTCGCGGATTCGCGTGCGCACATTGGCCAACATGATGTTCATGATTCCCACCCCGCTCACGACCAGTGTCACAAGCGAGACCAACATCAGAACCAGGGTCAGGACATCCGCGATTCGTCCTGCCGTAGCCAGCAATTCGGCCAGGTTCATTACTCGATAAACCGACTGGGGCCGATGGCGCGACTGGATGATGTTTTGGATGAGGCCGGTGTCTCGCACCACATCGCCAGAATCGGAGGCTGAGAAGAAAATTTGCTTCACCGCATCGCTATCGGTAAAGATGCGGCTGGTCCGGTACGGAATCAGGATCGTGTCGCCTGCAATTTCCGACTGTCCAAAGGTTTCCACACGCTCGCGGAAGGCGCCGATAATCGTAAAAGGAAGGCTCTTGATTTTTATGACTTGTCCGACGGCGGCATCTTGTGAGCCATACACGTTCTTGGCGAATTGCTGGGTCACTGCTGCCACGTGGGCGCGCGATGTTGAGTCCTCCGAGTCAAAAAAACGGCCAGCCAAAATTTCAAGATTGCGAACGGTCGAATAAGCCGGATCGACCCCCAGAATCAGGGTATCGCGCTCCTTGCCGCTACCCACGGCGATGCGTTCATGCATTTCCAGCATGGGCGAGGCAGCCTGGATGCCCGGGACCTGGCGCTCCACGGCCTTCATATCCTCAACGGTTAGCGGATCATTGCTCGCGCCGAGATTGACAGAGGCGTTGCTTCCTCCTTCATAGTAGGTGTAAATCAGGTTGGCTCCCATGCCTTGAATCTGATTCATCACATACTGCTTTCCGGTAAGACCAATGGAGACCACCAGGATTAAAGAAAAGGTTCCAATGACCATGCCGAGAGCAGTCAAGGCAAATCTCACCTTGCTGGAGCGGAAGGAGTCGACCGCCAGGCTCACGATCTCGCTGAAAAGCATCGTCTTCTTGGCAGTTTCTGCCAGAGGAGTGGTCATGAAATGATTGTAATGGTTTCCTTCTTGTTAAAATTGGTATGTGATACTTCCGTTCGTCCGCGAAGTCCTGGCGGACGTGGAAAAGAGCCTTGGGTTTCAGCAGGCGGCCACTTATCTCAAACAGCGTAGGGGGGAGCAGACTCCTCCTGCGGGGCGTATTCGTTTGTCTGGCCTGGTTCCAACGGCCAAAGCCCTGATCATTCCATTTCTTCAACGCACAGCAGGCCGCCCATTGATCGTAGTTACACCCACACATCAAGCCGCCGAGATGCTGTTTCCGTTGGTCCAGGCTTTCTGTGAGCTGACCGGGGCCTGCGATCCCGCAGCCGTGGTGCACCTGCCGGCCTATGATGTGCTGCCCTTTGAAAACATGTCGCCGCATCCTGAGATTCAGGAAGAGCGAGCCACGGCCCTTTGGAAGATCGCGGCCGGCACCGCCTCGATCGTGATTGCCCCAATGGAATCTACGGCAATGCGTCTGCGTTCCGCAGAACATTATGCCGGGCTGGCGCGCGTGGTGCGTCGCGCCGACTCACTCGACATAGAAGAGCTGGTGCAGCACCTTAATACCGTTGGCTACTCGGCGGTTGATGTTGTGGAGATGCCCGGCCAGTATGCGGTCCGCGGTGGGCTTCTCGATGCCTACCCGCCGGAGGCCGACCGCCCCTTGCGTATCGAATTGTTTGGCGATGAGGTTGAATCGATTCGCAAATTTGATCCTGGCACGCAGCGCTCTGCCGCTCCTGTAGACGAAATCTTTTTACTTCCGCTCGCCGAGACTCCGATTCGAGAGGAGGTGCTCACCGAGGTTCATGCTCGTCTTTCCGGCTCCAGGTTGGAAGGCGAAGGAGATACAGTTCGCGAAGCCCTGGCCGCATCAGGCGTGACCGTATTCCCCGGCTGGGAGTACTACGCCAGTGCCGGTGCACAGCATACGCTGTTTGACCTGCTTCCTGATGCCGTGATCTTTGTTGATGAACCGGTGGACTTGGAGGCCGAACAGGAGCGATGGTGGTCCAAAGTCGCTCAGCGGCACGAGCAAAGCGGCGTAGGCAATCTAGCGACTCCCGAAGAAATCTACTTGCCGCCGGAAGAGTGGAACCAACGCCTGTCGCAGTTGCCAGGCGGAGAGTTAATGCATCTGGGAATGTTCAGAGCAGAAAGAAAACCCCCAGATGTCGCGGATATTTTCGAAGGTGAACTGCCATCCTTTACCATCGCTGATCATGCGGAAGCAAAAACCGATCACCCGATCACCGGATCACAAGCCTGCACTGAGGCGGGCCGAAGTGATCGCCCGATTACTGGCTCATCCGATCACGCAGAACTCCTCTCTCAACCGACAACCCGTTTCCACGGCTCTGTCCCAGGCATGGTCGACGAGGTCAAGAAACTCACCGGTGAGGGCCGTCGTGTGATCTTTGCCGCCGCAAACACCGGAGAGATGGAACGTCTCGCCGATATCTTCACTGAATACCAGGTGCCATTCCGAATGGGCAGCCGCAATCCTGCCCCTGGCAGCGAAACCTACCTGGACGAAACGGCCTACTTCACCGGAGACCTCACCACTACAACCATCGTGCGCGCTCCTGTGCCCGATGGCGTCGTGCTTCCGGAGTCGCACCTGGTGCTTTTTGGCTCGCGTGATCTCTTTGACGACTCCGAAATCGTGGTCCCGCGCCCGTTGCGTCAGAAGTCCAAGACTGCCGCCTTCATGTCGGATTTCCGCGACCTGGCCATGGGTGATTATGTCGTGCATGTTGAGCATGGTATCGGCATGTATCAGGGCCTTAAGGAAATCCAACAGGGTGACGTTACCGGCGAATTCATGTTGCTTGAATTCGCTGAAGGAGCCAAGCTCTACGTACCGCTGACTCGTCTTGATCTAATCCAGAAATACCGTTCAAGCGAGGGAGTCAAGCCGCCCCTGAGCCGCCTGGGAGGCTCTGCCTGGGCCAAAACCAAGGCGCGCGTGAAGAAGGCCATGAAAGATATGGCCGACGAACTGCTCAAGCTCTATGCGGTGCGCAAGGCGGCGAAGGGCCACAGCTTTCCTTCCGACACTCAATGGCAACGCGAATTCGAAGATGCATTTGAATACAACGAGACAGATGATCAACTCCAGGCTACCACTGAGATCAAACAAGATATGGAATCGTCGCTGCCAATGGACCGCCTGTTGTGTGGCGACGTGGGCTATGGCAAAACTGAAGTCGCCATGCGCGCCGCTTTCAAAGCCGTGCAGGACAACAAGCAGGCAGCAGTGCTCGCACCTACGACCGTCCTGGTATTTCAGCACTTTGAGAATTTCAAACGCCGTTTTGCTGCTTTTCCCATCATGATCGAGATGATGAGCCGCTTCCGCTCTCCCAAGCAAAACAAAGAAACAGCAGAAAAGGTCGAGCAGGGCAAAATTGACATCCTGATCGGTACGCACCGCATTCTCTCTAGGGACATCAAATTCCAGGATCTGGGGCTGGTGGTTGTGGATGAAGAGCAGCGCTTCGGCGTCCGCCACAAAGAGCGGCTCAAGCAGCTCAAGAAAGAAGTAGATGTGTTAACCATGTCGGCTACGCCCATTCCACGTACGCTGCACATGTCCATGGTGGGCCTGCGAGACATGAGCGTGATCGAGACTCCGCCTAAAGATCGCATGGCCATACAGACTGTAGTAGCGGCCTTCGATGAAAAGCTGATCAAGTCCGCGCTGGAATATGAACTGGAGCGCGGCGGACAGGCCTACTTTGTCCACAACCGGGTGGAGACGATCTACGAAATTGCTGCAAAGATTCAGGCGTTAGTGCCTCAGGCCCGCGTGCTGGCCGGACATGGACAAATGTCGGAAGGCGAGCTGGAAAAAGTGATGATGGCCTTTGTGCGCCATGAGGCCGATATTCTGGTATCCACTACCATCATTGAAAACGGCCTGGATATTCCTTTGTGCAATACCATCATCATCAACCGCGCCGATCGTCATGGCCTGTCGGAGCTGTATCAGTTACGGGGCCGAGTCGGACGTTCCAACCGCCGCGCCTATGCGTACTTGCTGGTTCCTGCCGAACAGGAACTTACGCCGATTGCCCGCCGCCGGCTGGCAGCGTTGAAGGAATTTTCCGACCTCGGAGCCGGATTCAAGATCGCGGCCCTCGACCTGGAACTGCGCGGCGCGGGCAATCTTCTGGGTGGCGAGCAGAGCGGACACGTGGATGCAGTTGGCTTCGAGATGTACACTAGCATGTTGGAGCGCACCATTCGCGAATTGAAGGGCGAAGAGCTCACCGAGCGAGTCAGTACGCAGCTCAACCTGGGCATCGACATAAGGATTCCCACTCAATATATTGCCGAAGAAAACCAGCGCCTGCGCATGTATAAGCGCGCAGCCGGTGTACAAAATGAAGACGAACTGGCCGACGTCCGCAAAGAGCTGGAAGACCGGTATGGACCGTTACCGCCCCCCGTGCGGCATCTGTTGTCGGCTTCGTCGTTGAAGCTGCTTGCGGAGACCGTAGGTGTCTTCAATATCGAACGCAAGCGCGATACCGCCACCATCAAATTCACCGAGAATGCCGCGGTTGATCCCGAAAAGCTGGCCCGCTTTGTCGCATCGAACAAAGGCGCCCAATTCACGCCCGGAGGCCTGTTGAAGTTCAATCTGAAATCCACCCAACCCGAATCCGTAATTGGGCAGCTATGGGTGTTGCTGCGGGAATTGAGCCCGGAGCCGGTGAGCGTGGGGTAGATGGCCAAGAAAAATCCCCGCGGGCCAGGAAGGCCCGCGGGGGTCAAGTGAGGGAATTACTACGGTTCAGAAGCGATACGCGAGCCCGATCCTGTCGGAACGGCGGTGAACGTTACCTCCTGGCCGGCGGTTGCGGCTAAAGCACGCAAGGCTGCGTCCGAGAGAGCGGTTCCGCCATTGCCTGGAATGAAGGTTCCCGATGCGGGATCGAAGAGAAATCCTTTCGGGACTCCATTCACTACAACCTTGGCGACCAGGTCGCATTCTGTAGTCGAGCCACCGAGCGCCTTCGAAGTAAACTGCGCCGCTGCGCGTTGTTCGAAGAGGCTGATGCGGGGGCCGGCAACACTAGCGTTGCTGCTGGTTAACGTAACTTGCTGGCCCACGATGGGAGCAAGGTCAGTGTCAAATGCCAGTACGTACTGTTCTACATTGCGACGGGTAGCGTCCGGGTTAATCAGCGGGAAGCCGCTGTTGATTTGAGGATTGAATACCACCGCGTTGAAGAAGCGGAACAGCGTATCGACCGAGCCTTCGTTTGTGAAACCGAAGCCGCGGACTTGATTGCCCTGGAAGCCGTTGGTGCTATTGTTGAAGAAGCTGACTCGTGGGAAGCCGAACATTCCAACTTTGTCGTACATGTTGCGGAGATGCGGAATCTTAAAGATCTGCTGAATACCTTCAAAGCTGGCATTCTTGCTGGTCCCGAACTCGCCCTCAGCCGCATCGACCTCATGACAGCCGTTGCAGGTAAAGGCCGTTTGACCGGCAATCAATCCAATGAACGGAACATTGATACCATCAGCCGGACGAGGTCCCTGGAAGAAATTCTCGCCCGCCTGCTGGGCTGCATTCAATTGATTGTTGAGATTGCGGACCGGGTTGGGCGGCAAGACCACCTGGAGTTGGAAATCGGTGAACTGTTGCATCTCGGCTGCCGTCGGCTCATTGCCGCCGAGCAGACCGTTGAAGGCCACGATGAAGTTGTTAAAGCTCAGGTTCGAGTCGGTGGCATTGACGCCAAACACGCCATTCGAACGGTCACCGCGCCAGTGCATGGCGCCCGAGTTCACCAGGCCGCGCAAGGTCTGCACGGTCATGGGGCCTTTCATGGGATGAAAGACATTCGTTTGGCCTGTACCGTTGATCTGTCCTGGCGTGCCGAACAGAAGCAAGCCCAGGCCTGTCTGGCCGCCAAGATTGATGGGAATTGGATTGGTGGTAGTGGTGTTGTCGGGGTTGCCGAGGTCCCAGGCGAGTTCGTCCTTATCGCCGAAGATATGGCAGCTCGCGCAAGAGGCTTCACCGTTTCCACCGGCTGGTGGAGTATACAAAAATGTACGGCCTTGAACGACCGACAGCGGCTCCGGATTGGGCAGCGTGAGTTGCTGGATCTCCTGGTTCGTATTGAGATCAACAACCTTGACGGCGTTGTCAAAGCGAGTCATCACATAAAGCCTGTTGCGCGACTGGTCGAGCGCCAATCCGCTTGGGCCTCCGCCGCTGACTGTGATGTAGTTCGCGCTGGTTTGCCGGGGATCGAACGTATTGTTTTCAAGCGTCGCTGTATTGAACACGCCGATCTTGCTTGAACCAAAGGCTGCGACAAAGAGCGTGTTTCCGTCTTTGGTTACAGCCATGTCGAGCGGAGTCGAAAGGCTGTGCGTTGCCTGGGTGGGATCAAAATTGGGATTGTTATTCAGAATGTTGTAGTTGATGTGTTTGTTGAGATGGATCGGGGTGACTGTGGAGCCGCTGATCACCGTAATCCGCATCTCCGCCAGATGCCCTTGCACAGTCGAGCCGCCGAAGACTCCCGGGCCCTCGAAGCGGCGCTGATTCTGGGCATCGCTGTTGGAAATATAGAGACGCCCGGTTACGGGATTGGTGACCATGTTGAACAAGGTCGTTCCAACGTGAGCGAACGAGGCTGTCTGGGTCAGCTTGTTTGCGTCAACCGAAAAAACGTCGGTATCGGGAAGGCTGAAATTGATCGAGGAATCCCACACTCGTCCGATCTCATCGACCCAGTGGCCGGTGCTGTTGTTGAATTTCACGATCATCGAGACGAACGGTGCTGTTTCTTTCGTGGCATCCGTGCCTGGACCAAGGTGCCCGCCAACACCGACGTCAAAGTTGCTGAGTAGGCAGGACTGGCCGGTATTGAAGTTGGGGCAAATCCTGCCTTCATTGACAACCGTGGTCTGGTTGCCGGTTCTGAAGCCCGCCACATAAACCGTATTTCCGTCAGGGCTGACGGCCAGTGCGCGCGGAGTATCGGTGAAGAAGCTCATGATCTTGAGCGGCGTGCCACCCAGCGTGTTTCCGACATTCGCGGGATCGAAGACCCAAACATCGGCGCGCGGAACACCAGGAGTTGTGAGTTGCGGATCGCCTGCGCCCGGAACGCCGGCAATCGAAGGATCGGTGCGTTGTTGTCCCCGATGCGCGGTGGTGATGAAGGCGTGAGTTGGAGAGCCGGCAAACACGATGTCGCGAGGCTCGTCTCCAACCAGCAGGGTGCGAGTAACACGCGGTGCGCCGGCGAGGCTGACGATGCTGATGCTGTCGGAAAGGTGGTTCACCACCCACACTTCATTATTGCTGCGGGCGGCAACAGCGACCGGTTCCATGCCAACGGGAACACGCGTTTGAAACGAGAGACCCGCCGGAGTGATGTTGAAGATCTCCAGCGTGCCGTTCGGAGTATTGGTAGCGAATAGCTTGGTTCCATCCGGGGACATGGCGACAGGACGCACCTGTCCGGATTCGAACTCCAGAAACGATGGTCCGGTGGAAGAGGCTTTAACGGAATTGCTGGAGAACTGCATGCTTGCGAACGCGCCCAAGGCCATGAGCACGAATAGAGTGAAAATCTGTCTCTTTCGTCTGCTGTGGGGGAAGATCCGATGCATGTGGTTGAAGCTCCTTTCTTTGTATTCAGCGTGTCCGCGGCTTGATGCAGGCCGGGCAGCGCCAAGGGCCGAAAGTCTACCACAAAATACAAGCATATGATCATATTTTTGAACAATCAGTCACTTTTATTAAAACATGAGCGAATTTCAAGAAAGCAAGGTGCTAATGTCGCTCACTTTGCAGAGAATGTCTCCGCTCTTGTGACCCACTCCCCTTTTGTCATCTTGAACGCAGCGCAGCAAGAAGCTTCACAAACTACGGATATGACCGGCGCGGAGTGAAAGACCCCGATAGCGTTTGGGGCTAAAGTGCGGATACGAGGTGTTTTACCCCGATTTTGTCCCAAGGATAGTTGAAGAGGATGGA
This sequence comes from Candidatus Angelobacter sp., assembly GCA_035939495.1. Taxonomy (GTDB): domain Bacteria; phylum Acidobacteriota; class Terriglobia; order Terriglobales; family Acidobacteriaceae; genus Angelobacter. Next base: position 98,042 of record DASZFU010000164.1, on the reverse strand, counting down.
AATGATCCTGTCTAAGAAACTTGCAAAATCTGGTCGAATACCCCGTATCAGCCATTTAGACTGACACGTTATCGGGGTCCTTCACTCCGCGCCCATCTTACTTCCAAGGCACAGCTTTTCGTGGCGCTACGCTCAGGATGACAGGGGGTTAGCAAGTCGCAAAACTGGGTTCATTTTCCTAACGTAATAACATTGGGTGTGCTCTACTGGGACAAGCTATTTCGCGCGAGACCGGGATTTCTTCGGTGTCTCCCTTGAAGGACCCTGCCAGAGCCCGGTAGAGAGAATGGTGATGAAGCGATCCATGGCCTCCTCATCGGAAACCCCCAGATGCTGGTTTCCATGCATGAGCTTTTCAATCACAAAATAGGTGACCAGATAGAAATAAACCATGGCCATCACCAGAGCTGGATCCTGCCCACACCATCCTGGCTGTTTCTTCACCCGGTCGACGATGGGACCCAGGAGCCGTCGGAACTGTTCCGGCACATTGTGAAACAGGTTGGAAAAATGGTGGTTCTTGAATTCGATAACGTCGATGTACATCAGCAGCCAATACTCGGAATCGTTGTAGACTGTGGAGCGAATCGCTTCAGCAAACATGCGAAGACCAGCGGGAGAAAACGGCTCTTCCAGGGCCCGAAACACGCGTTCCAGGAATTTCCTCATGCAGTGCCGGTAGATTCGCACCAGGCCCTCAAAAATCATCTCTTTGCTGGGATAGTAGGCGTAGATCGCTCCCAGCGACACGCCTGCTTTCTCGGCAATGTCGCGGATGTTGGTTCCGTGAAAGCCTTGTTTGGTAAACAGCTCAAGCGCGGCCTGCTCAATCCGAAGCTGGCTCTCGTCAATCCGCTCTCTGGGAATTTCAGGAAAAAACAGCATTGGCGGCGTTTGCCGCCCGCCCCTGGTCTCCGAATCGTTTGGCGGCATGTCGGGCGGCGAACTCCAAAGCCTGCCCGAGAGGAACCGAATATAGCTTACCCGGTCGCGAACGTCTTTGTGCATGGCCCGAAGTCTGGCCAGGTAATCTCTACTCTTTCGTTGCCGGTTGGGGGATAGAACATACGATGGCGAACGCCACATTCCCCGAGCGAGAAGATTGATAAAACTCTCCATCGCTTGTTCGTGAGAGAGGCCCAGATGGTTCTCTCCTTGCATGTGCAGCTCAAGCAAGGCATAAGTGAAGAAATAAAGATAAACAGATGCCAGGACGAACGCCGGATCTTCGCCGCACCAGCCCTGCTGCTTCTTTACCCGTGACAAAGCCTGCGCAACTATGCCCCGCAGTTGCTGGGGTACGTCATGAAATGTTTCCAGGAAATGCTGGTTTCTGAACTCAATAACATCGCTGAGCAGCATGAGCAGATATTCAGGATCGTCGCCCATCTTCGATTGAATTGCGGAGGCAAATTTCTTAAGGCTGGCTTTGCAGAGAGGATCGTCGAGCGAAGTGACAGTTTGCGCCAACCATTCTTCGATGCGCAAACGGTATCGTTGGGCCAGCGTCGCGAATATAGCTTCTTTACTGGGAAAGTAGGTGTAGATGGCGCCCGAAGAAACCCCTACTTTTTCCGCGATCTCACGGCTGTTGGTCCCATGAAATCCCTGCCTGGTAAACAGCTCAAGCGCCGCAGATTCAATCCGTCGTTGGTTTTCTTCAGTGCGCTCTTTGGCAATTTTGGGCAATGTGTAGCACTCAGCTAGGAGATTGCCATAAATGCCAAGATTGCCATAATTGCCACAATTTAAAAACTCAGCATTGAATCAAACCTACTGAGCCACGAATTGGCATGAACGAAACACAAGTCAGCATGCAGCCTCATCAATTATGGCAATTTTGGCATTCATGGCAATTTTGGCAATTATCTTGGCTCATTGCTGAGTGCTGAATGCTTATTCAGCCTTCTCCTCGCCCTCAGCGCCACTCGATGGCGCAGCCGCTGCCGCTGTAGCACGCGGACGGTCCACTTCACGCAGCCGTGCTGCCTTGCCTTTGAGGCCGCGAAGATAAAACAATTTCGCACGGCGTACGCGATTGGAACGTACAACCTCAACTTTATCCACTACTTTGGAATTGAGGGGGAAGATACGCTCGACACCCTGGCCAAAGCTGATCTTGCGCACAGTGATACTTGCCTGCGGTCCTTTGCGACTTGCAATCACGGTGCCCTCAAACGCCTGAACGCGCTCTTTGTCGCCTTCTTTGATTTTGACCTGGACGCGGACCGTATCGCCGGGCATCATCTGTGGAATATCGTTGCGCTGCAACCGGGCAGCAAGCTTTTCCATAATCGGGTGCTGAGACATAGGTTTTCCTTTTTAGTGCAATCTTTTTCTGAATTTCCAATTTCTAATTTCCAATTTGAAACCGGATTGCGTAATTCAAGCGACTCCACATTCGATGATAAAAAAGAAATTAAAATTGGAAATTAGAAATTAAAAATCTCCTTCAAGATTTTCCTGTCCTCTTCGCTCAACGGCTGTTTTTCCAGCAAGTCTGGCCTGTTCCGCAATGTTTTTTCCAGCGCTTTTTTTCGGCGCCACTTGCGAATCTGCTCGTGGTTGCCGCCTATTAATATCTCAGGCACTGCCGCGCCACGAAACTCTGCTGGACGCGTGTAATGCGGGTAATCCAGCAACCCCCCGGAAGCGCAAGTGCTGTCTGGCACGTCGCCCTCAGCGGGAACGTTCTTTAGGGCCGCCGTGAAGCTTTCCTGCTGAGCCGATGCTGCATTTCCCAGTGCGCCGGGAACTAACCGGGTGACAGCGTCTACAATGATAGCTGCAGCCATCTCCCCACCGCTCAGGATGTAATCCCCTACAGAGATTTCCTGATCGGCCAAGTGCTCGGCGACGCGTTCATCTACTCCTTCGTACCGCCCACAGAGCAAAACCACGCGCTTCAGCCTTGACAACTCCTGCGCCACGCTCTGGTTGAACATTCGCCCTTGCGGTGAAAGCAGGATTACAGTTTCAACACTCTCATGCGCTCTGCGCCGTTCCTGAGAGCCAACGCCCAGAGACTCCACACATGCGAAGATCGGTTCCGGTTTCAAGACCATGCCTTCGCCGCCGCCAAACGGACGGTCATCCACCGTTTTATGCCGGTCGGAAGTAAAGTTCCGCAAGTCGTGGATCGCGATCTCGATGAGTTCGGCTTCACGCGCCCGGCGCACGATGCCGTAATCCAAAGGCCCGCGAAAAAAGTCCGGGAAAATCGTTACGATCTCGAACTTCATGAGCGGACTCACAACTGCCTGGATTTCGCGTCTGCCTTGCTCTTGGGCGCCGCATCTTTCTTGAACGACGAATCCAGTTCGAGCAAGCCATCTGGAAGCTTCATCCGCACCTGCTTTTGCTCCAGCGCGATCTCTTCGATGTAGCTGGCCGCAAAAGGCACCAGGTGCTCCTGCCCAACATCGTCCCGGACCACCAACAGCGGCGCTTCGCCACTGCCGAACAAGACATCTTCTACTTTACCGATCACGCGACCGCGGTCGTGCACCGTGCAACCCTTGAGATCGCTGATATAGACCTGGCCTTCCTCCAACTGCACGCGCTGGCTGCGAGGAAGCTGGATTTCCCAGCCGATCAGTGTCTCCGCCTGGCTGATGCTATCGATTCCTGCGAACTTGAGAACGATCTGGCCCTTGTGCGGCCAATGATCTTCCAACTTCAGTTCGTGGCGCTGGCCCTTGCTGTCGAGCCCAAAAAGCTGCTTGCGCGAGGCAAACCGTTCAGGAAAATCGGTGGATAACGCTGCCGCTACCTCACCTTTGCGTCCCTGAGTTTTTGTGACACGGGCAAGGGTGATGAATCCGGCCTCATCAGCACCAATCATAGCCAAGCCGGATTATTCGATGATTTCCAGCGTGTAGCGTTTTTTCAGCTTCATGCTGGCCGCCCCCAGGATGGTGCGGATCGATTTTGCTGTCCGTCCTTGCTTGCCAATGACCTTACCGAGATCGGTGGCCGCCACCCGCAACTCCAGCACGGTGGCCTGATCTTCATCCACTGCCGTCACCTGAACTTGGTCGGGAGCATCCACTAGTGCCTGGGCAATTTGCTCCACGAGCATACGCATGTCGCCGCTCGGTTCTGTCATAAAACCGCCCTCCTGCCTATTTTGGTGGGAGCCGGTGTTTCCTGGGGGAGAAGTTCCTATTATTAGGCCGCAGTACCTTCACTTGCTACGGGTGACTTGGAGAGCAATCGGCGGACCGTATCGGAGAGCTGTGCGCCCTTCGATACCCAGTAATCAATACGGTCACGCTTCACGTCAAAAGTCGCCGGGTTGGTCCGTGGATTATACAATCCCACGACTTCCACAGACCGGCCGTTGCGGGCGCGTTCCTTGTCGATGACAACCACTCGATAATAAGGCTGTTTGCGGGCGCCAATACGCGCCATGCGAATCATTAACACTGTTGCTTGGGTTTCCTTTCGTTGAGCCCGCTTAACATGGGCAATTGGTTATTATCTCGCAGTTGCGGCCAGTTGGCAATACCGGCATGATCTGTAAGAATGGGAAATTCGGGAGAAAAACACACACCACATGCAGACATTGCAACGCACTTTTTCCATTATCAAGCCAGATGCGGTAGCCAAGGGGGCTACCGGCGACATTCTCCAGATGATTCAGGAGAGAGGTTTCCGCATCATCGGCATGAAGATGCTGGCCATCAACCAACAACAGGCCGAGGGCTTCTACGCCGTCCACGCCCATAGGCCCTTTTTCGATTCGCTCACCAAATTCATGTCCAGCGGCCCCATTGTGGTGCTGGCCCTGGAAAAAGAAAATGCGATTGCCGACCTGCGCAAACTCATGGGCGCAACCAATCCAGCAAACGCCGAACCAGGAACGGTTCGCAAAAAATGGGCTTCGAGCATCGAACAAAACGCCATCCACGGCTCCGATGCAGACGATACAGCCCGCTTCGAACTAAGCTATTTCTTCGCCGGATACGAACTGGCCAAATGAACGAAGGACCCATTCCCCGCTAAGGAAGCCAAGAGCGCAAAGGAAAACAAACAAGCGATGAGCTTTTGGCTAGGAGCCAGAAGCTAGCAGCTAGGAGCTTACAAACATGCCACACGTACAAATAACCTTGCTGAAAGGCCGTACGATCGAGCAAAAGCGCAAGATCGCGCAACGCGTAACGGACGCCATTTCCGAAGAGGGAAAAACCGCCAAGGAAGGCGTAATCATCACGATGATCGAAGTTGAGCGCGAAAACTACGCCCACGGCGGCGTGCTCATGGCTGACAAGAAGTAGCCTCAGGCGGCGCGTTTACTGCGCGCCACCTTGGCGCCTTGTTTACCTAAGATCAGCTCTCCAGAATCACCACCAGCCGTCGTGGTCCATGCGCTCCCTGCACCAGAATTTTTTCGATGTCGGCAGTTCGGCTGGAGCCGCTGATCACGCAGGCAAACGAGTTGCTGTCCAGTTTGCCCTCCCTGGATGCAGCGGCCAAAGCGGTCTGGAGGTCAGGCACAAGTTGGTCTATGGTCGCAAAGACAATGTGGCACGGAGCCACCACCGACGCGCCACGGCCGCCGCACGAGGCTGTAACAAAGACCGAACCGGTCTGAGCAATCAGAGCTTCAGCCAGAGTGATCGTTGCTTGCGAAACTTCACTCGGTGCTCCCTCGCTTGACCAACGTAATGAATGCTGCGGCTTCGCAACTTCAACCAAGCGGCGAAGACTGGGACTATCTTGAAGAAATATCTCTCCTGCCGGAAGTGAATCGAGTATTTTGGCCAGCCGTTCTGCGCTCTCGTTGATGTTATCGGTCAACAGGCACTCCATCAGGTTCGCCGCGCATTCCTGCTGGAATCGCTCCAGCGGATTTTCGATGGGTGCAAAGATCACCCCGCTGGAGCCATCCTCCACAACTTCCGGTGCAGGTGTACGCAGTCCGGCGCGAATCCTTTCCAGGATGCGATCGCGGCTTCCACTTTCAGTGTTTGCCAAGCTCTTTTCTCCAGCGTGAGCGAAATGATTCTTTCGGGAGCGGTACCGGGGAGCGGCGACGGTTCCAGGCGCGCATGGGATCGACGATCGCGCCAGCCATTCCCAAGCCGTACAACATGCGCAAGGCGCTTCGTCCCAGCCAGCCTCCCAGGGCATAAATTCGTGGATGGAGCATGGCTGTTCGCCAGAAGCGGAACATCACTCGCTCCGTCCATTTTGTATCGCCTGCCGCGGCCGTATTGCGGCGATTGTGCAGCAGATGATGATGCAGGTTAATCTTGACCGGGCAAACGCTGGTGCAAGCGCCGCAGAGAGACGAAGCATAGGAGAGATGCTCGAACTCGCGTCCGCGCAAATGAGGCGTGAGCACGCTGCCGATGGGGCCCGGATAGGTTGTGCCGTAGGTGTGGCCGCCCACGTTACGGAAGACCGGACAGATATTCAAACACGCTCCGCAGCGGATGCAATGCAACACTTCGCGCTGCTCCGGATCGGCGAGCAGCTTGCTTCTTCCGTTATCAACCAGGACCACATGAAACTCTTCCGGACCATCGGCTTCGCCCGGTCGGCGCGGACCACCGATCAAGGTGCTATAGGTGGTAATCCCTTGTCCCGTCCCCGACGTAGCCAGCACCGGCCACAACACTGCCAGGTCTTCAAGACGCGGAATTATCTTCTCAATTCCCGTCACGGCAACATGAATACGGGGAACACTGGTGCAGAGGCGTCCATTGCCTTCGTTGGTAGAGATGGCAATTACACCGGCATCAGCCACCAGAAAATTTGCCCCTGAGATTCCCATCTCCGCTGAAAAGAATGGCTTGCGCAGCGTGCGCCGCGCCAGCGCAACCAATTCCGCCGGATCGTCACCCTGAACCTCTTCGCCGAGTTTGTCCTTGAACAACTCGGAAATCTGCCGCCGGTTCAGATGCATGGCAGGCGTGACGATGTGATACGGCGGTTCGTTGCGCAGTTGCACGATGTACTCGCCCAGATCTGTCTCCCATACGGTAATTCCGGCCTCCTCGAGCACCGGAGCAAGCTGAATCTCCTCGGTGACCATGGACTTGGACTTGACCACCGTCCGCACCTTCCTGCTGATCGCTAGGTTCTTGATGTAAGCGCAGGCTTCCGGCCCATCGGCCGCCCAAAAGACATGCCCGCCGCAGGCGATGACCTTCGCTTCAAACTGCAGGAGATAACGATCGAGGTGATTGATCGCTTCGCGCTTGATGGCCTGGCAGCGCTGCCGGGCCGCCTCCCAATCGACAATGCGGGAGCGTCCACGGAGATGAGCGGCCTCATAGCTCTCCATGCCGCGACGTATGATTTCACGGTGGACCAGGTCGGCCGATTTCACCGCTGCATCCTGAAGAAACTTTTGTGCCGTGGTGCTCATGATTTCTCCTGCGCCAGGATGCTGGCCAGATGGATGGTGCGAGCTACCGCGCCACGCTTGCCCAGAATTCCCTGGAGGTGCAAAAGACAGCTCGAATCAGTGGCCGTTACAAACTCCGCTCCGGCAACGGCGATACTCTCGGTTTTTGACTCTCCCATGGCAACGGAAATACTTTCGAACTTAGTGGCGAAGGTCCCGCCAAAGCCGCAGCATTCATCGGAGCGCAGCATCTCCACCAGCTTCAACCCCTTTACTTTGCGGAGGAGCTGCAGAGGTTCGTCGCGCAACTGGAGTTCGCGCAGTCCGTGACAGGAAGCATGGTAGGTCACCGTGTGAGGAAATGTCGCACCCACATCGGTAACGCCCGCCACCTTGACCAGAAACTCGCTCAACTCAAAGGTGCGCCTGCCGAGAGCGACAGCTTCATCGTGCAACGGAGTGGATGCCAGAAGCTCCGGATAGAAGACCCGTACCATGGTAGCGCACGACCCTGAAGGACAGACAATCGTCTCTGCATTCTTAAAGACACGTAGAAATCGCTCTGCACATGGCCGGGCCTCATCCCAATATCCAGTATTGAATGCCGGCTGGCCGCAGCACGTTTGTTCTTGGAGGAATTCCACTTCGTAGCCGATTCGTCGCAGGACTTTGACCGTGTCCACAGCTACTTCCGGCAGTAGCTGATCGACGAAGCAGGGAACGAAGAGAGAAACAAGCATGGGGATTTCCAATTTCTTAATTTCTAATTTCCAATTTGTAATTTAAAATTTATTTCAAATTTGTAATTTGAGATGCACTCAGTATTCAGCCAATATCAACCATTTAGCCACAAACAACGCGAATACGCACCAATTCTAAGCACCGGTTGCAAATGGTTGTTTTTATCCAACGATTGTAACTTTAAAAATTCAATCAGTGCCTGCCGTTCTCTGCGGTCTCTGCGCACTCTGCGGTAGGCATTGGCTTTGATCTTCTCAGTGTCTCCGCGCCGTGGTGGGTTTTGGCTTGTTTTTGGGTTTCAAATCACAAATTATAAATTTTAAGTTGTAAATTCTAAATCTCTCGACATCGTCATGCTATAAATGCATTGCATTCTGTGGAGAGCCTTCTGGCCAAGAAAAAGAAGCCCGGCAAATTCAGCGCGACTACCGCCGTCAAATCTATGGCGCGAGAGGCTATTAGTGCTCCTCCGCCGGTGCGTAAAAAGGAGAGCGCCAAGCGTTTGAAGAAGGTCAAGTACAAACCTACTCTCAACAAAATGCTTTCCGACAGTGAGTAGCCGGGAAGTTATTGTTTTCACAACCCATTCTGCGGTACAACCCTCTGCATGACCCATCAGCAGCTTATCCAATTGGCTGAACAATGGCTGCGGCGCTTCTATCGCTGCGGCATCGTGCTTTCCGAGCAGTCGTGCGCCAGTGGAGAAACGCCCGACGTGATTGGTTGGAAAAATTCCTGCCGATCTGTCCTGGTCGAATGCAAAATCTCGCGCCCTGATTTTCTGGCAGACCGGGAAAAACCTTTTCGCCAGCGTCCTGAGACCGGCATGGGTTGTGAACGCTATTACCTCACACCGCCAGGAATGATCATGAAAGATGAGTTGCCTCGGGCTTGGGGCCTGCTCGAGTACAAACGCCGCGAAATCATCATGGTAGTGAAAGCCAGCCGCCAGTCCCAACGCACCGAGATCGGATTCATGTGGGAGATGAACCTGTTGCTGGCCAGCCTGCGCCGGGTCGAGGTCCGCATCGAGCCCCAAACCATCACGGATTTCCTGAAATGGAAAAACCGCCTGGCCGAATACAATGGCGGCAGACTGCCGGAAGGAATCACGCCACTCGAAGCCGAGCAGAATCCGCATTTACAACTCTAGAAACTTATTTTGGCGGCCAACTGGATTACGCGCCCAACATTCCCCTGCCCGTTAATATTGGCAGCGGACGGCAAACCAAAAGCGGCGATTCCGGCTGTACTCAAGTTCTGCGGAGTCAACACATGTGTGACGGTGTTGGCGGCAAACAACGTGTTGCGCACCCCGGTGATGTTCTGGTGATTCAAGATATTGAAAGCTTCGCCGATGAATTGCAGTTTCACTCCCTCCGTAATTCGAACGGTGCGAGTCACGCGCGGATCAAGGGTAACAATGGCGGGCATGGTGAAGGTATTGCGTCCGAAGCCAGGGGCGCGTTCGTTGCGGCTATTGCCATCGTTATTGAGATCGGCATTGACTAGCGCCGAATACGGCTGTCCGCTCTGAGCATTGAAAATCGCAGCCATCTGCCAACCCTCGGCCAAGGTCTTAAGAGCGTGGTTTTGAATGCCCTGAGCATAATTCAGGTCCCAAATACCGCTGAACACCAAGCGGTGCCGCACATCGTCGTTGCCGGTGCTGCGGTCGAGAGCGATGTTGTTGGGGTCAAAGACAAGCTTGGCATCATCGGTAACCGGCACGACTGCCGTGGCATCGGGAACATCGTCAATGACATGGCTCCAGGTGTACGAGGTGAAGGCCTGGAAGTTGTGCGCAAAACGTTTATTCACCTGGAAAATCAGGCCATGATAGGTAGAGTTGGCATTACTCTCAAACTCAAAGATGCGCCCAAATCCCGCGAGCGGCCTGGGGCCAGTCAACCGGTTCACGGTCAGAGCCTGTCCGGTTCCGGCAACAGTGAAGACGGTTGGAACCTCAGTAACCGGTTCATTGATGTCAGGCGTGCGCTGCAGGTGAACGCCCCGGACGCCCAGGTACCCAACCGAAACTGAAAGGTCCTTGCCAATTTGATGTTCCACGCCCAGGTTGAACTGCTGCACGTAGGGCTGGACGTAGTTGCGGTTGAAGACATAGATCGTCGGAGCAGGAAGCGTGGAGCCGCCGGGAATTGGGCAGCCTGCATTCTGTGTAGGCGCGCCGCAGGTGACGTTTGGATAAGATGCCGGCAGCGGCGTTGCTCCCGATGCGTTAAAGGTCAGCGTCTGCACGTTGATTCCGTTGTTGGAGTGGGCAGTGCCATACATGATCGCGGGTGTGGTGGCGTAGAAGATGCCGTAACCTCCGCGCACCACGAATTGTCTGCCTGCAATGGGCTGCCACGCGAATCCCAAACGCGGCGCAACATTATTGAGGTCATTCGGAATTTTTGAAGTGTCAAAACCAAGCGCCAACGCCGCCGGGTTCTGTACCGATGGCTGAGCAATTGTCTCCACGTCGTACCGAACGCCGAGGTTCAGCGTAAAACCGCGCGTGATTCTCCAGTCATCCTGAACAAAAGCGGAGTACTGCAACAGATTGGGATGAGTGGTTGCCCCGGTTGTTCCCGCACCCGGATACGCTTCGACCAACGAGTTACCGGCCGCCGTGACGGGAAGACCCATCAGGCTTCTTCCAAAATCATCGAGGCTGTTGAAGGTGTAGGAGCCGGAAAAATTTCCGGGGAAGAAATTCAAAATGCCGTCATGAAGAATGTCGCCGCCGAACTTGAAAGCGTGGTGTCCGTGCAACCAGGTAATCGTGTCTCCATACTGCTGGCGGTGAATGGTCGTCTCGCGCGGGCTGAATGAATTGCGGCCGACCGTCAGCAACGTCTGTCCGGCATTGCGGACAGTCGCTTCCGGGTTGATGCTGTTGGCCAGGCCCGGTTCGTTGTCTCGCTGATAGCTGAAATTGGCGACGTTCAACAGGTTCGGCGTAAATGTCGCAGTTTCCTGAAGACTTACTGTATCCGTATTTACGTTCGAAGCACCGGTATGTTCGAATGCGCTGGTTGCGCCGCTGTTTTCCTGCCCCTGCCCCTTAAAGCGTTGCGCGTTGTACCGTCCGGATAGCTGATGGTTGCTGTTGAAGTTGTGGTCTATCTTTCCCAGGTATACATCCTGGTTGAAGGTGCGATTGTAAGAGTTGGTCCGGGAGGCAAGATAATTCACAGCGGCGGCCTGAAACGCGTTGGCCGGTGCAGGCAAGGTAACGAGAATGGGATTGCCGGTATTGTTCCGCTGTCCATCGTAGTCGAAGAAAAAGAAGGTGCGGTCTTTGACGATCGGTCCACCAACATTTCCGCCAAACTGATTGAAGTGGTAGCCAGGCTTCAGCGGGACGGGCCGCCCGGCAGCAACCGCCGAGGCCAACTGCAAATCGTAGATAGGATCGTTGGCATTGAGTGCGCGGTCGCGGAAGAACTCGAATCCGGTGCCGTGAAACCCGTTGCTCCCCGACTTGGTAATAACATTAATCACAGCCCCGCCGGCCCGTCCAAATTCGGCGGAATACCCGTTGGTGTTCACCTGGAATTCCTGAACGGCGTCTTGCGAGAACTGGTAGGGAGCGCGCCCCGACCCGGTGCGTCCAAGAGTCTGCCCAAAGAAAGTATTGTTGTTATCGGTGCCGTCCACGGTCAGGGAGTTCAGAGTGCCGCGCTGGCCGGCAAAGCTCAAATCACCCTGGCGCACATCGCGATTGACTCCTCCAGTAAGCAGCACAAAATCGATAAAGTTGCGGCCGTTGGTAGGCAGGTCGGCAACGGCGCGATCATCAATCGTAGAGCTTACCTTGGTGCGTTCCGTCTCTACGACTGGAACATCTGTGGTTACAACTACGGTTGTTTCGCTTGCGCTGACTTTCAATTCCAGATTCAGGTTCAACTTGGCGCCGATGGTCAGCTTCACGCCTTTTGCGCTCAACGGGCTGAATCCCTGCCTTGTGGCTTCAATATCGTAGGTTCCAACCGGCAGTTGCGCGAATTCAAAAAAACCCTCATTGCTGGTATTGGTCTTAAAAGTGGCTCCCGTGGCAGTGTTGGTCGCCCTTACTTCCGCGCCCGGCACCAAAGCACCGGAGGGATCAGTTACCGTCCCTGAAATGGCGCCCTGGTTTCCTCCCTGTGCGAGCACCATTGAAACGGCAGCAACGAGAAAGACAAGCAGAATGGCAATGCGCGCTTTTGGTTGAAACATTTTTCCTACCTCTAAATGCTTTTGGTTCCTTTTCTTGAGTATAGGGAGTTTGACATTAAAAACCTGTGAATTTGGTCCCTTCCAGACGATAAAATTGCTTTCAGGTGCAATTTATGTCCGAACCTTATATCCCGGAACAACTCCGAGCGATCGCCGAATTGGTGCGACAGGGGGAACAGCCGTCTACAACTGTGCGTACTCTGCTCTCGTGGTTTTGGCGAAGTCAAAGGAGAGGCAGGTGGATTGTCAGCGTGATTCGAGAAAGGCTAGATTATCTCGGACTCACAACAGAGCCAGACTTCAATTGGGTTTACATCGATGCCCCGATAGTGTTCAAACAAAAGACTCCTCCACTGGAAGAAGGGGATAGGGATGATGGCAGTGATTTGATTCCAGAGATTATGGCTACGCTCAATTCTAGGGACGCCAATATCATCGAGACGTTGGCGTCTTTAGATCCTACCTATCGAGTCGGGCGTCTCGGGATTGCGAATCGACCTCCGATTAGCATCTCACCTGATGGCACCATAAAAGAAGCTGTCACCATCATGCTTCGTAACGATTTTTCCCAGCTACCTGTCATGACAAGTGATCGAGAGGTCAAGGGAATGATAGGTTGGCGCAGTCTCGGAAGCCGTCTTTCTTTTGGCCAACAATGTGAGTTTGTTAGAGACTGCATGGAGCGACATGGAGAGATCAGCGTCGATGATTCACTTTTTCATGCAATTGCCCAAATCAAACAATACGATTGTGTCTTGGTTCGAGACCTCACTAAGAAGATCTGTGGAATCGTGACCGCCTACGATGTTAGCGTTACGTTTCACCAACTTGCCGAACCCTTTCTGGTGCTTGGCCAGATTGAAAATTTCATTCGTGTCCTCATTGATGGGCGCTTTAGTGCTTCAGAGTTAGCCAGTGTTCGGGCTTCTGAAGACACATCACGGGTTGTTCATTCAGTTGCAGATCTCACTCTTGGAGAGTGCGTCAGACTGCTAGAAAATCCAAAGAATTGGGAGCGATTGGAATTGGCTATCGATAGAGCTACCTTCATTAAAGATTTAGATGGGATTCGAGAAATTCGCAATGACGTAATGCACTTTGATCCTGAAGGTATCGACGATGATGGAATGCGCAGCCTGCGCGAATTTGCTGAATTTCTTGAACGGCTACAAAGCCTACGCTCTAGGCTACACCCGAAAAAAGCAAGCGCAATTTCCGGGTGATCCTGGTGTATTATGCACAATCTAGACTCTGCTAATAGGCGTTGAATTTGAAGACGGCACTTTTATTGGGTTCGTGCTGAGATCGCCCTTCCTGGCCGGACTCCTCGGATATGTGCGTGAATGCTCCGTTGCCGCATTAATTGATTTGGCCTATTTCGCAGGAGTCAATCGCCTCAAAAGTCCTAGGTGGGTTTTGGTGAAACATGCTGGTTCTAGAAATGGCGGAAGCGTGTGAGAGTCGAACTCACCAGACCCAGCGAAGCTAAGTCTCGCCGGTTTTGAAGACCGGAAGGGTCACCGGACCCCATTCGCTTCCGCGCCTTTTGAGTTTAGCATTGAGCATTCAGCAGTCGGCACTCAGCACTCAGCCCGCGAACATTTTGGGCTGAAGCGATGAGCTGTTGTGGGCATGGTTCGTGTTAGAACCCCCATTCAGCCAGGTCAGCGCGGTTTGGCGCTGAGTGCTGAATGCTGACTGCAGTTAATGCTAAAATAGCCTTCCCAATCCTCGCATCAAGCCCGGTAAAGACTTAAAACTGGAATCTCAAATTTGAAGAACACTTCGATTACTTATGCCGATAGCGGCGTCAACATTGACCGCGCCGACCGGGCCAAACAACGCATCAAGTACCTGGCGCACCGCACCTTTACCAAAGGCGTGATCGGGGATATCGGCGGATTTGGCGGCTTGTTTGCCATCGACAAAAAGAAGTATCGCGATCCGGTGCTGGTTTCGAGCGTAGATGGCGTAGGCACGAAGCTGAAAGTCGCCTTCATGATGAATGTTCATCACACCGTGGGCGCCGACCTGGTGAACCACTGTGTGAATGATATTGCCGTGCAAGGCGCGACTCCGCTCTTTTTTATGGATTACCTGGCCACCGGGACGCTCGATCCCGAGGCCGCCGAAAAGATTGTCGAGGGCATCGCCGAAGCTTGCCGCCACAATGGTTGCGCCCTGATTGGCGGCGAAACAGCCGAGATGCCGGGGTTCTACCCCAAAGGCGAATATGACCTGGCCGGCTTTATTGTCGGCATTGTAGACAGGAGCAAGATCATTACCGGCGCCCAAGTTGAAGCCGGCGATGTCCTGGTTGGCCTTCCGTCTGCCGGCCTGCACACCAATGGTTATTCGCTGGCGCGCAAACTCTTTTTTGAAATCGCAAAGTACTCGCCGGAGAGCTACGTCAATGAGATCAAAAACAAGGCCGGCAACGAACTGATGCGTCCTCACAAGAGCTACTGGCCGGTGCTGCGGCGTCTCATCGATGCCGGGTTGGTTCACGCGATGGCCCACATTACCGGCGGAGGCATTACGGATAATCTGCCTCGTGTCCTTCCCAAAGGCACAGGAGCGGTGGTCGAACTTGGGACTTGGCCGGTCCTGCCGGTCTTCACCCATCTGCAAAACATCGGCAACGTTCCCCAGGATGATCTCATGCGCACTTTCAACATGGGGATCGGCATGGTGTTGGTCGTCCCTGCCAATAAATTCAAGAGAGTGCAAAGCCTGATCGAAAAAACAGGCGAAAAAAGTTATCTGATTGGCCGCATCGTCAAGGGAGAGCGCAAAGTCATTTACGCTTGAGGAATTTGGTAATTGGGTAATTCCTAAGGCAATTTGATAATTGGGTAATTGAATCGAGACGGGTTTGAAAAAATTACCCACTTACCAATTTACTCAATTACCCAATCTACTCACCCAATCTGCAACGTGGTGTGGTCCTCTGTAGTTAACAAGTTCCTCCTTCGTGATACAAATAAATGTGCCATCCAACAAAAAAATCGGCATTCTTCTCTCCGGGCGCGGCTCGAACTTTTTAGCCATCGCCGATGCCATCGAAAAAGGACGCCTTCAGGCGGAAATTGCGATTGTCATCTCCAACCGCGCCGATGCCCCCGGCCTGAATGCTGCAAAACAACGCGGTTTGAATGCCGTTCTGATTCCCTCCAAAAATCGCACGCGCGAAGAGCACGATGCCGAGATGATCCATGCACTCACCGCCGCTGAGGTCGAGTTGGTTTGCCTGGCCGGATATATGCGATTGCTTTCCTCCGCCTTTGTACGCGCCTTTCCCAATCGCATCCTTAATATTCATCCTTCGTTGCTTCCGGCCTTCCCTGGGCTGGAGGCCCAGAAGCAAGCACTTGAATACGGCGTAAAGTTTTCCGGCTGTACCGTCCATTTCGTCGACGAACATCTTGACCACGGTCCGATTGTCTTGCAGAAAATGGCGCCGGTCCTCGATGGCGATGATGAGCACTCTTTATCAGCGCGCATTTTGGAACAGGAACACCTGGCCTATAGCGAAGCGATCGGCTTGGTGCTTTCCGGTGAAGTTGTTGTGGAGGGAAGAAGAGTGGTGAAGAGAAGAGGCTGATCGAAATGCTCAAGGTGAAACTGCTCAATCCAGCCGCCAAGGCTCCAACCGTGGCCCATCCGGGTGAGGATCTTGGATATGACATTTACTCGGCCGAAACGATTGCCGTTCCCGCTCGTGGCCACGTCGTAGTCTCCACCGGCATCGCCATTGAATGCTCCTCGCCCTCAGGAGAAAAGATGGGCGCTCTGCTGCGCGATCGGTCGTCCATGGCGGCCCGAAGGCTGGTGCTTACCGGTGGTGTGATCGACGCGGGCTATCGTGGTGAAATTCGCGTCCTTATGGAAAACCTTGGCGATCAGCCGGCGGAGATCCGCGCCGGTGACAAGATCGCAAACTTGATCCCTTATCCTGTTCTAACTTCGCACGTCGAAGTTGTGGATGAATTGAACGCCTCCAGTCGCAAAGCCGGCGGTTTCGGTTCCAGCGGACACTCGTAGTTCCATTACAATGGTTCCTAACTCATGGGGCGGATCCACGTACTCTCAGAGCATGTCGCCAACAAGATCGCGGCGGGCGAGGTGGTGGAGCGCCCGGCTTCGGTGCTCAAAGAACTGCTCGAAAATTCTCTGGATGCCGGCGCAACTCGCATCAAGGTGCAGGTTGAGGGTGGCGGCAAGAAACTGATTCTGGTCTCTGACAACGGTTGCGGCATGGTCCGCGACGATGCTTTGCTGGCTTTCGAACGTCACGCCACCTCCAAAATCAAGGATGCGGAAGACCTGCTTAGCATCGATACCCTTGGTTTCCGAGGGGAAGCCCTGCCCTCCATTGCCTCAGTCAGCAGGGTTTCGCTTCAGACAAGATCACCCGAGGAATCGAGCGGAACCGTTCTGGAAATTGCCGGGGGCAAAATCTTAAAAGTCGAAGAATCGGGCTTGCCGGCGGGGACCTCCATTGCCGTGCGCGACCTGTTCTTCAACACGCCCGCCCGCAGGAAGTTCCTCAAAGCCGAATCCACCGAACTCTCGCATCTTGCCTCTCTGGTTACCCATTACGCGCTGGCCCATCCGGAAAAACATTTTGAACTTCATTCCGCCACGCATGCCATGCTGATTGCTGCGCCCGTTGAATCTCACTCCGATCGCATCTATCAGATCCTTGGCCGTGAGACTCTGGACCAGCTTATTGCCGTCAGCTCTTCCATGAAGCTGGACCGTGTAAGCGTGTCACAGTCGCAGTATGCTTACGGCGATGAAGAATCCCAGGAATCCACGCCCGGAAGCATTCGTGTGCACGGCTTCGTCTCCAAGCCGGAGATACAGAAGCTCAACCGCAATTCGATTTTTATCTTTGTGAATGGCCGTTTGGTGCGTGACCGGCTGGTTCAACATGCGTTGATGGAGTCGTACCGTAACATTTTGCCCCCCACGGTTTTTCCCGTCGTGCTGCTGTTCATCGATTTGCCCAATACCGAGGTGGATGCCAATGTGCATCCATCGAAGACAGAAGTACGTTTCCGCCAGGGCAATCTGGTTCATGATTTTGTCCGCGACACGGTGCGCGCGGCGCTGATGAAGGCCCGCCCGGTGCCACAGTTTACCCGCGAAATCACAGCCCAGCCGAATGCGCGTCCCGGATTGACGGCCACCACCGGCGCGATGCCGGACGTGCTTGCCGAGCCCGGTGTTCGGAGCGAATTTCAGTTGCAATCGCCTTTACTCCCGGTCTCGGGTGAGCGCCTCCATTTTGCCGGCAATCCAATTTCAGTCGAGGCCAATGCGGCGCTGAGTGGTTTTGGTCCTGTGGCCGCCGCGATGGAGAACGCAAGACCTATCGATTCGTGCAGCAACCAATCTCTCCAGGTCGACGACTTCCAAACTGCCGAACCCCTGGTGCTCGACAGCCTGAAGCCTCTGGGGCAGATTCGGGATTCCTTCATACTGGCCGTAAATGGTGATGGCCTATGGATCATCGATCAGCATGTTGCTCATGAGCGGGTGCTCTTTGAAAAAGTGCTGGCCGAGCGGAGCAAAGCTGCAATCGAAGGCCAGCGTTTGTTGATGCCGCTCCTGGTGGAGCTGACGCCCAGCCAGCAGGCAGTGTTCACCGAAATCTCAGAAGAGCTGGGCCGCAACGGATTTGAAGTTGAACTCTTCGGCCTGCGCACCGTCGCGGTAAAGACCTCGCCCGCGGGAGTGCAATCTGCCGACATTGAGAAGATGCTGATCGAACTGCTGGAGCAGTTCCAGCAGGAAGAGCAACTCTTGAATCTCCAAAAAATCAGGACCAAGATCGCTGCCAGCATTGCCTGCCATGCCGCAATCAAGATCAACATGCCCCTGGAACAAAACAAAATGGAGTGGCTGCTCTCCGAACTGGCCAAGACCGAGTGCCCCATGACCTGTCCTCACGGACGCCCGGTGGTGCTGCGATACTCGATCAAGGATATCCAACGGGCATTCAAACGGATTTGAAACAATCCGGCCTTCGTGAGCGTTCACGTATAATGAAGTATGGCTCCTAAAAGAAAATCCCAGTATGCCGCTGCATTAGGGCGCCAGGGCGGCCGTAAAGGTGGCCCTGCGCGTGCTGCCAGCATGACTCCGGAACAGCGTAGTGAGAGCGCCAGAAACGCTGTCATGGCGCGTTGGAAGAAAGCTAAAGGTCAAAGCTATTCCACCGACCTCCAAAAGAAATTTCGAGCGCTTGTAAGAGATTGGCAGCGTGAACGAGGGGCAATGTCTTCAATTACGGAGATGGCCATGCTCCCTTCTTATCAGAAGATCATCGGTATGGGCGAAGCTGCTGTTCCTCTTTTGATTTCTCAACTTAAATCTGAGGGCAACGAGCCTGATCAATGGTTTTGGGCACTTATGGCGATCACGGATGCTAATCCGGTTGATGCTAAGGACCAGGGCAACTTTGCAAACATGGCCCAATCCTGGATCAAGTGGGCAGAAAACGTAGGTTATGCCATTTAGCTGGTCACCGGAAGATCACCCTTTTCTCACTGAAGATACGTGCGAGATTACAAGCCCTCCTTCAAGACAATACAACTGCATAGCATGGGCCGCCAAAGATAGTACGAGAAACTGGTGGCCCGATCCGTGGCGGGTTGGATATTGGCCTCTTGGCGTACCTAGGCGAGTAACTGTCGAAGCATTTATGGAAGCGTTTGCAAGGCAAGGATACAAACTCTGTCTCAATGCTTCCCTGGAACCAACTTTGGAAAAGATCGCCATCTTCGGCAAGGAGACTTCGGATGGCACGGTGATTCCGACCCACGCTGCCCTACAACTTGAATCTGGCGAATGGACCAGCAAACTTGGCGCTCTCGAGGATGTTCGTCACAAAAAGCTTGAATCGGTGAACGGACCTGCCTATGGAAAGCCCGTTTGTTTAATGGCACGTCCACGCAACATTAAATAGGGCAAATAGGGCATCTGTTTCCAGTGTTATTGTAGATAAATGACCGAACAGGAGCTTCAGCAGCAGCGAGCGATCCAATGGCGCGTCGCTGGCAACCCCATTCGTACTCTGGATGATGCCAGAAGCTTCCTCGACGATGTAGGCTTCTGTCTGGTCTATCCAGTGCGCTCCCTGCTGGCGCCAACGTTCCTGGGCGCCTACGCGGGTTCGGCGGAAGGTCTGCCGGAAGCCAAACAGGCTTTCGCCGATCCGCGCACGCAACCCGCGATCGACCTGATGGTTCGTCTGCTGCGTGAACGTAGCGCCTTCGAATTGCTTCTTCCTGGTGAGATTGTCCTGCTGGTCGCGGCTTCTCTTTTCCCCTTCTTTTATGTGCTGTTCGGAGACCGGAATCCTAAAGGCCTGCCTCATGTCAAGGTGTCTCCACTGGCAATGAAGGTCTTCGAGGTGCTGCGAAAACGTGGTCCACTCGGCAAACTGAAGTTGCGCGAGCTGGTAGGACACGAACCCACGCCTGCGGCCTTGGACCGCGCTCTAGGCGAGCTCTGGGCCATTTTGAAAATCACCCGCGTCGATTATCGAAAAGAGGAGGGCGCTTTATGGGACGTGCTCTACCGCTGGGCCCGGCAGGCGCTCAACCGCACCTTCGGCATCACCTTTCCTGAGGCGCTCACGGCTTTGCTGAGCAAATACCTGGAATCGGTAATTGCCGCTGACCAGGACGACATTGAGCGGTTTTTCTCAATGCACTTACCACGTCAGAAGATTCGCGAGGCGATCCATGCTTTGCAGGCGGCCCGTCAATTGAGCTACCTGACCGTGGGAAGCAAGACACTGACTCGCATGGCGCCGTTGCTTGCCGAGTCGGGTACGGCCCAGGTTCGAAACAAGCGGCGAACCCTGCCAGACAAGAACTCCGTAGCTCAGGTCTTCAAAGACAAGAGTTCTTCCAGCAAGGATTCATCCGAGACACACCCCGTCAATAAAGGACTTCGCCGCCGTGGCTGACCGGCGGATCATTATTGCGATCGATGGTCCGGCTGGCTCTGGCAAAAGCACGCTGGCCGCGCTGCTCGCCCGCCGATACAACTACATCAACATCGAGACGGGAGCCATGTATCGGGCTTTGGCCCTGAAGGCCCTGGAGACCGGAGTTCCCCTTGACGACGCAGATGCCCTGGCCCGCCTGGCCGCCCAGTCGCGTATCGAACTTCAGGCCCGGCCCACCGGGAACCGTGTTTTGCTGGACAGAACCGATGTGACTGAACGCATCCGGCAACAAGATGTAACCGAGGCTGCTTCAAAGGTTTCGGTGCATCCCCAGGTCCGCGCATGGATGGTTGAAAGCCAGCGCAAGCTAGGGGCGGAAGGCGGTGTCGTAATGGAGGGCCGCGATATTGGCACCCAGGTCTTCCCCCAGGCGGAGGTCAAAGTATTTCTTGATGCCGACCCGGAGGTTCGCGGCGCGCGCCGTTTCCTGCAAAACCCCACGGTGCACCTACCGGAAAAGGCCGCAGCCGACCTGCGCGAACGAGACTATCGTGATCGTACCCGTGCCAATTCACCTCTGGTTCCCGCCCCTGACGCGGTGATCATTGACTCCACACTCCTCACTTTGGATGAAGTCGTGGCTAGAGTTGTGGACGTGGTCGAAACTCGGTTACAGAACTTAAATAAACCCTAATTTCCACAGGCGGATTAGCTTAAGCCCGTTAGTTTTAGGGTTACGGTAAAAAAATATCTTTATCCGCCTATATCAAATTGCCCATCGTAAGCCTCACTCAGATAGCTGAGGAATCCCGCGTATCAAGAGATGTTTCTGTGGAGAGTTAGCGAGATTCCCTAAGCAAGAATCCCTCGGAGTTTTTAGCGCCCTGATTTGATTTCCGGGTTTGTATCCCCGACCGAAAAAAATTGGCGCTCCCCAAGAGTTTTCCGGCCTCTTGGTAGTTGCGAAGTTCCCTAACAATTCACATCAGGAAACAAAGCTATCGGCTTGGCTGCATATCAGGCAAAAAGGCTGAACTATCAAGGAGAAACAGCATGGGACGTAAATCTGGAAGAGACGATACTTTCTGGCTCAGGGAAGATTCGGACCGGGATCGTATTCGGGATGCGGAAAATGCCCGGCAAAACCGCGCCGAGATCACAGCGGCTTTATCCCACGGCAAAATCAAGCGGCGCGATCTGGTCAAGTGGGGCTTGTTCACTGCCGGAGGGTTGATGCTGCCCATTGGTGGTCTGAACCCCTTTGTAAGACCTTTGCATGCGGACCACGGTGGCGGGGGGGGAGGAGGAGGAGGTTGTGTTCCAATTCCCACCGGCCTGCCAGCCAGCCCGACCTTTGGGGTAGCGGCTTTCAGCCAAGCAATGCCACGCTTCGATGTCCTGCCGCGCAACGCAGTCTCGACGTTGACCCCCGCGCCGCAGGCGCAGTCCAATCAGACCCAGCAGCCGGTCGATCCGAAGCTTGTGGGCGGGCAGACTGGATTGACAGGGCCGATTGAAGGGCGTCCTCCTGGACCGACCTGGGCCCACCAGAGGTTTGCCCAACTGCCGCCACAAGTGGCCATCGAGGTCAGCAGTACACCCGGTAAGGCCAATGCGGTTTACAATCCGGGCGTCGCTTCCAATCTCAATTCGGGCCTTGGTTCGGGTTCTTTTCCTCTAAAGTTCCACCCGAATTTCCCGGTGCAAAACTCAAATCGGGTTTGGCCCATCAATGGAACATTTCCTCCCAAGCTGATCCAGGTCCGTTATGGCGAGCCTGTCCTGTTCCGGCACCACAACGCTCTGCCCACCGACATCACCAACAACGGCGGCTTTGGTCGATTCACCCTGACTACGCATGAGCACAATGGCCATCATGGAGCGGAGAACGACGGCTTTACCGGCGCCTATTTCTGGCCCAACCAGTTCTATGACTACCACTGGCCCTGGGTGCTGGCGGGATTTACCTCCATCAATACCGGAGCTACCGATCCGCGCGCGGGAGCTCCCAACGATGCAGGCGGCATCAACAAGGTTCCTGGCGACTGGCATGAGACCATGAGCACGCACTGGTTCCATGACCACATGTTCAGCTTCACGGATCAGAACGTGTATAAAGGCCAGGCTGGGATGACCAACATCTACAGCTCCCTAGATCGCGGCGACGAAACTGTGAATGACGGAGTCAACCTCCGGCTTCCCAGCGGATCGTCCAACGGCAAAGGTTGGGGTAATCTCGATTACGACGTCAACCTGCTGGTCGCGGATAAGGCCTGGGATGCTAATGGCCAGCTCAACATGGATACCATGCAATTCAACGGTTTTCTGGCCGACCAGATGACCGTGAATTTTGCCTGGAAGCCGTTCTTCAACGTGCAGGCCCGCAGGTACCGCTTCCGTATCCTCAATGCCAGCGTTTCCCGCTTCTTTGCATTTGCGCTGAGCGATGGCTCAGGCCTTGTCCAGATTGCCAACGACGGCAACCTGCTCCCGCGCACCGTCAACCTTACGAAGACCGACCAGCTTGGCATTGCCGAGAGGTACGACATTGTGATCGACTTCTCCCGCTATAGGGCCGGCCAAACCGTAGACTTGGTCAACCTGCAACAGATGTCGAGCGGGCAACTGCCAGGGCCTGTTCTGAGCGTCTCTCAGGCGACCAGCGGTACCTCCTGCGACCCATGCGTCGGATCATTCCTGCGCTTTGTGGTCACTGGTCCGCCGCCAGTGGCCGACCAGAGCGTGGATGTTGCGGGCGGCGGCAATGGCGTCGTGCTGATTCCCAATCCGACATTGCCTGCGGCCGTCCGGCAACGCTCATTCCGGTTCCGCGATAACGGCAACGTCACAACCAACGATCCTGTTACTACTTACACCGGTGGTGGTCCGTGGGGCATCAAGACCAGCAACAACGGTGAGGACCAGGAGACGCAGAAGGCGGATTACGGACGCATTTCGTCACAGCCGGGATTCGCTACCTCGGAAATTTGGACCCTGGAAGGGGATTCGAATTGGGACCACCCCATTCACATCCACTTTGAGGAGGGCCAGATTCTCTCCCGGAATGGCGCCCGGCCGTCACCGGCGGAAAGCGGCCGCAAGGACGTTTATCGCTTACAACCAGGTGGCACTGTAGTCATCCAGATGCAGTTCCGCGATTGGGGCGGCATGTACATGGAGCACTGCCACAACACCATGCATGAAGACAATGCCATGCTGTTGCGGTGGGACATCAACGGCGCAGGACAGCCTTTCCTGAACCCGTTGCCAACCCCAATTTCCAAACCAACGGGCGTCACGTTCCAGAGCCCAGATCAAATCCTGCCAAATGCCTGATTCCAATACTCCTGGCGCGCGCGGAAAACGCGCGCGCCAGAAGTTTTCAAATTACTGACATTCAGCTTGCAATCTGATGTATTTTAGTATCGCTCGACAGGACGAAAACCGCGCTCTTTTAAATCTGAAAATAAGTCGATGCCTTTGAAAAAAATATCGGCGGGTTTGATACTTCTCTCTGTGGTTTCCGCCATTTTTCTAGGCATTACATCTGCCCTTGCCGGTTCCGATCCGAGCCATTTCCCCAACATAGAGCTCATCACGCACGAAGGTAAAAAAGTCCATTTTTACGACGACCTGATCAAAGGCAAGATCGTCGCCATCGAGCTTATTTATACGAGCTGCCAATACGCTTGTCCGCTGGAGACCGCGCGGCTGGCCCAGGTGCAAAAGAAGCTCGGAAACCGCGTAGGCTCCGACATTTTCTTTTATTCCATCAGCATTGACCCGGAGCACGACACACCCACGGTGCTGAGGACCTACATGGAGAAATATCACGTCGGGCCGGGTTGGACCTTCCTTACGGGCAAAAAGAAAGACATAGATTTTCTCAGCCAGAAGCTGGGAATCTATTCCGATCCGTCCATCAACAAAGACGGCCACATGCCTTACATCCTGATTGGAAATGAAACCACCGGCCAATGGATGCGCGGCTCAGCCACCGATAATCCATCCTTTCAAGCCCGAATGATCGGCGACTTCCTCGACAACTTCAAACATGCCAACCTGGCCGCCGACAAAACCCAAGGCGATGGCCAGCCACTGACCACCTTTGACAAAGGTAAATACCTGTTTGGCAAGCAATGCATCGCCTGCCACACCATCGGTCACGGCGACAACATCGGCCCCGATCTGGCGGGAGTGACCCGCAGCCGCGAGCATCAATGGCTGGTCCAGATGATCCAGAACCCCAATCAACTGCTCGATGCCCACGACCCTATCGCTACCGTCCTGCTCAAAAAATACAAAGGCATCCGGATGCCCAGCGGCCTGGTCGGCGATCTAGATGTCAATTACATTCTGAGCTACCTCGAGTCACAGAGCGAGACTCAGGGAAAGTAGGGCCCACACGATTTTCATGGGCAGGGTTTAAGGATGCGCCTCTCTGCAACTTCCCTGCTCATCCGTCCTCCCAATTCCATAATTCATCGTCACTGCGCGTGAATTCCCGTTCTGGTCAAGAAGCCTGGCCCTGACAATGTGATAGCACTGCTGACGGCCCTGCCCTCCCAGGTTGATTGTCTGTTGGAAAGTTCCATTCGCACCGATGGGGATGTCTTCGCCCTGTGGATGCCATTGATCGGTGAAGACATCGACACGCACATACCATCCTGCGCGTGCTCCCTCGGTTTGGCCTTGAGCCGCGAATGTGCCTCCTGCGCCGGTGCTTACTACCGCGTTGCTGGCTGGGCTTAGGATGCGAATGCCTGGACCAACTGCTGCTGGAGCGGCATGGCCCGATTTGGCATAGATCTGGATCGTTTGCCCTAATGTTGGTTCGATGGCGGCGAACTCCAGTTGGTATCCGCTGAGTTCCGGACGAATTGCTGCATTCATCTGGCGGGCTTCTCCGCCGATGCCACCATCTAACACCACGTAATTGAACTCACCTTCTCGAACAGCAGCTTTGTAAGCTTCATCACCGGACTTTCCGCCACGGCTGAAATACATTGGATCGACGATTTGAGGTTGATGCAGCGGCGGGCTCAAGTAGTAGCGGAGCACCGTGTCATCCACCAGGATTCGATCGTTGGCGGCAAGGTGGTTTTCAAAATAAGCGAGGATTGGACTTACGTTTGGCCAGAACGTAAATCTTTGGACGCTCTGGCCCTGGCCTAACCATCCGGTGATCGCTGCCAGGGCGACCACTCCGCCCACACCCCAGATCATCTGGCCGTGGTAATTCTTCCTGTGCAACTCCTGCACCCAGAAAACGACGCCGGCAACCGCCAACGGAACGAGAAACAGGAATACATAGTTCACATGCTTCCAGTAATCGAAATCGGCGCGTGTTTTCAACTGCACTGCCAGGATGACAAGAACTCCTACCCAAAGAGCGGCTGCGCGTCTTCGCCACTCCCGGAAAAGGAACAGGGGCAATGCGGAGAAGACCAGAATCCAGAAATCTGCACGGCGGCTGAGATAGATATTCAGGGCTTCTTCCGGAGAGGCTTTCAACGAGCTGTAGACCGAACCGTAGCGCAAGAGATGGTACAAGTCGGCAGCGTGAAGACCAGCATAGGCAGCGCAGAACGCGAACAACGGCAGAGCAAAAATCAAAATCGGCCTCAACCCTTTGCGTAGTGCCAGCAGCACCAGGAAGGGAAAGAAAACGGCAACCAGGTATTTACACAGGAAGGCGGCAAAGAAACAAAGAGCGGCCAGTGCCCAGTTACGTTTCCGGTTCGTCTGCCAGGCGGCCGCATAGGCCCAAAGACCCAGGGCAAAGAAGCAGATCGAGCCGGAGTCGCGCGTGGCAATCTTCGAAACCAGCAGGGCGGGGCCGAGCACGGCCATTATGGCAGCCGCGCCCAGCCCTACCATCTTGTTGAACACGCGCGTGGCGAAGCCATACGTGGCGGCCACCGTCACGACGCCCAATCCCGCCGCCAACTCTCGCAACGCCACCAGCCCGCCGATCCGGTCCGCGAACGCGGCCATCGCCGGCCACAGATACCATCCAAAGCTCCATTGCAACGGAGTATCGAGTGGCGCTTCAAAGTGGCGCGAGAGAAACATTCGCCCATAAACCACATAGATCGATTCGTCCATGTAGGCGGTCGAAAAACGGGGCGTAAGCACGCGCAGGTAAACGGCGGCAACCGCGATGAGCATCATGGCCAGGGCATACTCGATGCGAAAGAAATCTTCGCTAGAGCGTGCCAGTGGGGTGGCATTCTTGCGCGGGCGGGCTGTTGCTGTTCCTGAAGTCTCTTTTAGAGGTAGTGTCGCCATGCGAACCTGAACAAGTTCCGTTGAAATGCATTGAAGACGTTCAGGTATTCATAGGTGAACCTGAATTCGTTCATGGGAGTGGCCCGCCAGAAGAGGTGGGACTCGAAGCTCGAAGCGAACTGGGTATTCGTGAACGAAGAGGTCGAGGTCTCGACGTTCTGGACGCCTGCTGCCCCGGTCGCTCCCCATTCCACTGTTTTGCTGAAGCGGTGAGAGAGATTCAACACTCCCTGGTTGAGCAGGAAACGGGTCGGACTGAAATAGCCTCCAGTCAGCCTGGAGAAAGGCTGCCCTGACTGCGTGTCGGCATCGTGAGCAAAGCGGGTAAAATTGCCATAGTAGCCGAGGCGAATAAAAGGCCGGTCGCTGCGCAATGATTTTCCCAGTTGCGTTTCGATGGTCCAGCGGCGGTTGGGATCGAGGTTTCTTCCCGTATAGATGCCGTCGGTGTAGTCCACGCCAAAATCAAAATGGTGGGCCGCATTTTCGTAGCTGATGCCCAAGTCAGCCAAGTTGGAGCGCACCTGCCCGAGGAACATGGCGCCGGTGAAAAGCCCAGTCGTGTTCTCACCACGCAAGGAAAGGAGCGATTCTTCCACTGCCTGCCGATCAAGTGCGAGCTTGAAGGTCGTGGAAGGCAATAGTTTGTAGCGCATGCGCAAGCTTCCATCCACGTTGACCGGCGCATTCTGAAACACTTCGGCCCCTGCGGCCACATGGGTTGTCAGGCGGTCGCTTATTTCTGAATCCAAACTGGTCCCAAAATAGCTGGTGTTGAAGGCCTGCTGCTGTTGTGGATCATACAAAGTGGGCTGATAGGTAAAAGTGATCCGGTTGGCTGCGCCCAAAGGGGTAGAAACAGCCACGTTAAAGCGATCAAACGGCAGCGAGTTTTCGAGACGATGTGCGTATCCAAATTCGACGTAGCTCCCTAGCCCTCGCCGGATTTCCTGGCGCGCATCGTTGATCCCTGCTATGGCCGGATCGCTCAGGCCGGCAATAGCATCGCGGGCTTCGGAAAATTTCTTAAGCCCGATATCGGCGCGCGCCAACTCCAGGCGGGCCCGCTCGTCGGAAGGCTCTTTGGCTTCGGCCTGCTGCGCCAAGGTGCGCGCTTCCACGAAGTGTCCCTTCCAGTTCAGGATCTCGGCTTCTCCACGCAGGGCGGCAGCATTCTGCGGGTCGCGGGCCAGTATCTTGCGATACAACTCCAGAGCTTCATTGGAGTGGTTTTGCCAGGCCAGCAACTGGGCCTTACCCAGCAAAGCGCGAGGCTCCTCTGGACTTTTCTGCAAGGCAAGTTCATAACGAGCCAGTGCTTCACTCCGGGTTGTACGGTTCCAGGCAAGCACCTCGGCGGAGGTTACCAATAGCTCGATGTTGCCGGGATCGATCTTCAAGCCTTCGTCAAACAACTGAAGGGCCTGCGGACGAGTCACCTCATTCCAACTTAACATCTGTGCTAGGCGCACACGTGAAGCAACTGAATCAGGATGGGCCGTCAGAGTCGCCTCAAGTGCTGCTATCGCTTTGGCCCGGGTTTCCTGGCTCCAGCCAAGGACATCGGCATAGGCGCTGCAATACTCGGCATTGTGATCGCTTTCCCCGCACGCTCGTCCCAGGTAATCCAAGGCCTGTCCCCGTCCTTCGGGTTGCCAGCTCTTCATCCGCCCGAGATGGTAAAGCGCCTGGGTATCGTGAGGTTGCAGCTTGACCAGCCGTTCCAACAACGGAACGGCCTCGGGCCACTTCGCCTTGGCCTCCAGCAGATAGGCCAAATCAGATAAAGCATCGATGTTTTGAGGTTCCTGCTCCAACAAGGCGCGATATCGCTGGATGGCAAATTCGGTGCGGCCGGCTTTGGCCTCGGCCCGCGCCAATTGCAACGCAGCATCGCTTTGAAGAGGCGTGGATGCTACGGCCTGCGTGCTGGAGGCCATCGTCACCACCCCAAGAAAGGCAAGATAGAAACGCATCTTCACGATACTTGTACCTCTGTCGCTTGTACTTCCGACTGGCTCATATGTGTGAGATTGAGCAACCGGTTATGCTGCGGCGCTATCTCCCAGAAGAGAAACTTGGAAATCTCGTCCTGGTCTGTGGGGGCAATCTTGTCAAACCGAATGCCGTTGGAAATTCTGCTATGTCCGTTCTTACCGTAAGTCTGGTTGCGCATAACCCTGCCAGTGGCATAGATAGTGCGCTCCGGCAGCCGGAGTTCAACGTCAACTTTAGTTCCCTGTGGAATCTCGCGTTCAAAAGTGATGGAGACTCCAGTGCGATTCAGATTACGGGCAAAGCCATCGCGCTTTGTTTCGTCGCCACCTGGCTCCTTGTAGCTTACGCTCATCCGGAGATCCAGATGGGACGGGAAGCGATAGGTCTTGCGGTGCTCCAGACGCTTCTGCGAACGCCACACCATGCCACCCATCATGAAGAGAAATACGAACCCCCAAAAGACATTCACGGTCAAAGCCCAGAACATGAAGCCCCAGGTGTGAACGATTTGAATGCGCACAATGCCGGCGCACAGAGAAAGCACCAGGCCCAGCAGAAGCAGCAGTGGCAGCAGGACCTCGGCTGGCTGCGGCGCAGAGGCGCGCGACTTTCGGGTAACCGTGAAGGGACTGTCTCGATGAAAGAGTCCGGACAAGGTCTTCATGAGGACATGCATCTTCAACAGGTTGAAGCGTTCGCTCATCACGAAATTGTGCCACCCGCCCTGCAGCAGGACCGAACTGGCGATGTTCAAGCAAAAATAAGGCAGAAAATAACTGGCATATGACATGGGGGCGGTCACCAGCGGAAATACCCCAAAAAACAAAGTGATGATAGGCGTAATGACAAAAGCCAGTTTCTGATAGCTCATCCAGTAGAAGTAGAAGGAGCTGAAGTAGTTAAGCTTCTGTGTGAAGGTAAGCCCCTTAGTAAAAAAAGGCTTTTCGGCACGCAGCACCTGCATCGCGCCGTGTCCCCAACGCTGCCACTGTGTGGCAAAGCTGCTGAAGGTCTGGGGCGCAAGTCCGCGGGCCACAGTGCGGTTCTGGTAGAGTACGCGCCATCCTTTCTTCTGGAGCTTCATGCTGGTGTGCATGTCTTCGGTGATGCTTTCAGTGGCAAAACCTCCGATATCGGTGATGGCGATGCGGCGCAAAATTCCGGGGCTGCCGCAATAGAATGCCGAGTTGTAGCGATCTTTACCCGGCTGGATGACGCTGAAGAAAAGCTCCTGCTGCTGCCATCCCGCACGCGTGCTCCAGTTGATTTGGTGTTGGAAGGAATCCAGATTGTAAAAATCCTGGGTGCCCTGCACGATGGCCACGTCAGGGTCGCGGAAGAACCCAATCAATTCCTCGATCAGTTCGGGCGATGCAACATGATCGGCATCCAGGGTGACGATGAATTCGCCATCCGTGTGGTGCAGGGCATTGTTCAGGTTGCCAGCTTTGGCATGAGCGCGATCATCACGCGTGATATAGCCGCAACCGAACTCCTGGGCCAGTTCGCGGACCTCGCTGCGGCGTCCATCATCGAGGATGTAGGTCTTGTGGGGATAGCGCATGTTGACTGCGCACACCACGGTCTCGCGCAGCAGCTCCACCGGCTCGTTGTAGGTGGCGATGAAAACGTCCACGGTCCGGTTCCGCAAAGCTTCCGGCTGCGTGTAATGAGTGGGATTCCAGGTGACAAAGTAAAAGAACAAACTCTCAATAAAACTCAATATCTCCACGATAAGAAACGCGTAGAAGAAGATCTTGGCGGCAGGATTCATGGTGTGCATCAGGCGCCAGTAGAAATAGCGTCCGGTAAACACCGTGGCTAATATGATTGCCAGGCGCGTCGCGGCCAGCTTGAGCTGCCTGCGAGGACTAAGTTTAGCGGTAGAGATAGGCTTGGCCTTGTATTCCTCGACCGGGGCCAGCGCTGGAGCCACAGCCGTGGCGGCATGAGCTGTACCTGGGACGACACCCGAGACCAGATTATGTTGGTCCATCAAAAATGACTCCGTTAAAACGGCGATTTTGCAGAATTCTCCTGCAATGCAATAGTGCGGCAGCTCATTTGGTTCCCAAAAACGACGGGTTTCACCGAGTGGGGGCTCAACAGATTCCGATTACTTATTTGTGTAGGTAACGACAACTCTACTCCAATCCCTTCAAGAAACAAACTAAAAAGCATGTCCTTTTGTACAATTCCTGAATGCGACTTTAGTAACCTATAGAATTGCTGGTAATTCCCAAATCTGGAATTCTCCTTAGAGACTCCGGCATTAATGCAATACTTTGATTTATAAGGAGTTAGCTAGGCTTTGCGAATCCACGAACCATGTCAATTACCAACCGCTCTCTCCCATGCTTTGATACGTCCAGGCCGAACGCTCCCCCCCAGTCCTGGCGAGCATTCCCCTTCGCCACCACACCTCTACTTTCGCAGTTGTCGAGCGATCCGTCTGTGATAAAAATCACACTACTTTTATCGGCCCGAGAGGCGCAAGGCTTTAATGGAAGGAAGCAGAATTAGCCTAGCGACCGCAGCTCTTGACAACCCCGTCTGTCGAGATGAGTTGGTTAACACGGGCAGCTTCAAAGTAAAATGAGCGGTCACATTGAGGATCTACTATGGCTAGCTGGCAAGCTCACTTTATGAGTTTCGTTCTCAGGCACACCTTCAAGCGCCGCTTGGCGCGGTGCCAGGATGCTCCTCAAGCTCGCAAAGTTATGGGTGGCGGCGCTGCCTTCAAAGTCCCGCCTGGGATTCAGATCACACCAGCCGGCCTGGGAGGCGTTCCAGGAGAATGGGTCAAGGCTGAATCTGGAACATCTGCCGGATTGTTGCTTTACCTGCATGGAGGCGGTTATTTCGCCTGTTCAGCGGCCTCGCATCGTGCCTACACGACGTTTTTCGCGCAACAGGGATTCCACGTCTATGCTCCGAATTACCGCCTGGCCCCTGAGCATCCGTTTCCTGCCGCAATCGAGGATGCCGTGGCCGTTTATCGCGCTCTTCGCAAGGAAGCAGGTGCTTCCACTCCCATGGTCATTGGCGGCGACTCAGCGGGTGGTGGGTTAGCGTTGGCGACCATGCTCAAACTCCGCGCCCAGGGCGATGCGCTGCCCATCGCAGCACTTCTGTTCTCGCCCCTTACAGATCTGGTCGGAACGGGAAATTCACGCGCGACCAATGACAAGCGGTGCGCGATGTTCTTTGGCAATGTTCTGCGCTTCGCGAGAGATTTATACCTGGCTAATGGTGGCGATCCTCACGATCCTTTGGCCTCGCCTTTGTATGCCGACCTTAGTGGACTGCCGCCACTCTTGATCCATGCCGGAGCAGATGAGACGCTGCTCGATGATTCAACCAGACTGGCTGAGCGTGCTCGGTCTGTGGGCGTTCCGGTGGAGTTGAGCGTTTGGCCTGCGGTGCCTCATGTCTGGCAGTTGTTTTACCGGTTTGTTCCCGAGGGCCGACGATCACTGGCCGAAGCTTCGCAATTTCTGAAAAAGGCAATCGCGACCGCTAACCATGAAAGCGTCGAGCTGGCTGCACGGTAATAATGTAGCTAGGAAATCGTCCCGGTTGTTCTAGGCGAAGCTATTGGTAGACGTAATGTCGGTGCGCCTCCGACACTTGGGAGCATTGCAGTTTATGCTGTTTTTTCAAATTGCGATCCAGTTTGAGTTCCATCTACCTCTTCTCTAAAACGGCACTTCCACAACCGTCTCAACATCCACCGCACTGCCATCGAGCAGGAACGGCTTATACACGTAATTCTTCACTGCTTCGATCGACGATTTTATGAGGATCGGGTGTCCGCTGATTGCCTTTACCTGGTTTACATGACCGTCCTTTCCTATACGTACTTGCAGGATAACAGTGCCATGGATGTGAGCTGTCTGGGCTAAGGGCGGATAAACTACCGGTTCAGATTCGACAAGGTTGTCGGCGGCCATCGCCTTGCTGATACGCATCAACTGCGGCGTGGTTTCGATTAAAACCGGCTGCTGCTCCGATGAATCTGGCGCCCCTTCAAGTCGTGCCAACAGCGCAGGCCACTCATGGTTTTGCGGTTCCAAAGCCTCAGCATGTTTTAACAGTTCCGTTGCCAAAGGCATTAACTTTGCTTTCTTCTCTGGAGTTGGCGCCGACGTTACGGCCACGGAACGGGCCACCGCTCCAACCAGAAGAATGTCATTGGAAGCCCGCAGGTCGCTCAGGATCTGAAGCTGAATCTCCATGTTGTCGGACCCCTGCCTGCTGACGCCCTGCATCAGTAACAGCGAGTAGAACCAGGCCAAGGGCCCAGTCCGGTGAGCTGGATCCAGCATTTGAGCGCGCTTCATAAGCGCCATACCTTCCGTGACGCTGCTCCCGATGACCACGCGTGCAGCATTCCCAAGGATGTTTGCATTGTCGGGATGCTGGTTCACCTGCGCCAGCCAGCGGCTCTTGGCATCGGAATAAACCACTGCATTGCCATGAGGACCTCTCAAAAAGATGGCGGCTGTTTGCTGGCCGTGAAGACTCGATTCGGGATGGTGGTCAATCAGCCAAAAAACAAGCGAAGTACGCTTGTCTTCCTGCCGGTTGTGCCAATAGTAGCGCAGAAGATTTGCCCGCACCTCCTCATTCTCTGGATCAACGGCAAGCTGCCGCTCCATCTCTGTTGCCTGCTCATCCGCGATGGGTTTCGCGTCAGCTTCCTCCCCCTCGGACCAATAGGCAACAAGATTCGCATCAGAGGCGGCCCGATCCCCTCGCGGTTGATCCTGGCTTGATCGTTTTCCGGGGCCAGTCAGGATCAGCATCGTGCCACCACCGGCAAACTCATTCTGTTTTTCCTGCGCTCGCGCCACGCTCTGAAAATCTACGGTCGTCGAGACCCAGATGAGAAAAGCAGCGCCTGTGAGCAGGATGAGGCGGGCCAGCTTCCCCAGCCTCTGTGAATAATTTCTGGACTTCTGGTCCAAGATGCGACGAATCCGCTGCGTGATAAGTGGACCGGACATGGCAGCTTCATTGGCTCCTAAACTACGCCAGATGAGCCGCCGGTTTTGCTGCAGGCTCGACGCGATCTCCAGCAACGTCCGAGCGTAACTCTGAGCGTCCTGCGAACTTGCGAGGGCGGAATCGTCGGCTGCATGTTCCGCCAGCGATGCCAGGCGGCGTTCCAGCCACCAGGCCAGCGGATGAAACCAAAAGACACATTTGTTCACAGCCGCGATCACAGAGATCAGCGGATCGCGGCGGCGGGCATGGGCCAATTCATGGGCCAATACTGCCTCCAGTTTCTCCGGGGGCCAGGCGCGCCATTCCGCCGGAAAGATCACCCGCATTCGTTGCAAACCTATCGTCAGAGGAACGCGCACGCGATGGGATTCTTCCAGTTGAACTTCCCCGCCCCCGGCCGCGACCTGGTCGAAGTGCTGCCACAACTCGGACGCAATGGAGCGCGAGCTTCGCAAGAGCCTCCTTGAGAGATAAAGACCCAGCAGAATACGGACACCCAGTAACCCAACTCCGGCAAGATAGACAAGTGCAATGTACTCAGACCATCCTGGCTTCCAGCCCCTAGATAAGCTCCGTGTACGGGAGGTTGCTGAGGCTTGCGTTGCCGTTTCTACAAATGCCGACGATTCCGGTTCTACGGTCACCGTATTCACGTGGATTGGCTGAGGCAGATGCAGGTACGCTGCCGGAATCAATGGACGCACCGCCGGCAAAGCCAGCATCCCGATCATCACGGCTGTCCACAGTGCATGATGTGCCAATGGATTCCTGCGTAGAAAAATAACAAGTATTGCTGCCAAAGCAGCCAGCACGACCGCGCTGAGCGAAGCGTCGGCGAGGCCCCGCAGCAAACTGCCAGAGAGACCGCTTAACGTGTACCAATTCATTTCACCTTACCTCCGGCTGGTTTCTTCTCAATTTCGTCGGCAAGACGACGTAATTGATCGGCATCCAGCACCTCGTCATCCACCATGCCCACGATGAGCTGCTCCGCCGAACCGGCGCAAAACTTTTCGATAATCTGGCGAACCGCCCTGACCGCAAACCCCTGTGGCTCGTCGATACTTGAGTATGCATAGGCCCGTCCCTCCACCTTGTGCTTGAGAAAGCCTTTCTTTTCAAGCCTTCCTAACAAAGTGCGGACAGTCGACTCTTTCAATTTGCATTTAGGGGCCAGGTCCTCGCGGACTTGCTCAGCGGTAGCCGAACCGCGCTGCCAGATACTCGACATGATCGCCTGATCGAGATCGGTAAAGGGGGTACGCAATGGTTTTCGACTGCGACTCATCGTAGCGCTACAAAATGTAGCAGTTCGTGATGACCGGTGTCAAGCGAAAAAACCGGGTAACCGCAGAGAACACAGCGTGGCGAGCCACAGCCAACCCCGTTTTTTACCGCGGATTAACGCGGAAGAACGCGGATCAAATACTTGCTTACCACTGATCTCCACGGACGCCACTGATCTGAAGGCGGCTTGATGAAATTCTTCGCGCCCTTGGCACGAATTTGATTGTTAGCAGTGCAGAAACCGCAGGGAGGGGTTTGGGTAGCTGTGTCCTCTGGGTTGCTCTTATCTGGACCGGAAATTGTTTGTGTGCAAAAAAATACCGGTTACAGCGGTTACACCGGTTACAACCCGCATGAATACTGGCGATTTCTGTTACCGGTTGTTACCGCTGTTACCTTTCGTCCCACCCTGTGTCCACCCTTTTCCTTTCCTCACCCTTCGGCCAAGAGTGCGAAGGATGGGGCACCGCATTCATAAATTTTCGACCCAATGGCGTTGCCAGAGGGGTTGAAGTCGCCAGCGTGGTAACCCTTATCAACCAAGCCGGGCTTCAACCGGATGGCTTCCGGGCCGATCCCATAGGGTCGCAGGATCCGACTCATAGGACGATCCAAAGAAGATTACCCGGGTAGGTTTTAAGGGTTGCGGGAGTGAATCGTCAAGAAGAAAATGAATTCAGGGCGAAAATGTTGCAAAATAATACGTAAGTTATTGATATAAAAGGAAATATAGTTCTAAATTAGAGATATTACTATGGCAGGGGTCGAAGACTTAATAGTAGCTCTATAGCCAGGGATACTCCTGGACAGTAGAACTCACTTTCGAACTCGGAGATTAATTCTGAAATTGAGGAATGCCGCTGCCGATCGTGGTCATCCTGAAGCCAAAGACGCTGGGGAAAAAGCCGCCTGCGATGGATCTGTAGCAGGCTGTTTTTGATTGGGAGCAAGCGGCAAGCGGATCGTTACGCGCAAGCCGCTGCCGGTGTTGCTGGCTTCAATCGTGCCACCATGCAGCTTCACGGTACGGTCTGCGATAGAAAGACCCAAACCCGTGCCTCCGCTCGAGCGCTCGCGGGCTTCACTCACCCGATAAAAGGGCTGAAAAATATTTTGTAGCTCGGATTCCGGGACCCCTGGTCCCTGATCGGTGACTGTCAGCTCAGCCGTATCGAGCTTCCATTGCAAGCAGACCTCCACCAAGCCTGCGGTTGGGGTGTAGCGGACAGCATTGCGGATCACGTTCTCAATGGCGCTACGCAGTAGTTCAGGCGAGCCAACCACCCTGCAGGCCTGCAATTGAGTCACGATGACCTCTTTCTTCAGAGGCTTGGCTTCGTAGTTGGCATCGTCGACGATCTGCTGGACCAAGTCTTCGAGCATGACCGTCTCAGGACTGATCTTCTCCGCGCCGCTTTCGAGCCGCGTGAGAGCAAGCAACTGGCCTACCAGCTTGTTCAGCCGTTCTCCCTCTTTTTCAATGCGGTCCAGAGCCGGCTCTGCTTTCTCGTTGCTGTTTTTGCGCGCGAGTTCCAGGGCTACGCTCAGGCGGGCCAGCGGAGAACGCAATTCGTGGGAGATATCGGCCAGCAGGCGTTTTTGTGAGTCGATGAGCGCCTGAATGCGCTCCGCCATGTGATCGAATTCACGGCCCAACTCGGCCAGTTCATCTTTTCGATTGCCGAGTTCAGGCGTGACCCGGGCTGCGAAATTCCCCGACGCGAAAGATTGCACCGCAGATTGAAGCTTCTTGACCGGGGAAGTCAGGTACCGGGCCAGAAGGAACGCGATAATGCCCGACGCTATTACGCTGAGGATCGTACCGGAGAAAGGTAGCTGGCGAGGAACGTAGGGCTGGCGCAGGCGAGTGACGAAGATATAAATCTTGCCACTTGGCCCGATGACTGATCTGCCCCAGGTAAGCCGGCCCAAAGGCGTAAGGTGAGACACGTGCTGCTGGGTTTGCTGGACCTCGTTGGCGACACTGGCTGTGTCGGGTGAGCTTGGTCCCATGATGGGCCGTCCGTTGGCATCAAACAGATCGATTTCGGAACCGGCTTCTTTCCACGACCTTCCTGCATATTGCTCAAAAGCCGGGCGTCCCTCCCGGTCATAGACTTGTACCGCCGACTCGGCATAGAGATTCAGGGCCTCACCAAAGGCTCCGTGCCGGCGCTCGGGGTTCGGATCGGAGGCAGTCGTCATCCAAACCGCTGCGTTCAAGGCAATGATGACGACCCCGGCTGCCAGCCAGAAGCACAGGAAAATTTTTACAAAAAGCGTGCGTACCGTCACGGCTGCTCTCCCGGC
Source organism: Candidatus Angelobacter sp. (assembly GCA_035939495.1). Taxonomy (GTDB): domain Bacteria; phylum Acidobacteriota; class Terriglobia; order Terriglobales; family Acidobacteriaceae; genus Angelobacter. The sequence continues at coordinate 60,855 of DASZFU010000164.1, read as the reverse complement.
AGCAAATAGATATATCCGCTTCCTCGGATGGCTTTGATTCTTTCGTGGTTGCCGTCGTAGGTCCCCAGCTTGCGGCGCAAGTTGCTCACATGTACATCGATGCTGCGGTCCATAGGCGACATGGGCCGGCCCAGCGCCGCCTGCGTAAGGTCTTCGCGGCTGATAATCTTTCCTGGACTGCGAAGAAATGTATAAAGCAGATCGAACTCTGCCCCTGTCAGCGTCACAGGCTTGCCGCCACAGGTCACGCTGCGCGATTCAGGATGAAGTTCCAGGTCGGCGATGTGGATGGGCGTGGCCGCCGAAGGAGCATTGTTGGTGCGGCGGAGAATGGCCCGCAACCTGGCAACCAACTCTCGAGGATTGAACGGCTTGGCCAGGTAGTCGTCCGCGCCTAGCTCCAGTCCCAGGATTCGATCCAACTCGCTGCCCCGCGCAGTCAGCATGAGCACCGGAGCGGCGCTTTTTTGCCGCAACTGTTTCAGCACATCAAGCCCGCTCATGCCTGGGAGCATGACATCGAGAACAATCACAGAGTACGTGTTGCTCAGCGCTTTTTCCAGGCCTCCGGGGCCATCATGCGCGGCCGTCAGTTCGAATTGTTCACCCTGGAGATATTCTTCCAACAACTTGGTTAGTTCAACGTCATCATCGATGATCAGGACAGGTATCATCTTCTCTCTTATCTTGGCACTCGTCTGGCCTAACAAAATAAACCTCCCTGATGCTTGGGGTCAGTTAAGAAATGTGAAGGTTTCACGATCAGCAGTTAACAACTCCTAACCTTCATTCTCCTCCCACTCATTTACAAATAAAAGTACGCAGAGTGTGAAAGCCTCTTGAAATTGTATCAAGGGGTGTCGCAAATCTCCTTTAAACAGAACGCGACAGAACAGGCGGGTCTTGAATCCTCCCTCCTGGTGAAGGGCGGCAGCCAATGCCGCCCTTATTTTTCTGGGTGGGAACTTAGCATTTTTAGCACTCAGCATTCAGCACTCACGATCCTGTATTTCTTTAACCCAAGCTGTTCGCGGGCTGAATGCTGACTGCTGAGTGCTTCTTCCCGTAAAATCAAATTTTGGACAATTCATGCTGACTGGCTCCGAAATACGGGAAAAATTCTTGCGCTTTTTTGAAAGCAAAGGACACAAGCGCGTCCATTCATCATCGCTGGTTCCGGCCAACGATCCTACTTTGCTCTTTACCAACGCTGGAATGAACCAGTTTAAAGACGTATTCCTGGGACTGGAAAAGCGCGAATACACCCGCGCCACGAGTTCGCAAAAGTGCGTCCGCGCCGGTGGCAAGCACAACGACCTGGAAAATGTGGGCTTCACCAAGCGCCATCACACATTTTTCGAGATGCTGGGCAACTTCAGCTTTGGCGATTATTTCAAGCGCGAAGCCATTGCTTATGCCTGGGAGCTGATTACTTCCAAAGAATGGTTCAACATCGATCAAAGCAAGCTCTATTGCACCATCTTTCAAGGCGAGCAGGGCATTCCGCGTGACGATGAAGCGGAAAAATACTGGATCGAAACCGGAATGCCAAAAGATCGCATCTTCGGCCTGGGCATGAAAGACAACTTCTGGTCGATGGCCGATACCGGTCCCTGCGGACCCTGTTCCGAGATTCACTACGATATGGGGCCGGAAGCTTCAGAGGAAGGCCACACCGATTGCAAATTCCCTTGCGAGTGCGGACGCTACGTTGAGTTCTGGAATTTGGTCTTCATGCAGTTCGACCGCGATGCCTCTGGAACTTACAATCCCTTGCCCAAACCTTCTGTCGATACGGGGATGGGATTGGAGCGCGTCGCTACGATCTTGCAGGGTGTGATTTCCAACTACGAGACCGATTTATTTACGCCTTTAATCGACAAGGCACGGGAATTAACAGGGGTGGATACGCGCCACAGAGCTCGCTCCAGTGAATATCAAGACCGAGCATCTTTGAGGATCATTGCTGATCATTCGCGCGCTTCGACTTTTTTAATTTCTGACGGCGTACTGCCTTCTAACGAGGGTCGTGGTTATGTTCTTCGAAAGATTTTGCGGAGAGGGATTCGTCATGGACGTTTACTTGGGGAAACAGCCCCATTTCTTTATCGGATGGTTCACGCAGTCTGTGACCAAATGAAGAATGCATATCCTGAATTGGTCGACAATCAAGAGCGCGTATCCAAAATAATTCTAGGTGAAGAAAACCGCTTTGCTCACACAGTTGATGCCGGACTGAAAGAGCTGGAAGAACTCATTGCAGAGATATGGGAAGATGTTACCGAGCATCGCGTCACCGAATTTTTAGTGGAGAACTCCATTAAGGTAGATCTTGATTTAGTGAATACTTATGTTGGATATCTGATTCCCGGAAACAATCAACGAGACATGCAGTTAGCTGCATCTACCCTGGCTGGTGAAGCACTTGCCGATGAGCTCCTCGCCACCCTTCCACTCAATCCGCGATTACTTGGGAGCGAAGCATTCAAGCTTTATGACACGTTCGGCCTGCCTTTAGATTTCATCGTGGATACCTGTCGCGACCAAGGCATTGTGCTGGATGTTGAGGGCTTCGAACGCGCGATGCAGGAACAACGCGAGCGTGCGCGTGCTTCCTGGAAAGGCGGAACCAAGCAGGCAGCGTCACCGGTCTTCAGCAGCTTGGACAAAACCGTTTTTGAAGGCTATCGCCAAACGGAATCGCACGGCTGTGAAGTGCTGGCAATCGTGAAGGAAGGCCAGGGTGTTCAGGTACTCAATCCCGGCGAGCAGGGCGAAGTTGTTCTTGATCACACACCATTTTACGCCGACTCAGGGGGACAAGTAGGAGATATCGGTGTTTTTTACAACGACGAGCACAATGCCATCGTCGCTGAGGTGAATGGCTGCACCATGCCTGTACAGGGCGTGCGCGCTCACAAAGTTGTAGCCAAGCAACCGATTCATGCCGGCATGAAGGTCGATGCGGTTGTCCATGCTGATGTCCGCAAAGCCATCACCCGCAACCATACCGGTACCCATCTGCTCCATGCAGGACTCCGGGAGACTTTGGGCAAGCACGTAAAGCAGGCAGGTTCGCTGGTTGATGCTGCGCGCCTGCGCTTTGATTTTTCCCACTTCACCGGTATCGCCGATGAAGAGCTTCAGGATATCGAAGACATGATCAACAATCAGGTCTTGAAAGATGTCCGTGTGGAGACCATCGAAGATGTGCCCATCGATGTTGCCATCAATGAATACAAGGCCATGGCGCTCTTTGGGGAAAAGTATGGCGAGCGCGTGCGCGTGGTCAAGATCGGAGACTTCTCTACGGAACTCTGTGGCGGCATCCATACCGGGGCTACGGGCGAGATCGGTTTGATCAAGATCATGAGCGAAGGCAGTGTCTCATCGGGCGTCCGGCGGGTGGAGGCGGTGACCGGAGAAGGTTCGCTTAAGCACTTTCGCCTGGACCACAAGCTGGAAAATGTCGTAGCCACGCTGATTCCCCAAAGCCATAAAGCCGAATCTCCGGCGGAGGCCCTGCGGCAGGAATTGGAAAAGAAAGATGCCGAGATCAAGAAGCTCCAAAAAGAACTCGAACAGTTTCGGATGAAGTCGGCTGCCTCGACCGTCTCCTCAGCAGAGGAGAGAGTGCGCGACATCCGTGGAGTAAAGGTCCTGGCACAACGCGTGGACAACCTCGACCGCAACCAGATGCGCACGCTGGTCGATAACCTCCGCAACAAGCTAGGGTCTGGCGTAGTCGTCCTGGGTTCTGCCCAGGATGGAAGAGTCGCCCTCATCGTCGGCGTCACCAAAGACCTCACCAATCGTTTGCAGGCCGGCAAAATCATCAAACCAGTAGCTGAAAAGGTAGGCGGCTCCGGCGGCGGACGCCCGGACATGGCCGAAGCCGGCGGCAAAGACCCGGAAAAACTGGATGCGGCTTTAGCCGAGGTTTATTCGGCGGTTGATGCGCTGTTAGGAATCGGGACATCGGGACATCGGGTGATCGGGTGATCAGTTCGTCGTGCACCTCACTGCATGGCTCGACATCTGGTCATTGGAATAATCACAAAACTGGGACGGGCCGCAAAACAAGACCCACCGTAGATTTACGCGGATGCCCGCGGATTAATCCTCTCAACACTCTGCGCCTTTCTGCTTTTTCTGCGGTCTCTGCGGTTACCTGATCTGCCTTTGCGTCCTTCGCGCCCTTTGCGGTGCTCTTGTGGCTTTGGTTTCCTCCGTGCCTCCACGCCTCAGTGTTGGCTTTGCTTCTGACAACTCGGTCTTTCACCCTATTTCAGGGGTGTTCACCTATTGGATACGCCCTGTTTTCGCCGATTGAATATGGGTAGGGAGCATTTATACTCCACGTACTCTGGCTTTTCAGGATCGTAAGGTTGGTTCGGCGAAAGGTGTTGGGCCTTCGGTGTATAGCTTTTGGCCTGAGAACTGGTATTAAATGCCATTATCGCGATGAAAACAAACCTACTTACCTTCCTGTTATGTGCGGCTGTCATGGTGATCAACCAGCAAAGCCGGGCGCAAAGTATGGTGGCCATTCACGATGATCACGGCCGGTCCATCTGGGTCAATAACGAAGAACCGCAAACCCATGCTCCCTCTTCGGTTTCCGCCGTTGCTTCCACAAAATCCAGGCCAAGTTATAGAAAGCTGATTTATTGGAGCCGTACGGAAAACCGGTGGAAGTCGGTTCCTACCCCTTCGCAGGGCGCAATGAGGGCGGCCAAACAAGCAGCCCAGGAGGTCACAACCTTTGTAGCCTCTGCCCCCGTCTTATCAGGTACTCACCCCAGCTCTGGAAGCTTTTCACCTGAGACTGAGGACTTGGTGAAGGGAAAGCAGATCACCTCTGAGTCGGTGGAGAAGGCAATTGATTCTGCGGCCAAACGTCACGGTGTGGATCCCAACCTGGTGCGTGCAGTGATCAAGGTGGAATCAAATTTCAATCCCCGTGCAGTCTCCCGCAAGGGAGCCCAGGGCTTGATGCAACTCATGCCCTACACCGCCCGCAACCTCAACGTTACCAATGCTTTTGATCCAAATGAGAACGTGGATGCCGGTGTGCGCCATCTGAAATCGCTGCTGGAAAATTACAACGGCAACCTGGAGCTTTCACTCGCCGCCTATAATGCCGGCAGTGGAGCGGTCGATAGAAATAAAGGCATTCCTCCCTATCGTGAGACCCGTGAATATGTGCGCAAGATCACGAACCTCTACCAGGGACAGCCTTTTGTCAGGCCTCTGACCCCGGAGATTCATATCTCCCGCGATTCTGAGGGACATCTCGTCTTTTCGAACGACTGAAATAGACGATCTAAGTTCCAGGTTCGCCAGAGGCTCACGATAGAATTTAGGACGTAGCCCTGAGAAGTATGCAATCTGGAACTCGATATCTCGCCAGGTTCTTGGCCCTCGCCTTGTTGGCGTGCCTGCCGCTTGCACCGGCCTATGGCCGCACTGTAAAGCAGAAAAAACTGGCAGCCGCTTCCCAATTTCAGACTGCGGAACGGATGCGCGAAGCCTTGGGAGGCAAAGCCCAATCTCGACGGACCCGGCAGGATTATCAACGCGTCCTGGATGCCTACCGCAAGGTCTACTATCTCGCCCCTAATTCAAACAAAGCTGATGCCGCTGTGTTGGCAGTGGCCGACTTGTTGGATGAGCAGGGCCGCGTGTTCAGCGATGCCAAGGGCTTCAAAGATGCCATCGGCCAGTTGGAATTCCTGCGCCGTGAATATCCTGGGAGCAAGCTGCGCGCCGAGGCTCTTTTCACCATTGCTCAGATCTATCGCGACGATCTGGACGATACCGCCCAGGCCAAAGCCACTTTTCAGGAATACCTGAAGCACTATCCCCATAGCACCATGGCCGCTGAGGCCCGCAAAACGCTCGACGAAATCGACGCCGAAGCCAGTAGCGTGAAGCTTTCGAAAAACAGATCCCGGAAAACCGAGGAACCTGACTCCAAAACCAAAAATGTCATTGCGGGGGAGCACGATGTCAACGAACGCAGCGACGCCTCGCAAGAAACCAAGAGTGACCGCCATCGCCTGCCGCTCCTGACCAGCATTCGCCATTGGTCCACGCCCGATTACACCAGGGTGGCCATCGACCTGGAGCAGGAGGTCAAATATGAAGCTGGACGCGTGCCCCATCCGGATCGCATCTTCTTCGATCTGCACGACGCCAAACTGGCCTCCGATCTGGTAGGCAAGTCGTTTGACGTGGATGACGGCTTCCTGCACAAGATTCGCGTGGCTCAGTACAAGCCTAATCTCGCCCGCGTCGTCCTGGATGTTGACGATGTAATGGAATACTCGGCATTCCTGCTGCCTAATCCCTATCGCCTGATTATCGACATTCACGGAAAACATCCAGCGCAGCAGGTCGCCGGAAAATCCAAAGGCGAAACTCCGGTCGAGAGCGCTGCGACCAAACAGAAGCTCCCCGAGACTCCGGCTGTTACCGCCAACGCGCCGGCAGACTCGGCGAATCCGTCTACCTCTGGAAAGCCGCGTGAAGATGAACAAAAGAACGGAGCTGGACGGAAAACTGTTCCGCCAGGCAAACTAGAGCAGGCGAGAGTTGAAATTGCCGCGAACGATACTGCCAACGTGCCGCTCAAGTCGCCGGAGAAGTTGTCATCGGACAAGCCATCATCAGAAAAACCTGGCGAAACTGCTGCAGCCGAAAGCACCAAGGCTGAAGACAAGAAAATAGAAAAGATCGAACAGGCTGACAAGGCAACCACCAAACCGACGACGGCTCCCACGTTCCACGCCGTTGCGCCGCATACTGAGGCCAAGAAGAGCAGGAAATCTCTTGATCCTGTGACGCGAGTCGCTACTCCTACCGCGACCGGAGAGCGCTCTCTGATTCGCGCGCTGGGTTTGAAAATTGGAAAAATCGTCGTAGATGCCGGACATGGCGGGCACGATACCGGAACCATCGGCCCCAATGGCCTGATGGAAAAAGACCTGGTGCTCGACGTTGCGCTCAAGCTGGGCAAGCTCCTGGAAGATCGGCTGGGCGCCGAAGTGGTATACACCCGCGAGGACGACACCTTTATTCCCCTCGAAACCAGAACTGCCATTGCCAACAAGGAGCAGGCGGATCTCTTCATCTCTATCCATGCCAACTCCAGCAGCGATGCCTCTGCCCGGGGAATCGAGACTTATTACCTGAACTTTACGTCATCCGCCGATGCGTTAGAGGTTGCTGCCCGTGAGAACGCGGTCTCCGAGAAGTCCATTCATGAACTGCAGGACCTGGTAAAAAAGATTGCGCTCAAAGAGAAGATCGAAGAATCCAGGGAGTTCGCTGTCGATGTCGAGAAGTCGCTTTACGGTGGATTGGGAACGAAAAACTCAGGGATCAAAGACCGTGGAGTCAAGAAAGCCCCGTTCATCGTTCTGATCGGCGCTAACATGCCCTCGATCCTCTCCGAAATCTCGTTCGTCAGCAATCCATCAGACGAAAAGAAGCTGAAGACCAACGATTACCGCCAGCGTATCGCCGAGTCCCTGTATAAAGGCATTGCCAGATACATCAACGGCTTAGCCGGAGTAAAAGTCGCATCCAAGATGACCGCGGAAAAGCCGGGCAACTAAGAGAAAATTATTTGAACTGTGGACCGTAGCCGCCCTCGGCTGCGTCTGGAGTTTTGCATCTTGGACTAGGGCGTTAGCCAGACTAAAACCCAATGTCACTTACTTTAAAAAGCCATCGGTTTACCACCCTTACCCCCTGTCATCCTGAACGCAGCGCAGCAAGGAACCTCACAACTACAAGTATGATCGGCGCGGAGTGAAGGACCCCAATAGAGTTTCGGTCTGATTTGCTGATACGAGGTGTTCTACCCGGATTTTGTACGTTCTGTCAGGTGGCCATGTTATCTGCGCGAGATCAAAGTTCTTCCACTTCAGCGATGGGGCGAATACCCCGTATCAGCGATTTAGACTGACATGTTCTCGGGATCCTTCACTCCGCGCCAATGTTTATTTCCGAGGCTCAATTTTTCGCGGCGCTGCGCTCAGGATGACAGGGAGGAGTTGGGGGAACAGAGCGGAAACATCTTTTGCAAAGTAAATGACTTTGCATCCTTCGCACCCCTTGCGGTAAAACTTCAATGCACCCCAATGGACAATTCAACCAAAGAAAGCTTGCTCAACCTCGCCCGCGCCGCGCAGCAAAATGCCTATGCTCCCTATTCGAATTTCAAAGTTGGCGCAGCCATTCTTCTGGAAAACGGCGAGATTTTTAGCGGATGCAATGTCGAAAACGCCTCCTATGGCCTGACCAATTGCGCCGAACGCTCGGCCATCTTTGCCGCTGTCTCGAAACTAGGAGGAGCCAACGTGAGAATTCGAGCCGCGGCCGTGGTCAATGACCATGACGCTGCTTGTTCGCCCTGTGGAGCCTGCCGCCAGGTAATCGCCGAGTTCGGGCCCGATGCCATTATCTGGTACCAGGGAAAGAATGGCATCCAGGAAAGCACGATCAGCCAATTGCTGCCGGAGTGCTTTAACCTCTGAATCTTTGGGGGAAAGAAAGCAAAGATGTATTTACATCGTGCGTACAGTCGTGTATGTTTGTTGTATGCACAATACGGCAAAGAAGGACATGCGTGGAACAGCAACCAGATCCTCTAGAGCAATTGAGCCAAGTGGGGCGCGTGGTGAAAACATCAATCTTCGCGTGAGCCGAGAGCAAAAAATGCTTATTGATCGGGCTGCACGTGCTCTGGGGCGCAGTCGTTCCGATTTTATGCTGGAAACGGCATGCCGGGAAGCAGAGAGCGTCTTGCTCGACCGCCGCTTTTTTGCGTTACCGGAAGATCAATTCAAGCGTTTCATTGCAATGTTGGACAATCCTCCGGAAAGCAATCCCAAGCTCGCACGACTGATGAAAACGAAGGCGCCTTGGGAAAAATGACCTCCCCCGGCGACCGAATCGGCGCTCCCGAAAAGCTTTCTGTCAAACATGATCTTTCGCAATTCCAATGCGGTGAACCTACGCTAGATGATTGGCCGCGGCGCCGGGCTCTTCAAAACGAAGAGAGCGGCGCTTCCCGGACCTACGTTGTGAGTTTGGGAAAGAGGGTCGTCGGATACTATGCTCTTGCCGCAGGTGCAATAGCTCATTTAGAGGCACCTGGGCGGATCAGACGTAACATGCCAGATCCTATCCCCGTGATGGTGATTGGCCGGCTTGCTGTGGATCAGACGGTTCAGGGGCATGGTATCGGTCAATCGCTTTTAAGGGATGCTATCTGGCGTACTTTGCAAGCTGCCGAGATTGTCGGTATCCGGGCTCTGCTGGTGCATGCGATCTCAGAGAGCGCCAAGCGTTTTTATGAGGAGTGGGGATTCGATTCCTCTCCTATGGATCCGATGGCGCTGCTGATTACACTGACAGCAGCCCACAAAGCGATTGAGGAGTGAAAAGCGCGGAGCTTGTATTTTCCTGGTTTTATGGGTTAGCATCTTTATAGATGCTTAAAATATGCGAGGAAGCCGGTGCTCAATTTATCTGATGATATCCATCCCCTTACCGAGTTCAAGCGAAATTCTGCCGATATGGTAAAGCAAATGAAGAAGACCAAGCGACCATTGGTCCTCACTGTCAACGGCAAAGCTGAGCTAGTCATTCAGGATGCTCGCTCGTATCAACTCCTTCTGGAACGGCTCGACCGCCTGGAAGCAGTCCAGGCCGTTCGCGAGGGAGAGAAAGACATGGAAGAGGGGCGCGTCCACGATGCACGCGTTGCTCTCGAAGCGCTCGGTACTAAACTTGGCTTATAAAATCAAAATAACTGATCATGCACTTTCGGATGCTCATGATTATTTGCTTTTTATCCGAAAACAGAAAAAACATCCAGAAGCAGCCAGGCGGTGGTTTCGAGGTCTCATGTCAGCCATTTATTCTCTCGAAACCATGCCTCGTCGCTGTGCAGTAATCCCAGAAGCCGAAGACTTTCTTTACGAATACCGTCAACTAATCTTTCATTCACATCGAATCATTTTTCATATTGATGAGAAGCGCAATGCGGTAATTGTTCTGCGCGTCTACCACGGATCTCGCGAAAGAATCCGTATTGAGGAGCTTGGGATTCCGCCTTATTAATTACCAACTTCCCCAATTACCCAATCGTTATAATCCCCACCATGCGCATCGTCGACCTCATCCGCAAGAAACGCGATGGCCACGAACTGGCAACATCCGAAATCGAATTCGTTGTAAAGGGCTACACGGCCGGCGATTTCCCCGATTATCAGATGTCGGCCTGGTTGATGGCTGTACTGCTGCGCGGCATGACTCGCGCTGAGATAGCTGCGCTTACCGGCGCGATGTTAAATTCCGGCGAGGTGTTGGAGTGGAGCTTTCTGCCGGGCGTCAAGGTCGATAAGCACTCCACCGGCGGCGTTGGAGATAAGACCTCACTCATCATCGCGCCTATTGCCGCAGCCGGGGGCGTTCCTGTTCCCATGATCAGCGGCCGCGGACTCGGTCACACCGGGGGCACACTGGATAAGCTCGAAGCCATTCCCGGCTTCAACGTGAATCTCTCGGCGGGCGAGATGCGCGATGTCCTGGCTGCCTGCGGCTGCTGCCTGATTGGACAGACCAGCAGCATTGTCCCTGCCGACAAGAAGATGTATGCCCTGCGCGACGTCACTGGAACCGTCGAAAGCCCCGCATTGATATGCGCCTCCATCATGAGCAAAAAACTGGCGGAAGGCATCGATGCCTTGGTGCTCGACGTCAAGACCGGTTCCGGCGCTTTCATGAAGAGTGAAGCAGATGCGGTTCACCTCGCCGAACTGATGGTGGAGACTGGCGAGCGCATGGGCAAAAAAGTTGTCGCTCTGATTACCGACATGGACCAACCGCTCGGACGCTACGTAGGCAATGCTCTTGAGGTCGTCGAGTCCGTTGAAGTTTTAAAAGGAGGCGGGCCTCCCGATCTCGTCGATCTATGCATCGATCTTGCTGGATGGATGCTTTATCTCGGCGGCCGCGCCGCCAACCTTGAAGCCGGCAAGCAAGTCGCTTCTGAATTGATCGAGAGCGGCGCGGCCTTCCGGAAATTTCAGGAAATAGTTCGTTTGCAGGGTGGAAATGATCAATCTCTGAATGATCTTTCGCTGCTACCCCGGGCCAGGAGCCAGGTGGATGTCCTGAGTCTCCAAAAAGGAACCATTGCCGGCATGGACTGCGAGAAAATAGGCATCGCAAGCCTGGTGCTTGGAGGTGGAAGGGAGAAGAAAGAGGACAACGTCGACCCGGCAGTGGGGATCATCTTGCACCAGAAGGTTGGCGATGGGATTGAAGCCGGTGAGCCACTATGCACCCTATACTACAATCGCAACGATCGGCTTGACGAAGCTAAATCCCTGGCCCTTTCCGGCTACACCATCAACCCGGCTCCAGCGATCAAGCGCCGTCCGCTCGTGTTCCGAAGCATCGGCGCCTGATCTCCACTTAGAATGCCGTTTCATTGACCCATTGCACCCGCTGGGTCGTTATAACAGGGGTCGTGGAGGAAATGCTGCCATTCGTGACCGTGGTCGACGGAAAGAAGGGCGGTCCAAAACTTCCTCCAAATCTGCGGTCGAAGAATACATTGCGAGTAGTCGTGTTGATGTTCTTGATACTGTTCTGAATACGCCCACCAACGATATTCAATGTATTGATCTGGTTTCCAATATTGGTAAGGCCGCCCGATCCGCCTTGGGAAATCGTCGCCATCGCGGCATCAATCTCCAGGTTGTTATTGGATTGGCCGTTATTGAGCTGAATGTCTCCGTTCGCAGTGAAGATTCCCAGAGCTTGTTGATGGTTGTTGGCAGGAATCAGGGTGTCTGCGGGGACACTCTGGCCGTTCTGGGTCGTCTGGGTGAGAGTTACTGGCGCGCTCTTGTAGAGGATATCGCCGGTAATGGTGATATTGTTGGCTGCCGTAATGGTAAGCGCGGTGTAGTCGTTAATCGCAGCCTGGCCCTGCCCCGGCCCGGAGAGCCCGGTAATATTGCCGTTTACATAAAGCAGCGCTCCGTCGCCGGTGACGGCGTTAGTGGCTGGGTCCTGCATGGCCGGAACACCATTGATAGTCAAACTGTTGGAGCCGCTGGCTATGACAGTGGTCCCCGAGCCTGGGGTTGATCCGGGCGTAATTGTAATGGTTGTGACCACGCCGCCCTGGGTGATTGTGTAGGTCTGGCCGTTTGTGCCGCTGGGCGTGAGCTTCACCTGGGCGTCTCCCTCAACGTAGATGCCGCCACCGGTGAAGGTAGGATTGTTCCCGTGCGAGTCCACGGAATAAGGCAAGTACACGCCTGAGCTTGCCCCGGAATTTGGATACGGTGTCTTGCTGATGTTGCGAACGTTATTGTTGAGATCCTGTTTGGTTACGGGCGAATTGCTGCTGCCCATGCGGTCGAGCACCGCGCGCTTCTGGTTGAAATCGTTGGGCGGCAGGGGAATCGGGTTCTGCCCGCGATTGAAGCCACCTTGAAACGTCGGCGCAATCGTAGTGCCTCCAACTTTATCGGAGGTAGCATTTTTCTGGTCACACTGGCCACTAAATTGGAAACCGGCGCTGGCGTTGACGCTGCCGACCGGGTCGGTAAAGATGTAACTGCCGGAAGTGCCGAAGTTCCAGGCGCCGTTGGTGAAAACGGGTCCCGTAATTGTGCCTGGCACGAGCGTGCTGCCATCGCAGATCGTATACTGATCGATAAACATGCCCCAGCCGGCGAAACTTGTCGTGGTGCTGGCGGAAACCAGGTTGGCATTCACGATGACACTGCCTCGGTCGGACACTGTTACGGATTGATTGCCTTGGGACTGGCCAACCGCAGTCAGCGCATAGTTGTAAATATATTGATACCCGGTGACAGCTCCGGCAGGAGCCTGACAAGTGCCTGTTCCGCCCAGGACCGTGCACTGTGCCAGCGTGAAAGTAGCGGAGGTAATCTTATATTTTCCAGGCCACGAATTTGCCGACGCTCCGCTCCCCGTAGTCGGTTGATAGGACGACCCATAGGTGTTGTTCATGTACGTTTGGACCGTGCCGTCGGTACCAGTCGGTATGGGCTGCGTGGTCGCGTTGAAAGTCGCGGGAATGGCCGCGGCGACTTGATTCATCATGTCTTGGCGCGCAATGGCCAGTCCGGAATCGGCGGCGTAGAATGAGCCCCGGAAATTCCGGTAGTATCCGTTGATCATCATATCGGAGCTGGCCGACATCACCATCGCCAGGCTGAGTGCCATCAGCAGCAGCAACAGAAGCAGTGTCGTGAGCAGAGCTATGCCGCGCTGGTTCTTGCCATGCCGCCGGCCCGGCCTTAAAGTCCGCGCTATCTCGTGTTTCATCCTGGTCCTCCTCAAATGTCGTTCATGCTCAGGTTCCGTGGGCTGATGATCACGGAAATGCCCTGGACTCGGTAATTGCCTTGGTCGAAGGTGTTTGTAAATTTGTTGTTGACGTCCTTGATGTAGTTCCCCCGGCCGATGATCGAAACTCGCACCGATCGAATCAGGCTCCAATCGTGGTTGTAGGAAGTAGCATCAAAGCTGTAAGGATTGTCGTTGTTGCCGTTCCAAATGGACGCGCCCACTTTGAACCCAATCACTTGTTCCGCTATTACATTGGCGGTGCCATTCTGGGTCCGCATCAGCTTTGGGTCTGTGGGGTCCGTGGCATCCACACTGTAGGTGATGGCAGAGAGCTTAAGTACCCAATCGCTGGTGCAGAACTGGGTCCCGAGTTTGTTGCTGTCCGCCGTGTTGGCAATGCCCAGCGGATCACTCGTTGTGCCATCTGCACCCGTAGGGTTATGGGCCAGCTTGACTTTACCGCCGGTAACCTGGCCGTCACTGGTTAGAACCACCGTAGCCATCTGCGAGCCGTCGCTCTTTACCAGCAGCACTTGATCCCCACTGTGGAAGTCTGCTGCCAGGGTGGCGAGCGGGGTGGCGTCGCTGGGAGTCACGAAGAGGCTGGAACTGGTGGTGCTGACGCAATTCGCTCCACTATCTTGAGGGTGCGCAGGAGGAATGGTGTTATTCGTGGTGATGACATTCAGGGTATCGAAACATGTCGGACCATAGGTATGGGTGGCTGCGTTGTAACAATTGGTGTTGGTTGGATTGTTTAATACCGTGATCCCGATGGGCCAGGCTGGTATGTTGACGCCCTGGTAGTAGCCGGTCCCGGCATTGACGACGTCGAGTTGCATCTGCGTCGCGGCATTCCGCAGCGCAATATTCAATCCCACCTGGTTCTGCTCCGAGTTGGCGAGAGACGCATGGGTGCTCATGACGCTGACCGCGGCCCCGCCGATGACCATGAAGACCGCCAGCGCAATCATCAACTCCAGCAGCGAAAAGCCGGAAGATTGTTTGCAAGAGTGTTTGTTCATTTTCGTCCTCTCAACGTTCCTCATGGCCGCACCATGCTGATCTGAAATGTCGACTGTTGTCCCGCTACCGGGTTTGGCATTGAGACAAGAACGGTGATCCGTCGCACTCCTGAAATTGGAACATCCTGTTCAATGACCCACCGCCGTTTGAATGTCACCATGTCAGCGCTATTGACAGGAGTCGAACTGGTAGCCACCGTGATTTCGCCGTTGGGTCCCTGGGTGGTTGTGGTGTAATTCGTTCCACCATTGCCATTGGGTGCAGTGGTTGTCTCAATAATGGAGCCACCACCGGAGGAAAGCTGCACGGTGTCGAAGTAATCGACTTGCTGTGTGATTCCCCCGGAGGTTACGGATTGGCTTGTGTCAGAGGTCAAACTTCCTGCCGTGCCTCCAGGGGCTTGGACCGTGGGATCGTCCGCCGGGGCGCGGGTTAGGTCTTCGAGCTTCTCCGAGGCCAGCAACGACTCGTCACTCATGTAACGTGAATGTACCGATGTGCTTGACATCTGGCTCATAAGAGCGGCTACGCCAAGCATCCCTACAGCCAAGATGAACATGGCTATCAAGGTTTCGATTAAAGTAAATCCGTCTGCGCGATTCCATTTACGCTTTGACATAAGTCTCCATAAAGCAGTGTCACGATTACTAATCGGCACATCTCGGCGGAAGTTTAAGAAGGAAGTTGCGATTGGCAGACATGAAACCACACACCGGCCCACCGGGTGTCTCTCGCAACACCTTTTAAAACCCTCGATTTGCACTCGCTTTTCTGGACGTACTGTTCTGGGGGCGGTCAGCTTGGCTAAAAGGGGGAGCGGTTAGAATTGCGCAAGTCCATGAAATTGAATTTGCGACAAGTTCCCAAAAGTAATAGCCAATTTATGGATAGACATTAACACTCAACCGCTGGAGATGCATCGGTACTAAAGTTAGTTACGAAAGTGTTTCGGATAACCGGTGATGTATCGCGCAACCGGATCAAGTGCATTCTCGTCTGCGTCGCAGCTTTCGGGCATTGGACTCACACTTGGCCTGCGCAGCCGATCCCTGGTTGTGGATGACAGGGCTATAGGCTTGTAGAATCCATAAGGACCGGCATGGTGTCTAATAGAGAGAGTTTGTTTGTTCTTTATTCGCGCATGAAAAAACACATTTTCCAGGTATTAATCTGTTCATTGCTGGCAGCTTCCCCCTCGGCTACAGGCGCAATGCAAAAGAATGGGGTGAACGGCAAACCCCAGGCCGAAGCTGAGGCCGCCCAGAAAGATCAAAGAATTCTTCCGCCATCTTTCAACGGATGGCAGAAAGCCGAGCGCACCGCAAAAATCAGTAGCGATCCCGCCGCCGCTTCCTCGACCGATGCTACCGTGCTCAAGGAATATGGCTTTTCCGATGTAGAGTCAGCGACTTACAGCCGCGATGACCGGAAAATGCAGGTCAAGGCCGTTCGTTTTCATGACGCCAGCGGAGCTTATGGGGCGTTTACGTTTTATGTCGATCCGCAGATGCAGAGCGCTAAGATTCCTGACCAGGGCGTTGCCAATAGCTCGCGCATCCTGTTCTATCGCAGTAACATCCTGGTGGAAGCGGCCCTTGATCGGGTGACCGCGATGTCTGCCGCCGATCTGCGCGCTCTTTCCGACGCGCTCCCGCAGATTCACGGTCCCCTCGCCACCCTGCCAAGTCTGCCCAGGAACATTCCTCCGCAGGCGTATGTGCCGCATACCTCTCATTACGTAATGGGCCCGATAGCGTTGGAACGCCTGGGCCTGCCTATCCCTGCATCTCTTGTCGATTTCAACAAAGGTGCAGAGGTGGAGTTTGCGAAATATCGCAGCTCCATCGGCGAAGGCCAGTTGACGCTTATCAGCTATCCGACACCTCAGATTGCCGCGGAACGCATGAAGGCCATCCAATCGGCGTCCCTTCCTGGTGGTCCTTTTTATTTCAAGCGCAGTGCGCCGTTTGTTGTGGTAGTGAGCGGCGATATTCCCGCTAATGAAGCCCAATCTCTTCTCGCCTCTGTGAATTACGACGCGGAGGTGACCCTAAATGAGCCGACCAAGCCCAGTGCCAAAGACAATGTTGGCAGTTTCATTGTCGCGATGGTTGTGTTGATCCTCATGCTGATGATGGTGGCTGTATTTCTCGGCTTCGCTATGGGCGGAATACGACTGTGGGTCAAAAAATACTATCCCAACAGCATCTTCGATCGTCCGGAGGAGGTTGAAATCATCCAGCTACATCTCAAATAGGAAGAAACAGCCCTCGGTTGTACGGCATCGGAACCGTTTTTCATTCCAGAACTTATATCTGGCTTCGACTCCATTGCCAGAATTTGTCGTTCCCGAGCACCCGCCACCTCCGCCACCCCCGTTAAGGTTTTTGTCGCAAAAAGCTGACCTCATCGTTCTAACTAATTGAAAATGCACATTTTATTCGATTCATTCGAACGTAGTGACATTTTTTGCCAGTTTACATAGAATGTTGATGAATTGTATAAGTTATTGAAAACAAAGACATTTATTGTAGAGAAATTCCTTGACACTGCCTTTCCGCGACCCATAAGATTTCGCCAGAAAGTTCTGATGGATTAATTCGAACCTCCGTTGGAACTATTCTCCCTTGAAAGAAAAGACCGCCCAGTTGCCGGGCGGTCTTTTCGTTTTCCGGCAATTCAACAAATAAATTCTTTGTTTTCAGTTTGCTCTCACTCAAGCGCTGGCGTTTTTTGCGCGCATGTTGCGGTTCCAAACAGTGATGAAATAGCACACGACACCTGCGGCCATCAGAAGCAATCCCAGATTGAGCGAGCTGATAGGACCAAGTTGTTCGTTGCGGTTCTTGATGAAAGCGATGATCAGCAAAATGGTTGGGCCTACACCCAGCAATGCTGCGACTGGCAGTCCACCTGGAACTCTGAAGGGCCGCACCAGATGTGGTTCACGCACGCGAAGCGCTGCAAAAGCGATGAATTCCAAAACCAGGCTGGCCCCGTAAAGCAATATATCGAGCATGAGCAGGCGCTCAAAGTTGGCTTTCAGCGCGATCAAAACCGCAGACCATAACAGACCGCACGCAATGATCGACACCCAGGGAGCGCCGCTGGCCAGCCTGCGTTCAAATATTTTGGGCGCATCTCCAGCTTGCGCCATCGCCAGTGGCAGCCGCGAGTACGACAGGGTGAGGGAATTCACGATCCCGAAAGTGCTGATCATGGAACCGATTACCAGCGCAATGCCGAGCCATTTGCCAACCACCAGGCTTGCGATCTTCGACCAACTCCCCGTAGACCAAGCGGTTGGTGCAAGGTGCGTGTACCAGACAGCGGCAATTGGAATCATGTAAGAGATAACGATGACCACCAAGGTGATCATCATCACCCGCGGATACGTCTTTTGCGGATTCTCGACCTCGCCGGCAACCGTGGAAGCGTTGTCCCAGCCCATGTAGTTCCACATGGCAACAATCATTGCGCTCAGAAATCCCCCCTTGACCGGAGAGATGTGGGCCGTGTGGACGGCAAACGCAGAATGCCGAAACAAAGCAATTACGGTGATGGCAATGAACGGGGAGAGCAGCAGAACTCCCAGCAGGACTGACCCATCGCCTACCGCCTTTGCGCCGAACAGGTTCCAGAGCATGCAAGCAACGAGCATCCCGGTAGCGATGATCAGGCCGTTGTAACCCTGCGTCGCGGGCGGCCAGATTTGTCCCAGGGAAAGAACAAACAGGGTCGGATAGGCAGCGAGATCAAAGGCGCTGGCCATCAGCGAAAGCCACGATTCCTGGAATCCCCAAAAGCGGCCCAAAGCCCGCTGCACCCAGATATAAAACCCGCCATCACAAGGAATCGCTGCCGATAATTCACCCACCATCAATGCGGTAGGCAGGCTCCAGATCAACGGCACAAACATCACGATCAGTAAGCCAAGACCATAGCCGGAAGTCTGGATTATTTCTTCCAGGCCGTAAGGCCCGCCGGCCACCATGAAGTATGTCGATGCAACCAGAGGAATGAGTTTCAGCTTGCGGCTGGGCGCTGCGATGAGTTTCTGCATTGTCGGTAGTTTTCGAATATTAGCATCGATTCCCGCGAGAGGTTCCAGTAAACCGTGATATGTTACTGCCGATAATACCCATGGGAAATCTATGCCCGGCTTTCGCCGACATTCCGGGAAACCATTGAAGCCCCAGGATCGTGGGTTGCCGCCCGAGCTTGTCCGCGAAGCGGCGCTGGACCAGGTTACGCGGCTGACACGCGGAGCTTATGTTCTTCCTATCATTGTCGTTGTCATCTGGGGAACCACGCCCTATCCGCGCGATCATCCGCGATTCTTTTGGATCTCCACTGTGGTTATGCTGCTGGCTACTGGCATAAGGACCATCACGGCGCTTATACGCGAGCGCATGTACGCTGCCTATCCGGAACTTCTGGCCTGGACAGGGATTTTGACCGTTGTCCTGAGTTCGGGCGCTTCCGGACTGGTGTTCGCAAACGCCCTCGGCTCTTATGGCTTTGAAAACTGGATGTTTACCCTGATGCTTATCTGGAGTGTCGGGCGTGTTTCTGGTTCCACCATCTCGTTTGCGCCAAGCTTCAAGCTTTTAGAGCTCAATGTGCTGCTGCTGATGGGCCCGGTGTTTGTCGAGAGCCTTCTTCTGCGCACTGCGCAGGGAAATGCGTTTGCTTTTCTGGATGCCTGCCTGGTAGCTTTCCTGCTGCTTCAAGGTTATCCGCTCTACAAGTCATATTGGAAACAATTGCACGACCGCGCACTGGAAAGCGCCCGCTCCCGGGAATTGGAAGCCGCCAAGATTGCAGCCGAGTCGGCCAACTTGTCCAAGAGCCAGTTCCTGGCCAACATGAGCCACGAAATCCGCACGCCTATGCACGGCATCCTTGGAATGGCGGAATTGGCCATCGGCTCCGAAACGCCGCAAGAAGCGCGCGAGCATGTAAAAACCTTGCGTTCTGCGGCTGAGGGTCTGTTGCGTGTGCTCAATGACATTCTGGACTTCTCCAAAGTCGAGGCCGGCAAGCTGACACTCGAACACGTGCCTTTTTCCATCCGGCATTCGGTTGATAAAGTGCGAAAGATGATCTTGCCTCAGGCCCGCGCCAAAGGATTGGTCTTGGAATGCCGTGTTACCGGCGATGTCCCCGACCTTCTCGTGGGAGATCAGACGCGGCTTCACCAGGTATTGGTCAATTTGACCGGTAATGCCCTCAAGTTCACCCAGTTTGGATCAGTGAGTCTGGAAGTTGCGCAAGGGACGCCAATCCTTGCCGCTTCTGAGGTCATGCTGCTTTTTCGCGTCTCCGACACTGGAATCGGAATTCCTGAGGAGCAACAAAAGACCATCTTTGATGCCTTTGCCCAGGCTGATGGCAGCGTGACCAGGCGTTTCGGCGGTAGCGGGTTGGGGTTGGCAATCTGTTCCCAGCTCGTGCAGTTAATGGGCGGACAACTTACCGTGGAAAGTGTTCCAGACGCCGGCAGTACCTTCCAGTTTACCTGCAGGCTTGGCATCGCCAGGAAGCAGGAGTTGCCGGCCGGGCCAAGCGGTTCCGTCTCGCAAGAGTCCCCAATGCGGATTCTGCTCGCCGAAGACAATCCAGTGAATCAATTGGTGGCCATGAAACTGCTCGCCAAGCGTGGTCACAAAGTCAAGATAGCCACCACCGGCATAGAGGCCGTGCGTGCCTGGGATCAGGAAGAATTTGATCTGGTCCTGATGGATGAACAGATGCCCGTCATGGATGGCGTCGAGGCTGTGCGCCAGATTCGCGCCCGCGAAGCCTCCAACGGAACAAAAAGAACAGCTATTGTCGCTCTTACAGCCAGTGCCATGAAAGGCGACCGAGAACGTTTCCTGGCCGCAGGCATGGATGGCTATCTGGCAAAGCCCTTCAGCGCCGAAGAACTATATGCAGCCCTCCGCCAAGGCATGCCGGAGGCTGCAAATGTTGAACCCACTGTCGACACGCCAGTGATACAGCGACACTAACTGTTGTTTTCCGATCACCCGATCACCCGATGACCAGATCACCCGATCTTCCGGGGTTACCTCTGTAATATTGCCACTTCACAGCCAGATATTTACCTTGAACTCATAACCGACGCGTAAGACTTGGCTGAGCACATTCGTTGTGATGTGCTCTTTTTATTTGTCTCCATTACCTCTGTAACGTTTGCCTTGATTGGCATTTGCGCTAACGTTGGCTCACAAAGAAGTTCGTCCAGGTGAGTTGCCCAATGAAAGCCATATTTCCGTGCACGTCCTTGATTATTTGCAGGGGATTTTTGCTCCTGTTGTGTCTCGGTCTCCCGTTGCTCAGCGCTGCTGAAGGCGGATCATCGGGGCAGCAGGGCAATGTCCCTGTGACTACGAAATCCGAAGAGGCACGCCAGTTGTTTGACGGAGCCGTGGTCAAGCTGGAAAACATGCATGGCCCGGATGCGATGAAAGATTTTCGCAAAGCCGTCCAACTCGATCCCGATTTTGTCTTTGCCAACCTCATGATTTCATTTGTTACGGTGGACCAGAATGTTGATCCCGCCGAGCAAATGACAGCCCGTGACAAAGCCAAGGCGGCGCGCTCCAAGGTAAGCCATGGCGAGCAACTCATGGTTGACTGGCTGGCGAACAGCAGCGAAGGCAAGATGATCCCTGCCATTCAGGCCATGAATCAACTGGTCGAGGAATTTCCCAAAGACAAGCTCTTGTACTGGATGGCCGGCATCTGGGTGGAAAACCACCAGCAAATCACCCGGGCCATACCGATGTTTGAGCAGGTCCTGAAACTTGATCCCAACTTTGCGCCTCCCTTGAATGAAGTGGCTTACTGCTACGCCCGCACCAGGAACTTTGACAAAGCATTTTCAGCCATGCAGCGGTACATCCAGCTTCTGCCGAATGAATCCAATCCCCAGGATTCCTATGCTGAGATCTTGCGCATGGCAGGCAGGTTTGACGATGCCCTCCTGCATTACCGGGCATCGCTAAAAAACGATCCAAACTTTGTTGTCTCGCAACTGGGCTTGGCCGATACCTATGCTCTTATGGGCGATGAATCACGGGCGCGCGCCGAGTATGCTGTTGCTGTGCAGCACGCCTTCTCGAAATCGGAAGCGGCCTCGTGGAGCTTGAACTCGGCCATCACCTACATTCGCGAAAACAATCGCTCTGGAGCCGACACTGCCTTTCAGGTAGCCGCCAAAATGGCCCACGAAAATGACTTAGGCGTAATGGAAGCCGAAGCCTACCGGATGATGTCTGCATACCAACCGAATGTGCCTGCTGCCATGGCTTTGCTAAAGAAGGCGGAAGGCGCGCTCCAGGAAGAGCACAAGATACCAGCGGCGGCCCGTCAGGAAGAGATCGCGTTGATCTTGCGCGAACGTGTTGTACGATCGGCTCAGGAAGGAAACAGCAGCCTCGCGGGCGCTACGTTGAAGCAACTTGAGCAGGTATCAGAGTCCAGCCAGAATCCAGTGATTCAACTGGCTTATGAGGGCGCAGCGGGCGCACTCCTGGTTTCTCAGGGGAAGTATGAAGACGCCCTGTTTCATCTCCGCGAAGATGACCGCAACCCAATGTCGATGAAGTTGATGGTTGTAGCCTACCGCAAAATGGGGGCCAAAGAAGTCGCCGAGCAACTGGTAAAGACCTTGGCAGAATGGAACGAACCAACGCTGGAACAGGCACTGGTAACCCCAGAGTTCCGCACCAAAGAACCGACTACAGCCTCATCGTTCCGCAGAATGTAAAAGTTTCCTCAACGCAACGCAAAGAGCGATCCTTTGAGCACATCTCTAACCGGATGTGCTCTTTTTTTACTATTTGCGTCGTCATCCCGACAGGTGTTCGCGAAGCGGAGACCTGGAGGGGACCTTGTGTTTCTTTCCCTCTTACTGATCGCAGTATCGGCTGATTTCAATTACCCACTCACTGAATTCCTCAGGCTTTCCGCCAGCGCCTCCTCGCAGGTGTAGTGAATCACTTTTTTGTATTCTTCCCCTAGAAACACTCGCAGGCGCGCGGTCTGTATCGTTTGGGAACCCAGCAGATAAGGGAGTGCTTCAGGTGGAACATCGGATATTCCTAGCCTCCAGAGGGCTCGTAGCAGCATCTCCCAAGCATACCGGCCGGGCACTCGCTTGATTTCCAGGCCAGCCATCCGTGCACAAGTTCCGAGCTGAACCGGGTCTCCTCTGCCCGTAACGTTCAGGATGTTGAGCGGCGGATCAAACTGTTTGCGGCGAACAATGTGGGCAATCAGCCGCGCCAAATCCTCGACATGTACGAATTGAAACTTATGTTCGAGATAGTTCCCTCCTGATGGAAGCACCAATGGCACACGTTTACCGCGCTGCTGCAGTCGCCGCGCCAGCGGCTTCTGGCCTCCCGGCACACCCCGAAGAATCCCCAGGAAATAATTCTGAACATTGGCCCCGGCAAAAAGAGTAGGGCGCAAGATATACGTCCGGCATTTCATGGCCTTGGCTCGCCCTTGAATGGCAAGATCAACTTCTTTTGTATCGATTGCTGAGTGCAGCGATTCGGCCTGCAACGGTGAATCCTCAGATACCGGCTTCGACAGGTCGGGACCGTAGACGGAAGCGTTGCTGGGGAAGATGAATTTATTCATTCCGCCCAGAATGCGATTGTGTTCGGCAATGGCCTCTACCACGCGCCCGGTGCCGGCTACATTGATGTGCCACATCCTGGCGCGGTCCATCACGCGGGAGCGTGTGGGGTCCACAACGAATGACAGATGGATCACGGCCTCGGGACGGTAGGCGCGCAGCAGGTGCAGAAGCTGGTCGCAGGAGCGTTCCTGGGCCAGGTCGCTTTCTTCGAAGTAGGTGAGGGCGGAGGAATCTTCCGGCCGTTGGACATCCATGCCCACCACGTGGAAATCAGTGAGTTGCTTGAGCACACGGAGTCCCAGCTTCCCTGAGACTCCGGTCATCAAAACCGTTGGCTTCTCCGCCATGGCTCCTTCGCCTCACCTCAGGACAAGTTATTGCGGTGGCGGTGGCGTGCTTGGTGGCGTCGCGGGCTTGGCAGGCTGAGTGCTGGGATTCGAAGGAACTGCCGGGGGTGCGCTTGGCGCCGTCGATCCGGCAGGGGGGCTTCCTCCGGGCTTAGGCGTAGGAGCCTGGGGAAGAGTATTTGGTTGTGGATGCATGCTGGGAGGCGGTACAGGCGGCGCTGGTGGCGCGAAGTACTCTTTGTTGAAATCGGCGTGCACAGATGCCTTGATGGAATCCGTCTTGGACTTCAGCTTTTGCTGTGACAGATTACGGGAAATCTCTTCTCGAATCTGGTCCAGCGGAATGGTTTCTTTGCTATCAACTTGGTAGACGACCCAGCCGGAATTTCCTGCTTCCACTTTGGTGACCTCGCCCGCTTTCAAAGCGAAGATGTCCTGATCTTCTTGCGGAGGAAACATCCCTCGCTTGCGCTTGCCGAAATCCGTGGGGGGCGGTGGATTGGTAATGCCCAGCTTCTCATAGGCTTCTTTTTGCAGCTTCTCGAGGTCTTCGCCCTTTGCGGCACGGTCGTGCATCTCGTTGGCAATGTCCGGGGCTTTCTTGTCGTATTCTTCCTTGTTGCTCTGGCCGGAAGGGTTAGTCTTGGGAATGACGAAGCGGTGCAGCTTCACCTCTTCGAACTTCGAGATGTTGTCTTTGTAGAACTTCTCAACCTCATCCGGTGAAGGTGTCTTGTACTGCTCTTCCAGGTCCTGCAGAAAGACTTGCTGGAGCAGGGCCATGCGCTGGATACGGAGGGCATCCTGGAACTGCGGCTTGCTTTCGATTCCCGCTTTTCGGGCGGCATCGGCAAATACCAGCAGGTCGACATAACGTTGAGCCAATTGCTGGCGCTGTGCCGCAGGGATCGGCTGGTGCGTCGGATTGACGGTGTTGAGCAGGTCCTCGAATTCTTTCTTCGTAATCACCTTAGTGCACGACGCCGGATTTGCCGGCGCGGCAGCCGCGCGAGGCACAGGAGCACTGCACAGGCCTTCAATGGTTATGGCGGCATCGGATGAGCCTGTAGTCTGACCGGCGCCAGTAACCGGAGGTTTCTTCGCTGCCACTGACTTACCTGGCGAAGCGCTTTTGGGCTTCGGAGCCGTAGCTGGATTTTGTGCCTGGACTATGGCCGTCGTTAGAGCCAAAGCAAGAATTACCGAGGTTCGAATCATCTTGAAATATACCTTTCCATTTCGAGGATAAGGGAGTTGAAGTGTGTAAATCATTGTACGACAAGCGCACTCCCACCGGCTTCGGTGCCTGCGGCACCTGTGATAACTGATCCGTCGACCGCGTTTAGCCGCACCATCGCCTACCAAAAGAACCCGCACAACCCAAAAAATAAGCCTTCGCCCTGGGAATAAACGGCCCTGGCACGAGTATTCAAACTGACCCAATCTTCTCGAAAACTGAGACAATAAAGACGTGGCCACTTCCGAGATGAATCCTGTGTTGCAGTCGATGCAGGCTGAAAAACGCCTGGTGGCCTTCAACTCCTTTCTTGCTGCCCTCGCCATCACGTCGCTGAAAATGCTGGTGGGGCTCTCAACCCGTAGCCTGGGTATTCTCTCTGAGGCCGCCCATTCCGGATTGGATCTGGTGGCCGCCTTTGTCACCTTGCTCTCGGTGCGCGTTTCCGACAAGCCTGCGGATGCCGAGCATCAATATGGCCACGGCAAAATCGAGAATTTTTCAGCATTCATCGAGACCGGCCTTCTTCTCCTGACCTGTATCTGGATCGTATCGGAGGCTGTGCGCCGCCTGGCCGGACACCACGCTGTCCACATTGAGCCAAGCTTGGCGGCCTTTGGAGTGATGTTTACCTCCATGTTCGTTGACGCCTGGCGTTCACGCAAGCTGAAGAAGATCGCAAAAAAGTACGCCAGCCAGGCCCTGGAAGCCGATGCCCTGCACTTCAGCACCGATATCTTCTCCACCGCCGTGGTGACGTTGGGCTTGTTGCTGGTCTGGGCGGCAAATCGCCTGAATGCTCCCTGGTTGGTGATGGCCGATTCTGTCGCTGCGCTGGTGGTCTCCGGAGTCATTGTCTATGTAAGCTGGCGGCTAGCCCGCCAAACCATCGATGCGCTGCTCGATGCGGCGCCCCCTGGATATCGGAGCCGTGTCATGGATGCGGCGCTCAAGATCAACGGCGTCATCTCCGTGGAGCGCACGCGTATTCGTCGTGCTGGAAACCGTTACTTTGCTGATCTAACTGTCGGCTTGGCTCGTAATGTAACCTTCCAGCGGTCCGATCAGGTGGTGGCTGAGATTTCAGCCGCCGTCCACAACATCCTCCCCGATGCCGACGTTGTTATCCACTCCGTGCCCAGGGAAACTGGGCATGAGAACCTTTTTGACCGAATCCGTGCCGTGGCTTCGCGCAACAATTTAAGCGTGCACGATGTGAGTGTCCAGAACCTCGGCGGACGTCTCCATGTAGAGCAGCATCTTGAGCTAGACGAAACATTGAGCCTCAAAAGCGCCCATGACGTGGTCACCCAGATCGAATCGCAAATGCGCCTTGAAATCCCGGAAATATCCACGATTTTGACGCACATCGAAAGCGAGCCGGGCACGATCGAGTCAGGCAAGAAAATAGGCCGCAATGCCGCCCTCGAGCAAAAGCTTAAGTCCATCATGCACGAATTCCCCGAAATCCTCGACATGCACGACGTAGAGATCAAGCGGGTCCGCGAGAAAGTTTACATGTCATGTCACTGCACCATGCCCGACGATTTGCCACTGTCTCGAGTCCACGACATCTCCACCGCCCTCGAGATCCGCTTCAAGCAAACCGCGCCGGAACTCTTCAAAGTCCTGATCCATCCCGAGCCCCAGACCGATAACCGAAGGTAAAGGATCGGGTGATCACTTCGGCGCACCTCAGCGCAGGCCGCTCATCGGGGATCGGGTGACCGGTTGCGAAATCGTGTTTTTCTTTTAGCTTAGCTCAATGAATCCTCTGCATTGCTAACCTTGAAAATCTTTGTTTTCCCGCGAAGAATCTCCTTGCTTTTTCCTTCGTGTCCTTGGGTTTCTCTTCGTGTTCCTTTGCGGTTAGGATTTTGGGTTTCCTTTGCGGCCTTCGCGTCCTTTGCAGTGAACCGGTTTTTGGTTGTGGCTCCGCTCCGCTGCGCAACTCTGCGCTTTTCTGCACTGCTAACAATCAAATTCGTGCCAAGGCGCGAAGAAAGCCGCCTTCAGATCAGTGGCGTCTGTGGAGATCAGTGGTAAGCAAGTATTTGATCCGCGTTCTTCCGCGTTAATCCGCGGTAAAAACGGGTTCGGTTGTGGCTTTGCTACTCTGGTACTCTGCAGTTGACTTGGCTTTGATCTTCTCCGTGTCTCCGCGTCCGTGGTGGATTTTGGTTTTGATCTTTGCGGTTGGATATAGAATCAAACCCCAGGAGCGCTCCCTGGTTTGAAACGACTTCCCGCATTGGAAATCTGCGGTATCGCCATCTTGGTGCTCACCGTGGTTGGGACTGCTGGATTTCACTATATCGAGCACTGGTCCTGGTTCGATGCCTTCTACATGGTGGTGATCACCTTCAGCACCATCGGATACGGAGAAGTCCATCCTCTTTCCCACGCCGGACGCGTTTTCAACATCGGCCTGATCATCGCCGGCGTAGCCGTGGTTTTCCTGATGATCGGGGCGTTGACTCAGGCTTTGTTAGAATTCGAACTTGGCAAGATGTTCGGGAAACGCCGCATGGAACGCGAGATCGCCAATCTGAAAGACCACTACATCATCTGTGGCGCAGGACGCGTCGGCAGCAGCGTGGCGCTTGAACTCTCCCGCAAGCCTTATCCATTTGTCATTGTCGAAAGCAATGAAAAAAGCCTGGCGGAACTCGATCCGAAATGGCTGGCGATGGTCGGAGACGCGGCCAGCGAGAAGACGCTCCGCCAGGCGGGTATCGAACACGCCAAGGGCCTGGTAGCGGCCACCACCACCGACGCCACCAACATCTACATCGTGCTCACGGCCAAGAGCATCAAGTCCAGTGTGAAGATCATCGCCCGGGCCAGCGAGGAGCGCGCGGAAAAGCATTTGAAGACCGCCGGCGCGGATATGGTCATCTCGCCTTATGTTGCCGCCGGACACCGCATCGCCCAAAGCTTCCTACGTCCTAACGTCGTCGATTTCCTTGACCTGGCTACCACTCGCTCGGGGAGACCCAAGCTGCTGATCGAGGAGATTCTCGTGTCCAAGGAATCGCCTCTGGCCGGGACCACCATCGGCAGCTCAGGAATCCATCATCAGTTTGGAATCATGATCCTGGCGATCCGTGGTACGGGAGCCGACGCGCGCTTCAATCCCAGGGCCCTCGACCTAATCAATGCCGGTGACTACCTCATTGCCATGGGAGAGCCCAGCCAACTCGCCCGTCTGGAGTCCCTGGCGACCCAGTCTGTTTCTTCCCCATCATGAAAATACTTACCAGCGATGAAGTCCGGCGGGCGGAGCGGGAAGCGGTCGAGACGCAGGAACTCTCCACCTTGCTTCTCATGCAGCGGGCTGGGTTTTCCGTGGCCCAGTTCTGCCTGATCAATTTCAAGTTCGATTCCGTGTGCGTGATATGCGGCAAAGGCAACAACGGCGGCGATGGCTTTGTTGCCGCCTCCGGCCTGCTGGAGATGGGAAAACAGGTCAAGGTAGTGGTATTGGCGCGCGGACCGGGTGACCTGAGCGCAGACGCAGCGCATTGGTGCGAGCGTCTTTCGGTGAAACCATTGTGGGTTTCCAAAGAGTCGGATCTCAACTCCAAGCCGGTGCAGCAGGCTTTCGTCGCCGACCTGATGATCGATGCCATCTTCGGCATCGGTTTCAAGCCGCCTTTGAAGGGTGTGGCGAAGCGGGCTGTACAGATCATGAACGAGTTCGAGGGAGAAATCGTCTGTGTAGACGTGCCTTCCGGGGTCGACGCCGACAGCATGAAGCCACTCTCCGAAGATGACGACGCCGTCATTGGCGACGGCATAATTACCTTCATTGCGCCCAAGCCCGCCCACGTTTTTGGAAATCTGACCTCCGGACCGATCGCTGTCGCTGAATTAGGTGTCGAGGCTTCATTCATTCAGGACACGCTGGACCGAAACGTAACCACGGCCCAGGATGTGGCCATGGTCTTCCCACCACGCCGGGAGGATTCGCACAAAGGCGATTTCGGCCATGTGCTCATCATTGCCGGCTCTCTCGGAAAGGCTGGAGCTGCGGCCCTGGCCGGCATGGCAGCCTTGCGGATTGGCGCGGGACTGGTCACGGTGGCCTGTCCTGAGTCCGTGCAATCGACGATTGCCGGCTTTGCCCCGGAATTGATGACCGAAGGATTGGCAGAGACCTCGGAAGGCGCCATTGCTCTGGCCGCAGAGAGCCGCGTGGATCAGTTGCTGACCGGAAAAGATGTGATCGTGCTCGGGCCGGGGCTATCTCGCAATGAAGAGACCGCCGCATTCATCCGCCAATTTGCAACGCACTGCCCTTTGCCTCTGGTTCTGGATGCAGATGGCCTCAATGCCTTTGAAAAGCACTATCAGGAACTCGCCCCCCGGGGTGATGTTGCGGCCTTGCGTGTCCTGACTCCTCATCCCGGGGAGGCCGCCAGGTTGACCGGCATCCCCACCAAAGAGCTACAGGCGGACCGCCTGAATGTGGCGCGCCGGATGGCAAAAGAAACCGGAGCATTTGTAGTTCTAAAAGGCTGGAACACGGTCATCGCCAGTCCTGAAGGCGAGGTCTACATCAACATGACCGGGAATCCGGCCATGGCCAAAGGCGGATCGGGCGATGTGCTCTCTGGGATGATCGCAGCCGCTCTTGCCCGGCACCAGGGTGGACTGGGCTTGTTGCCGGAGGCTGCCGCATCCGAGTTTGAGGAGGTCAATGCGCTGCTGGGCGAGCTTTATAAGGTGGAGCCGCACCTCGAAAAAATCGAAGACGAGGAGCTGATACCGAATTTCTACCGTATCTCCTCTGCGCTGAAGATACAGAAAGTGGCGGCTGCCGTTTATCTGCACGGCCTGGCCGGCGATTTTTCCCGTGACATGCTTCATGAAAATAGTGTTCTGGCCTCCGACATCAACAATGCAATTCCTCGCATATTCGACGATTGCGACCTTCAGGTGGAGCGCGGCCTGTTCTATCTTCACAAATGAAGGTCTTTGAAACCCATTCAGCGGAAGAGACCACCCGTTTGGGCCGTGAGCTTGCCCAGCAATTAAAGCCGGGAACGATTGTCTTGCTGCGCGGCGACCTGGGTACGGGAAAAACCACGCTGGTCAAAGGCATTGCCGAAGCCTTTCAAGCAGCCGGCGCCGATGACGTAACCAGCCCCACCTTCACCCTCATCCACGAATACCGTGGCCCCAAAGTTGTTCTGTTTCACATCGACCTTTATCGAATTGATACTCCACGCGACCTCGACACCCTGGCGCTCGATGACCTGATGGACACAAACAGCATCTTGCTGATCGAGTGGGGCGAAAAATTCGATCGCTTCAAAAAAGAAAAATCCGCAGAAATCTCCATCGAACATATGGGAGCGGATCGGCGGAAGATAACGTTTACCTAACTAAAGGGCGGGGAATTGCCATAATTGCCATAATCGCCGTAATTGCCAAAATTGAAAGGCAGTAGAAGGCAGTTGCTTGGACCGAGAAGGATTTTGTATTTGCAACGCGTACCAAGGTACGGCACAATGATCAAATTACCGGTACAAAAATTCAAAATGGAGTTTCAAAATGGAAAAGAAAACACGGAAATTTATGATCCTGGCTCTACTCCTTGCAGTGCTCTCCGCCGGCAGCCTCTCTGCCAAAGGAAAAACACAGCGTCTTGAAGGCACGGTCACTTCCATCGGGAGCGATTTCGTAACCATTGAGACAAAGACCAAACAGACTGTGAACGTGAAGATTACGAGCGCGACAAAATTCTTTAAAGATAAAAAGGCCTCGACCTTCAGCACCATGAAAAACGGCGACCATGTTGTGTTCCTGGCAACACCTGATACGGACACCACCTCCACGAGCTACACACCCTCGGCAGCCAACACTCAGAAAGACACACTTTCGCTCGGGATCTCATTTTCCGCAACACAGGCCTCGTATTAAGAATTTGGTAATTGGGTAAGTCGGTAATTGGGTAATTTGAAAATCAAAACCAAATACTCATACCCTTACCAAATTATCCGTTGACCCAATTCTTCTCGATTTCCGCCAGCACTTCCCGATTGATCCGGTCATCCATTTCGCGGGCGTGATGCATGTCTACGGGGTAACGAATCGTGATGCTCACTCCGCGTTTTGTAAGACGCACGCGGCTCTCCGGATGCAAGGACTCAACGGGCGTGGTCTTAAGCATGTGCTCCATTCGGCGGAGTTGGCCTTCCAGTTCTTCCTGGTAGTCGGCAAATACTTTGTTCACGGCTTCGAGCATTTTTTCTTCTACCGGCCGGTAGTCGCTTCCAGGGGGAAGATTGCGGGTGACCTCGTGCCACAGGAAATGTGTTCCTGGAACCTGCTTGTAAAGGCCGGCATGGGTGCGAAAGACCACCGCATTGGAAAAGGCTACGATGCGACCGGTAGGTTGCGCGTTCGGTCCTCGACCCAGCTCCATGAGATGCATGCGGATGAGTCCAATATCGACAACGTTGCCCACGATGCCCGAAACCTGCACGCGGTCTCCAACCCGCACCCCGTGTTTGCCGACCAGAAAAAAGTAGCCAACGATGGCCAGGATCACATTCTGCATGGCCACGGCCACGCCTGCGGAAAGCAGCCCGGCAAACGTGCCGATTCCGCCCAAGCCGCTCACCGATGCCACCACAACGATAATGGCAATCACCACCGCCACGATGATCCGTCGCAGCAGCAGGAATTGATGCCGGCGGCGGATATCGCGTATGTAGCGGAATGTGACCCGTCGCCAGAGGTGGGATATCCCCAGCACCAGGCCCACGGCGATAGCCAGAATCGCAAGGCGCACCAGCAGACTCTTCCAGGTCCCGGTGTACTGGGTGCTGACTACATTCCGCCACTTGGAGGAGTTTCTTTTGTATAAATCCAGCAGAATCATCTGCTTGCCCAAGGGAAGCATGGCGGAGGAGAGTTGTTTGAACCCCGCGGTCGCTCCGTCCAACTCTTTTTTTTGTTGCGCCAATACGGTCATATCCTGCGAGTCGGGTTCGCTCATCAACTCATCCCCCCGTCGTACCAGCTCCCTCGCTTTGGCCAACACAGGGTCACGCAATGCCTTGGAGGAGGCCATAAGCGAATCCGTCAGATCGATTGCCTTATCCAGCAGATTGAGCTTGCGCTTGAGGGTGACCAGTTCATCGATCAGGGCAAAAATGCCGGAAGGGGGTTCTTTTTGCGCTCCGCTGATTGTCACAGGTGCGGAGTTGTTGTTGGTCAAGGTGGCGAGGTCGGCAGGGCTTTGTTTTCCGCTCTGCGTGACTGATGGCGGCAGCGTGCGCGCCAACTCTTCGATCTTGGCCTGCAACCCAGCCTGGCGCGAGCCACTGGCCGTACCGCTTACAAATTCCATCATGTTCTGGACGGAGCTGCGGCGCGCCTGCAGAAGCCCCAGTTCACTCTCGGTTTCCGCGATGGTGGCTTCCAGCAAGGTCCGCTTCTGCCCGCTCGTCGCAGGAAGCTTCTGGCGCATGGTCTCAAGTTCCTGCTGGGTCTCCTTGATCTGCTGGTCCGATTTTCGCGCCAGTTCCGCCAGAGCTTTGTATTGATTGAGGTTGGAGCCGCTTTCATCCGGTTGCGCTTCTGTTCCGGAGTCCGGTCCGAGCATCGGTGCGCGAGCGCGAGCAAAATCAAATGCCAGCCTGCTTACCTGGTCTGCAATCTGCCGATTGTCGTTGAGGAACAGCAGATCGCTGGGCTCTTTCACCAGTTGCGGTTGATCGGTCAACTGCTGGTACCAGACGATCGTCTGATTCAAGAACGAAATGATGTCTTGGGAACTCTGGGAAAAAACAGACAGCCCAAGCGCAAGAATCAGAATGGCGAAGAAGAACAATCGATTGACCAGACGATTGTGCGGACGGGTTATTGGGTGATTAGCCATGAGAAGAATCTTAAGGCAACCGGGTGTTCATATCGGAGAATCAAAACTAACTGATATCGCCTCTGTCGCTTCTGTTCTTGCGGGACGTTTAATTAAAAAGGCGTCCCGCGTTTTTATTCTCATTACATGAAGGTTAAGGCGCGTTTTCCTTAAAGAACTTTCGTCTACCAAAAGCAAAGTTCGATTCACACATTCCAATACAATAATCCAGATCAAAATCCATTATTTTGTAGTTTTCCTTGTTTCCCCTGTTTATAATCCTGTAAACACCTCGAATCACAAGACTTAATTGAAGTTCGCCGCGCCTTGGTCATGGCATCTAAGTTGCATAAATCCCCGGGGAGGACGCTTGCTTTCAGCAAGTATGAGGGTAAGGATCCTCTGGCGGCGCAGCGGATGCGAAGAGACTCTCTATTCCGGTTTTCGGCCCTCCTGCTGGCGGTGTGGACGCTGAATGCTGTGATCTTTGCCGGCTTCAACTATTCGGCGGAAAGAACCAAAGAAGCCAAGAATCCCACGCCTGTTGATGGAGTCTGGTGGGTTGAGGCAGGTATCGTTCAAGCCGAAAGTGTGCTTCTAGACAGCCCTGCCGATAAGGCGTTGGTCCGGCCGGGCGATCGCATCCTTGCCATCAACGGTCAAAAAATAACCGAGGCTGGTGATTGGAAGACGCCATTGAGCAATGCCAGCGCGGGATCGAAGCTCACCTATGACCTTCAACGCCAAGGAACCAAGGCCCCTATCAAGGTTGAATTGCCTGCGCCAGCGCAGGTCACAGAGTTTTTTAATCCCGCCAGGAATGGCGGAGTCGCATGGACGTTTGTATTCCGGGCCGAGCGGGTTATTCCCGGTGGACCGGCAGAGCGTGCAGGCATCCAGACCGGTGATCTGCTTCTTTCCATCGACAATCACACTTTGCGGAATTTTGCCGACCTGACCCGGCAGCTCTACAAGATTGGGACGTTTGTCAAAGCTCACTATGAAATCGAGCGCAGTGGCGTTCACCTTGAGGACGTGGGTGTAATCCTGGAAGCAGCCGACCTGTCGCTTCACCAGGGTTTGCGATTGATTGCGCTGATTTACCTGGGCATTGGCCTTTACGTCCTGTTGCGGCGCTGGACAGCTCCCAAATCCATTCACTTTTACGTTTTTTGCCTTGCTTCTTTTATCCTGTACTCGTTCCACTACACCGGCAAGTTCAACCTGTTTGACTCGATCATTTATTGGTCCAACATTGTAGTTTGCTCCCTGCAGCCGGCCCTGTTCCTCCACTTTGCTTTGACTTTTCCGCCGAGGAAGTCCCTGGAAAAACGCGGATGGCTGATACCGCTCGTCTATGTGCCTGGAGCTCTGCTGGTGGCCATGTATGCGGTCCTCATCAATAACTGGGAGGCCACCGAGAGCCTGCGCTTCAATCTTGACCGGTTGCAGACGCTCTACCTGACGATGTTCTTTATTGTGGCAGCCGCGGTACTCTGGGACAGCTATCGCAAAGCCAATCTCCCGCTGCTGCGTCAGCAAATGAAGTGGATTTCCCGGGGCACAGTGCTGGCGATTGCTCCCTTTACTCTGTTCTATGTGATCCCGTTCCTGCTCGGCGCCGTAGCCACACCGGGCATGAAGATTTCGTGGTTCTCCCTGGTGTTTCTCCCGCTAACCTTTGGCTATGCCATCGTCCGCTATCGGCTGATGGATGTGGACATTATCTTCAAACGGGGTGTGGCTTATACGCTGGCTACCGCAGCCATTGTGGGAGCTTACTTTGTCGTAGTGGCGCTGCTCGCCGAGAGGGTTCGCGCCAAGCTGCCCAACTGGGGACCAACGGGGCTCATCGCTGCGATCATGGTGACCGCGCTGGTCTTTAATCCGTTGAAGAACTGGTTCCAGGAGCGGGTTGACCGCTTCTTCTACCGCAAGCGCTACGACTACCGGCGTACCTTGATCGAGTTCGGACGAGAACTCAGCTCTGAGACCGATTTGAGCGCCATGCTGAGTTCGGTGATCGATCGTCTGTCGCGTACCCTGCTGGTGGATCGCATTGCCATCTTCCTGGCCACCGGCAATGGCTCCGAAGAGTTTGTCATGGCCAAGTCCTTTGGCATCTCCTACGCCGGTCCCCTGGATTTGAGCTTCCTGGTGGTGGAGCAGCCGGAGTTCTACGCCGGACACATCTTCTTTGACAACACCCGCAAGGCGTTGCGGGAGAGCGCCACCGCCCGCGAAACCATCGCCAAGCTGGACCTGAATTACTACATCCCCTGCACGGTCCAGAAACGCACGATCGCCGTCGTGGGCCTGGGCAAGACGATGGCCGGCGACTTTCTCTCCAGCGAAGACGTGGAATTGCTCGAAACCCTGGCCGGTTATATCGGGATCGCCATCCAGAATGCCAAGCTCTATGCTTCCCTGGAGCAGAAAGTCAGCGAATACGAACGCCTTAAAGATTTCAACGAGAACATCGTGGAATCGATCAGCGTGGGGGTTCTGGCGGTTGATCTCGAAGACCGCGTCGAATCCTGGAACGCGCAGATGGAAGTCATGTATGCCATGTCGCGCGCCCAGGTTCTGGGTGAGCGTTTGAGCGACGTTTTTCCGGGAACTTTCATGGAGGAGTTCTACCGCTTCCGCCAGAGTCCTGGTATCCACAACCTGTACAAATTCCGCCTAAATACACCGGCCGGCGATACACGCGTCGCCAATATCGCCATCGCCCCGCTGGTGACCCGAAAATTCAACGTGATCGGCCGGTTGATCATTGTCGACGACATTACCGAACGTATCGAACTGGAATCGCAGCTTACCCAGGCCGAGAAGATGTCTTCCATCGGTTTGCTGGCTGCAGGTGTGGCTCATGAAGTGAACACGCCGCTGGCCGTGATCTCCAGCTATGCCCAGATGCTGCAGAAGCAGGTGAATGGAGATGAGAGGGTGGCAGGCGTGCTCGATAAGATCACCCGCCAGACCTTCCGTGCCTCGGAGATTGTGAATAACCTGCTGAATTTCTCGCGCACCAGCAGCACCGAATTCAGCGACATCAACCTGAACAAGATCATTTCCGAGACCATCGCGCTCCTGGAACATCAGTTTAAGATGTCTCAGATCAAGCTGGAAATCGATTTGGATTTGAACCTGCCCCTGGTTCACGGCAATGCCGGCAAGTTACAGCAGGTCTTCCTGAACCTCTTCGTCAATGCCAAAGACGCCATGGCCGGGACTAGCGGAACTTTGAGCGTCAGAACGGCAGTCCACAATGGGGTCAACGTCATCGTGAGCGACACCGGGGCCGGTATCGCTCCGGAGCACATCAGCAAGATTTACGATCCGTTCTTCACTACCAAGGCCACCCCGCGAGAAGGCCAGTCTCGAGGCACGGGGCTTGGACTTTCCGTAACCTACGGAATCATTCAAGAGCACGCTGGGAAGATACGGGTAGAGAGCAATCCTGGCCAGGGCACTTCTTTTTATCTTGAATTCCCCCTGATTAGAAAGGCCGTCAATGTCTGAAGTAGCAGTATTAAGCCGCCAAAATGTCGACGCCACCACCACCGGATCGGTCCTCATCATCGACGATGAGGCCGCCATCCGGGAGTCGCTGGAGACCTTGCTGGAATTTGAAGGTTACTCTGTTCAATCCGCCAACACCGGCGAACAAGGGCTTGCCAAACTCGGCGAGTGTCCGTTTGACCTGGTGCTGCTGGATTTTGCCTTGCCCGACCGCAATGGCCTGGATATCCTCGGAGAAATTCGGGACCGCGATCCCCAACTGGCGGTGATCATGATCACCGCTTACGGCACCGTGGACAACGCCGTACGGGCCATGCAGGGCGGCGCCAACAACTTTATCCAGAAGCCCTGGGACAATGAAAAGTTGCTGGCCGACGTGCGCGCCGCCATTTCACGCCGCCGCGCGGAAGAGGAGAATGAGCAGCTCAAGCGCGCCCTGAAGCAACGCTACAATTTCGAAAACATCGTGGGCAAGAGCGAAGTCATGCTCAAAATATTCGACTTGGTCTCCCAAGTCGCTCCCAGCCGCTCCACCGTGCTGATCCAGGGCGAGAGCGGGACTGGCAAAGAACTCATTGCCAAGGCCATCCACGCCAACTCTCCGCGCAAGAACCGCCCGTTTGTGCCGGTTAACAGCGGCTCCATGCCCACCGATCTGCTGGAATCCACGCTCTTTGGACACGTAAAAGGGGCCTTCACCAGCGCTGTCTCCTCCAAGAAAGGCCTGTTCGAGGTCGCCGATGGAGGCACTATCTTCCTGGATGAGATCGGCACCATGAGCCTGGAGACCCAGGCCAAGATCCTGCGCGTGGTCCAGGACAAGAAGTTCATGCACCTGGGCGGCGTCCACGAAATCCAGGTTGATGTGCGGGTAATTGCCGCTACCAACATTGACCTCAAGACGCTGGTACGCGAAGGGCGGTTCCGTGAAGACCTTTTCTATCGCCTCAATGTCATCACCGTCGATCTTCCTCCACTGCGCAGCCGGACAGAAGACATTCCCCTGCTGGTGAACCATTTCCTGACGTCGTTTTCAGTGGAAAACGGCAAATCAGCCCGCCACATCTCCTCCGAGGCGCTGCGCCCGATCATGGATTACGGATGGCCTGGTAACGTCCGCGAACTGGAAAATGTGATTGAACGGGCCGTCGTGCTATCGAACGGCCCCATGATCGGCATCGACCTGCTGCCCGATCATATCGTAGGCCGGGGCTCGGCAGGAAAGATTTTCGAGCATCGTCCTGACGCATCGCTCTTTGAAATCATCGAAGATTGTGAGCGCCGCATCATCATGGAAATGCTGGAAAAGTGCAACTGGAACCAAACCGAAGCCGCCGACCGCTTCCACATCCCTCTTTCAACGCTGAACCAGAAGATCAAGCGACTAAGCATCGAGATCAAAAAGAGGGCCAAAGAAGCATCGTGATCTGAAAAACCTGTCTTTTGATTTGAGATTTGTTCGATTGCCTCTCGAAGTTCCCCGAGCGTAACTTGGGTTGCGGCGTTCGTTTCGAAACCTCCCGGAGCTTCTGTTATAGTTGGGCTGTTTCATGGCATCTCCCACGCTAGCTCTTAAGAGGAATATGGCGGCAGCTCAGGATTATTACATCCTGGCCGCTAAGTCCGTTGTAAACGTCTTTCGCCGGCCACGCTATATTGCCGATGCCATCCAGCAAGCCGACCTGATAGGCGTGGGATCTTTGCCCATTGTGGTGCTCACCGGCATGTTTACCGGTATGGTTTTGTCCCTGCAAAGCGCCAACACCCTGAGCCGCTTTGGCCAGCTCCCCGTGATTGGACAGCTTGTTTCCTTGTCCATGATTCGGGAACTCGGGCCGGTGCTCACCAGCCTCATGGTGGCTGGAAGAAACGCCAGCGGAATGGCCAGCGAATTGGGCTCAATGAAAGTGACCGAGCAGATAGATGCCATGCGGGCCCTGGGGACCGATCCTTCAAAGAAACTGGTTACTCCCCGGGTCATGGCTACAACCTTCATGCTCTTCTTTCTTACGATCATCTCCGATCTGGTGGGATTGATCGGTGGATATTTAATAGCCTTTATGGTCCTGGGCATGGACTCGCTTCAGTATTGGAATTCGGCTTACCAGGCGCTTTCCTTTGACGATGTTTTCATGGGTTTGATCAAGCCCGTATTTTTCGGGTTCATCATCTCCACCGTTGGCTGCTACTACGGGCTGAGCACGACTGGA
Source organism: Candidatus Angelobacter sp. (assembly GCA_035939495.1). Classification (GTDB taxonomy): domain Bacteria; phylum Acidobacteriota; class Terriglobia; order Terriglobales; family Acidobacteriaceae; genus Angelobacter. The sequence continues at coordinate 22,565 of DASZFU010000164.1, read as the reverse complement.
GGCACTCAAGGAGTCGGCCGGTCTACGACTCAGGCAGTAGTGGCTGCGTCGATCCTGATTTTGGTCGTCAATGTGTTCATTACCAAGATCCTGCTAGGCTCGATCCGGTAGACATTTCATGGACATTCCCGAGAATCTCTTGACCGATACCGTGCACAAAGCCATCATCTTTGAAGATGTCGCCATCAGCTTTGAAGGCAACCAGGTGCTCAATGGCATTTCTTTTGAGCTCAAGCGGGGCGAGACCAAGATTTTGCTGGGCATCGCAGGGGCAGGCAAAAGCACCATCTTGAAATTGTGCCTCGGACTCATCAGGCCGGACCGGGGACACATCTACGTTCTAGGTCACGATGTAACTGCGATGACCGAAGAGCAACTCTTCGACCTGCGCAGCAAGATAGGAATTGTCTTCCAGGAAAGCGCGCTTTTCGACTCCCTGACGGTGCGGGACAATGTGGCCTTTCGCCTGTTGGAAGAAAAGTTGCCGGAGCAGGAGATTGATCAGCGCGTGCGGGAAGCGCTTCGGTTCGTGGAGTTGGAGCGCACCTTCAATATGTTTCCTTCGGAGCTTTCCGGCGGTATGAGGCGCCGCGTGGGTATCGCGCGCGCCATTATTACGCAGCCGGAGATTCTGCTCTACGATTCCCCTACCGGCGGCCTTGATCCGATCACGTCAACGACCATCATTGAACTGATCATGAAGCAGCGCGACGTCAACAAATCGACTTCGTTGTTGGTAAGCCACCGGCTGCAAGACGGTTTCATGCTCGCAACCCATTATTACGATGCCCAAACCAATCACATGCAGGCCATCGAAGGCCACATCGCCCGCGACCTTCACACAACTTTCCTGATCCTGAAAGATGGAAAAGTCATCTTCGATGCAACCGTTGCTGAGCTGGGGAAGGTAACAGACCCGTATATTCGGGAGTTTCTGTATTTGGAGCCTGTGTCTTAGTAGCAACAAAACGTGAGGTCCCTCCCGTCTACCCCGCTGATGCGCGAGTAGACGGGATGACGGTCTGTTTTCCTGTTATGTTTCAAAACAAGCCTAGAATCATTTCAGCTTCAGGGACGGCTGAATCTGGCGCTGAAATCCGACTTAGCTGGCCTTGGCGGTAGCGGCGTTTCCGAAACGGGCTTTCAGCATCTCCTGGATACGTTTAACGCGCGCCTTGGACTCGGAAGATTTGGTTGCAAGTTTTTCCAAATTGCTCAGGAACTCGGTGTTGCCGGATTCTTTTCTCGTTTGCGGAAGATAATGGCCGAATTTGGCGAAGAGGAAGTGGAGTTCGCCATTGCATTTAAAGAACAGGTCTTCATGCAGCGCGCCCTCGAGAACCATGGCGGCAGCCATGTCCCAATACGTGAGGACTTGCCGGCAATAGGCATTTTGTTCGGTGCCAAAAGAACTCATTACCGATTGAAATTCCTGGTAGGTGGAGGGCCAGAACTGGCCAATTACAAACTCGCGCGCCTTGCGCATGACCGGTTCGCGGCGCAGATCATAAAGTTGCATGAGGACTTGCGCGTCATGGGGAGTAGCTTTTTTACTTTTTGTAGCCATGAAATTGAATCGCTCCTATTTTATTTATGCCACCGCCTCAGGCTTCGGCAAGGGGCGGGAATAATCACATTTTATTACCGGAGGGGCTTCAGCAACCGCTTGGGCTTTCTTTCCGCGCGGCTTCGCTTTCTTGGGCGGCTCTTCTTCCTCGGCCGCCTTGCGGGAATTGTTCGGGCAAACCAGGACCGCCCCGGATTTCAGGTTTTTTTCCAGCAGGTACGGACTGCCGCATTGCGGGCATTTTTCCGCTACCGGCTTGTAAGCGGAGGTGAAAGAGCACTTGGGATAATTGGAGCAGCCATAGAAGAGATTGCCGCGGCGGCGCGCCTTCTTCTCCACCAACTCGCCCTCTTTGCATTCCGGACACTTCACGCCGATGAAGTTTTGTTTGATGTATTTGCAATCCGGGTAGCCGCTGCAAGAGATGAATTCGCCATAGCGTCCGTGGCGCAAGACCAGATTGCGATTGCATTGCGGGCAGGTCTCTTCCAGCGGGACATCCGGGACTTTCTTGCCCTGGTCGAGCCTGCGTGTCGTTCTGCACTCGGGATAGCCGGTGCAGGCCATAAACTGGCCAAACCGACCCCGCTTCAGGACCATGACACGGCCACAGTTTTCGCAATATTCTTCCTGCGAGGTCTCCGGCATCTCCGCCAAATCCAGGTCGGGAAGGTTGATGGGATTTTCCTTGGTAAACGTGCAACTCGTTGGATCATCCTTTTTATAAGCGCTGCAGGCAAAGAACGATCCATGTTTGCCCCATTTGATCACCAGCGGGGAGCCGCACCGCTCGCATTTCTCTTCGGTGGGCTTCTCCATCCGCTTGATGTTTTCCATGTGCTTTTCGGCGTAGCGGAGGTCTTTTTCGAATTTCTTGTAGAAATCGGCAAGCGCGTCGGTCCATTTTTCCTTGCCGTCTCCGATCTCATCCAGCTCTTCTTCCAGCCTGGCTGTGTATTTCAGATCGAATATTTCGGCGAAGTTCTCCACCAACAGGTCGGTTACCACCAGACCAGTTTCGGTAGGTATGAACTTGCCACCGATCTTTTGCACGTACTGGCGCTCCTGGATCGTGGAGAGGATCGTGGCGTATGTTGAAGGCCGTCCAATTCCCTGTTCTTCCAGCTCTTTGACCAGGGAGGCTTCGTTATAACGTGGTGGCGGTTCGGTGAAATGCTGCTCGGGCTTCAACTCCCTGAGCGTGAGCTTCTGGCCGGCCTGCAGTGGGGGCAGCTTGTGTTTAAGCGCCTCATCTTCTTCATCCTTGCCGTCCTTGGACTCCTCGTACACTTTCAAGAAGCCTTCGAACTTCAGCACTGAGCCGGTTACGCGGAAGGCAAAAGATTCGTTGGGAGCTTTGGCTTCTACGTCCACGCTGGTCTGGTCGAAGACTGCAGGATTCATCTGCGAAGCCACAAACCGCTGCCAGATAAGTTTGTAGACTTTGTATTCGTCTTCCTGAAGGTATTTTTTGATCTCATCGGGATGGCGGGCGGCGGCGGTCGGACGAATCGCCTCGTGCGCTTCCTGCGCGGACTTCTTGGATTTAAAAATGTTGGCCGACTCCGGCAGAAACTCCTTGCCATAAGAGGAACCGATCAGTTCCCGGACCTCAGCGAGCGCGTCGTTGGAGATGCGCACGGAATCGGTTCGCATGTAAGTGATAAGGCCAATCGAACCTTCTTCACCCAGCTCTATGCCTTCGTAGAGGCGTTGCGCAATCATCATGACCCGCTTTACGCTGAACCGTAATTTACGGCTCCCGTCCTGCTGGAGCTTGCTCGTCGTGAAAGGCGGCGCTGGAGAGCGCCGGCGCTCCTTGGTTTCTACATTGCGAACCGACCATTGGGCTTTTTCCAGTGCAGCCCGGATCTTGGCCGCTTCTTCCTCGTTGGGTATCTCGGTTTTTTCGTCGCCACGCCCGATGAACCGGGCATCGAATGCCGGCGGCTTGCCGGCGGCGAGATGCGCGTCGATGGTCCAGTATTCTTTCTTCTCAAAGGCCTTGACTTCGCGCTCGCGCTCAACGATCAGGCGCAGAGCAACGGTTTGCACACGGCCCGCGGAGAGACCGCGCCGCACCTTGTCCCAGAGCAGAGGCGATACCTGGTAACCGACGATGCGGTCCAGTACACGACGCGTCTGCTGGGCATCCACAAGGTTTTGATCAATGGTGCGTGGATGCCGAAAAGCATCCTGAACGGCTTTCTTCGTGATCTCGTTGAAGGTGACACGATGGATGGGGATGCCGCCTTTTTTCTTCGACTTGCCGTCCCTTAGCTCCTCTGCCAGATGGGACGCGATGGCCTCGCCCTCGCGGTCCGGGTCAGGCGCAAGATAGATTGCCAGCGCGGATTTAGCCAGCTTCTTCAGCTTGGCCACTACTTTTTCTTTACCGGGAATGATGTCGTATTCGGCGCTGAAGTCTCCTTCAAGATCCACGCCCAGCTTGCTCTTGGGCAGATCTTTGATGTGGCCAAGCGAAGCTTCGACTTCATAGTCCTTGCCCAGGTACTTGTTGATGGTCTTCGCCTTGGCCGGCGATTCGACAATGACGAGTGATTTAGCCAATGGTTCCTTTTTCCGTTTGAATAATCGAAGCTACCACAACCGAAAAGCTACTAGCTACTGGCTGCTAGCTTCTAGCGCTACTTTGGTAACCCCCAGCTCTGCTGGATGCGCTCGGGTTTTTGTCAGTTTATTTTGAGAGATCCTCGAGGTTTTGCCCATCAACGCTCTTTTCGTAACCCCACACTCTGCAAAGTGTTGCTTTGTTTTCACACGTCCCTAAACATCTCCTAATTATTGACCGCTAGCTGCCGCCCTAGTAACTCTCGGCTTAACCGAGGGTTTCTCTGACTTTTCTGTTATCGACACGACTAGAGAGGTTAGCATACGCTGCACTTCGACCAATTTCTTCTCAAAGCCGTGGTGTGCATCGGGCGTGAGTAGCTTCAGGTCTCGCGCCACTAGAAGATGATATTCAAGTTCAGAAGCGGAACCGCGAGCAATCTGCAAAAATCTCGCGAATGCGCTTCAAAATCCTGATTTGGCTAGGAGCTAGCAGCTAGAAGCTTTTCACAAAATTCTTTCCCGGCATCTGCTTGATTCGGCCGTTGAGCTCGAGTTCGAAGAGAACTGTAAACACCTCCGATGATGAAATCTGGTTCTCAAGTCTTTCGATAATTTCGTCAATATGGGTTGCTTCGTGTCCTTTCAACAACGCCAACACTGCTTTTTCGCCCGGAGAAAGTTTTTCTTCGGAAAGCAGGTTGCCGGTTTGCGGGCCTTTGTCTGATGCGGTAGACGGCCTTTGGGATTCAAGCTGCTCTTTGACGGAGGCGGGCAGCTCCTCCCAAACATCTTCCCAAGTGGCTGTGAGCTTGGCTCCTTGTTTAATGAGGGTATTCGGGCCCCATGAGTTCTTGGAAATCACATTCCCTGGAACCGCAAACAGTTCGCGGCCTTGTTCAAGGGCGCAGCGAGCGGTGATGCGAGTACCGCTGTATTCCGCTGCTTCGACGACCAGGACACCAAGCGAAAGACCACTGATGATCCGGTTGCGAATCGGAAAGTTCTGGGGAGCAGGAAAGGCTTCCAAAGGAAATTCACTGACCAAAGCTCCGTCTCCGGCGAGAATGCTCTCGGCCACCTTCCTGTTTTCCCTCGGATAAATCACATCCACGCCAGCGCCGAAAACTGCAACGGTAATGCCCGGCCCTTTCAGCGCGCCTCGATGAGCGTAGGCATCCACTCCTCGCGCCATGCCACTGAAGATGACGAGCCCGCGCACAGCAAGATCACAGGCCAGCCTCTCCGCCATACCAATGCCATAAGGGGTAGGATGCCGTGTCCCCACGATGGCGATTCCGGGACGGGAGAGCACGCCAGGATTTCCACGGACATAGAGCACAAGCGGTGGATCGTAGATCTCGTTCAGGCACTCTGGCCATGCCGCATCGTCTTTAGTGAGAATCTCGATCTTGGCCGCCGATGCCTTTGCGTATTCTGCATGCGCCAATTCCAGAGATTTACCCGTGACAATGGCTTGTGCAGATTGAGCCTGCAAGCCCAAGGCCTCCAATTCGGTCAGAGAGGCGTGGAAAACGTTCTGAGGATCAACAAAATGTTGAACGAGTTTTCGGCCCCGCGTTGGTCCTAACCCAGGAGTTAGCGACAGCGCGAGCCAATAAATCGCAGTAGAAGTTCCTGGAGTCACGGTTACCATCGGCTCATTGTTCCATGAAGATCAACTTTGGCGGACTCTACACGGATTTAGAAAATGGTGTCAAGTTAAGCCGTTTTGCGGGCGTGAGCGCAGCGGGAGCCCGCAGGCGAAATCCTGAGCAAAGCGAAGGATCGTCGGAAGCAAGGATCTGAAAGCCGCGAAGCAATTGGATCGCGCCAGCGGTTGAGCCGTTTTGCAGGCGTGACCCTGAGTCATCGAAGGGATGGAGCCCGCAGGCGAAATCCTGGGCAAAGCGAAGGATCGTTGGCACCCTTGATACAATCTAAGACAAACTCTATGGGGCAACTGCGAATCTCAGCCATCAGCTTTCTCAACACCGTGCCGTTGATGTGGGATTTTGAAAACGGTGAATCTGCAGTAGCTCTTAAGGAACATTTCGAATTTCGATACACAATCCCTTCAAAGTGCGCTGAAGAGTTGCTATCCGGCTCTGCCGACATCGGCATCATCCCGGTCGCCGCCTACACCACGATACCTGACCTGATGATTATTCCTGAAGTGGCCATTGCTTCAAAAAAGCAGGTGCGTTCGATTCTGTTGGTCAGCAAGGTTCCAGTGGAAAAGATTCGTAATGTGGCCGTCGATCATTCCTCTCGCACTTCGACGGCACTGCTTAAAGTCTTTCTGAAAAAATTTGTCGGCGTCGACCCAGGTTTCACTGAGCAAGCTCCTAACCTCGAAGAGATGTTGCGCTGGCATGATGCCGGTATGCTCATCGGCGACCCCGCCCTTCAAGCAGCGACAAAACAATATTACGTCTATGATCTGGCCGAGCAATGGCAGAGGTGGACATCGCTTCCATTTGTGTTTGCATTTTGGGCGATGCGTAAAGCTGCGCTGCAGACCGTTTCACCCAATGTGGATGTTGCTGCAGTTTTTCAGCAATCGCGCGATCATGGCCTAAACCATGTTCAGCAAATCGTTGCCCTTTGGTCCAAAAAGCTGAATCTGAAACCGGCGATCATTGAGGAGTATCTCACCAGGAATATCGATTACTCCCTCGATCAAGATAATCTTGCCGGGCTCAAGCTTTTCTACCGGTATGCGGCTGACTGTAACGTGCTTCCGGTAGCACCTGATCTGCGGTTTGTGGGGAGTGTTCAGCAAGGAGCAGTCAGCAATCAGTAATCAGCAATCGGCCCTCGAACTGTTTAGGCTGAAGGAACACAGCATGGGCATGGTTGCGGTTTTGAAGGCAGTCTTAACATTCAGAACTTGGCAGTCGAGCCTATGGCCTTGCAGCTTTAGGTCCATCTCCACTTCTCGCGATACCGCATCCAATATAGGGAATGGGCATTCTTCTGCTGGTCACCTGGTGGTCTTGGCTGGAACGGCTCGGCGGCGCTGGCTTGATCTTGCTGGCTTTAGCCGACAACTCTGTAGTTCCGCTTCCTGGCAGCATGGATGTGCTCACAGTCATCCTTTCCGCTCACCAAAAAGATTGGTGGCCTTACTACGCATTGATGGCGACTTTAGGAGGGATCACGGGAGGCTACGTAACCTACGCCCTTGGACGCAAAGGAGGCAAAGAAGCCCTGGAAAAGAAACTTCCAAAACAAAAGGCGAAAAAGATTTATGAGATTTTCAATCGCCATGGCTTCTGGAGCCTGCTTCTGCCCGCCGTGCTGCCTCCGCCTGTACCGTTTTCACCGTTTCTTGTCGCCGCCGGCGCATTGCAATACTCACGGCGAAAATTCTTTGTCGCAGTAGGCTTGGGACGAGCGATCCGTTATAACGTTTTAGCGTATCTGGGATCAAAGTACAGCAGGCAGATTCTTGGTTTCTTCAAGGATTATTACCAGCCGATTCTATGGACCTTCGTCGGACTTTCCGTGTCAGGAGGAATCGCAGCAGCCATTTATGTATGGAAACGCAAGCGCGAGGGCAAGCCTGTTATTCCGGGACCCACGACGAATCAGCCGGCCAAGGCAGCGTGAGAATTAGCAATCAGCCGTCAGCAATCAGCATTCAGCCCGCGAACGGTTTAGGCTAAAGGAGGCTAAAGGAAAACAATATCGTGGGCATGGTTGCGGTTCTTGTCTGGTCGAAACGTCGAGAGTAATGATCATCGGAAAATGCAACCATGCCGACGGTAATGTGTCCCTTTAGCCTGGCAGTAGGCGGGCTGATTGCTGAGTGCTGATTGCTTCGTTAAAATATAACTTGATGTCCCTGACCAAAGCTCAAGCCCTGGATCTGTTCCGCTCAGATGATCTGATCGGCATTGGCATGGAGGCCAATGCTGTTCGCCAGAAACTTCATCCCGAGGGTGTAGCCACCTACATCATTGACCGGAACATCAACTACACCAACTTCTGCACTGAATATTGCACCTTTTGCGCCTTTTATGCGCCGGTCAAGGGACCGGGGCGCGCGAAAGGTTATGTGCTGGATTTTGAGGCCATCTACCAAAAAGTCCGCGAGACGGTGGAGATGAGCGGCACGGGAGTGCTCATGCAGGGCGGGTTGCATCCCGACCTGAAGTTGGAGTGGTATGAAGAGATGTTGCGGGGCATCAAACAGCGATTTCCCCAGGTCCATCTGCATTGCTTTTCAGCGTCGGAAATCATCCACTTCGCCGAGATCAGCGGCCTGAGTATCGAGGACACCATCAAGAGATTGCGCGATGCCGGCCTTGACTCCATCCCGGGAGGCGGCGCTGAGATTCTGGATGACGAGGTCCGCTATAAAATCGCCCGCCTCAAGTGCCTTACAGAAGACTGGATCAACGTCCATCGTACTGCCCACAAGCTCGGCATGAGAACCACGGCTACCATGATGTTCGGGGTGGGGGAGACATACGAGCACCGCGTCAATCATTTTCAGCATCTGTATGATCTGCAGCAGGAAACCGGCGGGTTTACTGCGTTCATACCCTGGAGCTTTCAGCCAAAAAATACTGCGCTGGGCGGACGCCATTGGGATGAAGCCACGGCGGTCGAATATCTGAAAGTGCTGGCGATTTCCCGGCTGTATCTCTCAAATTTTTTGAATGTGCAGTCGAGTTGGGTAACGCAGGGGCTCAAGGTCTGCCAGCTTGGCCTGCGCTTTGGCGGCAATGATGTGGGTTCTGTAATGCTGGAAGAAAACGTTGTGCGCTCTGCCGGGGTGGCCAATTGCACGACGGAAGAAGAGCTGCGCCACATGATTCGCGATGCTGGTTTCCGTCCGGCGCGCCGCGACACGCTCTATCGCCAATTTTTCCTGAACTGAATGTTTATCAGTTAGAATCGTTATACTCTGTTTTTTTGACGGGAGTATCCTGCCTGATCGCAACCTATTCCAACATGATCTTGGCACTGGCCGGTGCAGCGCCACGCGGTTTTGCTCACTACATTCGGACACACTTCCTCGATCAGACGTTCAAGGGACTCTACAAGCCCGATGCATTTGATCTGACCCTGCTGGTCCCGTATTTCGCGCTCATGATCATCCTGGCGCTCTATGGTCTCCACCGCTATCAATTGGTGTTCATGTATTACAAGAACCGCAAGAACCATGCGGTGGATCCTCCCGCACGGTTTTCGGAGTTGCCTTGGGTTACCGTTCAGCTTCCCATTTTTAACGAGCAATACGTAGTGGACCGGCTGGTCGAGGCCATCTGCAAACTGGACTATCCAAAAGACAAACTCGATATCCAGTTGCTCGATGACTCTACGGATGAAACCGTCGAAGCGGCTCAGGCTGTGGTGGTGCGCTACGCCGCCCTGGGACACCCGATCACCTATATTCACCGCACCAATCGCGAGGGCTTCAAGGCGGGAGCACTCCAGAATGGCATGGCGTCTGCAAAAGGCGAGTTCATCGCGATTTTCGATGCCGACTTTGTGCCTCCGGAAGACTGGCTGCTCAGAGTAATCCATCACTTTGCCGAGCCGCAGATCGGCATGGTGCAGACTCGCTGGACCCACCTCAACCGGAATTACTCGTTTCTCACGGAAGTTGAGGCGATTTTGCTCGATGGCCATTTCGTTCTGGAACACAGTGGCAGGGCGCGCAGCGGCGTCTTTTTTAACTTTAATGGCACGGCCGGCATGTGGCGCCGCCAGGCCATCGAAGATGCAGGTGGGTGGCAGCACGATACGCTCACCGAGGATACCGACCTTTCCTATCGCTCCCAACTGGTGGGTTGGAAGTTCAAGTATCTGCAGGACATCGAATGTCCAGCCGAGCTGCCCATTGAAATGACCGCGTTCAAGACGCAACAGGCGCGCTGGGCGAAAGGATTGATCCAGACGGCCAAGAAAATGCTTCCCAGGATATTGAGAAGCAAAGCTCCATGGCGCGTCAAAGTGGAGGCTTGGTACCACCTGACGGCAAACATCAGCTATCCGCTGATGATCGTGCTTTCGACGTTGCTCATGCCGGCAATGATCATCCGTTCATTCGGCGGATGGTTCCAGATGATGTTGATCGACCTTCCATTGTTCCTGGCATCAACTTTCTCCATCTCCAGTTTCTACCTGGTATCGCAAAAAGAATTGTTCCCTCGAAAATGGCCACGGACGTTTATCTATTTGCCCTTCCTGATGGCTTTGGGCATCGGCCTCACCCTGACGAATACCAAGGCAGTTTTGGAAGCGCTGTTGGGCGTGAAATCTCCTTTTGCGCGTACGCCCAAATACCGCGTGCAATCCAAAGCTGATCGGGTGATGGGACAAAAGTACCGTAAACGTCTCGGCCTGATTCCATGGCTGGAGCTTCTGATGGGTTGCTACTTTATTGTGATTTGCCTCTATGCCTACAGCAGCGGAAACTACTGGACAATACCTTTCCTGATATTGTTTGTGATTGGTTATTGCTGTACCGGCTTGATGTCGTTACTTCAGGGCAGGTTCGATAAGCTCTCATTAGGGCGCGAAACTCACACTAAGCCTTTCCCTGTAGGTGTGTAGATTCTTCCCCAAGCTGGACGCGGGGTTTGGTATGCTACGTGAGTGCTCATGAAGATTTTCTTTGTGCTACTGGTACTCTCTACAGTAGCTATTTTGATAGCCGTAGTGGCGATGTGGTGGCGTCTGCGCCGGCATTTACGCGCCTCCAATCGAGCACTCCAACAAGCTTTGAGCGAAATTGAACCGGAGCACGAAACTGTGGAGCACTGAAAACCAGTCATCTGGCCAGCAGCAAAACTGATAATCCAATAAAATAATCTAGATTATAGGAACTATAAGTATGTCCTCTTCGTCTGTCTCTGCGCCCGTTCGCGAAATTTCCGTGGCTCACAGCCCCGATTCCGATGATGCTTTCATGTTTTATGGGCTGGCGACCAATAAAGTCCGCGTTCCAGGATTGAAATTCAACCACACGCTTACCGATATCGAAACTCTCAACCGCAAAGCGATGGAAGGGTTCTATGATGTCAGCGCCATCTCCTTTCATGCGTATCCCTACATCCAGGAGAAATACGCGCTCATGAATTGCGGCGGGAGCGTGGGCGATAAATATGGTCCCATGGTGGTTGCCACGCGCAGCTTTGGTCTCGAGGAACTCAAGCGGATGAAGGTGGCCGTTCCCGGTACGTTGACCACGGCTTACCTGGCGCTGAAGCTGTTTGCCCCCAAGATCGAAACAGTCGTGGTGCCGTTTGATCAGATCATTCCTGAAATCACGGCTGGAAAATTCGAAGCCGGCCTGATTATCCATGAAGGCCAGCTCACCTACGACAAGTCCGGCTTGAACAAGATCCTTGATCTCGGGAAATGGTGGTTTGAGTTGACAGCGCTGCCTTTGCCGTTGGGAGGCAATGCCATCCGGCGTGAACTCGGACCGGAATTGATCGCAACGATTACACGGGTTCTGCGCGACAGCATTCAATATGCGCTGGACCATCGTGAAGAAGCCCTCGCTTACGCCATGCAGTTCGCGCGCGACCTCGATCAACAGATGGCGGATCGCTTTGTCGGGATGTATGTCAACGAGCGCACCCTGGATTACGGCGAGGACGGGAAAGAGGCCGTAACGCGCCTGCTCACCATGGGACATAAAGCCGGAATCATTCCTCATGAGCCGAATGTGGAGTTTGTGTGAAGAATTGGGTAAATGGGTAAGTTGGTAATTGGGTAATTTAATTCGTGCCGGTAAAGCTAATAAAATCGCCGGGCTTTAGCGGTCGTTGAAAGAATCGATTCCCCAGAGAACGAGAGTCTATAGAGGCTGAAAGTCATCGATTTTAAAAGGTTTGCGGCACGAGTAAACTCATGCCCTGACACAAAGCTCTTTCGAAAAGTGCCTTTTTTCAGCGGCCTGTTTAGCCCCGTCGTGGAGTGAAAATGTCACAAGAACAAACCAATCCAAGCCATATCACCACGGGCAATGTCTTTGATGATCTTGGGTTTCTGCCTGCCGAGGCAGCTATGCTCAAATCTAAGGCCAAGATCCTGAGCTCGTTGCTTAACCGAATCCATAAAAGACGCTATACGGAAACCCAGCTCGCAAGGATTTTAGGGGATGATCAGCCCAACATAAGTAATTTGCTCGATGGGAAAATTTCGAGGATTAGCAAGGAGAAACTATTGAATTACTCAACCCGACTGAGTCTGGATCGTTCTTGATCTTCAATTACCCAATTACTAACTTACCCACTTACCAAATTCAGGGTCGCGCGTGATTCGCCTCGTAATACTTGCCGATGATGATTCCTATTTCAACTGCTGAGTCGGCATCCAGGTCTACAAATTCGAAACCGGCGAACCGGGGATCGGCATAACGGACTCGAGCATTGATCTGTATGCGAATGTCTTCCAGAGGTTCATGGATAGTAAATTTATAGGTCTTGCCATCTTTGGTGTAGGTTCTTTCCGGCTCCATCATGAAGCCACCGCGTCCAAGTTGGCGCAGCACGCCGGCTTTTTTGCTCTTGGAATCAAGAACCAGAACTTGCGAGCTGTAAGGAATATCAATTCGTTCAAATTTGCGCCGTTCTCCGGCGGCATAATCTTCTTCAGTGCTTCGGGTCATTGGATCTTCTCTTTGAAATCACTAACAGGATCGATATCCACGGGCACATTGTGGATATTCTCTAATGCGGATTTTAACTCAGATGGCATCGATCCGTATTTCTCGAGCCATTTTTCAGCGCGATTCCGGTCCCCGGTGGCTTCAATTTCCAGGAGCTCTTTGGCTAATACGGCAATCGCGGCAGGCATCTTTCCGTAGTCGATGACGTACCGTCCTGACTGGGGATCGCGAGCGATCGCTCCCTGTTCGGAAAGGTAATTGAATTCCATCATCTCGGCGCGGCCGTGGGCTTCGGCCACTCCAAAACGAACGGTGCGGAAGATTCCAGCCACATAAGAAGCATAATACTCGGACGCACGGGCTTTCGGCAGGATGCCTTTTTCCATCAGCAAGTTCAGTCCAAACAGGCCAACGATATCGGCCTTGGCCTCTTCCAGCCCGCTATAAGCCGGGCCAATGGCTTCGCGAATGTCTTTTTGCCCAGAACTCGTGCGTGCATAAGCAGGTCCTAATCCGTGGGATATCTCATGCAGCAGCACGGTCGCCAGGTATCCATCCATGGAAGCCAATTTGGCTTGGTCCTCGCGCATCAGCAGCTTGGCCAGGGGCAACACCACATAGTTGACACGAGCATCCATGAAGTTCTTGAAAAAAATCTGTTTTGTTCCTTTCTCCTGGTGGATGCGAGGATCGTTGGGCAGATTATCGGCCACTGCCTGGTAACCATGACGTAAATCGCCGGAGCGATAGGGCGTGTCCATGACCTCCATGGGAGCACTGTGGCCTCGCTTGGAAGGCTTGTCTTCCGCCGCCAGAGGCAAGGCTTCCTGAATGTCGGGAACATATTGTTTGTAGGTCGCGAGTTTTTGGCTCTCGGCATCGTTACGCACCATAACCGCTGCGCCGTAGGAGGTCTTCACACCCAACAGATCGTCAAGATAGGTTTCGTAGGGAGCAAAGATCACATCGAATTTCTTGTTCTCTAAATCCACCCAGGCCAGATCGCTCTTGTAATAATCATCGGTGAGCAAAGCTTCGGCGCGCAGACGAAGAAAGCCGGCGAATTCCTTGTCAGCGCTTAAATCGGCTGCTTCCCGCAGCGCTTTGGCAGCCAGTTGCAACCACAGTCCGTATTCCTCATGGTAGGGAACGCCCACAAAATCATTTCCCTTCTTGTGCACGACCGTGAACGGACCGTAGATTTCAGCTTTCTTTTCAGGATGCGCCGCGACATAAGCTTCAATCTCAACCTTGGTGGTTCCCTCTGGATAAAAGGCGCGCCCTGGTGGAAAAGACGTTGCATCGGCAAAGGGCTTGTTGTCTTCCAGCAGATCATAGCGGCTGCCGTTGATGATCAAATATCGCTGCACCCGCTTGGCCTGGCGATCAACACAAGATGATAGATTACGATAGAGTTCCAGTCCTTCCGGATCGCTCTGCCGCCAATAAATGCTCTCCAGATACTGTGAAGCTTGGACCAGCTTGCGCATCATCTGGCGCTCACGCGAACTCAATCCAGTGCTGTTGAACGGCATCTTCACTTGTTTGAACTTGCTCAACTCAGCAGTCAGGCCGGCGCTGACCGACTTTGGAAAAAGGCAGCGCACACTCCCGGAAGAGTCACGGGGATCAGAAGATCTGGATGGCGGGTTAGATGTAGTGCTCGAAGGATATCCCCTCGTCTCATTGTCCGGGTTGCCATAAATCACGGTCTCCGGTTCCGAATTTCCATGGTACTGAAGAGCGTTGAGACTGTTTACTGAAAAGAGCGCGAGAAAGAGGGATGCGGCTGCGCTATAGCATTGTCGCTTGAGCATGGTTAAAGTCTAGCAAAAACGCGGCTTAGGCTGATGTGTCAAAATAGTGAACCGGCAATAAAGAATTGAAAACATAGCTTAAGAATCGTGACGCCCCAACACCTTTTTGACCCGCAAATCCTGCTCATTGACGCTGATGATACCCTCTGGCAAAACAACATCTATTTTGAAGAGGCCATCGCCGACTTTATGTCATTTCTCAACCACCGGGAGATGACGCGGCAACAGGTTCGAGCGGTGATCAATGAGGCTGAGAGGGAAACAATTGTGGAGCACGGCTATGGCTACCACAGCTTCGCCCACTCCCTGGTCAAAACATTTGAACGGCTTTCAGCCGAGCCGATCACTGAGGAGCTGCATCAGACTATTTGGAATTTTGCTCACCGCATCACCAAATATCCAATCGAGTTGATTGAAGGCGTCCCGGCAACGCTCGGCTACCTCTGCGAACGCAAGCACCACCTGATCCTGATGACCAAGGGAAACTACACGGAGCAATCCGCCAAAGTGGAGCGCTCCGGACTCAAGGAATATTTTGCAGCGGTCGAGATTGTGGCCGAGAAAAATGCTCCTACTTACCGGAGCATTGTTTCCAAGTATGAGCTTGCTCCCGATGTCACCTGGATGGTCGGCAACAGCCCAAAGTCCGACATCAATCCCGCGCTGGCGGCCGGGATCAATGCAGTCTTTGTTCCTCATGGCAGCACCTGGGTCCTTGAGCATGAGGAGGTAAGCGCAGCGCCTGCCGGACTCCAGTTACTTCAGGTTGAAAGATTTTCGGACTTACAGAAACATTTTTAGCCCGACTTTACTAAACCACAAAGAACAGTTAACAATGAAGAGGAGACAGGGGGACAAAAGAAACCATGCCAGCTACTGGTGAGTTGATTCGCATGATGAACTACGTAGACGATATCGCCGCAACTGCCCGGCGCATCCAGGCGGGCGTTCAGATCATGACCGAAGATGAGCGCCGGCGTCTCGCTGAATACATGAGAAAGTCGGACCCCAACCTTCTTAAAATGCTCGAAGCTCTGGAAAAGGTCTAAAAATGGCGATTCTGTGATCTGGCATAAAAGAGGAAAGCTGTCGTCAAAGGGGTTGGCCATTGGCTAAAGCTAAGAACTAATAGCTGCTTCTAAGGAGGACATCGTGAGATGGATCGTGGCGCTTGTGGCTTTGCTCGGCCTGCTCGCAGCCGTAGCTGCATTGCGCGAGCACTATCGAACTGAAGCCTCACCTTGCAGCATCAATGAAAAATGGGATTGTGGAGCGGTGAATCATAGCCCTTATGCCGTGCTGGGAAATGTTCCAGTTGCTGCCATAGGCATTGCAGGCTATTTCCTGCTGGGTCTTCTGGCATTGAAAAGAGCCTGGCGGACCGCATTCTTTGCCGCTGTCATCGGCCAGGGATTCTCACTCTATCTCACCTATGTCGAAGCCCGGGTCCTGCTGATATGGTGCATCTATTGTGTAATTTCGCTTTGCATGATTTCGTTGATAACCATCCTTACCTTCATTATGGCGGTCGCATCCGGTAAGAGACCAACACAAACACCCGAGACGCGAGCGACAGCTTAGCTCGTTTTAAATCGCTCGGGCTACTGAGTTTGCTTCAGTTCAGCCCCAGGCTTTAAACTCAACACCCACCATGTCCAAAGCTCTTTTGCCGATTCAAGCGATTGCTCGCAAACTTCAAATTCCAGATGCTTATTTTGAACCGATTGGGACCACTGGCGGCAAGGTGAAGCTGGACTTGCTTGCTGATGCTGCGTTTCCACGTCGAGGAAAGCTGATTCTGGTCACTGCGACAACGCCCACTACCTCGGGCGAAGGCAAAACCGTTACTTCTATCGGCCTCACTCAAGGTCTGGATCGCATCGGCAAGAAAGTTACGATCACCTCGCGCGAGCCCTCGCTTGGTCCGGTCTTTGGAGTCAAAGGAGGAGCGGCCGGGGGAGGCCTGTCGCAAATCGAACCCAGCCAGAAAATCAACCTGCACTTTCACGGTGATTTTCACGCCATCACCTCCGCCCACAACCTGCTGGCGGCGCTGGTCGATGCCCACTTGTTTCACGGCAACGACCTGAACCTTGATCCTGATCAACTCACCTGGCCACGCGCCATGGACATGAACGACCGCGCTTTGCGGCACATCACCGTTGAAGTAGGTGGCAAAAAAGATGGCGCCAACCGTCACACCGGCTTTGTGATAACTGCAGCCTCGGAAATCATGGCGATTATGGCGCTGGCCAACAGCCGCGAGGACCTGCGGAAGCGACTGGATTCCGTCGTCGTAGGAGTCTCGCGCCAGGGCAGGCCAATCAAAGCATCGGACCTTGGGGCAGCCGGGGCCATGATGTCGCTGCTGACTGAAGCTATCCTGCCCAACCTGGTGCAGACCACGGAAGGCACGCCAGCCTTTGTCCATGCCGGGCCGTTTGGAAATATCGCTCACGGAACGAGCAGTGTGATCTCTCACGACATCGCCTTGCGTGTGGCTGATTATGTCGTGAATGAAGCCGGCTTTGCCGCCGATCTCGGCGCAGAAAAATATTTTGATATCGTGATGCGCTCCTCTGGCATTGCTCCCTCGGCTGCAGTGCTCGTTACTACAGTGCAGAGCTTGCGGGCCCAGGGTGAAGGCGATCTCGAAAAAGGTTTCCCCAACCTGGCCAAACATATTCAGAACCTGCGCCGTTTTGGCGTGCCGATCGTCGCTGCGATCAACCGTTTTCCCAACGACACCGATGCCGATCTGCAACGCATCATCGACTACTGCGCCGCGGATGGAGTTACCAGCTCCATGAATGAAGCTTTTGCCAAGGGCGGCGCGGGAGCCACTGACCTGGCCGAGAAGGTGGTTGACACCATCGCAAAGAACCCGGATCCTCCGGTGAAACCGATTTATGGATTGGAAGAATCTCTGGAAGACAAGGTCAGCAAAGTGGCCGTTGGCATTTATGGAGCCAATGGCGTTAGCTTGAGCGATCAGGCCCGGTCAAAGTTGAAGCAATTTACCGATTGGGGTTTTGGCAAGCTGCCTGTGTGCATCGCCAAGACTCAATATTCGCTCTCTGACAATCCCAAGTTAATGGGCGCGCCTACCGGCTGGACGCTAAACGTGACGGATGCCTCGCTTTCGGCAGGCGCCGGCTTTGTTGTGGTGATTGCCGGCAACATGATGCTCATGCCCGGACTGCCGAAGGTCTCCCGCGCAGTAAGCGTGGATGTAAACCCCTCGGGAGAGATCATCGGAATCTGAAGCACAAAAATGTTCCACGTTGACGATCAGCATAAGTTCATTTTTCAGGACGGCAACATCACTCACCCCGTCTACCGGGATGGCGCCGGACCAGGTGTGCTGATTCTGCATGAACTACCAGGGATGTCGCCCAAGTGCATCGAACTGGCAGAGTTGGTGATGGGCCAGGGATATGCAGTCTACCTGCCGCTGCTCTTTGGCAGCCCAGGGCAGTTTTCCATGGGCAAAGGATTGGTTTCTCTGATGAAGTTGTGTGTGACCAAAGAATTCACATGCCTTAGCACCAATCGTCCCAGCCGCATCGCCAACTGGCTGCGCGCCTTGTGCCGTAAGATCAAGACCGAATGTGGGGGCAAGGGTGTTGGCGCCATTGGAATGTGCATGACCGGCAACATCATCATCTCTCTGATGCTCGATGATTCGGTGATGGCTCCGGTCATGAGCCAGCCTTCATTCCCAATTTGGACCATCGGCTTTCCCGGGCTTGCTTCCAAAGAGGCCAGGAAGCGGGCGCTTGCCGTTCCCGACGAAGATGTTAAGCAGGCAGCCGAGAGGGCCAGAACCCAAAACGTTCCCCTGCTGGCTTATCGATTTGCCACGGATACTCACGTTCCAGCAGAACGTTTCGTTAGCTTGCGTGAGGCGTTTGGTCCATGCCTGCGCACACGGGAAATTCCAACAGGTCCGGCCAATCCAGGGAACATTCGGGATGGCTCGCATTGCGTGTTTACCGAGCACTTCGTAAACACTCCGGGGCACCCGACACGTCAGGCCCTGGACGAAATATTGGAGCACTTTGCCGCTCAATTGAAATAAGAAGGACCTTCCGGCGTATTACTTATGGTCCAGATCGATGGATGGAAATGCGCAACCCCGGTGTATATTACTTGGAGGCTTGGTAAAACCTTCTGCATCATGAAAAATTCTTGGATGTCCCGCCCGCTTCAGGAAGCCGATCCCGAAATTGCCAATGCTATTCACAATGAAGCCCGCCGCCAGCACGATGGGCTGGAACTGATTGCCTCAGAAAACTTTGTCAGCCAGGCCGTGCTTCAAGCCATGGGTTCGGTTTTCACCAACAAGTATGCAGAGGGCTATCCAGGCAAGCGTTATTACGGCGGATGCGAATTTGCCGATGTGGTCGAGACCCTGGCGCGCGACCGTGCTCGCCAGCTCTTTGGCGCTGCCCATGCCAATGTGCAACCTCATTCAGGATCGCAGGCCAACATGGCGGCTTTTATGGCGCTGCTTCGACCAGGGGACGCCATCCTTGGCCTGAACCTGGCCCATGGAGGCCACCTTACTCACGGGCATCCACTGAACTTTTCCGGCAAGATGTATAAAGTCATTCCCTACGGAGTGCGCAAAGACACCGAGACCATCGACTACGACGAGCTGCAGCAGATCGCCGAACGGGAACGGCCCAAGTTAATCATTGGGGGAGGGAGCGCCTACGCCCGCATTATCGATTTTGCTAGGATGCGCCAGATTGCCGACCGCGTCGACGCCAAGTACGTGGTCGACATGGCCCATATAGCCGGCCTGATCGCCGGTGATGTACACCCTTCTCCTGTACCACATTGCCACGTGGTCACCAGCACGACCCACAAAACCTTACGTGGTCCCCGCGCCGGCCTGGTTCTCTGCACTCAGGAATTTGCGGCGGCCATCGACAAGATGGTCTTTCCCGGTATTCAAGGCGGCCCGCTCGTCCATATTATTGCCGCCAAAGCGATATGTTTCCGCGAAGCTCTGCAGCCCTCGTTCAAGGAATATGCCCGGCAGGTTGTCGCCAATGCCCGAGCTCTGGCCAAGAAGATGATGGATGAAGGGTTCCGGGTGGTCTCCGGCGGCACCGACACCCACCTGTTCCTGGTAGATGTTTTTTCCAAAGGACTCCTGGGCAATGATGCGGAAAACGCTCTAGGCCAGGCCGGCATCACCGTAAACAAGAACGCCATTCCTTTTGACGTGAACCCGCCACTCAAACCCAGTGGTATCCGCATCGGCACAGCCGCCCTTACGACGCGTGGCATGAGAGAAGAAGAAATGCGACAGGTTGGCGCGTGGATAGCCCAGGCGCTCAACCACCATGCTGATTCTCAGGTCCTAAGCCGCATCCGCAACCAAATCCGCGAATTGGCCGATGCTTTCCCGCTCTATTCCGAGCTGCGCATGCCGGTGGGTGTTGCCTGAGCTGCTGAATCCGCAGACTAGAGGCAAGTAGCCAGAGGTCAGTAGTTCGTCCTCTAATAGAGATTTTCAAATCACCCGATCACGCGATGACTCGATCACCCGATAGTCACAGCCCTCCTTTTATCCGAAATCTGCTTCTAAGTAGTTAAGTAAGCAGGCAGGTGCGGCAGTGGTACTGCGTTCAACAATTTGGGGACTCTTCGTGTTTTTCCTGATAGCGGGAACTGCTGGTGCTCAGCAGACTACGACACCCGACGTAAACATGATTGTCGCCCGCATGATGGCAGTACGCCACCAAAACCACGACCGCACCAAAGCCTACATCGTGAAGCGCGACTACCAGCTTTTCGATAAGCAATCGCAACCTAAAGCGCAGGTGGTCGCCGAGATTACCTATCTCCCTCCGGATCAAAAGCAATATCGAATTGAACGCAGCAGCGGCGGTTTGGGAGAAAAAGTTCTCCGCGATATCCTGGCCAAAGAAACGGAAAGCTCAAAAGAAGCCCAACGCAAAGAAATTTCACCCGAAAACTACGACTTCAAGCTGGTGGGCGAAGAGACGGTTGATGGGCGGCGTTGCTTTGTGCTGAGCATGCAACCAAAACGCCAGGAAAAAGACATGCTGCGCGGAAAGCTCTGGGTCGACACCGAAACCTATAATTTGTATCGGATTGAAGGGCAGGTGGTGAAGAGCCCTTCATGGTGGGTGCGTGACTTATATATCCTGATGAGTTTCGCCTGCATCGATGGAGTATGGCTGCATACTGCTACACATGCCGTCGCCGATATCCGCTTCAAAGGCAAATATGTGATGGATTCTCACGATCTGCAGTATTCCCCGGCCCCACAGGCTTTCGCGAGATTGAAGGGCAGCTACTAGCTTCTGGCTGCTGGCTAAAAATCAAACCGACTTGATTTCTTAAGGTGTGGCCGGAAATCAGCGTCATCTGGCGCGAATCAGCGGCAAGAGGAAAGTGTTTAGCTAGAAGCCAGTAGCTAGAAGCTAGTAGCTGCTCTTCCCCAACCACATCCCGGTTCGTTTCCACCGTGTGTGCGAGAAAAAATTCCCCGCGATCGAACCATAGAAGCTGATGCGGTGCCCGAGGTTTGCGTCAAGCCAGCGGGAGGAGGGGGCATCGTACGACCAGTAGACAAAGAGAGGCTCGCCCACGACATTGCGTACCGGCACAAATCCCCAATCGCGACTATCGCTGGAGTTATCGCGATTGTCTCCCATAACAAACAACTGGTCCTTGGGGACAACCAGCGGTCCCATCCCCTCATGGGCGGAATGGAACGGCGCACGATGGACAGCATAAGGTTCCGTGACTGGGCGAGAGTTTACATAAAGAATGCCGTCCCGGATATCCACCTGATCGCCACCCACAGCCGCCACACGCTTCAGAAACATCTCTGCGGGGTTCTTAGGAAAATGAAAGACCACAATCTCGCCGCGCCGAATCTTCTTCAGCATGGGAAGCCGCCAATGGACTAGCGGAATCTCCGGGCCATAGAAAAGCTTGTTCATAAACAGGTGGTCGCCCACCAGGATCGTCCCTTCCATGGAAGCCGTCGGCACAACCGAAGCCTCACCAATGAATGTCCGCAGAAAAAAGACGATCGTCAGAAGCACGAGCAATCGCTTTGTAGACCGCCGGAAGAGCGAACGCCGCGAGAGCAGCCTCTCCCAAAAAGCACGGGATGCGCCCTCAGCCGCTTCATCGACGTGCGGCAGTGGCAAGTCTTCGCGTAGCCCTAAGGACAACATGGTGCGGTTAAGGGAGAATCAAGATCCATTCTTGGCCGCTCTCATGTTCAGGACAATCAGGTAAATACCTGCACCACACGGTCTGCTATACTGTTGATCTAATCTGTTCGGGGAGTGGCTCAGCCTGGTAGAGCACCTGGTTCGGGACCAGGGGGTCGGAGGTTCAAATCCTCTCTCCCCGACCATTTATTTTCAACCAGTTACGGGAGATTCCCGATCTCCCGTTTTCCTTCCTGTAGGCGATTTTGAGGCTGTGAGAACCTCGGAGATCAACGGCAGCCTTCAGTCAGCCATTTTTTCTGAAAGACCTAAAAGGTATCCGGGTGGCCAAATTGATCGCTCACTCTCACAGTGTCTTATTCAAGATGAATCTGAAGGCCCTAGTCTTCAATTAGCGTCAAAGTATAAGAGCATCAACAGTGATGGCAATCACATCAAAATATTAGGCTAAGGTTTTAAGATTTAAAGCCGATGAAAAAATGCAGAATATATGGTGAGTTTGTAAGTGATTTTGAGCACTCAGCAGTGTTAGATTGGGGTTAGCCATGATCAATGTTTTCATATTTGTCTTCATAGCAGCAGTGTCTCTTGCTCTGGTCTATTTAGTGTTTTTCTGCTTGCGAGAATATCGAATCGACGTTTTCAGATACCGTCTTTTTAACCTCAGATTCAATCTGTTTTATTGCATGCGAAAGCATCATTGGTCTTTTGATAATCCACATTATCGCGAGCTCGAGTCTCAT
>DASZFU010000163.1:0-51740 GCA_035939495.1 Candidatus Angelobacter sp. | reverse complement strand
GAAACAGTCGGGCATGTTCTGGACGGTACGCGGAGCTAATGCCATCATTGCTCTCCGCTGCTGCCAACTCAATGGTCGCCTGGAAAGTTACTGGGAGGATCGTCGTGCCGCCTAGATTTCCACTTTTATGTCGCACACCCGTTGGTAGTGGGTGTAATTAAAAGTGGGAGTCAATCGTCAGGCTACGAGAAACCAGCCCCAGAGGGGCGGCCGAAAGTAGCCCAGCATGTCGAGCCAGCGTGGGCGCGGTTCCGCGCACATGCTGGCTCGTAAATGCTGGGTATAGAAAGGATCAACCCTTTTCCTCGCGCCGCAGGCTTGCGCGCAGCGAAGCGGAGCGCAACAAGAAAAGCTTTTGATGCCGGGAGCACCAATCGAAGCTCACCCTCCGTAGTCAAAATGCTATGCACAGTGACTCTCACTTTTAATTACACCCGTTGGTAGTGGTTGGTTGGCGCGCAAAGGGGATAATCAAAGTACCAGACTATATAAGAAAATAGCGCCGAAGAGGTTGTTCAGTTTCATTGTGGCCTTCCTGTACCACTCTTCACAACGTTACGGGCAACGATGCGTCCATCTTTGATAACGATCGCGACGCGGCGAAGGTTTTTTATGTCTTTGATCGGGTCGTCGTCGAGAAGTACTAAATCTGCGCGACGGCCGGCCTCGATGGAGCCAAAGTCTTTATCTTTCCCCAACCAGCGCGCACCGTTGACGGTCGCAGCCTGAAGAATTGCGGAGGCTGGAATGCCGGCTTTGGCATACGATTCCAACTCGTCGAATAGGCTTGCATCGTCTGTGCCGGCCAGAATCATCACACCGGAGCGATAAGCGCGCGCCACAAATTTTGCCATGCGTTCGTAGGAACCGTGAGTGGTTTCAAAATCTTCCAAACCCAGATTCTTTCTCGCCCCATCTCCGATGCGGTGGATTCCGAGCGTGGGATCGAAGCCGATTTTGTGATCGCGCATCGAAGCTATGATCTTCCCCGCAGCTTCGCCGTCCGGATCGATTTCAGTCCAATCCAACTGCATGCGGGCAATCATGTTCTTACTGCCGTCCAGGCTTTCGTTTTGTCCCTGAGGTTGGCGATCCAGAGGAAGGACATCCCGCCAGACGCGAACATGATTCAGTCCGTTGATGCCATCATCCATGGCCTCCAACCAGCCCGTATGGACGCCGATATGTCCGGTTGTAGGCAGGTGCTGCGCACCAGCTTCTTCGACCGCAGCTCGGAGTGGAGCGGGATCGAGAAGAAAGTAGAGCTTGATTGCATCTGCGCCATTTGCTTTCAGCGCGCGCACAATCCGCCGCGCTCCCTCAGGCGTTGCAATCTCAACCGCAACCATCGGATGATAGCTGCCGATGCCATCCACCAGCGGCCCACAGGTGAAAATGTCCGGTCCGGGAATGATGCCCAGCGCGATCGCTTCTTTGAAATTAAGGCTATCGGAGAGGTTTGCGCCCGGATCGCGAATCGTAGTGATGCCTTGGGCCAGCAGGCGGGCGCCATCGAACGCGTCCCAGTAGTGGTAGTGGTTATCCATTAGACCCTGGATCACAAACTTCCCCGCAGCATCTACGACCGGAAGGCCAGGTGATGGCGATGCATCCGCGGCCTTTATGGCAGCAATGCGTCCGTCGCGAATTTCAATCGTAACTGAATTGCCACCGGCAAGCCGCGCATGAGTAATCGCCAGGTCGCCGCGGGAGACCGGCGGCAGAGTGAAGCGAGCGGTGAACGGAATTGGTGTGATCTTGCCGGAGCTAAGATCGAGCCGGTAGAGCTTTCTTTCGGCGCGCACTACTGCCCATGAGCCATCGTGGGCGAGAGCAAGTTGCCGGTCGGCATAGTCATCTGAAAAGACGTGCCGGTCACTGCCGCCCGCCAATGGCCGCGCGATCACGCTTTCGACGGCATCGGCGGTCTCGATAAACACCAGATTCTTGCCATCGGAGCTGATGTTGATGCTGCTATCGGTCGCAGTAGTGCGTGTCAGCCTCGATGAAGCGTGGCTCTCGAGGTCAACCTTATAAAGATTGGCTCCGCCATACCGTCCGGACTCCAAGTAGAGTGTCTGGTTATCGGGCGCTAGCGCAAAGCTCCACTCATGCCAGCCTTGCGCTTGGGTCACTGGCATCGCTTCCGATCCTCCCGAAGAGGGAATGCGAACTATGTGAGCGTCGAGCTGGTTGCGCTGCACAACCGCCAGCAACTCAGTGGCGGCCGCATTGAAAGCGATCTGTCCAATTTCGCCCGGCGAATGAAAAATGTCAGCCGCCGTGCCAGTCGCCAGGTTTTGGACGATCAAGTCGCTTCCCGAGGGCAGATGTTGTGCGTACGCCAGGAATTGGCCATCTCCCGACCATGCCGGGTGTGTGTCCCAACTGAGGCCGTAGCTGATTTGCCGTGCTTCACCGCCGGCGCTCGGCAACAGCCAGATCTTGCCTAGAATGCTGACCGCGATAGTGGAGCCATCGGGCGAAATCTGAGGATCGCGCGCGCCATGATCAACCGTAACGATTCGCGGAACGATTGGGTCGGTGGCAGCACGAGCCATTGCAAAGGCAAGCACAAAAGCGAGTAATCCAAAGCGACTTCTGGTGTCCATTGCGTTTTGATATCGGAAAAGTAGAATGAAGTCAAACTCGTTAGTTCTAGATCAGTTCAAACCGCTTCACGATCTCAAGTCCAATTGAGTTTGTTCCTTCGTTCTTTCGCTGCCGCTCCGGATTCTCCTGCGGGGCTTTCGCGCTCCGTTCGCGCCCGCAATAGGCTGCAACTTCTAACTTTGGAATATGCTAATTCTCGAAATCCAGAAAAAGAGATTCTTTCTTGCCTCATGCTCATTTAAGTGTTTGATCTTAAAAGCATCATGTGATGGAACTTAGATTGCCCTGACTAAGCCAAACGACAAACAGGAAATCGAAACCCGATTCCTCTCACGCCTGGGCGTTGTTTCATTAACTAAGGAGAAGGAAGAGATGAATCGAAAACTGCGCGTACTCGTGTCTCTAGCCGCGGTTACTTTAGCATTAGCATGGTGCATCCCGTCGGTGGGGCAGGTCCTGAAGGGTTCGATTTCAGGTACTGTTGCCGATCCTACCGGCGCGGTCATGTCCAGTGCGAAAGTAAGAGCGAAAAATGTAGAAACTGGAGCAGTCATTGAAACCACTACCGACAGCTCCGGCAACTTTCGTTTAAACCTGTTATCAACAGGAACGTATACCGTCGAAATAACATCTTCTGGCTTCAGGACTGCGTCTCAACCCAACGTGATGGTGGCTGCCGGATCCGATAGCGGCCTGGGCACGATTCACATGGTTGTGGGCGAAGCCAGCACCACGGTCGAAGTCAATGCTGATACCCCTCTGGTTGAAACCAGCCAGGCGCAAGTAACGAGCACTTTCACCGGAGCCGCGCTTGCGCAGTTTGCAGGCGTGGAAGAAAACCAAGGCGCCGATCGCATGGCCCTCTTTGTCCCCGGTGTGGTCAATAGCCGCCAGGGTAATTTTTCCAACACCAATGGCGTGGGATTCTCGGTAAGCGGTCTGCGTGGGCGTAACAACGACCAGGAAATCGACGGACAGAACAACAACGACAACAGCGTGGCCGGTCCTGCTCTGCAAGTCAGCGATCCAAATTTCATTCAGCAGTTCAATCTTGTCACCAACAACTTTGGCCCCGAATATGGCCGTAATGCCGGCTCGGTGGTGAACATCATCACAAAATCAGGCACCAATGCCTGGCACGGAAGCATCTACGGGACGAACCAAAACTCTTATCTCAACGCTCTAACCAACACCCAAAAGAGGTTCAATGGCCTGACCGGGCCTCCGCGCTTTAATCAGGAGTTCACCGGTTTTACGGTTGGCGGCCCCATATTAAAGAACAAGCTATTTATCTTCGGTGGTTTTGACGATCAGCTTTTCTCTGGAAATTCCGTCTATAGCACGGGTGCTTTTACACCTACACCGAATGGCTTGGCGACTCTGGCTGGTTGCGGCGGCGCTCTCAACGCCAACGCGCTGGCGGTAATCACCAAATTTGGGCCTTACGCATTTTCCTCTGGCAATCCAACTCCCAGCAATACTCAACTATTCCAGGTGAGGAACGCGTCCAACGCGATCGTCTGCCCTAATGTCGAAATTGGCAACGTCACCCGGACTTTGTCTACACCTGTGCACCAGTTCAACTGGATCGAAAAAGTTGATCTGCAACAGGGTAGCGACACGATCAGCGGTCGTTACATACTCCGCCGCAACAATAGTTTTAACAATAACGACAACGGAGCCGGAGGCTGGGTGTTTAACGTGACGGCGCTCAGCCAGGCAGCACTTGTGAGCTGGACGCACAACCTGACAGCTCACATGGTGAATGAGGCCCGCGTGGGCTTTGATCGCATCAATGTAGATTTTGGCGGCAACACGATTGGCAATTTGTTAGAGCCCACGGCCGATGGTTTGACCCAGGCGTTTACCAATGTCACCTTCCAAAATGGCGGATTCCTGGGCGTCGGCCCGAATACAGCCTTTCCTCAAGCGCGCATTGTCAATACCTGGCAGGCGCAGGACAACTGGAACTGGGTTCTGGGCAAGCACTCGTTCAAGGCGGGTGTTAACTGGACGTACCAGCGTTCCCCCAATATCTTCCTGCCCGACGTGAACGGACAGTATCGTTTCACCAACTTCAGTTCGTTCATGACCACCGACCAGCCGAACCGCATCATCATTGGCAACGGTCCTACCAGCATCGATTTCCGCGAATACGATACATTCCTTTATCTTGGCGACGATTGGAAACTTAGCCCCAATCTCACCTTGAACCTGGGCCTGACCTGGACCTACTATGGCAAGCCTTCCGGCCTGTTTAACAGCATCACGACAGCCCGTGAAAGCAATCCCGCGACAGCGTTCTGGACCCAGAATCCTGCTGTGCCTCTTTCAGCCCGGACTGTTCCACAGGTTCCAGGCGTCTTCAACAGCTTTGGACCCAGCGTCGGTTTTGCGTACTCACCGCAATGGGGTGGGTGGCTCACCGGCAACGGCAAGACTACATTCCGCGGCGGATACCGCTTGGCCTATGATCCTCCGTTCTACAACATCTTCATCAATGTCTCGACTTCTGCCCCCTTCGTCTTCCTGCAGACTTTGACAGGATCGCAGGTAACCGGCAATCTGTTGCCGGCGAATCCCATCGGTCCTAATGTGAGGAATGCGCTGGCGGGATCCATTACTCCCGGCGTTTTTGATCCCAGGACCTTCACCCAGACCACCATCTCGCCGAACTTCGGTCCTGATAGCGTTCACTCCTGGAGCTTCGGCGTCCAGCGTGAAATCACCAAGAGCTCTGCCTTTGAAGCCCGCTATGTAGGCAACCATGGAACCAACCTGTTCCAGACTGTCGACGGCAATCCGTATGTTGGCACGGCCGCCGCTCCCGGTCTGGCACAGTCATTTCCCAATTTGGTTCCTGCCGGCGTAACTGGCTGCACGAGTCCCAACGTGGTTCAGACTGCTGCGCAGGCTGCGGCCGGGCCCAATCCTGCCCTTGGCCGCGCGAGTTGCGATCAAGGACTGGTGGGCCAGCGCAACAACGGCGGCTTCTCCAACTACCAGGGCGTGCAACTGGAATTCCGCGCCAACAACCTCTTCAAACAGTTGACCATGCGCACGGGGTATACCTGGAGCAAGACGCTGGATAACGCCAGCGAAATCTTCAGCACCTTTGGCGGTGGCAACACGCTCACCATTGCTCAAAACCCCTTCAACACACAAAAGGGCGAATATTCGATATCGGGCCTCAATACTCCGAATGCATGGACCGTAACCTTTGTCGAGGAAATCCCATTCTTCAAGGAACAGCATGGCTTCCTGGGTCATGTGCTGGGCGGATGGGGAATCTCCGGAACCTATATTCTGGCTTCCGGGCAGCCCTACACTCCGGTGCAGGTCGGCGAAGCGCTGGCAACCAGTCCATTCGGCAACGTCTATGACTCGGCCTTCGTAGCAGCCTTCGGCGGCGGCGCCGACAGCGCCCGGCCGTTCATCGGAAACGCAAACGCACCCATTACGACAGTGGGCATTTTTGCTTCGGATCTATGCCGGGCATTTTTCGGCGTAGCTCCTGCAAACAATGCAGCATTCCCCGGGGCTTGCAATACAGCGATCACCCCGGCCAATGCACTGCTGAGCTTCAATTCGTTAAATATCAACCCCGCAAATCCCCAAGGCGGCTTCGTGACCGGACCTGGAACAAAACCGGGACAAACTCCAGTCATGATTACCACCAACGATGTGCGGTTCATCGTCAACGGCGGTGTTGCTCAGCAACTGTTTGGCACCCCGTTTGGCAATGCGGCCCGAAACGGCTTTAGCGACGCCATTCAAAACACAGCCAATCTCTCGGTGATCAAGAACTTCAAACTGGGCGAGCGGATGGGTTTTGAGCTCCGCGCGACTGCCGTGAACGTGCTGAATCACTACAACTTCGCCGGTGTTGATCCGGTTCTCGAAAATGCCGGACGCAGTGGAAACGGGACTGGTTTTGGAGATCCGTCCCTTACCAACGCTGCCGGGAGAACCTTCTTCCTTGGTGGCCGATTCACCTTCTAATCCCATGGAATTCTTTTGCCTTGGGTTCAAGCCCGCCAGCGGAAGCTGGCGGGCTTTTTCGATATGTGCTCCACTCTCCTCAGCAGCATCGGAACCCTCGAAAGTGGGCGGGTGGGTCCTGGCGAAGGATCTGTGCCGTCCGGAGCCGGGCCGATATTCCAGAGCTTCGGAGGATTTCTCCACGGGCTTCGATGTGCCGGAGCTAGGATTGCCCGAACGTTTAGGTCAATCATAATTAACATTATCGCGCCTATTCAGCATCGAGCATAATGTCCCAAAAGCGGACTTCTTGGGAATTTGCTCTCCTTTTGACGAATCGCTCTAAATTGGCCGACTGCACGGTACTAATCGCTGTAAGCCGGCATCAGATCACTCCCGCGCGGCTGACAAGCCACCCAGTGATGGCTCGATTTCGGGGGTGCGAGTGAAATTGCGATGTTACAACAGCGACTCCTCAGCCCGGTTTCTACAGTTAAACCGACTTGGGATATGATCGTGCCATGAAATTGGAAAGAAAGATAATCGCCTTGATGTTGTTACACTTTGTTATTTTTGTTTCCAGCGTTAGCGCAGTTGAGCGCAAGTACAGCTTAATTCTGGCCGAATATGGCGAGGATTCTAAGGGCGCCCAGACGCAGACACTCGTGCGCTATCACTTCGAGGATGGGACGTTGGTCGCAAAGGATAGCATCCTAACCACCAAAACGTTAGGCCTTCGTTACGATCTGGGCAGAAACCAGATCTATAACGACCGGTACGTCATTACATCGTGGGGTGATGTGATTGATCTCACTACCAGACAAATCCTGTTCAAAAGCAAGGGCACGTTGGTTGGCGTTGACAAAGGCTCCGACGCGGTCGTGGTCCGGGTTGAGCGCGACAATGATAGGGGCATTCATACCTTCAATCTGGCGTCTCACCAGTACCAGCTCATCGAACAGCACAGCCGTTGGGAGTTGCCCGGCACGCTCAGCCCCAATGGACACCTGAGTGCTAGCGGCGACGGTTCCAAGATTTGGCTACATCGTCCGAATGGAGAGAAGGTTCTACTGGGAAGCGATTTCTCGCGCAGCGGAACAATGGAGTGCTCCTCTCTTGAAATGCCAACGTTCCTCTGGATAGATGACAAGCATTTATTGACCCAACGTGGGAATGGCAACCTTGTTATTGTTGACGTTGAGGGTAGAACAGAGGCTCTGGCTACGGTCCTTAACGTGGAAGTACCGGCCTGTGGGCCGGAACTCCAACGTGATGGCGACAACCAGATCTACTACGAGGAAGACCAGAAAGCCTGGCGCATTGACGTTGCCAAGCGCACTTTTGAACCATACCTCTGGGAAGCAAGCGGTAACGGGTTCGATATGCAGTACCAACGAAATGCTTCGTACGGGCGTGTGATCCGCTATCGGGGCACGGAGATCGGTCGATGGTGGTGTGGCTCAGCAGCAACCGTTCCGGGACACATCGCCGTCGAATTCGGTCCGGTGGGATCGAACCTTGGTTATCCCGAGGGAGTTAAGGTCTGGTCTGCAGAAAACGGTCTGTGGACCACGATTAAGCCGGGCTGGCTCGTGGCCATCATTGGCTGGATAAGCGAGTAGATTCCCGTTGCCCCCGTCGCTCCGGTAGGTGAGCGAGCAAATGGACAGATTGTTGACGCAATCAGGCGTTTGCACTGGGAACCAGTTGCAGGCCTTTCCGAGCGTATCGCTAATGCTTTATCGGACGCGCGCACCAGTATTGCGGCGCGTGTTCGATGCCCTTGCATTTAATTAGAGAGACTTCCAGACCTTTAGCAAGCCGGAAAGGAATCGGGACGCCCTGCGCCTCGCCTCGCGTCGCGGTCCCCAAACGGGCTTGTGGGAGATCGGTGTTCGCGCCAAGCTTCCGTATAATTCAATTGTGCCCATTGGCGAGCCCAGGATCTGCACAGGGAACCGCCTCACAGAGTCGTTCTCATGGCAACACCCCAAGTAGAACTCACGATTGACGAGTACCTCCGCAAAAGACTAATGCCGGTTGAGGGTGCCATTCCTCAACTCGCA
Organism: Candidatus Angelobacter sp.; assembly: GCA_035939495.1. Classification (GTDB taxonomy): domain Bacteria; phylum Acidobacteriota; class Terriglobia; order Terriglobales; family Acidobacteriaceae; genus Angelobacter. The sequence goes on along the minus strand of DASZFU010000163.1, from coordinate 43,080 downwards.
GGCATCGATATGTATGGCAACTCCATTCCTGTCGGGCCGGTGGGCGGCGATCTCTTTGAGTACATCAACTTTCAGCAGCGTTACGACATCGACGCCCGCATCGCACGTGCGCTCAAGCTGTCCAAGGAGTACCTGGAGCCTGTTCTCAAAGGCCAGCCTCTTCGAAACTCGGTGGATGCGCATGTAGAGTGGTTGCAGTCCAAGCCGGGCTACACTGATGCTGTCGCAGCGGAATACAGAAGGGCGAAAAGGTCAGAGCAACTAAGAATCGCCGAAGACCTGCAAGAACTGCGCACGACCGCAGGAGTCCTATTGGTGGACGCCCAGGGGCACGGCGTCATCTCGGCGAAGATCGCGTCAACCGTGCACGACACCTTCCATGCATTCATGCTGGCGGAGTTGGATCAGAATGGAAGAACGACACCAAATATGTTCGAGAAGATCAACCTGAGGCTCGGCCAGTCAGTCACGGCACGAAACGCTTTGGGCTGGGATAACGATGACAATTCGCGCGAGATCGCGACCATGCTCTACGGTGAGATACGCCCCAGTGGACATTTCCGCTTCGTAAATTTCGGCCACCCACCCCCGTTAGTATTTTCCGCAGAATACGAAAGGTTCGTGGAGATCGGGAAAGCTAGCATGGCGCAGTTCCTCGCACTCGGGTTGGAGATTCCGGAGGACAATCCAGACCGGAACAGGTATCTTTCCATGACGCCACGGACGCGCAAAATGGAATCATCCGACGTGGCGGAAATCGCCCTCATGAGTCCGGGAGACATCCTCTTCCTTTATACGGATGGGGTTTACGATGGCAGCGATGAGCAGGACCGTCTGAAGATCGAACGTGTAATCCGTGAACATAAAGATGAGCCTGCAAAAGAAATTTGCAACGCGATCCTGAGACATGCAGTTAAACAGGACGAGTTCCTAACGCAGGCTAGTGAAGCGGATCGGGTCGACGACAAGACCGTGTTTGTCATCAAGCGCACGTGAGAGATTCTGGGTGTCTCTCGCCAAGGCTCAGTCCCAACTCCTCAAATCAAACGCGCTTGTGGCGAGTAATATTCGGATTGTCGGCACTGCGGAAGAAATCCGTGAGCCCTTCAATGCTTCGTCTGGCGGTTCAAACGGGCTTCGAGGAGATCAAAAGTGATCTCCTCCAACAGGACTTCTGGCCCGGAATACTTCCGGGTAGCCCGTGACTCGCACTCGATTCGGAAACTGGTGAGGAAAGAAGAGTCTTACAGATTGATGTGTCTCCAATATGCGTGTTGGTGTAGAGTTCGCGAAGTTATGGTGCGCCTATAGGAGATCACCAAATCGAAGGGATTCTGTCGAGACAGCCAACACCCGGATAGCAAGTGCCATCGGCGTGTTCACAGTACCGCCTGTGTAAGTCTGATCCTGTGCTGGCGCTCGTCGAGGACGATGACAAGCTTGTTGCAGATGCCGCCCAGATTTATATACGACACCCAGTCTGAAATAAGCAGTGTCGGATTGTGAAAGGCGAGCGCCCCAATTTGAAGATCGCCGTTCAAGGTCGCCGTATAGCGTTCGGTCTCGTGCCCGAGAGCATCGGCTACAGATCCAGAGCGTTTCATAGGTTCCATCAGAGGCAGCTGCGCCGCGAGCTTGAGCGGCACCATGACGTCAGCCTTCGTTTGCCTGGCACCGGTGTCCAAATGCCCAGTTGTGTTCAGAGGACCGAGGCTGACGGGCAGGACGGGAGTCGTGTGATCCTCCACGTAGTCGAAGACGTTTTGCTGATCCGGGATTGGCAGAGTGTCCTCTGAGATCGTAAGTCTGTCGTTTGGATAATCTAGCGATACCAGAACGTCTTTGAACAGCTCGATGCACAGTACTCCCCCATTTTCACGCGCACTAGGGGATGCGATGCCGAGCGCGTGATGGAATGTGTGGCCCGCCACTGTGAGGTCGTCAATGCGCACGACATCCACGATCGGTGCCGGGTTACTCTTGCTTTCGCCGGGAGCGTGGAGCTGAGTGTGAGATACGACTGGCAAGTGGAGTGATTGAGCAAGCTTAGGATTGATATGAAATGCTGTTGAGGCACCTGTGTCGAGGCCGAAAACGAATGGACCTTGGCCATTAATCATCACCGGAATTCCACGCTCAAATGGAATTCCCTCTGTCCCAACTGCTCTTTGAGCATTCGCTGGCATCTGTGCACCCCCTGCCGCGCATTGTCCCAGAACAACACACACTTCAGAAAACGGCGTTGTCGTGATACCTGCGCACGCGGCCAACAAAAATTCTCGGCGGCCGAGTTTGAACCCCATACGAAGTCATCTCCCGCATAAAAGCTGAAAGTTATTGACGCGAAACCACAACAGATCAAATCGCCAAGGAGAACTACTTCCCGCGATTATATCTCGGTTCGTTGAATATGCGATTTGTGAGTGCCCGATGAGCCGTTTGACCAAGCGGTTGAAGGGAATGTCCGACGGCTTGCACTGCATGTGCCCGGTGGAACTCAGCCAACGCATCATATACAAGAATGAAAGCTGAGGCAGGTTTTAGGCGGATAGCGGTAATACAGAAGTAATCCGAGAGCCTTTCTTCTTCGCGAACCACAAACGGGCTTGGAGACCATTAATAGTGATGTCCCCGAACAAGACTTCTGGACAACCTCACCCCCACCACGATTAGAACTGGACGGGATCAGCTTCAGCAAGAACCCGTCCCGCCGCCAATAAAGGATTCTCTTCCGGTACCTAGGAAGCAAGCTTACGGATAGCCGATGGATATCCGCTGCCTGGAATGTTGCCCGCATAACACGGTCTTGCAATTGTTTTGTTAGGATTAGAACGATGGTAAAGAAACTGGTTAAAGCAGCTAGCTTATTGATCGCAGTGCTCGTGCTGGGTGTGGCCGTTTTTTGCGCTGTGAATTATGTTCGTCACGACCAGGAAACAAGCGAGTTGGACGACAAAGCACGGCAGGGTACAAGTGGAAGCTATATTCGCCTCTCTGATGGCGTAACGCATTACGAACTGGCGGGCCCGGAGAAGGGCCGCACGGTCGTTTTGATTTGCGGCTATTCTGTTCCGTATTACATTTGGGACCCGACTTTTGACGCCCTTGTAAAAGCCGGTATTCGCACGCTGCGTTACGATTTTTACGGGCGGGGATATTCTGACCGGCCAGACACGAAATACGATGCTGATTTATATGACCGCCAGCTCTCGGATCTGCTACATGCATTGAAGATTCAGGAGCCGGTGGATTTGATAGGTGGCTCCATGGGCGGACCGGTTGCAGTCGTATTTACTTCCCGCCATCCGGAACAGACACGAACCCTGTCTCTATTTGATGCTGCTTATTTTGACGGCTATCCATCGAACTGGAGGATCGATACTCCGCTGGTTGGAGAGTATGTTATGGCGCTCTATGTGCCAAGTCTCGGCGATGCTCAACGTGGCGATTTTATCCATCCGGAACGCTATCCCGACTATTTCCCGAAATTTCAAGCACAAGTGCGCTACAAAGGATTTCGCCGTGCATTGCTTTCCACTCGACGGTACTACTTCCATCAGGATCTTAGAAACGATTACAAGAACGTTGGCCAGAGCCACAAGCCAGTGCTTGCGATTTGGGGAAAGGAAGACCGAAGCGTTGCACTGAAAGTAAGCGATGATCTACGCACCGCGATACCACAGGCACAATTTCACATTATTGACGATGCCGCGCACGTTCCTTTCTACGAACATCCCGAGATAGTAAATCCGATGTTGATCGAATTCCTGAACAAAAACTAAAACTGCGCAAGCTGTCACTGCGACTCTGAATCGGCTAGCTCGCCATTCGATCCCGCCATTTTTCCTCGAAGAGGACTTGTGGACCGGAATGATTTCCGGATTGCCCGTTTTACAGTTGTGTCGTCATACTTCCCGAAGATGATGTGTCCGCGAATTGATGAATGGACAAGATCCCCGGCAGCGTCCACGTGCCGTTGAAGTTGCCAGGCGAAATTGGTTTACAATGGGTGCCGTTTCGATGTTAAAGAGGAAATCCCTGCTTGCACCGTATTGGCCCTTTGGTTCCCGATGATGGGATGGTTCATCCCCTTGCGCCACCCATCATGATGCACCCGCCGGCAAACCGCAGGAACAAAACTTTCGATTTTTATCGCCACGCCAAATTGGACTCATGTCTACAAGGTCACTGAAAGGAAAGCACCATGAAATTGCAAGTAGCAGGACTGTGGATCAAAATCACTCTCGCAACTCTGTTGGTTGGCGTAGCAATTACCTTCTCGGCGCCGGCGTACGCGCAGGCCGGCGCTTGGACTCCGCCTGTAGCGATCAGCGCGGGCGGTCAAGGTTGGGAGGCCTCCGGGGCCATCGATGGGAATGCCAACTCGGTGGCTGTCTGGCTTGACCCCACAAGCCAAGAGCAGATCAAGTCGAGTTCAGAACCGGCCGGCGGCAATTGGGGGACCGCGACTGTCGTCTTCTCAGCGATCCTCGGGACCGAATCTCCGTGTGACTGTCCGGTCGTGCGGATCACCACAGCGGGATTCGCTACCGCAGTATGGAGGGATGATAGCGGCAACGTGTTTACAGCCGATCGTCCGCCCGCGTCGGGCTGGAATCCCGCGAAGAATCTGATCCCGCGCGGGGTAAGTCCGATCTCAAATCTCTTCTTCGTAATGAATTCCCTAGGCGACGCTGCGGTCGTTTGGACGGCCGGCAACTCCGTACTGGCCGTGCTGCGGCCTGCCGGGGCAGCCTGGACGGCTCAAGAGACAATCGCCACTGCCACCGGTACCCGCAGCGGCCCCCACGTTACAGCCGATCATGCAGGAATCAGCGATGATGGCGCAGTGATCGCGACTTGGGAAAGCTTCACTATAACTTGCGGAACACGCAGCTGCTCGTCGAGCGCGTTCGCTCTGCATGCCTCCCGGCAGAATCCGGGATCCGGCGCCTGGGTGGACTCTGGCTCGCTGCTGGGACCGGATAAAGCCACGCACGACGCGCGCGTGGCGCTCGATTCCACCGGTGAGGCGATCCTGGTAGCGCTGAGCAGTTCTGGCGCTTACACTTCTGCTACTCAGGGCGCCTCCGGTGGCGCTTGGAGCTCCTTCAACACCGTTGTAAGTCCGAATGATTCGACGATCGTTTCCGCTCTGGCGAGTGACGGAGCGGGACACGTGACGTTCGTTTACGAGGACATTGGTTTCAACGGTTTCAACACGTCCGTAGCCATTGCGGTCAATGGTTCCATTAGCAGCAACACGTGGTCGTCGCCCATCACTGTGTCCGGCAGCGACACGAGTGTAGCTGAGGTGCTTTTTGCCCTAGCCCCGAGCGGCGCGGCGGTTACTACCTGGCTGTCGAATACCGCGACTCCTGAGATCCACGCGGCCACCAGAGCCTCAGCTACGGGGAGCTGGAGCACTCCGCTCAAAATCTCCGGACCAGGCACCTCAATCGCGCCCGAAGGCTTGGCGGTGAACTCCTCCAGGGACGCACTCGCCATTTATTCCGGCTACGACGTCAATAGTGTGCACACTGAGTACGCCACAAATTTCAAACCGTAGCGTGATCCGGGACGTTGACGTCGTTGCTGGGCTGTCCTAGCCGGGCTGCCCTTTTCGCCGTCAACGTTCCATTTCTACGACCGCGTAAGGCGAGTATCCATTCCGGTTGAGACCTTGTTTCTGCCGGTCAGCATGCTTCAGGATCCGCCGATCCGGGCCGATAGCCGTTCCCGCAGGACCGCTCAACCTCGGGCCGCGGGCTCTCCTATTTATCAAAGCAGTCTCTTGGTCCGTAAAACATAAATTTTTACGCAACTTTTCAAAATTCCAGTTAGAGGACTGCTAGTTGGCCCACGAGCCATCAGGCAGGCAATTTATTCGCCCTGGAATCATAGAGATGCGATATAAATACCGCTATTATCCGTCCACCTGGCATTGTCCCCAGGCCCATTCCATGGTATATAAGCTTAAGCATCTGCCCAGGCAGGCCGTAGCGGGATGAATGCAACCGGCTATCGGGGTCTCAGCGGCTGAACTCTAGCCAAGAGCTGACACTTAAGGTTTTTGACAACTGAATAGTTCACTTGGAAACTGGCGTCGCCTCAGCTTCTTTTGTAGCGGCTACGATCCGCTACAAATGTCTTCGCTTGAAGTTGTTAAGAAAAAGGAACTTCTTCATCAGCGAGCCATCTGTAGCGGCACATTTACAAATTTTCGGCCAACGCAGCCATCATGAAAAGCGGTTACAGCGGTAACAACCGGTAACAGAAATCGTCAATATTGATGCGGCTTGTAACCGGTGTAACCGCTGTAACCCCTATTTTTTTACACACAGTCGAAACTCGGACTTTGGAGTGCACCATCCCTTCATCGTTAGCGGGCTCAGCCCTTTATTTACCGAAGCGGATAACCAATCCTGACGAGAACCTGGCGCCGAGCCGGGCGGACCGGTAGAAGCCGAAATCACCTTTCAGCCCATCATGCGGCAAAGGAGTCCACGTGGGACCAACGCGGATTCCAGCGTAAGGGTTTGAACTGGTGGGTCCCGGTCCGAACGTAGAGCCTTGGATTGAGACTTCAAACGGCGGGCGTCCCTCGTCGGTCGACTGCGCTCTGGCGCTCCCAGCCGACAGACAAACTATCGTTATCAAGAGCAACATTCTTACCATTGCCCCTCTCTTCCGGGTCATAAAGACAAGTTATCGACGGTAGCCCGGCCTAGCAAGCGACATTGCGCGGCAATGTGTGGCAAAGATGGACTTTTCTGAATCTCTATCTATGTGATTTGAAGTGGTGACCAAAGCGCCTCAAGTTCGAATTCCCCTCTGCTATATCCCCAGAAACGCGCGCGGCTGGGCACTGATCCCTCTGATTTTTACGAGATGTGAGTAGGGGAGGCCGGAGCGAAGGCCGCCAGAAAGTGGAGACCTCATCTGTTGCGTTGCAGCACTGCCGGGGCGATCTGGTTAAGCCGCAAGACCTGTTGTGCGGCGCCAAGGATGATGGCTTCGGCCGGCATGCCGAAAACGACGGAGGTAGTTTCGTCCTGGGCGATCGTCGTTGAGCCTGCACGCCGCATCTCCAGCAGACCGGCAGCGCCGTCTCGTCCCATGCCGGTAAGAAGGACGCCGGTTGCCTGGCGGCCAGCAGCATTGGCTACCGAATTGAAAAACAGATCGATGCTCGGCCGGTGATGGCCAACAGGCGGCTCATCGTTGATTTCAACCTCATAATAGGCCGCATTGCGCCCGATCAAAAGATGGCGATTGCCGGGTGCGACCAGCGCCCAGCCGGAAAGAACGCGGTCTCCATGCTCAGCCTCCTTCACTTGAATGGAGCAATCCCGGTTCAGGTGGTCCGCAAACGCCCGCGTAAAAGCCGCCGGCATGTGCTGGACGATCACAATCCCCGGACAATTCTCCGGCATCTCCTGAAGGATCTCGCGGATGGCCTCCGGTCCTCCGGTTGATGCGCCAATTGCAATGAGTTGTGGTCTCTTGGTGCGAAGCTCGGGGCTGTACGGAATCGCCTGCGAACGATTCGGTATCGATAAGCGGGGCTTGATATGAGCCAAACTCGAGCCGGCCACCTCCCACACCATCTGTAGCAATTGCTGCGCTGAGTCATGCAGGAATTCGCGCACGCCAAACTTGGGTTTGGTGATGATCTCGATGGCGCCTTCCGCCAGCGCCTGCAATGCCCGCTCGGTGCCCGGCCCGATCGCGCCCGAGCAAACAATGATGGGGATGGGATCGGTACGCATCACGGTGCGAACGAAAGCCAGACCATCCATGCGCGGCATCTCCAGGTCGGTAATAATGACGTCAGGCCGCTCGCGTTTGATTTTTTCAAATGCGACAACCGGATCAGGGCTGGTTGCCACCGAGATGCGCCGGTCCTGCGCCAGCAGTTGTGAGAGAATCTCTCGCACCACCGCCGAATCATCAACAATTAGAACTCGCATTCCTGCTATCTCACTCCTCCGGACCGCAACGCTTGACGTAAACGCCGGGAAAAACAGAGTTGCCCAGACCTGCGCGGGTGGCTGCGCTTTCTGCCGGACTCAGAAACAGCCATCCGCCGGGCGCAAGGTGGTCGAATAGCCTCCGTACCACCTGGACCTTGGTTGCGGGATCAAAATAAATAAGGACGTTGCGGCAGAAGATAAGATCAAAGTTATTGGTCAGCCCGTATTCGGCGTCTTTAAGGTTGAGGTGGGCAAAGCGCAGAGTCTTCCGGAGCGCTGGTTTGGCCCGCATCCATTGCGCCTGTGTGTTCACTCCTTTCAGCATGTACTGTTTCAGCAGGTGTACAGGGACATTCTTTGCGCGTTCAATAGGCCACACTCCGGCCTCGGATTTGTTCAGCATACGGGTGGAGATGTCCGTTCCTGTAATACGGACATTCCACCCATCTTCTGGGGGAAGGGAATGGAGTAAAAGCATGGCAATCGAGCACGGCTCTTCTCCGCTCGAACATCCGGCACTCCAGATATTCAAAGTCCGGGAACGCCGGCCTCCCTCGACTGCCTGCTTCCACTCAGGCACTAACTGCTCCTCCAGAAATTTGAATTGCTGCGGCTCGCGAAAGAAGTAAGTCTCGTTGGTGGTAATCAAGTCCAGCATGATCGCGCGCTCTTCACTGCTGTTTTTTACGATCAGGAAATAGCGTTCGAACGATTCCAGTTCCAGGTCCCGCAGCCGTTTCGCGAGCCTGCCGGCCAGCAAAGCTTTTTTGTGTTCTCCGAGCCAGATTCCCGCGTGGCGATTCACGAGTTCCTGGAACAACAGAAAAGTGCGGCCATCCAGCCGGGCAAGCATCGACGCCGGCCACGCCGCCATCGCGGCTCGGGTCATTGAGCCCGCTGGTTTTCCTGCGTTTTTCACCATGAGAGCCTCTCTACTTCAGGCCGTAATGCCCGCTGAAACATGAATTTTGTTCTCGTTAAGCGAGGGATTTTTCGACTTCTGACTTCTGACTCCCGGCTTCTTGGGACTTGGCTAGTTAGGTCGGAAAGGAATTCTCCTGCGCCTGCGCGTCCTTCGGGAGAAGCGTTTCCGGCGAATCCGCGTCTCCTGCCTGTTCAACGTGAAGCAACTCATTCGTGGAGAAGACCTTATCCAGGTCCAGAAGCAATGAGAGCCTGGCCCCGATCTGTGCGACTCCCAGCAGAAATTGCGTATCCAATCCGGCGCCAAAGGCGGGCGCAGGCTTGATGTCTTCAGGACCCAGGTCCACTACCTGGCTCACTGCGTCGACAATCATTCCCATCACCATCGGACCGTCATAAAGCTCCACTTCAAAAATCACGATGCACGTGGTCTTGCTGACGGACGTTGCTTCGTGCCCGAATTTGACCGCGAGATCAATCACCGGAACCACACTTCCCCGGAGATTGAAAACTCCTTTGATCCATTCCGCAGTCTTAGGCACCCTGGTGACCGGCTGGTAGGCCAGGATTTCCTTTACCCGCAGCACCCTTACGGCATACTCCTCTTCGGCCACCAGGAAGGTCAAAAACTGTTGTTGTAGTACTTCGTTCGCTTCCATCTTTCACCCCGTTTAGCTTCGGTGCCGGCCCTGTGACACGGGTCTCATGACGTGTCCCAGGTCAGGCTGCCTCAAAATTCAGTGAATTCCTGGTGATGGTGGTCAGGCCCGTTCATATACACCTTCGCGGCCACCGGAGGAATCTTCTTCGGCTTTGGAACGGCCGGCGGTGCGGCCTGCCTTCCATTGCTTCTTGCCGGCTGGGTCAGGGTCGTCCCCTGCTCCACTTTGAAGAAGGCAAGCAGTTGCTGCAGCGACTCGGCCTGTCCGGCGAGTTCTTCCGAGGTGCTCGCCAGTTCTTCAGCAGCGGCCGCGTTGCGTTGCGTAACCTGGTCCACCTGGTTCATGGCGCGATTGATCTGCTGGACCCCTTCCGACTGCTCTCGTGACGCAGCCGAAACTTCCTGCACTAGGTCGGCGGTTTTCTTAATGGCGGGAACAAGCTCCTGCAACAGCTTCCCGGAGTGTTCGGCCACATTCACGCTCTCGCCGGCGACTGTGGCGATTTCCCGGGCAGCGATCTGGCTGCGTTCCGCCAATTTCCGCACCTCCGCGGCAACCACGGCGAATCCCTTGCCATGCTCGCCGGCGCGCGCTGCTTCGATGGCTGCGTTCAATGCCAGCAGGTTGGTCTGATAGGCAATTTCCTCAATGATGGAGATCTTTTGCGCGATCTCCTTCATGGCGGCCACGCTTTCGCTCACTGCTTTGCCGCTCTCGGTGGCATCATGAGCACCTTTGAGCGCCATCTGCTCTGTTTGCCGGCTGTGCTCTGCGTTCTGGGTGATAGAGGCATTCATTTGTTCCAGGCTGGCGCTGGTCTCCTCGATAGAGGTAGCCTGTTCGTTGGTGCCCTGTGCCAGCGACTGCGATGTTGCCGACACCTGCCCGGAAGCCGCCGATAGCGCATTGGTGCCCGACCAGATCTCGATGATCATCGTCTTCAGTTTCGAGACCATCTGCGCCAGCGCGTTTCCGAGCACATCATGTTCAGAGTGTGGAGTAACCTTCACGGTGAGGTCGCCCTGCGCAATGCTGGTAGCGGTGGCTGCCATTGATTGCAGCGAACCCACCATCGAATGCATCGCCTTGAGGAGCTGCCCGGCTTCGTCCCGGCGGTCCACTTCAACGGTGACGCGCAGGTCGCCTTCTCCAACTTTTTCCGCCACCCTGACCACCTGGAAAATCGGTCCGGTGATGCTGCGGGTCATAAAGATGCTCACGATTACACCCACGCCGAGGGCCAGGATTAAGGCCAGCACCACAATGGAGGACATTCGTCCAACCAGGTCTTTGGTGATTCCCTCGCGCGCGGCCATTCGCTCCGCATGATCGGCGGACATATCCTGGGCAATCTGTTCCATGCCACGGACGTTGTCCTTGAATGGAGTGATGGCGGCATTCGCCTCATCGGGGCGGTTGATGGACTTGTCCCGTATGCGCGCTACCACCTGGTTGAACCCTGCTTCATAGGCAGAGACCTCAGATCGCATCGACGCCACATGGTCCTGATCTTCCTTGCGCAGTGAGAATTTCTCGATTTCCAGCAGGTGCTGGTTGAGTTTCTCGCGCTGCTCAGCCCATTTCTTGAAGTAGTCATCCATCTTGGAGACATCGCCCATATTCAAGAAGGTGTCTTTTTCATAGCGCCGCAATTCCAGCGTGTTTACCTGCGCGCGGCTGGAAGCGCGTTCCAGCTTTGCGTCGCTGCGCAACATGTCCAGGGTCTCTGTCCCAATGGATGACATTCCAAAATATGCTGCGCCTGCAGCTCCCGCCATAAGAAGCAGCAGAAGTCCGAAGGCCAGTCCGAGCCGGGCGCCGATCTTAAGATTCCGTAACATTTTTCTCTCCTTGACTTGCTTGTTCTTGAATCAGCCATTTGCCACAGGCCGATTGTGCCGCCGGGCATGGGCTTCACGCACCAGGGCAGGTACATCCAGGATCAGCGCTACGCGCCCATTTCCGAGGATGGTGGAACCTGCGAGTCCAGTCGTCCTCGCAAATATTTTTCCTAAAGGCTTGATGACCGCCTGTCCTTTTCCCAAAAGCTCGTCGACGGCGATGCCGGCTTTTCCTCCGCCATAGCTCACAATGAGCACATTCTCGCGTTGTGGAGGCGAAGCATCGGGAGTGTGGAACACATCGCGCAACCGGAGGTAAGGCAGGGGCTCTCCACGCACGCTCAACACGCCTCCCTCACTGCTGTGCAGCGATTCTTTTGGCATCTGGATGCACTCAACCACGTTCTCCAAAGGGACGATGTAGCTCTCTCCGGCAGTGGAGACCGTGATGCCTTCCATGATGGTCAGCGTCAAAGGAAGGCGCACGTGGAACGTGCTGCCCAGCCCGGAGCGGCTCTCAATGTGAATGTTGCCGTGAAGCGCGTCTATATTGCGGCGGACAATATCCATTCCCACGCCGCGGCCGGAAACGCCCGTCAGTGCATCCGCTGTAGAAAACCCCGGCGCAAACACCAGCGCAAAAATTTCGTCGTCAATGAGCTTCTGGCTTGGAGAGATAAGTCCCTTGCTGCGTGCTCGCGCCGTAATCTTTTCCCGGTTCAATCCTGCTCCGTCGTCGCTCACCTCAATGTGAATAGTTCCGGCTTCGTGCCGGGCGCGCAGGGTGATTGTTCCCTGAGGTGTTTTGCCATTCCCCGCACGAACTTCTGGAGCTTCCAGGCCGTGATCGACGGCGTTGCGTATCATGTGCAGTAGTGCATCTTTGAGATGGCCGGCGATGGCAGTGTCCACTTCAACCTCCCCGCCTTCGATCACCAGGCAGGCTTCTTTGCCGCCGGCAGAGGCAAGATCACGGACCACGCGATGGAACTGTTGAAACAATGGTTGAACCGACACCATGCGCGCCTGCAGCAGGTTTTCCTGGAGCGCGCCAAACAGCCGCGCCAGCTCGTAATGGACTTCGAGAGACTCCCTGCCCGCTTCACCGAGACCCTGAAGGATGCGCTGCAAGTTGCTTTGCAGGACAGCGATTTCACCTGCAAGGTCCATCATGCGATCCAGCTTCTCCAGCTTGACTCGCAATGTTTCCTGGCTTTGTGGTTGAGCAGGAGCGGGTTGCGTGGTCTCTGCCGGTCCCAAGGTTCCGTTTTCCATTTCCTGCCCCGAGAAAAGCTGGCAACTCTGTGGCGCGGGCGATTCCTCGAGATCGGCAAGAGCTTTTCGGCTTTCAGCGATCGCAGCAGTCAGCTCCTTCTTAAAGTCATCAATCACCTTCAGAAAAGCTGAGCAAAGCTCTGGCGTCATCGCTAGGGTGCCGTCCCGCAATGGGGCCAGAATGGTTTCCACTTCATGCGCATGCGTGCTGAGCAGAGGCATTCCCAGTGACGAGGCATTTCCCTTGATGGTATGAACGACCCGGAAAATCCTCTGCACTTGCTCCCGGTCCCCGGGCGCCTTTTCGAGCGCCAGAAGCGATTCTTCCAATTGCTGGAAGCCCTCTTCCGATTCCGCCTGGAAGTTTTCTAAAACGGCTTTGAAATCGAAGTCCATTTATGCAATCTCGTAAATGGTGACAGTACCCTCAAGAGTGTCGAGGATCACCTTGCGTCCCTTCTGGCCTCCGGTCTGCTGGTCACGCAGATGGATTTGAGAATGTCTCTTGAGCCACTGCAGGGCAAACTCAATATTTTTCTGTCCAAGCCCTCCACTCATTCCGCGCAATGCTTCCAGCACACAGGCCCCGCCGTAAACGTAGGCATGCAGATCGGACAGTGGCGATCCCAAGCGAAGGAACTGTTGCAACAGGTCTTCCAACGCAATGTCGCCATAGCGGGATGAAGGCTGCCCCTCGCCTCCCCATTGAGGCAGCAGAAAATGCGTTCCCCCTCCAACGTGCAACTTCGTATTCCACAGGAATACCGCCACGCACGAACCCACGATCGTGGTCACCCGTCTGGGCGATTGCGCCACATACGTCTGGCCGGGATGGAGATAAACGACGCTCGACGGTTGGCCCGTGACCAGGGGAGGCAGGCCCAACGATTCCATGCCTGAAGTGAGCTTCATGATTTTCCTTCCTCGGCTTGCGTGTTGCTTCTCAGGAGCATTCCACCCAAGCGCTCTTCCAGCAGTTTCAGTACTTCAAGGTCCCCGGGCTCAAGTTGCAGCTTTTGTGGCAGCAGAGAAAAAATGGCGAGCACGCCCACCACTTCTGTTTCGACACGAAGCGGAACGCAGGCGGCAAGGCCAGGCTGGCTCTCGTCACCGAAGAAGGCCTTTCCTTTGCTCGCCACTTCTCCGATGGCGCCTTCTCCCATCGTCACCGGCGCTTTCTGGGCATCGGAGATGCCACACCATGCCGCGGCTTGCAGAAGCGTTCGCTCCGCATTCAATTCAAACAATGCCATTTCCTCGGAGCCGATGAGATTGGCCACGATATCCTGCACCGCATGGAAGATCTCTTCGCGGGTGTCGGCGGCCAGCAGGCGAGTGGAAGCTGCAACCAGTGCCTGCATCTCCATGCAGAGCCGTGTCAATTCGGCGATCTGCGGTTCCGGATCATGGCTTCTGCCTGTCAGGGCCTTCAACTGTGACTCGATCGCTTCACGTTCACTACGGCTGTATTCGAGCACTTCCCGCAAGGTACGAAGTTGGGTTTTTAGCATTAAATTCTCCATCTGGAGACTCAGCATTACGTTGACTTTCAACTGTGTTGGATCAAAAGTTTCTTTCTGCATCACTTCTCTCACTCACTTGTCGTCAAGATAGCTCTGCACCAGCAACACCAGTTCCTGGGCATTCACTGGTTTGGTTATGTAGTCACTGCACCCGCTGTTGAAGCCGGCCTCCACACACTCCTCTTCTCCACGGGTAGTAACCAGGATGATGGGGACATGGCTGGTGCGGGCGTCGCCTCGAATCTCGCGGCAAGCTTCAAAACCGTTCATGGTCGGCATTACCACATCCATCAGGATCAGATCGGGAGATTCCGCACGCGCCTTCTCGACTGCCTGCTGGCCGTCACTGGCGGTCACCAGTTCGTAACCGGTCTTGCTCAGGATCATGGTTTCCATCATGAGTGCCGTGCTCGAATCGTCGACGATCAGAATTTTTTTGGGCATAGGAGCGTACGCGAGAACTCAAATGACTGCGCAACGTTGTTTCTCGCGCACGCTTATAGGCCCAACAGCTTTGCTCTATGGCATTTTTAGGATTTCTGCAGACCGTCCACATCGTTCACCGTGTCTACATCGTCCATAAGAAATGCCGCAACCAAAGAAAGAGTACGATGAATGAAAAAAGACGATAAGCGGGGCGATTCCTGAATTTGAGGGCTTGAGGCGGGGTTTTCCCCTACACAGCGCGCAGAGGAGTTTTATCTACTGCTGCAAATGCGCATCTTCTGAACTCAATAATCCGGTCATAAGCGCATAGCGCACCAGTTCAGCGCGGGTTCGAAAGCCGAGCTTCTGCGAAATGCGGGCGCGATAACTCTCGACGGTCTTGGTGCTCAGGTTGAGCCGTTCGGCGATAATTTGGTAGCTCTGGCCCTGGGCCAGAAATCTAAGCACATCCAGTTCACGGGCGCTCAGTTGAAATGATGGTTTGTCGGCTTTGACTTCGCTCAATAACATGCCTGCAAGAGCTGCATCCACAAACCGGCGTCCGCGCTGTACCGTACGAATGGCGCGAATCACATCTATGTCAGCCGAATTCTTCAGCACGTAGCCCCAGCCTCCGGAGGCCAACACGGAACGGACATAGGCGGGATCATCATGCATAGTAAGGACGATAACGCGCGTGGTGCGGCAAGCCTCGCGAATCCGCGGTATGGCTCTCAGCCCGCCGCCGCCCGGCATGGAAAGATCCAGAACCACTACGTCTGGTTTTAATTCCTGCGCGGCGGCGATCACCGATTTGGCATCGCATGACTCGGCTACAACTTCCAGATCGGGTTCGTGCTCAATGAGCGTGCGAAGTCCTGTGCGGACCACGGCATGGTCGTCAGCCAGCATGATGCGGATTTTCTTTTGCGGCTTCAGGCAATTTCCAGACTGGGAATTCGGAATGAGACCGTAGTTCCTTGTCCCGGGTGCGAATCAATTTCCATGGAGCCTCCCAGCAATTCCATCCGGTTGCGAATGCCCAAAAGCCCCAAGTGGTGTTCTTGGGCAGCCCCGCTTACAGCCTCGTCCAGATTGAAGCCAATGCCGTCATCGCTGACCACCACCCGGAGTTCTTCATTCTCCCGCTTGATAAAAAGCTGGGCATTGCGTGCATGGGCATGCTTCACGACGTTATTCATTATTTCTTGCGTGGCGCGATAAATGGCTGTCTCCACCATCTGTGCCGGACGCCAATCCTGCATGCCTTCGGTGAAAAAGTTGATCTTCAACCCGGTCGTCCTGCCGAGGTCGGAGGTATACCGGCGCAAGGCCTGCGCCAGCCCAAAATCGTCGAGCGCGCTGGGATGAAGTCCTTGAAGAATGCGCCGCAGATCAGCCAGCGCGTCTGAAGTTGTCTTGCGCAACCGTTCTATTTCTTCCTGAGATTTTTCTTCAGGGAGGGTCTTCTGCAAGGTACGCAGTTGCAGCAACAGAGACGTAAGCAGTTGCCCCGTGCTGTCGTGCAATTCGCGCGCGATCCGCCGGCGTGCCTCTTCTTCAGCGGAAACGAGGTTCTGCATGAGCCGCAACTGCTGCTGCTTGACCTTCTCCTGGGCTTGCGCATCCCGCATATATTGGACAGCAATGGCCACTGAGCCTACGGTGCGATCCATCATGGCCTGGTCCAGTTCGCCCGGGAGGCACGGACGGTTGTAATAGAGGTCTACCGTTCCCAGCACCTTGCCTCCGGCGGAAATAATGGGATTCGACCAGCAGGCGCGCACGTCATTTGCAAACGCCGCGCTGCGCAGATTTCCCCAGATCGGATCGGTGGAAACGCTGGTGCTGGTAACCGTCCGGCGGCGGGAAATAGCGGCCCCGAACGGACTGGCCACGGCGTCCAGCGGTGCGCATTCCAGTTCTTCAATGAACTTTGCGGGTAGAGAGGGAGCAGATGCGCAGGTCAGTCTCTTGTCATCTTCTGACAGAAGCATGATGGCGACTCGCATATCGGGAAAGATATTCTCCAGCAGTCCGGTGATATAGGTGAGAACTCTTTCCACCGGCTCGCGGAATGCCAGCATCTGTACGATGTGGAGCCCATGATCCAGGAGAATGGAATGGGCCAGGTTCCGAACAATAAGAACAAATTCTCCTGGCGCTCCGTTCAGCACAGTAGACCGGCGCAGGAATACATGCGCCGGGAACATCTTTCCGCTCTTATGACATTGATCGGACTCTCGTTCCGCTTTGCTGGCGCTCTGGGCTTGCTCCATTAAATCCTTGAACTGCTCCGGCTGTCTCCAGAGCATCTGGACCGGCTTCCCAATTACCTCCAGGTCAGTGTATCCATAGATGCGGGCTGCGCCCGGATTCCAGCCAAGCACCCTGCCTTCAAGATCGAGCCTGAAGGCTGCATGTTCCTGAATGCAGTCGAGCACCATTCCGAAATTGTCAAGCATCCACTGCATGGTCTTCTGAGGATCCTCATTGCCATAAGAGCCACGATCCAATTCGGCCGCGGCTCTCGTGGAACAGATCTCCAGCAGCAGACGCGCGATCTCCGGTTCCGGCAACGGCCCATCATTGAGCAGGACCAACAGGCCAATCCCTTGGCCCGCTTTGTTGGTAAGGGGGACTCCGAGGTAAGTATGGACGCCCATCTGTGCCAGCAGAATGTCCTGGGGAAAACTTTCCTGAATACCCGATGGGTAATAACAGACCCGCTGTTGCATTACGTCTTCACAAGGCGTTCCGCTCAGCGAGTACTCAAAGTTGTCGGAAATTCCCTCTCCAGACCATACGGCCAGCGTGCGTACCGTATCGGGAGCGTCCCTCTTGAGTTCGCCGATCAATGCATACTTTGCTTGCGTAGCCTTCGCCAGGTATCTGACCAGATTGCGAAAAAGCTCTTCGCCTGTACCGGAAGTCGCCAGCAGCATCTGTTCCAGAGAATGGAGAAGGAGATTACGCTGCACAGGTGCAGCAGCCATCGCCGCAGCCGCAATGCTTTCCGACGTCATCGAGACCTTCTAATCCGGAGGAAAGATATGGATGAATTGTGTTCTCAAAGGTAAGAAAAAGCAAGAATGTTAGTTGATATAGATAGTATGAGTAACCTTTAATAATCATTCCCCAGCAATTCCACCACGCAGTTTCATTTACAAGAACCGCATGATTCGCTAGAGTCATCCGGTCGAAATTATCTGCTAGAGAGGAGGCAGCCTCATGAACTCTCCTAAGACTCTATCGCCTGAATCCAGAAATCCCTTGGCGGTCACGCGTCGCGGTTTTCTCAAACAATCTTCTTGCCTGATCGCGGCCTCGGCGCTGGGTTCTACCGCCGCAGCAGCACAACAACCACCTCAGACCCGTCCAGCGGCTGGGTTGGCGGGTGGCACGGATGGCCAGCTATTCTGGGTGGTAGAGACTACGTCCGGCAAAGTGCAAGGCATTGCCAATACTGGAATCAAGGAGTTCAAAGGCATTCCTTACGGCGCGCCGACCGAGGGCAAAAACCGCTTTATGCCGCCGAAAAAGCCTGCTTCGTGGACAGGAGTGCGGGAGTGTTTTGGACACGGGCCGGTCTCTCCGCAAACCATCGCCGATTTGCGCAGCGATTACGCCATGATGATCCAGTGGGATCACCATGTAGGTGGCATCGGCGAGGATTGTCTCACCCTGAATGTGTGGACTCCTGGAGTCAACGATGGCCAGAAGCGCGCCGTGTTGGTCTCGTTTCATGGCGGCGGCTTTGCGACAGGTTCTGGCAACTCGCCCGGTTACGATGGCGCTCAACTGGCAAAGCTGGGAGACGTAGTTGTCGTAACCGTGAATCACCGCCTTGCCAGCCTGGGGTATTTGCATCTGGCCGATTTAGGAGCGCCACCTGAATTTGCCCAAGCCGGGGTTGCCGGAATCATGGACCTGGTTGCTTCTCTGCAATGGGTTCGCGACAACATTGAAAGATTCGGTGGCGATCCCCAGAAGGTGATGATTTTTGGACAATCGGGCGGGGGCGCCAAAACCACTACCATTCTGGCTACGCCTTCGGCAAAAGGGCTGTTCCACTGCGCGGCAGTGCAGAGTGGCTCGGCACTTCGACTGAGTACGCGCGAGCAGGCCACGAAGCGCGCAGAAGCTCTTTTGACCAAGCTGGGAATCAGCAAGAGCAATATTGGCAATCTGCAGAAGATTTCATGGCAGCAGGTCCTGGCAGCACAGAGTTCACTCGACCCAAGTGTAGGCGCGTTCACGCCCGTGGTAGAGGGCAGCGTGCTTCCGCATCATCCGTTCGACCCGGTGGCTCCGCCAGAATCGGCTGATATCCCGGTGATCGTCTCCACAACTCTGGAGGATGCCGCCCTGAGGTTGACAAATTTCGATCTGGACGAGGCCGGACTCAAGGCCTTGCTGAACCAGCGTTACAACGCTAAAGCCGATGAGATTTACACCTTGTATCGGAGCTCTTCCTGGAATTCCAAAAAATCGCATTACCTCATCCAGGCCCAGATTTTTACGGATAGCGGACGCCGCAATGCAATCGCGCAAGCGGAGCGCAAAGCCGCGCTGGGCAAGGCTCCGGCCTACATGTATCTGTGGGCTTACGAGAGTCCTGCGTTCGGAGGAAAATTCGGCGCCGTGCACGGCACGGACGTTTCAGCTTCGTTCAACAACTACCAGGATGGGATCGGCGGAGCAGGCTCGCCTCAGCAGCGGGCCTTGTGGGCAAGATTTGCAAACGCCTGGATTGCATTTGCCAAGACCGGAGACCCGAACAACCCTGCGATTCCGAAATGGCCGGCCTATGATGCGGCTTCGAGGGCTACCATGATTTTCGATCATGATACGCGGGTCGAAAATGATCCCCGCGGCGAGATCAGAAAGTTCTGGGAGCAAATGCCCCCTGCCGGTCCACTAGGATGATGACCGAGGTAATCATTGCAGACGTAACATCGCCATTTCACCTTGAGGCTGGCCGGCTTTTTACCGGTGCGGCAGGTGGTTGAGGAAATCACTGATTTGCGGCATAAGGCCTGCTTCCAGACTCGCGGTTGCCGTACTATAGATGTTTTGGGTGGCCTGCCACCGACGAAGTGCTGCTTTGCCAGCAGCGATTTCGTGGATTTGTCCCATACCATCACGATGCAATGCTGTTGAAAAGCTCCGTGCGTGTCGCTGTCTCCGCCGGAACCGTATCGTCCCACTCTCATTTCCCACCACCACAACGCGGCAATGCTGCCAACCTCCTCCGGGCGTGAAGGAAGCAAGTCGCTGGAAAGGTCAAGAAATACCGGATCTATGATTTGTTTGGTGACGTCCACCGGCATGATCTTGCCCTTCACAGGCAAGTTGCTGGGCACAGGAGCCTTGAGCATTGCTAACTTTTCTTCGCGAGCGTGAGTTTCCCTGGTTACCTCTTCGGCGGCATTCCCACCGAAATCTGGCTGTACGAGCGGGAGGTCTCTGCTATGGTCTTCCTCCTCCGGATTGAAAGTGCCCTCTACCGGAAAATTATCTTGCGGTGCGTTAGCTGCAGCCAACTCCAAGTACTCCGGTATATGCGGCTTGAAAGGCCTCATCAGATACAACGGCCGCGCGATACCGTATGCCACTGGAATGAGTCCGGCGATCAGCATCGCCACCAGGCTGGCTTTGTGCCGGCTCATCACTTGAAGGGAATTCCTCAGGTAATGGATGAAATCGTTCGGAACCTCTGCATTCTCGAGATTCTCTTCAGCTTTTTCACCCATGGCCAGCAGAATGATCGCGGCCACGACGAAGCCCATGCCTATCCCAACCACCAGGCCAGCTAACGAAAAGTTCATTCCGGGAAACTCGATCGACCTTGAAGGATTCAATGAGTCCGCATAAACGCCGGCAAGGATGCAAAGCACCACAAGAAGAAAGTACCCAAGGATTTTAGTCAGCATTTCTAATCTATTCCTATATACAAAGCACCGAGCAAAAGGAATAAAATACTGTACGTAGTCTCCGGCGGTCGAAATGAATTATGCGAAACCTAAAATTGATGGTTGTCCTTTCGATTTGCGGAGCCCTGCCTGCTTTAGCGCAAGAAGCCTGCGGATTCGGTTCTAGCGATGCGCTCGACAAATTAGCAAGAGATCTTTCCCAAGCCAAGTCATGTGGTGCGGCCGCTGCCAAATTGCATGATTGCGCCTGGGGATCGAGCGCGGATACGCGATTGGCCGGCATTGTCATCGCGAAATGCGAGGAAACATTTCTGGGGAACTTATCTTCGGCGGCGAAGAACCGCTATTCCGAAGAGACGGAGTTATGTGCATACGAATTTGCCCGCCAAACCGGCACTCTGTATATCTCAGCTGCGGCCCTGTGCCAGGCGGATGTTGCAGTGCATTTTGCCGGCTATCCTCAGTCTGCTAACCGGCCTTCTCCTCGCGCCAGTTTTGATTGCGGTAAGGCGCAAACCGCATTGGAAACGGCAATCTGTTCAGACATAAGGCTCGGTCACGCCGATATTGTTCTCTCCCGGGTCTATGCGAGGGCGCTGAGAGATTCTGATAAAGAACAGAGACCCGCCTTGATTCGAAACGAAAAGGGATGGCTGCGACGCGTTCCTGCAAAATGCGGTTTATCCCACATGCCATTGACGGAAGAATCTCTGAGCTGTGTCCGCAACGAATTCGAGCTGCGCTTTACGGCACTTGACACTTGCTCCCATGGTCCCTCCGACTGTTGGCAATGGTTTCTAAAAAAGGACGAAACGGCGGCCACGGCTGCATCGGTCTTCAAGACGGGCGACAGCTCGACGGTGAAAAACCATCAAGCGCCTTGAAAACTGTGATTTGTGTTGGATGCCGAGCTTGGTCAGACGGACATTAAGTTGCCTATAACGTAGCTGCGCATCGTCAAGGGTGGAACAAGGCAGAAGGTGACAATCATCCATCAGCTCTAGGCCGCGGCAAAATCGCTGATCTGGCTTTTATTGAAGAAGCTTATGATGCGTTCAATGATGATGATTCGGATCACAAAAGCCGCAAATACTTAGATGCAGATCGGATGGCGAATATCCTTCGCTCGTGAGTCAAAGGGATGAATTCGATTGACGGATTTCTTTCGTGAAATCTTCAACCAGGGTGCACCACGTTCCTGTTTCGCTGTTCTCGGTCCAAAGAGCGAATGATGACCGAATCAAGCTACAGCCTTCAGTTGGCGGCAGTATCTTGCCGGCTTTCTCTCGAATGATCTTGGCTCGCTCGGCAGAACTCAGCGTCTTCATCTCGGCTTGAAAGAAATGATCGAAGTTTTCATTTTTGACTGCCTCCTTAAAGTGCGGCAAATCTGCACTCAGGAGTTCGATCATCTTTTCTCGATCGCGTTTGAATTCAGGAAGCAGTTGGACATCCTTGAGAGTCTTCCCTTCACGAGTTGCAGGCAGGTTTTGTGTCGAGGTGGACTCAATGTGATCCAGTAGTGTTTTGAAACGCTGGAGAAACGCTTCCGGAGAGCCGCCCTGCGCGCCGCCGCTAGGTTGGGGCTGGATGGTTGGACTTGACTCTGGTAAAGGCGTAGGAGAGTTGCTTGGATCTGGAGGTACGATGCTCGTACTCTCAGAGGAATGGAGTTGATAGACGAAAGCCACCACCGCCACACAAATCAACGCAGCTACCAAAAGCCATGCACCAGCCTTTGGGAAAGACTTATTTGCCTGCGTCTGAATCTTCTCGGGTCTTTGACGCACTTCTGCGTTTGCCGGCAATCCCAGCACATAGGTGAATTCATAGCCTCCCAATAGGTGACTGCGGCTCGCGGACCATTGAGTGATCCCGAGAATCGAGGGGGGCATCGCTCCCTTTTGAATCTGCCTCACGAGAATTTCTGCGGCATTTCTGGGAGTCGAACCTGACCGGAAAGGATAGCGTCCGGCGCGTCTATCGCTTGCCGGGAGCGGGACATCGGTGATCAAGGCCTTGCCTTCCAATACCAGCTTGGGGCCAGCGGCTTCGCTTGTCTGCCTTGCGCTGAGTATTGGGTCGCCCTGCATCAGGAGATCCTTCAATGAAGTTGATTGCTGACAATGAATTCCGACGAAGGCGCACGAAGGCCGTTGGTGCTGGTCCTGGGTTTCTAGGGTCACGCACAGAAGATACTCGCCTCCATTGAGGCGGATGCCTCCGAGAGCGGCGCCAAAATTGGAGAGAGTTCCGCGGCGCGTATCAAAGGAATGCAGGCAATACTCGACAAACTTCTGGGTGGCCGCCTGATCTTCCTTGAGCAACCCTGTAGCTGCTTTGACTGCCCAATCGTAACCACTGCGCCCAAGCGTGCGGTTGTCGTAAAGAATGTAGTCGTAGGTCATTGGCAGAAAGCTTCTAGAGCAGATATCTCAAGGGTCTTTTTTAACGACTGGTAGGCCTGCCACGTTGCTGTCCAGGTATAGTAACGAACTCTCTCAGCATCAGCATCGGTCGGCGAATCCAGGATTCTGCGCCGAGGTGCGCACAGCTCTTTGGACGCACGGGCGTAAATGGTCGTGACTTTCGCTGCAGCGCTTCCGCTATCGACATTCTTTACCGCAAAGGATTTTCCCGAGTTTGTAAATCCAACAACGGTATTGAGGTCTGCCCAAAGTTCATCGCACTTTGAGCATACATCCCGCGGAGGAAGATCATGGCGGCTCCCAGGTATAGCGCGGACTCCATCAAGCGATCTCAGGGCTTCCGACAGTTGGTTCTGCTTTTGCTGTGCCGATTCGATTTCGCCCTTGATTGTTTCCAGTTTTGAGATGAACGCTCGAACATGTCCGGCTAACAGATCGCAGTGTGGCTCGTCCTTTTCCTTGGTTTCTTTGGTATGAGTTGGCACAGCCTTCAAACACTCCTTCCCGTCGCGGATGTAGCTTTCCACCTCTTTCAACTTTAACTCTTCTAATCCCTTAAAGCTCGGTGGTGTAACATCTCCGGATGCATCCGGGCTAGGCGAAGGTTTTGCTTTTGGAACAAACTTCTCGATCGATTGGCATGGCCCGCAGATCTTTGCCGCCTTTTCATCCGGCACGGCTTGGGCGTAGATGAGCTGTCCGGCGCTGGCTTCCGCGACCAGCCACACAACGCCAATGAGCATCGGTAGACAGACGCTTTCATTAATTCGCACAATGCGCTCGATAGCCGCGAAGCTGGGATTCACAGTATTCTCTTAACCAATGAGCCGCATCCAGCGTGGACGAAGAATCAGTCACTGAGTACGGCGATTCCAGGCGCTCCGCAAGCTGGGTTGCCGCATCATGCTGCAATCGGAACGTATCAGAGTCTGTGCCGAAAAACCTTGCATGTGCATCATGGATCGAGCCGGCCAGGAAGGCGATTTGTCGAATGGGCCGGGCCGAGTCGCGCATGTTCAGGACGCCTC
Source organism: Candidatus Angelobacter sp. (assembly GCA_035939495.1). GTDB lineage: Bacteria > Acidobacteriota > Terriglobia > Terriglobales > Acidobacteriaceae > Angelobacter. The sequence goes on along the minus strand of DASZFU010000163.1, from coordinate 19,060 downwards.
CGTTGCCCAGTCTTTGCACGGCTTCATTGTACAGCCGGGTCGATTCGAACCCTAGATGACGATCGTTGGCGAGGCCCGTAATACCCTCCACTTCGCGCCAGTACATGGGCTTCTTTGAAATTTCAGATATCACGAGCCGGGTTTCGTCTTTCGAATAATTTGCAGATTTCAGTCTGGAGAGCAATTCGTCTTTCCAGGGGCTATATCCCGAGGGCCAGGCGTCCATACTCAATACGAAAAGGTATTCGGAATCGGCGCCCTCAAACAGCCCGCGCCAAAGGCTCTGGCAATCGCATGATTCATTTGTTTCAACTTCGAACAGCCTCTGCAGGGTGTCTTCAAGAGCCAAGGCCTCGGATTCATCGTTGCTCGCGAACTTTTTCAACAATGGTTCGATGCCGCTTCGTAGAGTTTCCAGTCCGCCGGCGTCGAGCTTTCCAATCGCTTCCGTGATGAACCTGTATCTCACAAGCTGGACAAAATCATTATTCGTGGTGTCGAGCAGGGGCTTAAGGGCGGGACTGGCTTTAAGAAGCTCTACCATGTTATTCCTGGCTGTTAGTCCGGTCAGCGATGCTCCCAGTAACTTCACGTAGGCCCGACTGAGCGCCGTCTTCCAACGCGGATCCATCTGCTGTCTCCCATTTTCGGCGAGCCGTTCACGGATGAAACCTATCCTTTCCGCGAGCGTTGATCTGGTTTTGCCCGGCTCAACCATCTCGCCGGCGCAGACCGCCCGCAGGCTCGCCGCCTCTGCGATTAATGCAGTGATAAAAGCTGGATTGCGCTGCCCGTTGGCCGTGGTTGGAACCGAACTTAGGGCCGCCAGGCGCGCGCCCGCCTCGGGAGGCTTACAACTTCCAGCGGCATCGCGAATGTTGTGGTGCAGGCGCAGCAAATTGAGGACCTCACTTTCCTGGAGACCTGCCAGATCACTCAGTCTCAGGAGACTCTCAGCGGCTGCGCCTTGCGCGGGACCGTCATAGACTGATACAGGTAGTTTCTGAAGAGTTTTACGGAACGCCTTTTCCAACTCATTCCAGGCTGTGTCAGCGCTCGCGTCGTCATGGCTGGCCTCCAATTTCAAAAACGCACTGTACTGACTACCATCCACTCGCTCAGGTTGACCCTGCCTGAGTAGTTCCGCTATTTGATTCACGCTTTCCACCTCGGTCTGCCGCCGATCGTGCTGATTCCAAAGCCACATCACTAGAACGCCCAAAATCAGAAAGGCAATTGCTCCAAGGGCGATGCTCCAGCCAAGGCGTTTCCCCTTCTCTTTTATTCGTTTGGCTTCGGCAAGCTCTCGCTCTTTGCGCCTGGTCTCCTCGATCGCCTGCCGGAGCCGCAGGGTGGCTGCGGGCCAGGCGGCCTGGATCACTTTTGAGAAAACCTTCGTAGGCTCCTGAAGCCAGATCGTATTGTCCTGGTGCCGGCGCACCCGGGTAGAAAACTCTTCGTGCTCATAGGCTGCCAAAAGGGCGACCATGCCAAACGGCTTGTCATCCTGGGATCGATCCGAGCTGAAGCGGTTGACGAACTGCTGGACCCTGGTAAAGCTCAGAATGGTCTCCAGCGTCAGAGTGGGATTCATGTCCCTTTTTGTGAAGACCAGTGCGATGGGCTTGCGCCGCGTTGCGCAGTGATCGATGATATGGAGCACGCTGGGGGAAAAGGGAGCGGTCTTCGAGCCCGCATCCCGGCGGAACTGGGACGAGTCAATCAGCAGAATGAACGCGTCACACTTCTCGAGGTAGTCCGCTACATGATCGATGTCCTGCTTGGTTTGCGCGTCGGACGCATCCTGCTTGGCTGCCTTGATGTCAGCGAAGGCAGTAAAGTATCCCCCGGCAAAATCGAAGAGCATAATGCCCGTCTCCGATTGCGCGTTGTCCGCGTGGGCCGTCGTGGCGATTAGACGGGCGACGGCAGACTCCCGGGTGGGAATGGCCTGGTTTTGATCGAGAATGGTGTTCTCTATGAGTTGGAAGTATTGGGCGCCACCGGCCTTCCTGTCGGACGCCATACGGCCAACGCCCTCCACAACTGTTCCTGTGATGGTGTGAAAAATCGACGCCAGAAATACGGTTTTGCCGGCAGCCTGCGCCCCGCAAACTCCAACCAGGACATTGTTTTCCATGTCCTCTTTTGAGAGGACGGGAATCCCGGTGCTGCCTGCCACTGAACTGTCGTCTGTTGGATCCACGGCTGCTACGGCCGCGGAAGCCTCATTCGCTTGATCTGCCGCCATCATCTCCTCCACATTCCGAAGTATCTCTACATCTGCGCCGTACTCCACGCCGCGGAACTGGCGTTCGACGACTCATGCTGGCTCGCCGCGACTGCCCGGAAATCATTTTCAAGAGTCTCGAGCAGGCGTATCCACTTCGTGAAATGCGCGAATCCTTCGCGGTCCAACTTTTCCCGTTTGGCGCGAAACAGTTCTTTCTGGGTTCTCCAAACCTCGCAGAGCTGTCCTCTTCCGGCTTGATCTTGATCGGTGTTCTGCCAGCACAATGTCAGAATCCGGTCATAGGTTTCTCGCGCCTCGGCATGTATCAGGTCGTTATCGACACCCAGGCCTAAAAGAACACTGCTCCAAAGCAGAACCAGTTGCCCTCGCGCGTGCCACACTGCCGTTGTCGAATCGTCGTCAAACAAGGCAGTCAACGCGGGGTGAAACAGCCACGAAACCAGCGAGTCAACGCGCTTCGTTGCCGAATCCCGATCGAGCGCCAGATCACGGAATAAGGGATACCGGGAAGGCCACTTGCCTGCATCCTGCGGTTTCAGTTCATTTCCGGCGTCAAACGAGTATTCGATGATCAGGCGCAACGCGTCTTCATTGGAATTTGACAATCCCTGAGCAGACATTCGGTTGCGTCCTGGAAGCCAGGATTCCAACTCAGAAAGAAAGTCCCATATCTGTGCGGAAGACTGCCTCGCGTGCTGCAAAAGGGCCAGGTAGCTTTCCCTTCTGACACTGTCGGGAGCCTCATCGCAGAGACGCTTGAGCCAATACAAATAGTCGAAACCGTCTGCATACCTCAGATGTGTCGCCAGGCGCAGGGCTTGAAGGTGTCCTCGTCGCGCAAGAAGATCGCTGAACCAGAGCTTTACCAAAGACGCGCGCTCCGGCAAGCCAAGAAGAGCCCGCAGGAGCCGGCTTACCCGGCTGAGGACAAAGGCGCTGAGGATGGCTTTCTCAAGTAAGTCCGACAGACTCTCGGGCGGCTCATCTCCGAGTTGGCGGACCAGCAGGTTCGCCAACCATTGCGGCTGTTTCTGCGAACTGTCGTGATCGATAGCCTCAACAAAGAGCGTGATCATGCCATCCACCAGTTCCGTAGATGAGTCCGGGCCGAAAAAGAAGCCCGCCGCCCAGAGTTTCCGCGCGGTATCCGCGAAAAAAAAGGCTTGACTATTGATAAACGTGGTCAGCGAGGCGCGTTCCTCTGGGTGAGTGAATGTCACCGATCGCTTGCTTTGCGATTTACCGACTGTCAATCCGCATTCCTCGAAGACTCCATCCCCAACATACGCCCATTCATCTTTCAACGTGGACTCGCGCGGATTTGCGCGCACACGTCCGTCCGTGTCCCTGATGCTGTCTGGAACGAATACCTTGGCATCGCCGACGACTGCGAGGCAAAGCCTTTTGAACTCGGTAATATCAAGGCCAGGGAAGAAAGCAGCACAGAGGAGAATCCCGCGACAGTACGGAGCGCCGGACCTGAAAGCGTCAAGCGCGGGTTGCTGCCGCAAATCTGCCGAATTCGTCGATTCGTTCCTTGCAAGCGCCTGCTTGAAGTTGTCTTTCCCCGTCGCCAGCGTGGCTTGCAGTATCTCGTGAAATTCCAGGTCGTCATGGGGATCTCCCCAGAACTCTTTCGCTCGCTGGTCCAGCAAACGCTTCAGCAGACTCTGAGCTTCATTCGGGAAAAGGCGCGTGAGCATTGGTTCGAGCCAGTCGACATCCCAGCAGCCAAATCGAAAGGTTTCAAAGCGCGGCGCGAGTTCACGTTGATAGCGCGATCCGATTTGCACCATGAAGAGGAGATCGCGCCATTTCAGCTCCGTTGAAATTGCTTTGGCTTTGTGCGGACCGCAGAGTATGGATTCAATAAAAGGAAGCGCGCCGTAGGAATCTACCACGACGATCGTTGCCCGATTCGGCTTGCCCGCGCCATGCTGAAGAAGGTTCTCGAAGAATAAATCGGTTCGCTCCTGGTTTTTCGCATCAAAGGCCAGCAGGCGAACGTCGTAGTCTTTCCAATCATCGAGTTCCAGAAGTGAATCCACTGCAGCCGAAGTAATCTCGTCGTTGGGGCTTCGGACCCCTATCAAGCGCTCGGATTGAAGACGTTTGCTCCAGTCCTGAAGCGAATCGGAAGGGAAGCGGTACAACTTCGACGCCGCGGTTCTTGGGAACTCAACCGTCGGGTCCTTAAAGGTATCGCCTGCGTTACTTTTTGCCGAGCCAGAATCAGGCTTTTCGACTCGAGCTGGACTACTGCTATCGGGCGTGCCGGCTTCATTTGTCTTGAATCTGATGTCCCCCCACGGACTCTCAAACCCCTGTGCCTTCTCCGCAGATTTTTCTGGAAAACCTAAAACTGCCTCTAAGGCATTCTTAAGTTTTTGGAAGAGAGGAGATGAGGAACTTTCACTCCAGCCCGCCAATCTTGTAGTGTAAATGCGGCCCAGCCAGAATGGCGGTTCGATGTCGTCAATCAGGACTGGGAAAAGTATATTCCGCTTCCTGGCCTCGTCCATCTCAGCAAAAACCCAGTCGCTCTCGTGGGAATAGCGGCTGCAAACGCCGACGACCGCGCGCGCATTCTTCAGATTCTCCTTAACAGCTTTATCAATTTTTGCTCCGGTTCGCATGTCTTCATCCCACCAGACACGCCAGCCGTATTCCTTGAGTGCTTCTGCAAGCGGCCACACGCGGCGATGATCTTTACTCGTGTAGGAAATGAAAATATCAATCATAGAAACACGACTCCCTCCGCCACGCCATCATTACACTAGCGGTTTTGAGTTCTTGCCTGTGGTTGCATAGGAACAATGTATCCACACCCTGTAGGTCGCGATGACTTTCAATTGCATTCTCCCGCCGAAGCACTTTCCCCAAATTTCTATTTGATAGTACCCCTAGGCCGAAATGTTTCATGTTCAGCCCTAAAAGTCCATGACATGCTGCATTCTAGACAACGTTCAACCAGTGCCGGTGATTTTGTGACGCTGTGAGAATCCAACAAGCCTACGTTGTTTTTAGGAAACAGTCGCAGGCCCGGAGGCTTCCATTTTGAAATTCCCTATATGAGTAGTGACATTTCCTCAAAATCGTTTCAAAGCTCTTCAAAAAAAACTTGGCGCTTGATGAACCCGAGCGAATCCCAAGAAATGGAGATTCAAGAAATTTGTGAAACGCTTGGCTCCATTTTGGCACTACATGGGTAGAAGTTCGTTCCACCACCCGTGCAAGTCGAGGCAATTGATATGCAAATTTATATGAGGAAAGCGCTTGTAGTTGGTATTGATGACTATCCCGGATCCCCGCTTAGTGGATGCGTCAACGACGCGAAGGCCATTGCCGGTGTCCTTGCGAGTCATGGCGACGGGGACCGCAATTTCTCCGTTAAATTGTTGACTGCTCCTCCAGAGGGTGCTGTCAACAGGGCAACTCTCCGAGGCGTGATCGAGCAACTCTTCGAGGGCGCCTGTGATACCGCTCTATTTTATTTTTCCGGTCACGGCCTCGTGAAGAGCACCGGCGGCTATATCGTTACGCCGGACGCCAAAAGATACGACGAGGGCGTCTCAATGGATGAGATTTTGGCTCTGGCAAATCAGTCTCAGGCAAAGGACAAGGTGATTTTTCTGGATTGCTGTCACTCCGGAGCGCTAGGAACCCCCACAATCACGGGGAACAATATGGCCCTATTGAGTGAAGGCTTGTCCGTGTTAACTGCCAGCCGGAGATCTGAATCCGCTCTGGAGGTGAACGGAAAGGGGATCTTTACTTCGTTGATTGTGGGCGCCTTAAAAGGTGGAGCGGCCGATTTACGTGGATCGATTACACCAGGCAGCATATATGCTTATGTTGATCAAGCTCTTGGCCCCTGGGATCAGCGCCCGATATTCAAGACTAACGTGACGCGTTTCACGCCCCTACGCTCGGTCACCCCACCCATACCTTCAGAAACGCTGCGAAAAATTTGCGTTTGTTTCCGCGAGCCAGAGGATGAGTATCCGCTTAATCCTTCATACGAGTCCAGCCATAAGGATGCTAAACGTGAAAATGTTGAGATCATGAAGGATCTGCAAAAGTTCGCGAGTGTTGGACTGGTGGTGCCTGTTGGCGAGGAACATATGTATTACGCTGCAATCAATTCAAAGTCCTGCCGGCTGACAGCATTGGGCCATCAGTATTGGAGGCTCGAAAACAAGGACATGTAAAAGTCCAGAAGACGGAACTTCAATTTGATGTGAAGCGGTTAATGGGATTCGGGAGAGAAGCTTGCCAAAAGATCCCTCCAAGGGAAATTACTCTCTGAACATCGAAAGAGATTGGGCTGTGCTGGTTACATGGTTGTCCGGTTCCGGCCCGCTGCTGACAAACTAAAATAACAAAGCCACCCGCGACTGGAGCATGTCTCATAATGTATCAGGATACTGCCTGTCCTGCGCAGATACTTGTGGTATCGGCAAGTAATGAGCATACTTGTTTCCGACAAGATACCTGCAAGTATCAGGAAAGAACTCGATGCGGAAACTGTTTGTTATTATGCCGTTCGGTTCACGTCACGCGCCATCGGACGCGGGCTTGTCGAAAATTGATTTCGATGTTGTTTATACGCGCCTCATCAAGCCCGCTGGCCTTATCGAGAGCTTTATTGTTCTTCGGATCGACGAGGTAGCAGCAGCAGGAAGCATAAGCGATCAGTATCTCCATGAGCTATTTACAGCAGAAATCGTAGTGGCCGATATATCAGGTCCCAATCCAAACGTGCTCTACGAACTTGGAATTCGTCAAGCAATGGGGACCGGTCCAACGGTTTTGATCGCACACAAAGGGACCGATCTCCCCTTTGATATTCGAGAGCAACGGGTTTTTTTCTACGACATTTCGTCAGACGAGCAATTATTGTTATCGCGTACCAACCTTTCACGGGTGCTTCGCGAAACGATTGCAGATGCTGGAATTAGCCCGATTCAAAGGTTCCTGCAGAGAATCGGAGCTTCAACCAGCCCCACACAAGATAAGGCGGCTTTTGATCAGGACTTTCGGGGACGGATCGAGCGCGCGCGAAATGCCAACCAGTTGATTGCAGTTTGGAACTGGGCTCAAAACCACAAGCCGTTGCCTGCATTCACACTTACGTTTCTAGCCAATCGTCTGGCAGATGCGGGCGAATGGCAGGTCGCGGCGGAAGTGATACGGCAGGCACTTGAACTGAGGCCCAATGATTTCGAACTACATCGCTATTACGGTTTTTACTTGCGTAATCTCGGAGAAACGCATTATGCCGAAGCTGAGGGGGCATTTCGAAAGGCATTGGAATTTAACGCTTCCGATCCGGAAACCATGGGAATGCTCGCCGGTCTACTTAAGCGGCAAGGACGACTCGCTGATGCCGCCGTGCTGTATCAGCAAGGCGCCGCATTGTCGCCGGCAGACCCTTACATGAAGGTCAACGGAGCCGCAATGGAGTTGCTCGCGAATCCGCAATCGCCCGAAAAAGGTATCAGGGCATATGGCGCTTTACTGAAAGAATTAGACTCGCTTCCGCGTGACAAAATCGATGCATGGATCGAGGTTCTGCGTGCTGAAGCCTGCTTCGTTCTCAATGACGACGAGGGGGCGCGGAAACATTTTGCGGTGGCTGCCCAGACAGCCAGTTCCCCGACTGTACTGCGATCACCTGCCGACCAAATCGAGCTATTCGGTACTCACGGTTTCCGAACAGTGGCTGCCCGAGAGCTTTCTTCATGGGTCAGGTCTCTTATCAAAGAGCCTATTGTTCCGGCAACTGTGACGCCTGCTGCAGAGCCAGCAGCCAAAGCACAGGCCACTCATCTCAACCCTGTAATCATTCACCTGAGCGATGTCCACTTTGGATCGAAGTTGGGGTCCGACGGCAAGCTCATAAGGATGCACAGGTTTTTCGATGGAGACGACTCCCAAACCCTCGAGGACCATCTTTTGCGTGAGTTTAGATCGACGAAGGGTCATTTCTCCCTTGATGGACGCTCTGCGGTACTCGTGGTCTCGGGCGACTTTACATATACTGCGACCTCATCTGAGTTCACCGAAGCTTTGCAATTCCTGGAGAAGCTGTGTTCACGTTTGGCCATACCGCGAGACCGCGTAGTCCTATGCCCGGGTAATCACGACGTGAACTGGGCCCACGCGAAGATAGACAAGACCCATCGTTTTGATCAATATATCTCGTTTCTGGCGCGGTTTTACGGAGAAGCATTTAGAGATCGTTATCCCTTAATAAAATGGGACCTGACGGTGGATGCAGAGCGCCCACGACCTACCGATCTTATTTCTCTTCAGATTCTGCCGAACGATGGGCTTCTTATCTTGTCCCTCAACTCCTGTGTTTACGAAACCGAGGAGCACCATTATGGGTACATTAGCCAGCGGCAGTTGCGTAACTTCGAAGGTCTCATGGAACGAGAGCAGATCGATAACGATTTGGTACGAATTGCGGTCGTCCATCATCACCTCCATCCATTTCCAGAGCCCGTAAAACTCGAGGTCTCCGGAGAGCACCAGCAGGATCAATCAACCATTCGTGATTCAGCCCTTGTGGAGAAGTATCTTGAGAAACATGGATTCGATCTTCTGCTGCATGGTCACAAGCACAAGGCGCAACTGAGGGAGACCCTGGTCAGAGATACCAGTTTCTCGTCCACCACTCGCCCCCTGGTTGTTTTCGGCGGAGGCAGTTGTGGCGTCGACTCTCGCGAATTAGAGCACAATGTCCCCAATCACTACGAAGTGATCGAGCTGCTCAACATCCCAAGGGTTCGCGGGGCTGATTTTCTGCGCGTGGAATGGAGAACCTTGGATGTTGCGCCTGGAGCAGATTGGACTACTTCGCATACGTGGACATTGACAGGGTAGGTGAACCGGGCAGAATACGCTTCCGACAAACCCCTCGAAGAGCTAAGGCAGATTTTTTATGAGGAAAGCGCTAGTAGTTGGCATTAATAAATATCCAAGAGCACCCCTTCACGGGTGCGTCAACGACGCGAACGCAATGGGCGAGGTCCTCGCGACTCATGGCGGTGGCAGCCCTAACTTTTCCGTCAAGTTATTGACTGCACCTGCAGATATCGTCAACAAGGTAGCGCTCTGGCTGGCGCTCGAAAGGCTCTTCGCCGGCGATCCTGAGATCTCTCTTTTTTATTTTTCAGGGCATGGCCTCATTACGAGCACGGGCGGCTATATCGTTACATCAGGCACCAGAAAATATAACGAGGGAGTCTCGATGGACGAGATCTTAAATTTGGCAAACGACTCAAGGGCAAAGGACAAAGTGATTTTGCTGGATTGTTGTCATTCCGGAGCGCTGGGGAATCCCAAAATTATGGGGAATAGTAAGGCCGTCTTGGGTGAAGGCTTGTCCATTTTGACTGCCAGTCACAGCTCTGAATCCGCTGTGGAGATCGACGGGAAAGGGGTCTTTACTTCTTTGGTTGTCGATGCCTTGCAAGGTGGAGCGGCAGATTTGCGAGGATCTATTACACTAGGCGGTGTATATGCTCATGTTGATCGGGCTCTTGGCCCCTGGGATCAGCGTCCGATATTCAAGACTAACGTTACACGTTTCACGTCACTTCGCTCGATCACCCAACGGGTACCTTCAGAAACGCTGCGAAAAATTTGCATTTACTTCCCTAAGGTAGAGTATGAGTATCGACTTAATCCTTCCTACGAGCCCACTGATCCGAAATCCCAACCTGAGAACGTTGCAATCTTGAAAGATCTACAAAAGTTCGAAGGTGTCGGACTAGTAGTTCCTGTTGGCGAGGAACACATGTATTGGGCTGCAATGAATTCCACGTCATGTCGGTTAACGGCCCTAGGCCGTTATTATTGGAGGATAGTAAAGCAAAATTTGTGAAGACTCCGGACAACTGAATTCAATTCGGTGTGAAGCCGGCCAATGGAGATGCGGACAACAAGTTCTCCAATAAAGTTGTTACTGTGAGAGGCCGAGAGGCGCGCAAGAAGCCGGTAAACAGTCGGCGGTGATCGTTATTGTAGGAGAGAGAGTACTCCGCGCCTCCAAACAGCCTGCTGGCGAAGAATTCGAAATCCGGACTTAACTCTTTACGTGTTTCCTCGGAGTTTGGCGCAAGCAGGCGATCATTGATTGATATTTCGACATCGTGCCCATTGAACCGCAACTTTCCTTTCAAGCCCGGTTCGTCTTCCAGGCGCGCGAATGCGGTGAGGGCCGCGGAGGCCGCCTGATTGAGCCGATCCTGATTGCTGCCGTCAAGAACAGCCTTGCGGTTGTAACGGAGGCCGAGGCGATGATCTGCCTGGTCCAGACTATAGTCGGCTTCCAGGCCGATGAGGATAACACCTGGTCCAGCGGCAACGTGGCGATAATCTGCAACATCGAGCAACCGCTCGTCACTCATTTGGTTTTGGATCCAGTTGTGGAATATCGGCACCACGGGATCCAGATCAACCTGCGCTGGTTCTCTAACCAGGAGTTTCACATTGATGTGGTTCAGTTCCATGATTTCTCTTCCGCTTACGTTCCGACGCTTGCTGCTGCGGCTGTTGTTCTCGCCAGCTTGTTATTGCAACTATGCGCCGCATCGATAAAAAGCTGGGCTTCGTTGATGAGATAGCTCCCTGATTCGATAGTGTACGGTTCCGCTGACTTCCGATGCGCATCGAAGAGATAGCTCGCGAATTTGCCCCCCGCAAAGGGATCGAAAAACAACTGCGTATCGTAGAACCGGGACCGGAATTCAGATACGATCTGGTCGGCACTGTCCGAGACGCCGGGAACGTAGATCTTGACCAGCCCTTTGGCCGCCCGCAACATCGCTTGCAGGGCTTTGCTTCCCGCCTGTTGTGCATGGCCCTGCTCAAGAGCGAGCTGCGCTTCAAATACCTCTCTTTCCGCTGCACCGAGATCAAACTCGACGGGCGAAACCACTTCACCTGCGCATTCGCCAATTCCCATGTCCCCAAGGCTGTATTCCCGAGGGTCACCCCAATCGCTGCGAAATGAACGATCGCTCGCCGGAGGGCGCGTCAGATCATCAAGCTTCTGTTTCAATTGAGCTTTGCCAATGCGTTTGACGAAATCTTTGAAGCTCTCGCCATTGTTCCGTCCAGAGGCATAGGCTTCAGTGAGGCGAACCACGACCTCGGGGATATTCTTCGAGGGCACGGCCACAATCGGGAGTCCGTAGGAACCAGCATTGTGCTCCCACTCTCCTCCCAGGACCACCTGAAAATGAGGAACGGCATATCCGCCAATCTTCCGGCTCACGCCGTAAAAGCCCATGTCGGCAACGTGGTGCTGCCCGCAACTGTTGAAGCAACCGCTGATTTTGATGTGCAGACCCTGCACCGCCTCATCCAGTTCAAAATTCTTCTCCATCAGCCGCTTGCGCAACTCGGCCGCCAATCCCCGAGAAGAGGAAATTCCCAGCTTGCAGGTGTCTGTTCCGGGGCACGAAACAATGTCAACGATTGCTCCCGCGCCGGGATCACCCAAGCCCACAGCCGCTAACGCTTCGTAGAGTTCAAGCAAGTCAGACTGAGCCACCCAACGGATAACAAAGTTCTGCTCAACCGTGGTGCGAATCGTTCCTGTGGTAAACCGCCGGACGATATCAGCCAAGGACCGAAGCTGGTTGGCGGTAATATCGCCCAATCGCAGGGTAACGGTAGCAACCACGTAGCCTGCTTGCTTTTGAGGACGAACATTGGTTTTCAGCCACTCTTGGAAATCTTTGCTTGTAGCCGCAGGCAATTCCCCTGCAGGCCGCAGCGCCGCTTCCTCGAAATGTTCAGCATCTTTTATATATTCAGTCCATCTGGGATCGGAGGCGAGAGTCTTACGCTCTTCTAAAACCAGCTCTTTGAATTTTTCAATCCCCAGATCTTGGATCAGGAACTTAATGCGCGCTCGGTTGCGGTTCTTCTTCTCGCCCAGCTTCGCAAAGATGCGTGCGATGGACTGTGCCAGAGGCAGTATTTCGCCGGCCGGAACAAAGTCATCGAACAACTTTGATTGATAAGGAACCGTGCCGAGGCCGCCGCCCACATACATCTCAAATCCACGTTCCTCGTGGTTGCCATTCAGCCGTTTGGTTGCGACAAAACCCAAGTCGTGCATAGCGGCCAGTCCGCACGCATGTTGGGCGCATCCGCTGAATGCCGGCTTAAACTTTCTGCCGAAGTTTTGGCAATCCGGGTGTCCGAGCAAGAATTTGGATAGAGCATGAGAATACGGGGTCACATCGAATACTTCATCAGGGCAAACGCCGGCAAAAGGGCAGGCAGTCACATTGCGCACGCTATTGCCGCAAGCCTCGCGCGTCGTGATCCCCACCGACGCCAACCGGCGCATCAAGCTCGGAGTATCGTCGATGTGGACGTAGTGGAGCTGAAAATCCTGCCTGGTCGTGACATGGGCGATCCCGTCTGAATATTCCTCGGCCAACTCCGCCAATAGTTCGAGTTGCCCGGGATTGAGACCTCCTCCAGGGATCTTGATACGCTGCATTCCCGGCGCGTCCCACATGGTCATCGGGCCTTTCGTCAGGTCGCCCGAAGGGTAATTCATTCGCTGGACTTTTTCGCCATCATGTCTTTGGCCGTTGTCGTAGCGTTGACCATAAACTCCCCGGCGCAAGCGAGTCTCGGCAAAAAGCCGCTCGTCAAGCTTGCCTTGCCGCCGCAGCGCGATCTCGGTTTCAAATACATCAATCTCCGGGGCGAGAATGGCCGGCATTTTTTCTGCAAGTCTCTCTTTCCAAAGCGAGTTTGATGCCTTCATAAAACCTCCCTGGTTCGGTTCCAAAAAACAAAAACCAACCGTATATCGGTTGGCCGGTTAGGAGCTTTTCGGTTATGACTTAAGGTTTGATCAAGCTCGTGTCCAGCCATCCTGTGAAGATAGGACAGGGAGGACAACAACACATAGACTCGGAGCTGAAGTGAATGCTTTTCACGGAAGACAAGTATTATGAGGGTAATCCAAGCGAAATGCAAGCATCGGTACATTAAAGCAACATTAAAAATAAGAAGTGGCCATTCTTAATCGTCAAATTCGTTTGACCCCACCCGATCGGAAGCCTAAGGGTATGAGGCCTTCATTTGTGGGCTGTTCGATGAACCATTTTGGGACTGGATTCGATATGCTTCTGGAAGTTCCTGCTGGAGTCTTGGTCCTCGGGCAGGCGTTTGCGCCACAATTTCGGAAATTGCGCCATTATCCGATACGGTGTTACAAGCCGCATGTTTATTGGCGATTCTTGAGCCGCCAGCATGTGTAACAAGCAATCCCATTGACTTTTCCACCGATGGAGTTTCGGCAGGAACGATAAAACCAAAATGGATTTGCCACGGTTCTGCAAAATCCTGAAGCTGGTAGCCGCGTACGGGATTCGAAGAGCCGTTGCGCTGCAGGCGGGGATGAATGTCGAAAGCGCTGAGCAGCCGCGCGAGAATGCGAGCGTTGATGGCACCATCGGCGTCCCAGGGACGAGCCGGGCGGCTTTGCATCCATTCCAATAACACGGTGGTAGAGAGGCGGCCGGGATAGCCGTGATGGGCAAAGCAGTCACGGATGTCAGCCAGCAGTTGCACACTCATTCTCAGATCGAACGCGGTTTTTTCTTCAAAGATCGTAGCCAGGGATTGACGGATGCGAGCGGGCCATTCACCTCCAATCAAGTCGGCGATGTGAAGCAAAGGCTCGATCATATCCCGGCGGCGAGGGGAGAGATTCGGCGGAAAGTCATCGGGCGCGTAGGACGACCGGGCTGACAGGAGGCCAAGGTTTGCGTTGGACCAATGGCTAAGTTGCTGCTGCAAAGGTTCGGCCTGTTGAATGGCCATGAACAGGTCAAACCTGGCAAGTTGTGGCATCGCAGACGAAGGTACGGGTTCGAGGATGATGGGGATGGAACGGTCCGCAAGGTCTTCGGGTAGATGCCCCCTGCCAGCAAAAGCCTTGGGAGCGAAGACGTGACGCTCGTAAGTAGCGCCGGTGTAAGCGGAACCCCACTGATGGCCGCCGGCAAGAATAGCGCGCAGTTCGGGGTTCTTGCTGCGAGCTCGGGTACCGAGCGTAGCTTGGCATTCATCAAGGAGGATAGTGGAGACAAGGCCATCGATGCGGCGCGTAAGGGCAGAGGCGGTGAAGCCGACGGTGAGAACGGGAGAATGACATAGAGTGCTGAGCAGTTGCAGACAGAGAGATTTGCCCGACTGCTTTTCGGCAGACTGGATCGAGATGTAGGGGGTGACCCGGGTCGCAGGCAAGCAATGAGTGTGCAGGGCCCAGAGAGCCAGAACCGCGCGCTGGTCCTCGGAGCATTGCAGGTAACGGGCGATGAGTTGACAGACCTTATCGAGCAGAGTGGCGCCGTCGATGGAATTGCTTGCTAATGGTGCTTGGGTCGACATAAAGCTCCCTCCGATATTTCGAATTTTATTCGCTATGGAGAATATCGGGGATCGATTAGCGATATGTCAAGAGAAAAATGCCATCTATAGCTATTAGCTATAATCTTCATGCTCCGCTGGGATTTGGGACAAGCAAAAAGAGGAGTGGTACTCCAAAAGGGCAATTATTCGAGATGTCGAGGCCGATGGAACCGGCACTATGACAATCGAAGCGTTTAATTAAAGGTGGGTCAAAAACACACAAGGGACTTGTTGGACGGAAATTGATTGAGGAATACGGGCCGCTATTAACTTGAGGAGATTCAGTTCATCGGGAGTGTAGGGTCCATTTTAAAAAAGCTCCTGAGCGATTGACTGTAGGCGTGATCGAAAGCGGTGCAGTGGTTGGATTCTCTGAAAGGACCGAGAGGGTTCCAAGGACTAAGCAGCCGATCTTCCCGCCACGCCCGGAACTAGAATCGATTCAGCTCTGCACTGTCGCTTTAGCCTTGTCCTCTGACCTGAGGTCCCGCAGCAGACGCTCAAACGCTTTATTGTAGGAACCAAGATCTTTCCAAGTACGAAAGTCCCCTATGTGCCGCGTCCGGCGAATGTCAGCCGCCCATGCCTGGTCGGTTTCCATTACAGCTTCGTCGAGGCGGATCGGAAACAGAACAATTCTGCTTTCGCAGCGCTCCCTTTCAAAAGCCGTTTCGACCTCCTGCTGAACCCAACTGCTGCGAACGGATCCCTCGGAAAGGATTAGCAGCAGTTTGTCATGTGCTCTAATCGCCTCATCAATCCGCTGTCGAACTGGATCTCCAATTTTCAAGTCTTCGGGCGCAAACCAGCAGATTACGCCATTCGTGCGTAAGTCGGCACGCAAACGCGCAGCAAACTCGTGGTCTTTGCTGGAATAGCTAATGAAGCACGAACGGTAAAACTGGACCGCTCTCGGAGGTAAGGAATGCAGCACTCTTCTTACTTCTCGTCGAATGTCCTCCGCACGGAAACGCTTCTTGCTAACGAAGTCTCTGGCACCAAGACTGCGCGCTATGTTAACGGCATCAGTGTCCCCGGAGACGATCACAATTTCCCTTGCCGCTCCAATTTTCTGAGCAAACCGAAGCGTGTTCAATCCCCATTCAAGGCCCGGCCTGCCTGCCCTGCCTCGCGGTAAATGAAGATCCAAAAACATTAAATCGTAAGGCTCCGATTGCGTAGCCGAATCCTGCAGCAATACCTCCGCTTCTGCAGCGTTCGCAGCCGCTGCAATGTCAACGTCTTCCCCTCCATGAACCTCGTTTGGGGCTGTTTTGGTCGACTTTTCGATTTCTTGAGAGCAAAGATCACGAAAATCTTTAAGGAGGCTTGCCTCATCTTCGACAATCAAGATTCGCATGGTTTCCTTTAATTTAAGCATGAGACGCAATATCCAACAAAACTCTGGAGACAAGAGGCCTACTCTCGCTTAGAAGACAGCAGGCGGGTTCTATAAGGACGACATCTCATCTGGAGAGCTTACATTGCTTATGATCGAAATGCATGCAGCATCCACTAGGTGGCAGTTTTGAACTCTAGTAGCTCTTCTTGGGCTAGCTAAAGCACATTAACTCCTTCGTCAACATTTGGTATGCCTCGGTTTTTGGGAATAGATAAATCTAGGAGCACTACATCATATGGTTGTGCCTCCTGACCGGCCTTGCGCAACAACTCCTTGGCCTCCTGCGGCGGACTTAACACCGTCAACATGAAAGCTGGGTTTTCCTGACAGATTTGAATTCGCCTCCAGTCTTTTGACACAATCACCGAAATCCTTTAATAAAGTGGGTCTTCAAGAATTAATGCCTTCATAATCCATTCTCCTTTGCACATAGAGGCAGATCGACGATCATTTCTGATCCAAAATCTTTTTGGCTCGTTATAGTGAGTTCGCCCCCCTGGTTCGTCAACAACACGCGTGTCAAAGGTACGCCAACCCCGGTTCGATGTAATTTTCGCTCAGTAGAACCCGCCATGACCATTTGAACTTCCTCATTGGTGAGGCCAACCCCAGTATCCTTAAAAACGACGCGTACTTTATTTTCGTGGACTGAGGCACCGATCGTGAGAATTCCGGGTTCACCTTTTTCGCGGATGGCACGGATACCGTTGTCTATAATATTGAAAAATGCCTCTACAATCCATGCACGATTGACATTTACTATCAACTCTTCGTCCACGAATGCTACATAGATAATGTTTCCATCCCAAGTGAATTGCCGGGCTGCTGCCTCCACCAAGCTTTTCAGAGATTCTCTTTTCCGCGGGGGATTGGCTCCTGCCCTCAAAAACTCCATGGCGTGCGGTAGTTGCATGGTTTTTGACCTTATCTCAGCAATTCGGCGCACTATTTCTTCTTCATGATGGTTGGCGCCCATGAGATTTTGATCCTGATTCTTGAGAATGACATTTTCTAATCCCTCCAAGAGCGCATCTAGATTGTTGCAACGATGCAAAGCTTGCTTTGCAGGCGCAATCATCGCATCTGCCGTATTTACAATCCTCGTCTCAAGTTCGTCAACTCTTCTCATCGCTTCCCTGAGTTCACTCTTCAACAGAAAACGGTGGCAGATATGCGCAATCAATGGGGCAATCTCACTCAATTCTTTGAATTCGTGACTTAGCACGTGCTCCGATCTTTTCAGATCTCTACGCCAACGCATGTCTACGATGCCTATTAATCTTTTGACTGATAGTGGAATGCATGCCCGGTTCAGCAGCCCATGGCTTGTGGCAAGATTTGCTTCAAGCCTTTCAGACTCTCTTAGCTCATTCAGCTTAAAATAAAGCTGAGGGCTACTCGCGATTCTTTCCAACACGTCATCGGATACGGCCTCTTTACGGAAGAGATCTTTCCCGTTTGTGGATTGGGCCGTACATTCAAGTTTGCCATTATGTAGGGTATAAAAGAAGACTGACTCAGCTTTATAATGCATGGAAAGCTGTTGGCAGAGGATTTCCTCCGGCCCAGTTTCTTCGGCGGCCAGCAATGCCTCGTATATGGATTCGCGTCGTGCCGCCCTCTCGCGTTCTAGCCGCTCTGTGCGGTGTAAGAGCAACACGCTTACGTAGCCTGCAATTCGGTCAGCGGCTTGAATTAGCACCTCTTGGTCTGTGGTAACAAACGGCTCCGGTTTGTCACCCGTGAAGTAACGGCGCAGGGCTACCAGCACACCAAGACGCTTCCCGCCTGCCTTAAGAGGTAGTCCCACGCTAGCCGTCGCCACGACATCATCGCGACTGCCAAACATCACGCGCTCGTATACCCCCATATCACGGTCATTTCTTGTTCTTTTTTTGTATTTACGGAGATCTTTCTCGTAGTGTGGTTCATCTTCCAAAGCAACGCTGCCCGTCCAACCTTCATGCTGTGCATAGTAGGCTTTAAGTTCCCAGCCGCTTTTTTCCCAGCCAACTTCAGCGTACAACAAGAAGCGCTCGAAGCTGGGCTCCCACAGGAAAAGACTGACGACTTGGGCCCTGCAAGCTTTCTGGAAGTTCTGAACTACAACCTTGAGCGCGTGATCCAGGCTGAATGAGTGGGCGGCAGCAGGCAACTCGTCGCCAATTTGCAAGATGAAATTGGCGGGCAAGACGCTTTCCAGGTGGTCTACCACCGCCCGTAAACGCTCACCAAATGCATCCAGGCAGTGTAAATGGTACTTGTAAAACCACCACCGTTGCTTTGCCTGAATGAGAACGGTTCCCAGTTTCTGGCCGAAAGCATCTCTTAGGGCGGCAGCAGCATAGGAGCCGCCCTGGTCCAAGAATTCCCTCATTCTGCGGTCTGCATCTTGAGTGCCGGTAAATTGTGCCCGAAAGCTGTGCGACATTGGATCATGGGAGGGATCATTCACCACCACGGTTTCGTCAAACATAAAGGCACGCGCAGGCAGAGATTTGTCGGCAACATCTATTACGTGCCGAAGGTCCCGAATCGTGTCATAGCCCACGGCCCCCGGAACGAGTTCCAACTGATTTCCGACTCGTATGCGGATAGAACCCGAACTACCGCCCAGCGCGTCCACGACCGCCTTCATCAGCAGGTGACGACCGACATCCACAGACGATTGCACCAAGGCGTCTCCCATCGCCTTGTCCAGCAAGCGCATGATTTTGGCCTCCGCCCAAATCATCACGCGCGCTAGTGAACTTTCGACCGCGGCGCCGAGGGAGTCCAAGACCTTTTTTTCATCGGCGTGCTTATCGGCCGCCGGCTGTTTTTCAGCCTTGTGCGATTCATCGTTTGTGCGGCTTTCTCCCAGATCGATATGGAGAAAACCAAGTATCTCTTTGTGGTCATTTGCGCCGAAGGACGGAGTACGCCTCCCTACGTGGCCGGTTAAA